>CAWHMO010000001.1:0-107664 GCA_963830565.1 uncultured Pseudomonadota bacterium
CAGCGCATCCAGCCGGCCAAGCGCCGTTGCGGCTGCGTCGACGAAGCGCGTCGCCAATTCCGGATCGGCCACGTCGGCCTGGAAAGCGTGCGCGTCGCCCGCGCCCCGGCTGATCTCCGTCGCGGTAGCCTGGGCACGTTCCAGGTCCAGATCGCCCACTGCCACCCGCGCGCCTTCCCCGGCCGCCGCATAGCAAATCTGCTGGCCGATCCCGCTGCCGGCACCCGTGGCCAGCACCCCGCGATCCTGAAAGCGCATCCGTCACGGGCTGGCCCAAAGTGGATTTTCGGCGCCCTATCGCGAGAAGACCGTGACCTGCTGTCGCGGCGCCGCAGGGATTGCTCGCCTAAGTTTTCGGCGATAATACCGGGCATTACTTGTAATTTTCTGGTCGGCTGGCGGCTGGGTTGCTTCCAATGGCCGCAGGCGGGCTCGGCGATACGCGGCACCGCGCTAATCTGTCGTTTAACCCAAAAGCAAGTCGGAGGGGCAAATGGCTAAAGCAACTGAGAACTTTGACGCTGTCGTGATCGGCGCAGGCTTTTCCGGCCTGCACATGCTGAAGTCGCTGAGGGACAAATTGGGGCTAAAAGTGCGAGTTTATGAAGCCGGCGAAACCGTCGGCGGCACCTGGTACTGGAACCGCTACCCCGGCGCGCGTTGCGATTCTGATTCCTACATCTATTGCTTCACCTGGGACAAACAACTACTGCAGGAGTGGGAATGGTCCGAACGCTATCCTGAGCAGCCCGAAATCCTGCGCTATCTCGAGCACGTGGCCAAACGCCACGATCTCAAGCGCGACATCCAGTTCAACACGCGCGTGACCGGGGCCGAATTCGACGAGGCAAACAATCTGTGGAGAGTGCGCACCGACAAAGGCGAAGAGGTCACGGCACCTTACCTCATTGCCGCTGTGGGTACCCTGTCCGACACCAACATTCCGCCGTTCAAGGGACTTAAGACATTCAAGGGCAAGTGGTACCACACGAGCCGCTTTCCTCATACTGGTGTTGACTTCACCGCCAAGCGCGTTGCCGTGGTCGGCACCGGCGCCACCGCGGTGCAGGCCATTCCCGAAATCGCGCAGCAGGCGAAGCAACTCACCGTCTTTCAGCGCACCGCCAACTACTGCGTGCCGGCGCGCAACGGCAAAGTGGACCCCGACTTGGTCGCGGCGCGCAAGGCGGATTATGATGGCGTGGTCAAGCGCATCCGCGAATTGTTCTTTGGCCAGGAGCATTACTTCATCCCCAAATCGGCACTAGACGTTACGCCCGAGGAGCGGGAGCGTGAGTTCGACAGGATGTGGGACGCTGGGGGTTTCGCCTTCTGGCTGGCCAACTACCAAGACATGTTTTTCAGCCAGGAGGCCAACGACCTTTGCGCCGACTACATCAAGCGCAAGATCCGCAAGACCGTGAAGGACCCGGTGGTTGCCGAAAAGCTCATACCGAAGGGTTACCCCTACGGCACCAAGCGCCAGCCGCTGGACACCAACTACTACGAGACGTTCAATAAGGACAACGTGCTACTGGTCGACGCCAGCACCGATGGCGCCATTGAGGACATCACCGAGAAGGGCATTCGGGCAGGCGGCAAGGAATACGAATTCGACATCATCGTGTTCGCCACCGGCTTCGATGCCATGACCGGCCCGCTGACGGCGCTGAACGTGAAAGGCCGCGGCGGCCGCACGCTAGATGAGCAATGGGCAGACGGTCCGCACACCTATCTTGGCATTGCGATTGCCGGCTTTCCCAACTTCTTCACCATCACCGGCCCGCAGAGCCCGTCGGTGCTATCGAACATGCCGGTGTCGATCGAGCAGCATGTCGAGTGGATCACCGACTGCATCGACACGATGCGCAAGGCCGGCAAGACCACCATCGAGGCGACACCCCAAGCGCAGGATCAGTGGGTTGCGCATGTCAATGAGATCGTCAGCCAAACGCTGATGACCAGAGCGAATTCCTGGTACATGGGCGCCAACATTTCCGGCAAGCCAAGGGTCTTTTTGCCCTATCTGGGGCCGGAAGGTGTCGGCGGCTATCGGAAAAAGTGCGACGAGGTCGCTGCCAAGGGCTACGAGGGATTCGAACTCGCCTAGGAGACCGTAGAAGTGGCAAGGGTGAAGGGCAGCGGCTGCCCTTCACCCTCGAATTTAAATGAGTTCTGGAAGCGATGATTGACAACAGCTACTACTCGCAGGCGGTGCATGGCCCTTACGAGTTGCACGACATCGGTAATCTCGAGTTGGAAGAAGGTGGCACCATTCGCGGCTGCAAGCCCGCATATACTACCCTTGGCACCCTCAATGCCGCCAAGGCCCATCCAAGGACCTGCTGGCCGAGTTGGAGACGGCGTACAAGGACATTCACGCACACCCCGAGCTCTCGATGCAGGAGCGCCGCACTGCGGGCATCGCCGCCGCCTGGCTGCGGAAGCATGGCTACGATGTCACGGAGGGCGTCGGCGGCACCGGCGTCGTCGGGCTGTTGCGCAACGGGGATGGCGCGACGGTGCTGCTGCGCGCCGATATGGACGCGCTGCCGATCGAGGAGAGCACGGACCTGCCCTATGCCAGCCAGGCAACCGGCACCGACCGTTTCGGCCAGGCCACCGCGATCGCGCATTCCTGCGGCCATGACATGCATGTCGTCTGGCTGATGGGCGCGACACGCATCCTGGCCGAGAACCGCGGCCAGTGGCACGGCACCGTCATGGCGGTGTTCCAGCCCGGGGAGGAGACCGCCCAGGGCGCCCGCGCCATGATCGAGGATGGAATGGTCAAGCGCTTCCCCAAGCCGGACGTGACGCTGGGCCAGCACGTGATGCCGCTCAGCGCCGGGCAGATCGGCTGGCGTATTGGGACCATGCTCTCGGCCGGGGACAGTTGGGAGGTGACGCTATTTGGCCGCGGCGCCCATGGGTCGATGCCGCAGAAGAGCATCGACCCTGTGGTGATGGCGGCCGCCGCCGTCATGCGCCTACAGACGGTGGTGTCGCGGGAGGTGGCCATGACGGACGGCGCCGTGGTCACGGTCGGCACCCTCCGAGCGGGAATGAGCGAGAATGTCATTCCGGACCGGGCCCTGCTCCGGCTCAATATCCGCACCTTCAAGGACCAGGTACGCGCCCGGGTGCTGGACGCGACCAAGCGCATTCTGGAGGCGGAGGCCACGGCATCGGGCGCGCCGAAGCCGCCGGAGTTTTCTGTCCTGAGCGAATACCCGCTGACCCGCAATGACGAGGCTGCCACGCGCAAGGTGGTGGCTGCCCTGGAGCGCCATTTCGGCATCGACCGGATGCATGAGATCGAGCCTGCCACGGCGAGCGAGGATTTCGGCCTGTTCGGCGCCGCCTGGAACGTGCCGGCGGCGTTCTGGGTGGTGGGCGGCATCGATCCGGAAAGGTTCAAGGCGGCCGCGCAGGCGGGCAAGCTCGACGAGATTCCAGCCAATCACGCGCCAGACTTCGCGCCGGTGATCCACCCCACGCTGCGCACCGGCATCGAGGCGATGCTCGCCGCCGCGGGCGCCTGGCTGGCGGCTGGGGAGGAACAGTCCTCAGTGTCCATCCGGGATCATAGTGTTTGCTGGCAGAGTCTTCTGATCATCACGCGAACGGAGGCCCAGCGCAGGAAGGCGAGTGCGTTGCGGTTGAGGCACTCCCAGTCTTTGGCGAGGCGGCGACAGCGGTTGAGCCAACCGATCGTCCTCTCGACGATCCATCGCTTGGGCAGGACGACGAACTTGCGGGCATCGGAGCGCCTGACGATCTCCAGGTTGACCCGGCGGCACGCCGCCTTCAGCCCAGCTTGGAACTTCGGCCCCTGATAGCCGCTGTCGGCGTAGAGCTTGAGCAGGAACGGGAATAGACCGAACAGGGCGCCCATCAGCAGCACGCCACCGTCGCGATCCTGGACATCGGCGGCGTGGACGATGGCTTGCATCAGCAGACCTTGCGTATCGACGAGGACGTGCCGCTTCTTGCCCTTGATCTTCTTGCCTGCGTCATACCCCGACGGATCGACCGAGCGCCCCCCTTTTCCGCACTCTTGACACTCTGGCTGTCGATGATTGCCGCCGAGGGACTTGCCTCGCCCCTCGTCTTGCCATTCCATCCGGCTGCGCCGAATGGAACCTTTGGCAAGCCTCGCCCGGCCTGCTCGCGGCACTGGACATAGAGCGCGTGGTGGATGCGGTCGAGCGTGCCCTCGTCGTCCCAGCGCCGGAAGTAGTCCCACACTGTGCTGCGCGCCGGCAGGTCCTTGGGCAGCGCCGCCCACTGGCAGCCCGCGCTCAAGATATACAAGGCCCCGTTGACGACCTCGCGCACGTCCACCGTGCGCTTGTTGCCGCCACGCTTGGCGGGTGGGATCAGCGGCTCGATGAACGCCCACTCCGCGTCGGTCAGGTCACTCGGGTAGCGCAGCTTGCTGCGGTCGTAGCGGCCGCGGTTCTCGGTCGTCCACACTCTGCGCCCCTCACGGATCGGCCCCTGCCACCGGACCACAAGCAACTCAGATGACGCAAGATGTTCCCAGATGGACACTGAGTGCCATCGAACCGGCGGTCCTGCTGGTCAGGATACTCGATCTCGTCGGCACTTTCGTCTTCGCGATCAGCGGGGCGGCGCTGGGCGTGCAGCGCGGCATGGACCTGTTCGGTGTGCTGGTGCTCGCCTTCGTCACCGCCGTGGTGGGCGGCATCACGCGGGACGTGCTGATCGGCGCCGTCCCGCCCGCCTCCGTCGCGAGCTGGCACAACCTGGCCCTGGCCGTCGTAGCCGGGCTGCTGGTCTTTCGCTTCTACAAGCTGCTCGACCGGTTGCAGCACCCGGTCCTGTTCTTCGACGCGGCCGGGCTCGGGGTCTTCGCCGTGGCCGGGACCCAGAAAGCTCTGGATTACAGGATCAACTGGCCTATGGCGGCCGTCCTGGGCATGGTCAGCGGCATCGGCGGCGGCATGGTGCGCGATGTCCTGACGGCACAGGTGCCGACCGTCCTGTGCTCGGACATCTATGCTGTTGCCGCGCTGGCGGGCGCGCTGGTGGTGGTCGCGGGCAGCGAGGCCGGGTTGCCGCCGACCGTCGTCGCCCTGGCCGGGGTCGCACTCTGCGTGTTCCTGCGTCTAATGGCACTCTATCGAGGCTGGAAACTGCCTGGCGCCCAGTCGAGAAAACGGTAGCTCGCGAGCACCACCCTCTCCAACCACGAGTAACGAGGCTAGCGCCGGCATGCCGACCCCCATCGACCTGCAAAGCTAGCTAGCTGTCGCTATCAAGGACGTTGTCCTTGGACAGCCTGAGGATTGGTGCGGCGGGACGTTGTGAAACCGGGCATGACGATCCTCCGTGAGTCGGCGGCGCCTGGAATAGAGGGCCGCCGATGGGGCTGTCCAGGCCGCGCCGGTCGTGACTACGTCATCCTCGGCCGTGATGCCCGCGACAAGCGCGGGCATCACGGCGAGAGCCTACGGCAGGCGACCGCCGGAGGTCAGACGATCGATGATGCCGGGAAGATGCTGGCTGAGTTGCGCGAGCAGGTCGTGCGTCGGGATGCCCGACTGCGCGGACATGCTCTGCACCTGGTCATCGCCAAGCGCGCCGTGCAGCTGCTGGGGCGTGATCGGCTGGTTGGGACCGTTGCCGATCCACGACTGAGCGATGTTGCCGAGCCCTGCCCCCTCGAAGCGCTGGATCAGGGAGCCCAGGCCGCCGGCTGCACCGCCTGACGCGCCTTGCGCTGCCCCTCCGGCCTGGCCTTGGCCAAGCAGCCCCATCAGGACTCCCTGGATCGAGGAGGCGCCTCCGGCCTTGCCGGCGATGCCTCCCATCACGTCATCGAGCAAACCCATTCATACCTCCTGGAACTGATGTTGATAGTAGCGGCGCTCCCTAGCCACGCAGCGTCTGTCCCGGACCAACGCGCTCGGTCAGCAGCGTCCGCCGCTGGACAGCCAGCGAACCGCCAATGGCGGCCGCTATGAGGTCGAGCAGCAGCACGCCGAAGATCAGGTACGATCCTGTCGAAGCGGCTCCGGCGCTGGTGGTCGCCGCCGTTTCGGTGGTCTGGATCGCCTGGTTCTTGGTCTGCGTCGCGCGCGCCTGGAGCTGGTCGAAGCGCTTGGTGGCATCGTCCTTGCTGACCTTCATCTGCGCCGCCATGATCGCGATGATCCGGTCCTTCGCCGCGGCGGCACCCGCGCCGCCGGCAACGTAGGTCGGCAGCTCCGTGGCGATCGCCTTCTGGGCGTCCTGCGGGCTCATCGTCGCCGGATCGGGGTCGGTGGGCTGCAGATAGGCCTGGGCCTGGCCTTGCAGCATCTCCGGCGTGACCCCGGCGGCTTGCGCCACCTGGGGTGCCGCCGCCTTGACGCCGGCGCCGGCCGCGGAGAGGCCGCTGCCGACCAGCGAGAACGCTCCGCCAAGCAGTCCGCCGAGCGCCGTGGTGAGCAGATAGACGACGACCATGGTGGCGATCGCCCAGGTCACCACCCCGTGCAGCACGCCGTCGAACCGTGCCGTGATGCCGGCAAGCCACGCCGCCACGAAGCCGCCGATCCCGAACGCGATCAGGGTGCTGACGAACCACCAGACGCCGGCGCCGATGCCCAGGCTGCTGGCGTGCGGGGTGGCTCCGGCCTCCGGGCTGACAAATCCGAGGCCGACAGCGACGCCCAGGATGCTGAGCATGAGCTCGATCGCGATGGCGACGAAGACGGCGGCGAACAGCGCCGGCCAGGAGATCCGGCGATGGATGTGGGCGGAGTCGAAATGCCGCTCCGTCTCGTAGGCGAGAGACCCGCCCTCCGAGGGCAATCGGCCGTTCGGCATCCCGCCATAGGGTTGTGTGGTGGACATGGGTTTCTCCGCGCGAAGGCCCGGGCCGCACCAGGCGGCCCGGGCCGATGGGAACCGTGCTGTCAGAATCTTCGGTGCGCGCGGGTCGCTCGACCTGGCCGGCCTCGATTCGGTGGTCTCGACGTACTCCGTTGTCCGAGTGGTGCCCGGAACCTTCTCGACCTCCACCTCGTCACGGCGAACCGTGTCGCGCACCGTCTCCACGCGCTCGTTCACGTCCTTGTGGATCACCACCTCCTCCTTGACCCGGGCGGTCTTGGCGACAACCGCCTCCTCGCGGGTCTCGGTCACTTCGATGACCCTGTCGGTGAAAGCGTCGGGGCCGACAGCGGCGGTGCCGCTGACCGGCCGGCGTTCGATGGAGACCGTCTCCTCGCGCAGTCTCACATTCTCCTCGATCGGCGTCTCGACCGTGTAGCGACGCAGCCGGGTCGTGCCGCGATTGACGGCGCGCTTGCCGACCTCGATATGCTCCTCGGAGAGCTGGATCACCTGGTCGTTGCCGGTTTCGGTAACGCCAGAGCGGCGGTGGCGGTCCCATCGTTGCGGTCGTGCCGATCTCCGTCGTCAGCCCGTAACGGGCCGCGCGTTCGTCCACGTCGATTGGATCATGCCTCTCCAGGATCGCCAGAATCCGGCTGCCATCGTCGCTCGAATCCTGCATCCGGACTGCCACGACAGCGCCGCCGCTCTCGACCGTGCGGTCATAGACGGTCCTGTCTTGTACCGGCGGCTCGGCGCCGAACAGCCGGCCCCAGAAGCCCTGCTCGGCCGGAGCACCGGCCTCGGTCTCGACGCCGCCCATCGTCGCTTTCGCGTGGCGGCTGATGTCGCGGTCCGGAACACCGGCTGCCTTCAGGTCGCGCACCGCCGCATCGGCGTGCGCTTCCGTGTCGAAAACAGCAACGATGTTTTCCTGGCTCGCGTGTGACATTGCAGATGACATGCTCATGACTCCTGGTTTCGCGTGGCTCTGTTCCGGGCTGCCGGTATGTTCGCTTCGGGTTCGATCGATTGTCGCTTCCTGCGCGCGCAAAGACGGGCCCGAGCTGCGCCCGTGGGCCGCTTGCGCCATTTCCCGGCGTCCGAAATCGTCGCTCGAAACGGCAAACGTCAAATAGGCATGAAAGGGTGGCGGCTCCCGCCGAAATGCGGCGACTCGTTATGCGAAATTGGAGCCGTCGTCGACAGGATGGAAGCTGTCGGCGAGCGCGCGGACCGTTTCGGCGATCGCGGTCAAGGCGAGTCTCACGCGCGGCGTTTGCCGGCTGTCGCGATGCACCACGAGCCACAGATCGGCGCTCGGCACCGGGGAGGCGGTAGCGATCCGGGTCAGACCGGCTTCGCGGTCGGCGCGGAAGCGGGCCAGACAGGCCAAACCGCCGGCGCGAAGCGCCGCCGACACGGCGGCCTCGTGGCTGCTGGTCTGCAATCCCACCACGGCCCGCCCCGTCAGCTCGGCGAGCCAGCCCGCCTGCGGCGCGTCCGTGATGTCATCGACCTGCGTGATCAGCCGATGGCCGGGGCAGCCCGCCGCGAAGTCCGGCTCTCCATGACGCTCCAGATACGCGGGGCTGGCATAGAGCCCAAATTCCACGCAACCGATTCGCCGCACGACGAGGTCGTGCTGACCGGGTTGCGTCGTCCGCACCGAGACATCCGCGTCGCGCATGGCCAGGCTCAGCTCGCGGGGATGCGGGAGCAGTTCGATCATGATGTCGGGGTGTCGCGCATTGAGCGCAGCGAGGCCGGGCGCCAGGATGTGGCTGGCGATGGCATCGCAGCAGGCGACGCGGACAAGGCCCGCCAGCCGCGTGTCGTAGCCGCCGACGCTGCGTTCGACGCTCAATGCCTCGACTTCGACGCGCTCGGCCTGCGCGCGGACGCTTTCCCCGGCCAATGTCGGCACATACCCGTCCGGTGTCCGGTTGAGCAGACGGACGCCGAGGCTGGCTTCCAGCGATGTCAGCCGTCGGCCGACCGTGGACTGGGCCACCTGCAAATCCTTGGCGGCTGCCGAGAGATTGCCGCGTCGGGCTATGGCCAGGAAGAAACGAAGATCGTCCCAATCGAGCATGGACCCTCGCCCCGCGTTTTCGCATTCCGACTGGCCGGCATTGGTCCTCTCACCGCGCCAGGCCGCCCCCCATCTATCGTTCCGTCCGTCGAGGCCGGCGGCTTTGTACCTGCACGTCACCGTACGAGCAACGTGACCTTCCTGGCCGCCTCCGGACGCAACGAGGGAAGCACCATGACGACACCGCCCCTTCCGACGGCCGACCCGCCCCTGACAGGGTGCGACAGGACCGCACCCGAAGCCGACGGCCAGGACGACATCGCATCGGTTCGGACGCTGCGGTGCCGTACCGTCGCCCAGGGCCGCTTTCAGCAACTCAACTACATTCGTGACTTGCCACCCCATCTGGTGGCGGAAGTCGCATCCGTGGGGCTGCTGGACGAGGACATCGCGCCGAATGCCTCGGAGGCACTGCTCGCGGCTCTCGGTTCGTGCCTCGCGGTCGGTATTCATGCCCATGCCATGGCGCAGCGCATTCCGGTCCGGCAGCTCGAACTGGAACTCGAGGCCGACATCCACCCCATCGCGACGCGAGGTGCCGGTGATGGCAGGCCGAAGCCCCTCGGCTTCGAAAGCGTGCGGGTTGTAGTCCATATGGACGCGGATGCCCCCAGCGAAATGCTGAGGGCGCTGATCGCCTATGTGACGTTGCGGTCGCCGGTGGCCAACACCATCCACAATCCGGTTCATCTCGATGTTGCCCTGGCCGATGCCGTCGCAGGGGCCGTTCACCCCATCAATGGCCCTAATTCCTGACCTGTTCCGCGTGCTTCCCGGGAGATAGGCCGGAAGGGCGCGCGGTGGAACCGCGACGGCAGGGGAGGGTTTTATGCCCACGTCCAATCCATGCCGCAGGCCTTCGCGCGTGTGACGGGTGTGCTCGGCCCGTTCGAGGCAGTGCGAGGCGACATCAGACCCTCCATAACCAGCGGATCAGGAGATTGCACCATGGCCGCCCAGTCCCGCCCCGATAACCTGACGCCCGTACAGCTGGCCGACGCGAACATCCTTCGCGGGCCCGGTGGCGAAACCCACCAGGTCGCCGAGGGCGACGCGCCGGTGCTGACCACGCAGCAGGGCGTTCCGGTGTCGGATGACCAGAATTCGCTGCGGGTCGGCGCGCGCGGGCCGACCCTGCTCGAGGATTTCCACTTCCGCGAGAAAATCTTCCATTTCGACCACGAGCGCATTCCCGAGCGCGTGGTCCACGCGCGCGGCTTCGGCGCCCACGGCTACTTCGAGACCTACAAGTCCCTGTCCGACATCACGCGCGCCGACATCTTCCAGCGCAAGGGCGAGCGGACGCCGGCCTTCCTTCGCTTCTCCACCGTGGCCGGCAACAAGGGATCATCGGACCTGCCGCGCGACGTGCGCGGCTTCGCGGTGAAGCTCTATACCAAGGAGGGCAACTGGGACATCGTCGGCAACAACATCCCGGTATTCTTCATCCAGGACGCGATCAAGTTCCCCGACTTCGTGCATTCCGTGAAGCAGGAACCCGACCGCGGCTTCCCGCAGGCGGCGTCGGCGCATGACAATTTCTGGGACTTCGTCTCGCTCAGTCCGGAGTCCGTCCACATGCTGCTGTGGGTCATGTCCGACCGGGCGATCCCGCGCTCTCTCCGGTTCATGGAAGGCTTCGGCGTGCATACGTTCCGGCTGGTCAATGCCGAAGGGAAATCCACCTTCGTCAAGTTCCACTGGAAGCCGAAGCTTGGGATGCAGTCGGTGGTGTGGAACGAGGCGTTGAAGATCAATGGGGCGGACCCCGACTACCACCGCCGCGATCTCTGGAACGCCATCCAGGCCGGCGACTATCCGGAATGGGAGCTGGGGCTGCAGCTCTTCGACGAGGATTTCGCCGACAAGTTCGAATTCGACGTGCTGGACGCGACCAAGATCATTCCTGAAGAGACCATCCCGATCCGTAAGGTCGGCCGGCTGGTGCTGGACCGCGTGGTGGACAATTTCTTCGCCGAGACCGAGCAGGTGGCGTTCTGCACGCAGAACATCGTCCCGGGCATCGACTTCACCAACGACCCGTTGCTGCAGGGACGCAACTTCTCCTATCTCGACACGCAGCTGAAGCGGCTGGGCGGCCCGAACTTCACCCATCTGCCGATCAATGCGCCGAAATGCCCGTTCCACCATTTCCAGCAGGACGGGCACATGGCGTTCCACAACCCCAAGGGTCGGGCGAACTACGAGCCGAATTCCTGGGGCAGCGGCCCGCGCGAGTCCGCCGAGCGCGGATATCGCAGCTACCCCGCGCAGGAAAGCGGCGAGAAGCGGCGCGTCCGCGCCGAGCTGTTCGCGGACCATTACAGCCAGGCGCGGCAGTTCTACACGAGCCAAACTCCGGTCGAGCAGACGCATATCAAGGACGCGTTCGTCTTCGAGCTGAGCAAGGTGGAAACTCCCGCGATCCGCACCCGCATGGTCTCCCATCTGCGCAATGTGGACGAGGACCTGGCGCGCAAGGTGGCGGATGGTCTGGGATTGCAGAAGATGCCCGAGGCGGCGCCGCCCGCGCGCGCGGTGCTGACGGACCTGCCGCAATCGCCCGCGCTCAGCATCCTGCGGAACGGGCCGAAGAGCTTCAAGGGCCGCAAGGTCGGCGCGCTGGTCACGGACGGGGTGGAAGCCGGGCTGCTCGCCGCGCTGCAAGAGGCCGTCGCGGCCGAGGGCGCGATGCTGGAACTGATCGCCCCCAAGATCGGCGGTGTCACCGCGAGCGACGGCAAGACCATCCCGGCGCAGCAGAAGATCAATGGCGGGCCTTCGGTGCTGTATGACGCGGTGGCGCTCCTGCTCTCCGAGCAGGGTGCGGCACTGCTGGCCGGGGAGGCGACCGCGAAGGACTTCATCAGCGACGCCTATGCCCATGCGAAGTTCGTCGCCTATGCCGAGGCTGCGAAGCCGCTGATGCAGAAGGCCGGGGTGGTGGAAATGGACGAGGGCTTCGTCGCGCTCAAGGCGCCGGCGGACGCCAGACGCTTCGTTGAGGCGTGCCGTGCGCTGCGTTATTGGGCGCGGGAGGCGAAGGTCCACGCGGTCTGACAGGGACGGGATGGGGGTGGGTTCGACCCTCCCCCGGCCGGCCTCCCCCGAGCATGTCCCCGGGCCGGCCTCCGGCCCATCCAATATATTGTATTCAGAGGAAAAATAGGTTATTCATCTCGCACTCGATGCGAGCTGAAGGCGCATCGATGCACTAATTTGCGACTGTGTATCCCTGAATGCTCGCCTCCGCCCATATTGAGCCGGCCTCATCGCGAACCCGATCGGCGGCGCAGGTGACAAGCGGAGAATGGGTCCGGGAACGGAGGATGTGAGTGGTTGAAGTTGCCGTGATCGGTGCGGGACCCTACGGGCTGTCCGTCGCAGCGCATCTGCGTGGTCTGCGTGTTCCGGTCCGGGCGTTCGGCACGCCGATGGGATTCTGGCGGGATCACACGCCCAAGGGGCTGACGCTCAAATCGGATGCCTTCGCCAGCAATCTGTCCGCGCCCGGCGATGCATTCCCGCTGGAGCGATTCTACCGCGAGACCGGGCGGACCGACTATTCGCATATCGGCCTGCGGGTTCCCGCGGAGGTGCTGGCGGAGTACGGGCGGGAGTTCCAGCGCCGCTATGTCGGCGAGGTGGAGGAGGCGCAGGTCGTCAGGCTTGCCCGCGCCGGCAATGGCTTCGACCTCCTGCTGGACACCGGTGAACGGCTCTCGGCCCAAAAGGTGGTCGTGGCGAGCGGATTGCTGTCGCTGAGCCATGTCCCGGACAGCCTCGCCGCGGTGCCGCGATCGATGCTGTCGCATAGCTCGGCGCATCACGATCTCGCCAAGTTCCGGGGACGCCGCGTGGTCGTCCTCGGCGCCGGCCAGTCCGCGTGCGAGACCGCTGCCCTGCTCAACGAGCAGGGCGCCGAGGTCGCCATGCTGACGCGGCGGAAGCTGCTGTGGTACGATCCCGCCAATGAGGACAATGCGAATGCGCGCCGCAGCACGTGGCGGCGCATACGGCGTCCCAATTTCGGCCTCGGGCCAGGCTGGCGCACCTGGTTCTGGTCCGAGATGCCGCACGGGTTTTCCTACCTGCCGCAGAGCATGCGCCACCAGAAGGCCTATGGCCTGTTCGGTCCCGCCGGGTCCGGCTGGATCAAGCACCGCGTGGACGGCGTGATACCGGTCTATACCGGCGAGCTGCGCGACATCGACGTGCGCGCGGACGAGGTGGGGCTGTCGGTCAACACCACCGAGCGGCCGGTCCATCTCGCGGCGGATCACGTCATCGCCGCCACCGGCTATCGGGCCGATCTCCGCCGCCTGCCGTTCCTCGACATGCAGCCGGACGAGATCCGCTCGGTCGGCGGCATCCCGGTGCTCAACCGCGCCTTCGAATCCTCCGTGCCGGGCCTGTATTTCGTTGGCTACCTGAGCGCGCCGACCTTCGGTCCGTCGATGCGGTTCATCTACGGCACCAGGTTCGCGGCACAGCGCGTTTCCCGGCACTTGGCGTATCTCGGCGAAGGCAGCAGGCGCGCGGGGCGGTTCGCCGTGCCGCCGGCGATGCAAGCCGACGCCGCCATGTAGCTTCGGTGGCACCCGCTACGAAAGCGTAGGTAAGCCGCTGGTCGTGGGTCTGGAGCCCGGAGACTGGAATTGACGGGCTCCAACCTTCCCAGCGAACCGCGCAACTCACCCGCCGACCCTAGTTAGAGATCGCGGGAGAGCGACTGTCTGACGTGTTAAGCGGGTTTGGCGCGACGTGCCCGGCCAGGGCCGCTACAGCTCCGGTGAGTGCAAAGGCATCTCAGATGCGCCGCGTAGAGGGGCGGCCTGGTCCCGCGCGCGTCAGCACATCCTATGCTGAGCGCCAGAACTTATCGATGCGGATGGGACTGCGCCGCTTCCCCCGCCTGACCGATGCGGTCAGCGAGAAATTCGAGAACCACGTCCACGCCATCTCAGTCAACTCGATGCACTACAGCTTCATCCGCATTCGTCAGACGCTCCGCTGCGCGCCCGCGACGGGGGCGGGCGTGACAAGCCGCTGCACACAGTAGGCGACACGGAAGGTGAGGGGCAACGCAACCACACACGAGTGTAATGGAGTTGAACATGAGCAAGTATGGTCGCTATGGCACACCTGCCAACATGCCGAATGATCGCGCCATGCGGATAGAACGCCGTATTACGATGGCCGCACGCGTCATTTGGACGTTGGCGAAGTATGCCGGCATCGTCTTTTTCTGCGACTGGCTCTGGAACGGCATGTTCCCGTGCGTGCCTTTATGGGGTGAGCGAGCTGCGTGCAACAACATCCCCTACTCGACCGACCTACCGAGCTACGCACGAGGGGAGTAGGCAGCAATGGAGGTCATGCTTGGCAATAGGACGCTGGGTGCTGTGGACCTCAGCAGCACTAGGGTTGCCCTACTTCTTTGGGGCGCTAGCGGTTGTGGTAAAACCACGCTCGCGTCCACCGCACCCGGCACCAAGCTCTGGATACTGTTCGATCAAGACGGCGCTAATAGCTTGGCTGGTCGCGACGACTACGTGGTTCTTGATCTTACCAGCTTTGGAATTTGCCGATATGGTTCAAGCCCTTGAAGAGTGGGAGGCCCGCGCAGAGGAGTAGAATCGACCAATGACCACGACTGCCACCCCTGATCCTGGGGCGGATCTCCTAGTGGCCGTCAACGGCGACAGCTTCGGGTGCATTCTGGCCGATCCACCGTGGCAGTTTGTCAACCGCACGGGAAAGATGGCGCCGGAACACAGGCGTCTGAGCCGCTACGGGACAATGGACGTGGGTGCGATTTCCGCGCTGCCCGTGACAGAGATCAGCGCCCAAACCTCCCATCTGTATCTATGGGTGCCCAATGCCTTGCTGCCGGAGGGCTTGCAGGTCACGAGGGAATGGGAGTTCTGCTACAAATCGACTATCGTCTGGCACAAGCTACGGAAGGATGGGGGCAGCGATGGCCGTGGCGTCGGCTTCTACTTCCGCAACGTGACCGACCTTGTTCTGTTCGGCGTGCGGGACAAGAATGCGCTGACCCTGCGACCGGGCCGCACGCAGGTGAACTATCTCGGGACGCGCAAGCGCGAGCACTCGCGCAAGCCAGACGAACTGTACGGCATCATCGAAGCATGCAGCCCTGGGCCATGGCTTGAATTGTTCGCGCGCGGTACACGCCCAGGGTGGACAGTATGGGGTAACCAAGCGGCCGAGGATCATGAGCCGACCTGGAAAACCTACCGGCATAATAGCGCGGCCGAGCGCAAGCAGAATCCCACGCTGCCTTTTGCACTCAATGAAATCTAGCACTCTTCGTCTTCGTCATCTGGAGTCCCAAGGCCGCGCACCTTGGTGCCTTCTCCGCAGCACGTCCTCCATTCTGCCGGACAGGCGGTGGCGAGAACGCCGGCCGTGTTGCGCCACTCCTTGACGCGGTAACGTTTGCGGAGATCTGGCGGCAGAGGTGAATTGTGGACACCGGCCCGCAGAATAGTGGGAGTGCCTCGGTGTGCTGGGCCGGATATTGTAGCACCGCGTACTTCCTGACCTTGATGGCATCATTCCCGCGGCAGCGGGAATCCAGGCGGACAGCACGAAAATCAGTGCATATACGCCTGGATGCCGGCTTTTGCGGGCGTGACGGTATGGGTCAGCGTCAAGGCAGGTTGGCATTATTCCTAGGCACCCAAGACTCACAGGCAAACTGACCCACTACTCTCTCCCACCTGCGGGAGTAGGTCGCTGTGCGCGGCCCGGCGGGCGAGGGTGTCGGGGGCGGCTCGCTCACCCGCGTCCGCCGGATCAAGGCCAGGGGCGCTCCGCGACCTCGCCCGGCTGGGGCAGAGAGGTTAATCCGCGGCGCGCGCGGACTTCTCGATTTCCGTCAGCGTGAAAGCGCGCTGGTCTCCGCGTTGCGAGCCGGTCTCCTCGGCAAATTCGGAGCCCGTGACGGAGCCGACGAGCGCGCCTGCCGGCCCGATCAGGATGGCCGGAGCGTCGCGGACCCCTTTCGTGCAGGATTACGTCGTCAGATGGATCGACCAGGAGACGTCGTAATTGGAATTGCTGCCGCAGCCGTGCGCGGAGTCGGTTCCGGGGTGGTGGTCGGTCTCACTCAGATGCCGGCCTTGACTGGTTCCGGCACGAAGCTGCGAGCCGGTAAAGCTATGCACCGCAGCGGCGACCGCGCCGTCGCAATCGGCGAAGACCAGCTTGCCCGCGGAGGAGACCACCCAACCCGCGAGCGCGCCCAGCGCGGTGCCGATGAGCGGAACGACTGCCGTGCCGATCGACGCGCCGAGGGCCGCGCCGAGAGCCCCGCCGGCCGCGGTGGCGGCGGCCTGCGCCCCCTTTTCGGCCACGGTTGAGACCGCCTGCTCAAGCGTCTTCTCGGCGGCGCTCGGGTCGGTATGGCCGCTGTTGACGATGGCGTAGCTGAAAACCGCTGTCTCGTTGTCCGCGACAGACAGGTCCTTGAAGTTCATCGCCGTGCGGAACGTGCCGTTGTTGAGGTCGCCGAGCTTCTGGCTCGCTTTCAGTGCGGGCCTTCCGGCGACAGCAACACTCGCCGAGATGTAGTCAGTGTCCTTATGGCGGGCTCTCGTGTTATGGATCACAAAGGAGTCAACTGCAAAGCCATATTTCTGCGTGTCCACCTGCATCCTCCCTTTGGTCGGCCGGGCCGGGTGCATCGCGCTTCCCGGCACCTCCGATGGCTTCGGTTCCGACGGTTGAGATATCGCTCGATGTCGCGCAACGCGCATGTGACCCGGCTCACACTGACGATGATTGTTTTCCAAGGGACGTCTCCGCCCTGGTTCCCGATCTTCCATGCATTGCTGTCCGGTTTGCGTCACTTGCCGGGCTGAGCTCGCGACGAATTCCCGGACCAGGTCCGGAGCGAGCATGGCGGGGGAAGATCGACAGTCGCGAACTGGATCGCAAACCGGACAGCAACGGCCCCGCCGTGCGGGGGGCGGATCGTCAGACCCCTCCAATCGGGACCATTGCCTCCCTCGCCGCCCCTTCCAGCGCCAGCCGTATCCGCATCAGCTGCTCGCCCGAAAGACGCTGCTCCGCGGGTCGGGAGTCGAGCGATGCGACGTGGCGGCGATGGAAGAACGTGGTTTCGTCGTACCAGCTGAAGCCAATGTCGCGCACGCCCTGGCCTGTCCTGTCCTGTCCAGCGTCTCCGCCAGACGCTTGACTCTTGCCTCGGCGAAGCGGCGGGCGATGGTCCAGCTCTCGACGGGCCCGACCGTCGCCGAGATATGACGGCCGATCAGCCAAGCCGCCCGCCAGGGCCGGCGGTCGATGACATCATAGGGCACGGTCAAGGCCCGCGACCGGAGATGCTGATAAAGACCGATCCATGCGCGCATGGCTTCGATCGATTCCTCCTCGGTGAAGCCGAAGGTTTCCATCCAGGATGCGATGGCGTCCTCGATCCGGCGCACGCTGCAGATCGCCCGAGCCGCACCGGTCCGGATCAAGGACAGACCCAGGGAATCGAGGCTGTGTGCCTTGATAATGATGTGATCCGCCTGGCCCGCGTGACTGAGCGCCGCGGCCGGATCGGGTGTTGGCTCCTAGTAGACGCTTCCCCGACGCTGCAGGACTTCGCGCACGACATTGCATGAGAAGGTCGATCCGCTTCGCGGCATTCCGGCCAGAAATACGATCCTGTCCGCTGCACCCGTAACAGGAGGGAGGCCGCCATAGCATCTCCATGTTACCGGCGTGTTTCGCTGTCTCTCGGCCGATCCGTTCATCCCTGCCCGTTGCGGGTGGGCGCTTGCTACGACAGAACGGGCCTTGCGCAGTTCTGGCGGCGAAGAGGAGGCAGCATGGACACGGTCGAAGCGGGCGGGCTGAAGGTCGCCAGGGTTCTGCACGATTTCGTGGGTAATCCCCGCAATTAGGATCGAGCCGCCTTGACTCTGACCTATCCCGTCATGCCCGCGGAAGCGGGCATCCAGGCCCATATGCAGCAGTTTCGTGCGGTCCGCCTGGATTCCCGCTTTCGCGGGAATGACGGCAGAAAGGTCAGGATATACGCGGGTTGATGTAAGATCGAGCCGGACCACCCCTGGGAGGGATTTGGCGCGCTGATTCCCGAACTGGCGCCGCGCGATCGCACGCTGCTCGATCATGCTGCCGGGTAGGAACAGCTCCCGTCTGGTCAGCGCAGCGACAGCGGGATCGGGCAAGCCCGCTCTTTCCCCCATCCGGGGCCGGAAGCAACCTAGGTAACGAGCCAAGGAGCGACCACCATGAGCTGGCAATCCGCTGAAAACCCCGAATGCCCAGTCCCGCCAAGCGGCCTGGAGCTGGTCATCATCCCCCGAGCGCACGATCTGGGCGGCTTCGAGGTGCGCCGCGCCCTGCCCGCCAGTGAGCGGCAGATGGTTGGACCATTCATCTTCTTCGACCAGATGGGGCCGGGCGAGTTTCTGGCCGGGAGCGGGCTGGATGTGCGCCCTCACCCGCATATCGGTCTCGCCACCGTCACTTACCTGTTCGATGGCTCGATCCTGCATCGCGACAGCCTGGGTTCCCGCCAGCCCATCATCCCTGGCGATGTGAACTGGATGACCGCCGGACGCGGCATCGCGCATTCGGAGCGCACCGACACGGCGCTGCGAATCCACAGCAATCGCCTTTTCGGCATCCAATCCTGGGTGGCCTTGCCCGCGTCCGTTGAGGAGAGGCCGGCGGATTTCGTCCATCATGGCGCCGCTACCCTGCCAGTGCTGCGCGACGGCGGGACGCGCCTGCGATTGATAGCCGGCGAAGGCTGGGGCGCGCGCTCGCCTGTCGTGACCCACTCGCCCTTGTTCTACGCCGATGCGGAGCTGGCGCCCGGCGCCTCCCTGCCGCTTCCGGACGAACACGAGGAACGCGGTGCCTATGTGGTGCAGGGTGCGGTCGAGGTCGCTGGCGTACGCTTTGAGGCCGGCAGGATGCTGCTGTTCCGGGCTGGGGATCGGCTTGCTTTCCGTGGTGGGCCGGAGGGCACCCGGCTGCTGTTGCTGGGCGGTGCGGTGATGGACGGGCCACGGTACTTGTTCTGGAACTTCGTGAGTTCCTCCCGCGAGCGGATCGAACAGGCGAAAGCGGATTGGAGCGCGGGGCGGTTCGGGATCGTCCCCGGGGACGAGCGGGAGTTCATCCCCGTGCCGGAGGGGCGCGCGACAATCCGAGCGGAGGGTGCGCGGTTGGGGGAAGGCTCGCCCACGACCTGAACCGCCCGTCCGCGTGTTCCGATCCCGACTTGGCCAATCACCGGCGTGAGGGTTCCGCGCGTTCCAGGTCAGCCCGCTTCCAGTGCCCGAGCGTCGCGGCGGCTTCAATGCACGACAAAAATGCTTGAAGACCAGTGACACGTTGTTCGTTAACCCACCCCTGCAGGCTTACCAATCGAGGAGGACCGACACGTGATGACAAACGGTGCCGAGCGCAATTCAGAACCTGAGAACAGTTCGGGTATCGCGGCTCCACATCCTGAAGAGATGAAGGCAACCGTGGACCTCACTATCGGCAAATCTGTCTCGATCAAGGCAACGGCCCGAGCTACACCTGCGGGCCTATCGGCGGCTGCATTGCTCATTGCCGCGATCCTGATTCCGATGGTTTGGGTTGCCAGAACCCGGGCACGCGAACGCGTCCGCGCGGGCTAGGGCCGACCATCCCAAGTCACTCGCGAACGCGCCTGCTCCCGCGCCAGATGCAGCCTGCAAGCTCCCGCGCGCATGCCGACGCCTTGAACGGCAACGACAGCGAGCGCGCCGACCGGAAATGCCGAGAGGCCGGCGAGCGATGCTGGTGCGGACAGCCCCCCTCCCACCAATGATGGCAATTCCCAGGCAGGCGACATTGCCCGTCACGTTTGCGACTGGGAGTCTACCCCCTGATGCTTTCGCCCGTCTTCGTTCCGTCCCTGAGTGTCGTCAAGAGCGATGCACGACAGCGTCGCCAGTTGCGGGCGGGCGCGGGCTGCGACAGAACGGGCGCTCGCGCCGGCGCGGCGGCAAGGGAGAGGCAGCATGGATAGGGTCGAAACGGGTGGCCTGCGGGTTGCAAAGGTTCTCCATGACTTCGTCAACGACGAGGCGATCCCCGGCACCGGGGTCGAGCCGGAGCGCTTCTGGCAGGGGTTCGGTGCGCTGGTCCGCGAGCTGGCGCCGCGCAATCGCGCGCTGCTCGATCGGCGCGACGCGGTGCAGGCGCGGATCGACGCCTGGCATGGCGAGAATCGCGGCCGACCGATCGACGCCGACGCGTACCAGGCGTTCCTGCGCGAGATCGGCTATCTCCAGGACGAACCGGCGGACGGGGTTGTCAGCACGGCCAATGTCGATGCCGAGATCGCCCGCATCGCCGGCCCGCAGCTCGTGGTGCCGGTGACCAACGCACGGTATGCGCTGAATGCCGCGAATGCGCGCTGGGGCAGCCTGTATGACGCGCTGTACGGAACGGACGCCATTCCCGATGACGGCGGGGCCGGGCGCGGGCCGGGATTCAACAAGCTGCGCGGCGCGCGGGTGATCGCCCGCGCGCGGGAATTCCTCGACGAGGCGACGCCGCTGGAGCGCGGCAGCCATGCCGAGGCGAAAGGGTATGCGATCGAGGACGGGCGCCTGGTCGTGTCGCTGGAGGGAGCGCGGGCGGGGCTGCGCGATGCCGGGCAGCTCGTGGGCTTCCGCGGCGAGGCGGGCTCGCCGGACGCGGTGCTGCTGCGCCATCACGGGCTGCATGTCGAGCTGGTGATCGACCGCGCGCATCCGATCGGGCGCGACGATGCGGCCGGGGTCGCCGACGTGGTGCTGGAGGCGGCGGTGACGACGATCCAGGATTGCGAGGATTCGATCGCCGCAGTGGATGCCGCCGACAAGGTGGGGGCGTACCGCAACTGGCTGGGGCTGATGAAGGGCACGCTCGAGGATACGTTCGAGAAGGGCGGGCGGATGATGACGCGCCGGCTCGCTCCTGATCGCGAGTACCCGGACCCCGGACGGCGGGACGCTGCACCTGCCGGGACGGAGCCTGATGCTGATCCGCAATGTCGGCCACCATATGTACACGGATGCGGTGCTGGACGGCTCGGGCGGCGAGATCCCGGAGGGGATGCTGGACGCGGCGGTGACCTCGCTGATCGCGATGCACGACCTGCGAAGCGATGGGGTGCGCAACAGCCGCGCCGGGTCGGTGTATATCGTGAAGCCGAAGATGCATGGGCCGGACGAGGTGGCGCATGCGGCGGCGATCTTCACGCGCGTGGAGGAGCTGCTGGGGCTCGCCCGCAACACGCTGAAGATGGGGATCATGGACGAGGAGCGGCGGACCTCGGCCAACCTCAAGGCGTGCATCCTGGCGGCGCGCGAGCGGGTGGTGTTCATCAACACCGGGTTCCTCGACCGCACCGGCGACGAGATCCATACGTCCATGGAGGCCGGGCCGATGATCCGCAAGAACGAGATGCGGGGCACGGCCTGGATCAAGGCTTACGAGGACCGCAACGTCGATATCGGGCTCGCCTGCGGGCTGCGCGGGAAGGCGCAGATCGGCAAGGGGATGTGGGCGGCGCCCGACCGGATGGCGGAGATGCTGGCGCAGAAGATCGGCCATCCGCGCGCTGGGGCGAACACGGCCTGGGTGCCCTCGCCCACCGCCGCGACCCTGCACGCGCTGCACTACCATCAGGTGGATGTGGCCGCCCGGCAGGAGGAGATCGCGGGGCGCGCGCCGGCGGGGTTGGGGGCGCTGCTGACGATCCCGCTGGCCGACCGGCCCAACTGGGCGCCCGAGGACGTCCAGCAGGAGCTGGACAACAACTGCCAGGGCATCCTCGGTTACGTGGTGCGCTGGATCGACCAGGGCGTGGGCTGCTCCAAGGTGCCCGACATCCACGACGTGGGGCTGATGGAGGACCGGGCGACGTTGCGCATCTCCTCCCAGCACGTCGCCAACTGGCTGCGCCATGGGATCGCCACCGAGCCGCAGGTGATGGAGACGCTGAAGCGCATGGCGGCGGTGGTGGATCGGCAGAACGCCGGCGATGCCGCGTACCGGCCGATGGCACCGGGCTTCGACGGGCCGGCGTTCCGGGCGGCGTGCGATCTGGTGTTCCAGGGACGCGCGCAGCCGAACGGCTATACCGAGTTCATCCTGCACGCGCGGCGGCGGGAGGCGAAGCGAGGTCACGGGTGATCTCGGCCAGCGGCGCGCGCCAGTCGCCGGGGCGGCGCTGGCGGTAGAGGCGGAGCGAGGGGTACCAGGACGTGCGGCGCCCCTCCATCCAGCGCCAGTCGGCGTCCGCCTTCAGGAGCACCCAGGCGGGGCGGGCGAGCGCGCCGGCGAGGTGGGCGATCATGGTGTCCACGGTGATCACCAGATCGACCGCGCAGACCAGCGACGCGGCCTCGGCGGTGTCGCCGAGCGGGCCGGGGTTGGCCCAGGCCAGCGCGTCCGCGCCCTCGGGTTGCAGCCGCACCGGGCGCGCACCCGGCGGAAGGGCGGCGCCGAGCAGGGGCAGCGGGACGGACCGCTCGGGGTCCCAGTCGCCGGAGCGGGCGCAGAGGCCGATGCGCGGCCCCTCGCCCGCCGCCGGGCCGGTGCGTGGCGGCTGCAGATAGGGCGGAGGCAGGGCCTCGGGAGGCAGGCGCAGCGCGTGGGCCAGCTCCATGATCTCGATGTCGCACTCGGCGGGGGGCGTCGGGGCGGCCGGGTCGAAGGGGATCGCGCCGGGCAGCAGCGGGACGAGCTCGGGCTGCGCCTCCAGCGCGACCGAGGCGGCGCGGGCGCGCAGCGGGGCGAGATAGCGGAGGAACTGCAGCGTGTCGCCGAGGCCGTGATAGCAGCGGACCAGCACATGGCGGCCGTCGAAGGGACGGCCGTCCCAGACATGACGCAGATGGTAGGGCAGGCGCGGGTCGTCGGGCGGCGTGTCTCGGCTGGCCAGGATGGCGTCGTTCACCGCCCATGCGGCGGCGTAGTCACCCCGCCGCATGGCTTCGAACCAGAGCGCGGCCTGGTCCGCCGCCCGGCGCCGCAAACCGGCTAGCTGTCTTCGAGCACGAAGCCGGCCTTCAGCGTGACCTGGTACTGCTTGATCGTGCCGTCGCCGATCTGGCCGCGCATCTGCGTGACCTCGAACCAGCTGAGCTGGCGGATGGTGGCGGCGGCGCGCTCGATGGCGTTGTCGATGGCGTCCGAGATGCTGTCCTGCGACGTTCCGACCAGCTCGATCATCTTGAAGACGGGTTCGGCCATGGCTCCCTCCGGTTGGGTGAAGTCGCGTTAAGCCACATGGAGAGCAGGAGCGGAACCCGCGGCGCCGGCCGGAGTGCCGGTGCCGCGCAAAGTTGACGCCGGCCGGCAATTTATGTTAGTATAATTTTCTAACATTTGCGGGGGCGTCGATGCCGATGAACGGTCCGTGGCCGGAGAGCCTCGCCGGCAGCGCCGCGTTGCGGCAAGGCGGAACGCGGGTCTGGCGCAACCGCGAGCAGGAGGAGCGGCGGGCGGCGCTGCTGGATGCCGCCGAGCGGCTGTTCGCCGCCAAGGGGCTTCTGCAGACCGGGTTGCAGGAGATCGGCGCCGAGATCGGGCTGGCGCCCTATGCGGTGCGGGCGCAGTTCGGCAACCGGGAGATGGTGCTGGAGGCGGTGCTGGATCGGCACATGGACCGGCTGATCGATCGGCTCGGCGCGTATGGCGCGCATGCCGAGGCGAGTGATCCGGGCGAGCTTCTGTCGGGCGCGATCCGCAACCTGCTCGATCTGCTGTGGGCGTATCGCGCCGGGCAGCGCGTGCATGTGGCCTCCGTCTCCGGAGCCTCGCCGCACCTGGCGCGGTCCTTGAAGCTGCGCCAGCGCCATCTGGTGCATTTCTATGCCGGACTGATCGCGCGGGCGGTGCCGGAGGCCGAGGGGCGGACGGAGCTGGCGGTGCCGGCGGCACTGAGCCTGATGGGCATGGCGTGCTGGCATGTTCTGTGGTTCCGCGACCTCGGCGCGCTGACGCGGGGCGAGTACGCGCGGCTGCTGGCGCATATGGTGATCGACGGGGTGCGGGCGGCGGCGGCGGCCGGCGTGGGCGGCTGGGGTGAGTGAGCGGCGGCTGGTCGCCGGCTGCTATCGGGCGCCGCTGGAGAAGCGGGCGCGGCTGCGCGCGGCGGCGGCGCGGCGCGTGGCGGCGCATGGACTGGCGGGGTTCAATCTGCACCGGCTCGCGGCGGAGGCGGGGATCAAGTTCGATCTGGCGCGGTGGTATTACCCGACCAACGCGGCGTTGCTGATCGACGTGGTGCGGGAACATCACGCGGCGGTGGGGGAATTGATGGCGGACGCGGTGCTGGCGGCGCGCGCGTTGGACGGCGCGGCGCGGGTGGAGGCGTTGGCGCTGGCGCTGCTGGAGGCGCTGGCGGCGGAGCGCGAGGGGCATCGGACGGCGCGGGCGGCGGTGGCGGCGTTGCCGGAGGTGGCGGAGGCGGTGCGGAACTTGGATGCGTGGTTGGTGGGGGAGTTCGCGGAGGCGCTGGCGGGGGATGCGGTGCGGGCGCGGAGCCTGCTGGTGGTGATCGGGGATTGGGCGGGGCGGTTGGAGGCGGGGGATGCGGCGGGGCGGGTTGTGTGTGCGCGGGTGGTGGCGGGGATGGGGGTGGGGGCGTGAATATCACCGACGCTGTTCGCGTGCGAAAAGCTGCTGTTGGAACCCGATGAACGCGCCCCTGATCATGGGAACACCACCTAGCTCGGCCGCGGCATCGGTGACGGAATTGTATTTCAGTTGAAGAAGCTTCGGAAGCTTCTCTCGATTGAGTTCCTCGACTCCCTGGGTCACGTATTGGCCGAGCACGAAGTCGATGAATGTCCGCAGCTTGGCATCGTAGCGGGACAGGATTCCCGCCTTCCGGCCTGCAACCCGCTCCGCGCGTGTCATCGGCGCCAGTGCGAAGGCGACGTAGGCCAGGACGTCGAAAACGTCGCTCTCCGGGGCGTCGATGATTTGCGCCATCTCCGCCAGCGGCTCCGGCCCGAAGCCGCGAGCGCCGAGTTCGGTCAGGAGCGTGCGACGGGCTTCCGGATCGCCCCAGAGGGCACGCAGCTCGTCCTCGTCCTTGAACAGATCGGGCAGGTGGCCGAACAGGCTTTGCAGGAATTCGGCTGCGGATAGCGGCCGGCCATCCGGCCCCCAGAAGCTTGTCGCGCTGATGTGCTGGATGGTGCGGGCCTTCCCGTCGGCCAGGCGGATGACGACCTTCTCCATCCGTGGCGGAGGCTCGCGGGGATCGGGCGATTCGGCCGGCGGCTCGCCCGGAGGCGGGCACGGCGGCGCCGGTTCGGGATCGACCGGCTCGCCGTCCCATTCGGGGTCGAGGAAATGCTGATACGCGCCCTCGAAATCGTGGATGGTGAAGTAGTCCTTGCCGTCGTACAGCCGCGTGCCGCGCCCGATGATCTGCTTGAACTCGATCATGCTGTTGACCGGCCGCATCAGGACGATGTTGCGGACGTTGCGCGCATCGACGCCGGTGGACAGCTTCTGCGACGTGGTCAGGATCGTCGGGATCGTCTTGTCGTTGTCCTGGAACTGGCGAAGCCAGTGCTCGCCGATCGCGCCGTCGTCGGCGGTGACCCGCTCGCAGTAATGCGGGTCGGTGCTTGCCTTGGTCTGGTTGATCAGGTCGCGGATCGAGGCCGCGTGGTCCTGGGTGGCGCAGAAAACCAGCGTCTTCTGCCGCTGGTCGATTTCGCCCATGACGGTCTTGACCCGGTATTCCTCGCGGGCCTCGATCTCGATTGCCCGGTTGAACTGGCCGGACGTGTAGCGGTGGTTTTCCTTCACCTGACCGCTGATCACCGCGTCGTCCGAGGTGTAGACGTAGTCGTCGAGCGTGGTCTTGTGCTGGCGCACCTTGAAGGGCGTGAGGAACCCGTCCTCGATCCCTTGGCGCAGCGAGTAGGTGTAAACGGGGCGCCCGAAATAGGCGTAGGTGTCCCGGTTCTCGTCGCGGCGCAGCGGGGTTGCGGTGAGGCCGAGCTGAACGGCGGGCGCGAAATACTCCATGATGGCCCGCCATTCGCCCTCGGCGTTGGCGCCGCCGCGATGGCACTCGTCGATGATGATGAAGTCGAAGAAGTCCGGGGGGTAGTCGCCGAAATAGGCGCCGCCCTCACCCGGATTGCCGCTTCGCGGCAATCCGACCTCTCCCGCGGAGCGGGAGAGGTGGTTGTCCTCGGGCGCGCCGCCCTCACCCGCCCCGGCTGCCGCCGGGGCGACCTCTCCCGCGTTGCGGGAGAGGGGGTCCTTCGTTCGCGGCAGGATCATCTCAGACGGCCGATTTGGCCTCCCACCCAATTGGGGAAGATGGTCCTTCATGCACGCCGAATTCACCTCTCCCGCTTGGCGGGAGAGGTCGCGGAGCGGAGCGACGCGGGTGAGGGCCGGCTCCGGCGCGTCCGTCCTTCCGCTCGTGAAGGTCTGGAAGATGGTGAAGAAGATGCTGCCGTTCTTGGGCACCCTTCCCTTCTTCCGGATGGCGTCCGGCTTGATCCGCACCAGCGCGTCGTCGGGAAAGGCGGAGAAGTCCCTCCTGAGCGCATCATCGGCGAGGATGTTGCGATCGGCGAGGAACAGGATGCGCGGCCGGCGCGTCGGTTTGCCGCTTAGGTTCCAGCGTGAATGAAACAGCTTCCAGGATATCTGGAAGGCGATGAAGGTTTTCCCGGTACCCGTGGCGAGGGTGAGCAGGATGCGTTTCTGGCCGGCGGCAATAGCGTCGAGGGTCTTTTCGACGGCATTGACCTGGTAGTAGTGCGGCGGCTTGGAACCGCCCTTGTCCTCGAACGGGATGGCGGCGAAGCGGTCGCGCCAGGCATTCGCTTCCGTGAAGGTCTCGGCCCATAGCGCGTCGGGGCTGGGCCAGGAATCGACCGGGCCTTCCGCCCCGGTCTGCATGTCCGCCCGGTAGATGCCTTTTCCGTTGGTCGAATAGGCCCAGCGCGCGCCGAGCTTGCCGGCGTAGATCTTGGCCTGGCCCATTCCGGCGGTGACGGGCTTGTCTTCCGCCTTGGCCTCGATCACCGCGAGGTGGCGGCCCCGGACATGCAGCACGTAGTCGGCGGTGGTCGGTTCGCCGCGCTTGCCGGCGCCCAGGATGCGGCCGGGGGCGAGCTGTTCGCGGCGGATGCGGCTGTCCGGATGCACGCCCCAGCCGGCGGCTTTGAGCGCGGGGTCGATCAGCTCCGCGCGGGTCTCGGCTTCGTTCATGCGGCGAGGGCGTCGGAGGCCGTCAGTTCGCCGGAGAAGGCGCGGGCGAGGAGGGATTGCTTGAGTTCGGCGAGGGCGGCGAGCTTCGCTCGTTGGGTTACCGCTAGCCGTCCAGCGCAACGGCGAATTCATCCAATTGCCTCACTAAATCTGCTGCTGTACTGCTGTCAGAAGGGACGACGATTGGAAGTTCTCACCATTTGAGCCTGGCTGATGGTGGGCGGCGTTGCCTGCCCTGCGTCGCGAAGACCGCTGCTATGGAACTCGTCGGTAATCATCTGCACAGTAAAGAAATCGGCCCAGAATGCCCTTGTTTGGAGTGACCGCATTGATCTGCTGATTGGTCGTGATATCCCGTTCCGTAACGCCGGATTTCCCATCGTGCCACCGATGCATACCATCAATGCGGCGTCTGACCGAACAGCCGTGACCTCGTTGAGGCCTTCCTGACTCAATCCTTCATCGGTCGTATGCCAGAGATCCGTCAGGCCGGAAGTCGCCTGGCTTAATGAACGGTAAATGGTCTCCGTAGTTGCTTCCTTTCCAAGGTCGGCGGTGTGCTGCCCGTTTGTAGCGATCCGACTTCTCTGAGCGCAAATGAACGGCCATTCCCTTTGAAGCTTCGCGAAATTACGATTATTGACCGCCGTCAACAGCTCACGGGCATTAGCCAAGTTCTTTTCGGCGTTCGCCATCGCGGTGGCAGTCGCCTCGAAGGCTTGATCCAGGATTGCGACGATGCGTTGCTGCTCGGCTAGCGGCGGCACGGGAATACAGGAAGTCTCGAAGGCGACGCATGCGTAGCGACTTCACCGTCGCTCCAACGGCGACTTCGGCCCAAGTAATTCTGTCGCCACGTAGGAAGTGGAACAGATCAGGCCGCGTGCAATGGGAACTCGAAAATCTATGGCGAGCGTAACGCGCGCTTGTGTAAGTCAACTTCCACTTGGAAGTAGCGCGGCAGGAACTCCGTTCCCTCACCGGGGATGATGAGAGCCTCGCAGTCGTACCAGTATCGACTGCTGCGCTTCATTCATCCTTCGGACCGATCAAAGACCACGTATTCGCCATCGGCGCACCGCATCCTGCTGTACCGACTTGCCATCTTCGGATGCTGCCACTAAGGACTGCACGACGCGAGTTCCGTGTCTGCCACCTCACCCTCACAGCAACGCCCTCACCCGCTCCAGCACGCGCGCGCTTTCCGCGTCCAGCGCCGCGATCTCGGCCAGGATCGCCTCCGGCGTCCGGATGCTCCGCCGCATCGCCCCCATTCGGGTTCTTGACCGACAAATCCCAAGTCTCCCGGTCGATGCCGTCCGCCTCCACCGTCCAGCTTTTCGGCCCCGCCTCGAACCCGGCCTGCAACCGGACGAACTCCGCCATATCGTCGTCGTTCAGCGCATTGGTCTTGCCCAGGCTGCGGCCCGGATCGAGCTTGTAGAACCAAATCCGCCGCGTCTTCCGCCCCTTCTCGAAGAACAGCACCACCGTCTTCACGCCCGCGCCCTGGAACGTGCCCTGCGGCATGTCCAGGATCGTGTGCAGGTCGCAGCTCTCCAGCAATTCCCGCCGCAGCGCGATGGAGGCGCCGTCCGTGTTCGAAAGAAAGGTGTTCTTGATGACGATCGCGGCGCGTCCGCCCGCGCGCAGCGAGCGCATGAAGTGCTGCAGGAACAGATAGGCCGTCTCGCCCGAGCGGATCGGGAAGTTCTGCTGCACCTCCGCCCGCTCCGCCGCCGCCGAAGGGCGGATTGGCGAGCACGACGTCGAAGCGGTCCTTCTCCTGCAGGTCCATGACGTTCTCCGCCAGCGTGTTGGCGTGGAGGACGTTGGGCGCCTCGATCCCGTGCAGGATCATGTTCATGATGGCGATGACGTAGGCGAGGCTCTTCTTCTCCTTGCCGTGGAAGGTCCGCCTTTGCAGCGTCTCGCGGTCGGTCGTGCTTTGCGCCTGCGGCAGCAGGTATTCGTAGGCTTCGCACAGGAACCCGGCCGAGCCGCAGGCGCCGTCGTAGATGCGCTCGCCGATCCGGGGCTTCACGACCTGGATCATGGCGCGGATGAGCGGCCGGGGCGTGTAGTACTCGCCCCCGTTCCGCCCGGCATTGCCCATGTTCCTGATCTTGGCTTCATACAGATGGGAAAGCTCGTGCTTCTCCGTCTGCGAGCGGAACCGCAATCCGTCCACCAGCTCCAGCGCGTCGCGCAGCGAGTAGCCGGACTGGAATTTCGGCTTTATCTCCCCGAACACCTCGCCGATCTTGTACTCGATCGTGTCGGGACCGGTCGCGCGGCGCTTGAAGCCCTGGAGATAGGGCCAGAGCTTGTCGTTGACGTAGGCGATCAGGTCGTCGCCGGTCAGCGCGCGGTCGTGGTCGAAGGAGCCGTCCTTCTTGCGCGGTGCGGCCCATGCGCCCCAGCGGTGCTCGTCGTCGATGATCGGCTGGTAGGGGTTGCCCTCCAGCTCGGCGTGCGTCTTCCGCTCGATTTCGAGGTCGTCGAGATATTTCAGGAACAGCATCCAGGACGTCTGCTCGGTGTAGTCGAGTTCGGTGGTCTGCCCCGCCTCGTTGCGGAGCACGTTGTCGATGGCCTTGAAGGTCTGCTCGAACCCGCCGCCGTTCTGGACGGCCGCCTTCGCCCGCGCCTTTGGAGGAGTCGCTTCCACTTCGGGGACAGCCTCGCGAGACGGCGCGTTGGCGCGAGCTGGCGCGGTCCTCGGGTGCCGGTCGGCCAGTGAAACAGAGCCGCCCTGCCCGCGTCCACGCACGACGGCGCCGTCTTCAACCAAGGCGTCGCGCACACGGTCGTAAGTGTCGTCCTGCCAGCCGAGTTCGTCCTGGAGCCGGCGGTTTCCCGCCGAGCCGCCAAGTCGGAGCAACGCGGCAATAAATCGGTCTCGGAGCGCCTCTCGGGCCATGTGCTACCTGTTTTGGTTGTGTTCGCAGTGTCGCTCGGCCAAGCCGTTTTCTCAATGACAGGGGTCAGGTTTGCCGAGCTACCGCGGAAACGCGCCCGCCACCCTCACCCGCCGCGCCTCCGGCGCGGCGACCTCTCCCGCATGCGGGAGAGGTGAATTAGCGGTCGTTGGTTGCGTCGCGCTGCGGGCCGAGCTGGCAGCATCGTCCACCTCTCCCGCTGCGCGGGAGAGGTGGACGCGGAGCGCCGGGTGAGGGTCGCGGAGAGCCGCGAGGATCGTATTGGCAATGTACTCGGGGTTGGCGAGGATGTCGGTGTTCCAGAATCGGATCACACGCCAGCCGCGCGCTTGCAGCCAGGCGGTGCGGCGAGCGTCGGCAACCGAATCGGCGTGCTGGCCGCCGTCGGCTTCCACGATCAGGCGTCCCGCGACACAGGCGAAGTCGGCGATGAACGGGCCGGTCGGGTGCTGGCGGCGGAATTTGTGGCCGTGGAAGCGGCGGGCGCGGAGCAGGCGCCAGAGTTCGCGTTCGGTATCGGTCAGGTTTCGGCGGAGGACGCGGGCATGGCGGTTGGCCATGCGTCATGGTGCGGGATGGTGGTGAAGGAGGGGCTAACGCCGCCCTCACCCGCGTCGCTTCGCTCCGCGACCTCTCCCGCAGAGCGGGAGAGGTGAACACGATCGGTCGGTGGAACCGTCCACCTCTCCCGCTTCGCGGGAGAGGTCTGTCCCGGCGCGCAGCGCCGGGTGAGGGCGGGGCTTCAGCCCCCGATCTCCGCCTCGCCCACGAACCGCACCCCCAGCCCCGCCAGCCGCTCCCGCGCCTCCTCGATCGTCGTCCGCCCATCTGCCGCTTGTAGCCCGATCCCCCGGCACGCATCCTCGATCACCACCACCTCGTAGGCGAGCCGCACCGCATCCTCGGCCGACCACGCGACGCAGAAATCCGTGGCCAGCCCGGCTAGGAACAGGCGGCGGAAGCCGCGCTGGCGGAGCCAGGCGTCAAGCCCCGTGGGGGTGCGGCGGTCGTTCTCGAAGAAGGTGGAGTAGCTGTCGATCCCCCGGTGGAAGCCCTTGCGCACCACGATTTCGATGCGGCGCTGGTCGAGGTCGGGATGCAGGGCGGCGTTCCGGGTGGCTTGCAAGGCGTGGTCGGGCCAGAGGACCTGGGGGCCGTAGGGCATCTCGATCGTGTCGTACGGCGCGCGGCCGGGATGGGCGCTGGCGAAGGAGGCGTGGCCTGGCGGGTGCCAGTCTTGCGTCGCGAAGGCGTGCAGGAAGGGGCCGGCGAGCAGGCGGTTGATCGGGGCGAGAACGGCGTCACCCTCGGGGACGGGGAGTTCGCCGCCGGGCATGAAGGTGGGCTGGAGATCGACGACGCCGAGTATGTCGGTGGCTTGGTCGATGCGCATGTCACCCTCACCCCGACCCTCTCCCAGAGGGAGAGGGGGCGCTGTACGCACGGGCCTAGTCACAACGCCCCCTCTCCCGCTTGCGGGAGAGGGTCGGGGTGAGGGCCTACTCCACCACTTCCTGCTCGGCGTTCGGCCCGTCGCCGCCATCCTCGTCGGGCTTGGGCAGGGCGGGCAGCGCGGCCTCGACGATCTCGAAGTCGAGCTTGCCCTCCTTGAGCGTGACCTTCACCGAGCCGCCGCGGACCAGGCGGCCGAACAGCAGTTCCTCGGCGAGCGGCTTCTTCACGTGCTCCTGGATCACCCGCGCCAAGGGCCGCGCGCCGTACAGCGGGTCGTAGCCGCGTTCGGCGAGCCATTCCTTGGCGGCCGAGGAGAGCTCGATGGTCACGTTGCGGTCGGCGAGCTGGGCCTCGAGCTGCATGACGAACTTCTCGACCACGCGGCCCACCACCTCCGGCGTCAGGCCGGCGAAGCCGACGATGGCATCCAGCCGGTTGCGGAACTCCGGGGTGAACAGGCGCTTCACCGCCTCGTCGTCCTCGCCGACGCGGGTGTCGCGGCCGAAGCCGATGGAGGCGCGGGCGAGGTCGGCGGCGCCCGCGTTGGTGGTCATGATGAGGATGACGTTGCGGAAATCGACCGTCTTGCCGTTGTGGTCGGTCAGCTTCCCGTGGTCCATCACCTGCAGCAGGATGTTGAACAGGTCGGGATGAGCCTTCTCGATCTCGTCGAGCAGCAGCACGGCGTGCGGGTGCTGGTCGATGGCGTCGGTCAGCAGGCCGCCCTGGTCGAAGCCCACATAGCCGGGCGGGGCGCCGATCAGGCGGGAGACGCTGTGGCGCTCCATGTACTCCGACATGTCGAAGCGGATCAGCTCGATCCCCATGACCGAGGCGAGCTGGCGGGCGACCTCGGTCTTGCCGACGCCGGTGGGGCCGGAGAAGAGATAGTTGCCGATCGGCTTCTCCGGGTCGCGCAGCCCGGCGCGGGACAGCTTGATCGCGGCGGAGAGCGCCTCGATCGCCTTGTCCTGGCCGAACACCATGGCCTTCACGTCGCGTTCGAGGTTGCGCAAGGTCTCCTTGTCGTCGGCGGAGACGGATTTGGGGGGGATGCGCGCGATCTTGGCGACGATCTCCTCGACGTCCTTGAGGGTCACGGTCTTGCGGCGCTTGTGCTCGGGCAGCAGCATCCGCGCAGGCGCCGACCTCGTCGATGACGTCGATCGCCTTGTCGGGCAGCTTGCGGTCGTTGATGTACTTGGCCGACAGATCGACGGCGGCGCGGATCGCCTCGTCGGTGTAGCGGACCTTGTGGTGCTTCTCGTAGTTGGACTTGAGGCCGCGCAGGATCTTGACGGTGTCTTCCAGGGAGGGCTCGTTGACGTCGATCTTCTGGAAGCGGCGGACCAGGGCGCGGTCCTTCTCGAAGTAGTTGCGGAACTCCTTGTAGGTCGTGGAGCCGATGCAGCGCAGCGTGCCGGAGGCGAGCGCGGGCTTGAGCAGGTTGGAGGCGTCCATCGCGCCCCCGGAGGTGGCGCCGGCGCCGATGACGGTGTGGATCTCGTCGATGAACAGGATGGCGCCGGCGTGGTTCTCCAGTTCCGTGACCACGGCCTTGAGGCGCTCCTCGAAGTCGCCGCGGTAGCGGGTGCCGGCGAGCAGGGCGCCCATGTCGAGGGCGAAGATGGTCGACTTGGCCAGCACCTCGGGGACGTCGCCCTCGACGATGCGCTTGGCCAGGCCCTCGGCGATGGCGGTCTTGCCGACGCCGGGATCGCCCACGTAGAGCGGGTTGTTCTTGGTCCGGCGACACAGGATCTGGATGGTGCGCTCGATCTCCGGCTCGCGGCCGATGAGGGGATCGATCTTGCCGGCCATGGCCTTCTTGTTGAGGTTCACGCAGTAGTTCGACAGGGCGTCCTGGTTGCGGCGGCCGGGCTTCTCCTCGCGCTCCTGCTCGTGGTGCGGCTCGTTGGGGTTGGTGCTGCCGGCGACGGGACGCTGGGCGGAGCGGCCGGGGGCCTTGGCGATGCCGTGGCTGATGAAGTTGACGGCGTCGAGCCGGGTCATGTCCTGGAGCTGGAGGAAATAGACGGCGTGGGATTCACGCTCGGAGAACAGGGCGACGAGGACGTTGGCGCCGGTGACCTCGTCGCGGCCGGAGGATTGGACATGGATGGCGGCGCGCTGGACGACGCGCTGGAAGCCGGCGGTGGGCTTGGGATCGCCGGCGCGGTCGGTGGCGAGGCCTGCGAGGTCCTTGTCGAGGAATTCGCCCAGGTCCGCGCGCAGCTTGTCGAGATCGACCCCGCAGGCGCGCAGCACGGTGGATGCGTCGGTGTCGTCGGCAAGGCCGAGCAGCAGATGCTCGAGGGTGGCGTATTCGTGACGGCGATCGCTGGCCAGGGACAGGGCGCGGTGCAGCGTCTGTTCGAGGTTGCGTGACAGCATGGGCGACGCTCCTAAGGCGCTCTGGCAAAGTCAGGAGATGGGGCGTGGGGACGGGGGGGCGCCATCATTCCTTCTCGATCGTGCATTGCAGCGGGTGCTGGTTCTGGCGGGCGAGGTCCATCACCTGGGTGACCTTGGTCTCGGCCACCTCGTAGGTATAGACGCCACAGACGCCGACGCCGCGGCGATGGACATGCAGCATGATGCGGGTCGCCTCCTCCCGATTCTTCTGAAAAAACCGCTCGAGGACATGTACGACGAATTCCATTGGAGTATAATCGTCGTTTAACATCAATACTTTATACATTGCCGGCTTGCGAGTTTTCGGCCGAGCCTTGACCACCACACCCGTGTTGGTCCCCTCACCGCCCCCGCGCTTGTCGTTGTCGCTCATTGTCAGCTTCCGCGCCATCCGCACCCGTCGCGTCCGGTGTTTGCCACGGCGAGCATATCGGAAGGTCGCGGTCGGATAAAAGGGCATTGCTGGGAGAGTTACGCCCGGGCCGACCGCGAGACACGCACTCGGGCGCGGAGACACGAAAAAGCCCCGGACGCGAACCGACCGGGGCCTGATCGCGGCGGGACGCGCGGATTAAGCCGCGCGGCCGAACTTCTCGACTGCGAGGCTCATGCGGGCCGTAACGGGCGCCAATGCCTGCTCGGTCAGCTTCAGCGAGGTCTCGGTGATCCGGCCGGACTCGGCGAACGTCTTCTCAATCGTCGTGCGGGCCAGCGCGGTCTGAACCTCGATCGCATCCTTAAGCGACTTCGCGCCGGCAATCGCCTTGAGCGCGGCCACAGTGTCCGCGATCTGCCCCTGCGCGGTCGCCGCGACCTGCTTGCCCAGGTCCTGCAACCCGGCGGCCCAGATCTGACCCGACCGCATGACTGCGGCGATATTGCCCTGCCCGAAAGCTACCATCTCTTCAGTGGTCTTCATTGTCTTCTCCATTCCTTCCTGTAAGCGGGCCTGCGTCTGCTCGATTTCGGCCGCAGCCTGAGTGATACCGTCCCTGACCGAGGACGCCGCCTGGTCGACAGTGTCGGTCGTCGCACCGCTTGCTGAAGCCGCCGACATCACCGAAGCGGCCGCAAATTCGCTGGCGAGAGCTGCCGGCGCGGCCGCCGTCATGGCGCCAAGGGCCGCCTGATCCTCACTTCTGATTTTCAGTGTCATTGCCATCCTGCTCACTCCCGTCACTCCGTCCGTCCAACGGCTCGATGAACGCTGCCGAGCAGCCCCGCTCACCTAACCATCATGCTGCATTGCAGCATAGTTGCGAGATAGGGCGGCTCAGGGCGTTCATCAAGAAGCTTTTTGTGCGTTGCACAAGAAACTCCTCTCCCACCCCGGTGCCGCTATAACCGCTTACGTTAAGCTGTTCAACTTTCGGTTATTTCGTGCTGGACAGCTTCTGGGCCGATTCTCTACACTTCGTCCCTCACCGGGAGATTCGGCATACATGGCAGCTTGGCGGGGGCGCCAGTCGGCCTGGCGAGCACTTTCTCTGATACTGGGGCTGCTTGGCGCAGCAGTCGGGGCCTTCCCGGCTTCGGCTCAGATCGGTTCGGACCGTTATTCCTCGATCGTCGTCGATGCCCGGACAGGGGCGGTGCTGGAGGAGACGAATGCGGACGCTCCTCGGCACCCAGCGAGCCTAGCCAAGCTAATGACGCTGTACTTGACGTTCGAGGCTCTGCGCGATCGGCGCATTGGCCTGGATGATCTCGTGCCCGTCTCGGAGTACGCCGCCGGCATGGAGCCGACCAAGCTGGGCCTTACTCCGGACACGCGGATCAGTGTGGAGCAGGCCATTATGGGGCTCGTTACCCGCTCGGCTAACGATGCGGCGGCTGCCCTGGGAGAGATGCTGGGCGGAAGCGAGGCGCGTTTCGCGCAGCTAATGACCTTGCGCGCGCGCGCCTTGGGAATGGCGCGAAGCACGTTCACCAACGCTTCCGGCCTGCCCGATCCGAATGCCTGGACCACGGCGCGCGACCTTGCCCTGTTAGCTCGACGGTTAGTCTATGATTTTCCCGGGTACTATCACTATTTCAGCACACCGCGCTTCGTCTTCCACGGCCAGGTGATCTTCAACCATGACAACTTGCTGACCTCCTTTCCGGGGGCAGACGGCCTCAAGACCGGCTACACGATCGCCTCCGGCCACAACCTGGTTACCAGTGCGATGCGCGGCGGAACCCGCTTGGTGGGCGTCACACTGGGCTGCGTCAGCAACGGCGAACGGGATCTCCACATGGCGGCACTGCTCACTGCGGGGTTCGTCCAGGAAGGCGTGCCGGTGAGCCAGCGCCCGATCGTATCGGCGCGCGCCAGCCGCTTCAGCCTGATTGGCTCGGCGCGCGCGGCCGAGCCCGAGCGACGCCCCGAGCCGTCACGGCTGCATCCGATCATGCAGCTTCGCCCTGCCAACGCGACCCATTTCGGCATTCAGGTCGGCAGCTTCGCCAGCGAGCGGGCGGCGCGCGTCGCCGCGGAACGGGCGCGACAGACAACCGAGAGTGGCGCGGCCCATGTCGAACGAGTTGCCATCCACGGCCGCCGGGCTTGGCGTGCCCAAGTCGTCGGGCTGACTTCGGCCGAAGCGTCGCTCGCTTGTAGCGCCGTGGCGAAGCACGGCACACCCTGTGCCGTAATCCGCCCTCAGCCCCGCCAGATGGCGGCGCTCTGAAAAGCTCGCGTGGCGATCTTGCAGGCGTTTACCTGACGCGCTCCCGCAGGGTCGCCAAACCTTGCTCCAGGTCGGCGACCAGGTCCGCCACGTCCTCCAGCCCGATGTGAAGTCGGACGCCAGGACCCGGAAACGTGCCCGACCCGGCGGTGCGGGTAAGGAAGCCGGTGGTCGGAAGGGCGAGGCTTTCGTAGCCACCCCAGGACGCGCCGATACCGAAGAGGTCCAGCGCTTCCACGAAGCGGTGAGTGTCCTCGGGACTGAATTCGGGCTTGAAGACGACGCCGAACAGACTGCACGCTCCGGTAAAGTCGCGCTTCCAGAGCTCATGACCGGGTGCGCCCGGCAGTCCAGGGTGGAGAACCCGCGCAACCTCTGGGCGAGCAGCGAACCAGTCGGCGACATCAAGGCCCGCCTGCATCTGCGCCGCCAGCCGCACGCCCAACGTACGGATACCACGCAGGGTCAGCCAGCAATCGTCGGGGCTGGCGTACTGTCCGAGCGCGCTCGCTGTCGCGTGCAGCCGCGTCCAATCGGGGTCGCTGTTGACCGTGATGCCGCCGATCAGCACGTCGGAGTGCCCGGCCGGATATTTGGTGAGCGCCTGGATCGAGACATCGACGCCATGGCGGAACGGTTGAAAAAAATGTAGCCCCCAGGTGTTGTCCATCAGCACCTTGGCGCCGCGTGCGTGCGCCGCGCGAGCCAGGGCGGGGATGTCCTGCACCTCGAAGGTGTGGCTGCCGGGACTCTCGGTGTAAACTACGGTCGTGTTCGGCCGCATCAGCTCGTCTAGGCCAGCCTCGTCGATGCAGGGCTCATAGAACGTCGTCTCGATCCCGAGGCGCGGCAGCATAGCTGTCGCAAAATTGCGCGCCGGCCCATAGACGCTGTCCGGCATCAGACAATGCTCGCCGGCGTTCAGGAACGCGAGCAGTGACACGGTGACGGCGGCAAGGCCGGAGCCGACGATCTGGCACCTTGTGCCACCTTCGATCTCGGCGATGGCGTTCTCCAGAGCCCAGTGCGTCTCGCTGCCGCCCAGCCCGTAATTGAGCACCTGCTGCCCGCGCTTGCCGGCCAGCGCCTTGCGCTCGGCGACCGTAGGGTAGAGCACCGTCGAGCCGCGCAGCAGTGGCGGGTTGACGAAGCCGTGGACTCGCTTGCCGGCGCGCCCGACATGCGACATGCGGGTGCGGAAGCCTTGGCCCGTGGTCTTCCCTTCGCTCATGTGCTCAGCCCGCCTCCGTGCCAGTCGCGATCGGCGTATCAGGGCGGCCGCCCCATTCGGTCCAGGACCCATCATAAACCGCGCCGCCCGGCAAGCCGGCGAGCCGCATCCCGAGCGTGAGGATGCAGGCGGTCACGCCGCTGCCGCAACTCGTCACCACCACGCGGCTTCCATCCACTCCGGCCTGGGCAAGCCGGGCGCGCAGGGCGGCCGGGTCGCGGAACGTGCCGTCGGGGTTGAGCAGGTCGGTGTAGGGCAGGTTGCGCGAGCCGGGGATGTGGCCGCTGCGCATCCCCGCCCGCGGCTCCGGCTGCTCGCCGCTGAAGCGGCCGGCGGCACGGGCATCCAGGACCATATCGGCCTGGGTCTGCACATTGCGCAGGACATCGCCGATGCCGCGCACCCTGGCTGCGCGGAAATCGGGGCGAAACGAGGCCGGGGACGCCGGCGCGGGCTCGCCGCGCTCGATGCCGCGGCCCTCGCGTGTCCATTTCGGCAGTCCGCCGTCCAGCACCGCCGCCCGGTCGTGGCCGAACAGGCCCATCAGCCACCACCCACGCGCCGCCGAGGCGAGGCCCTTCTGGTCGTAGAACACCACCCGCGTGGCATTCGAGACGCCGAGCTCGCCGATGAGCTTCGCGAACCGACCGGGCGAGGGGATCATGTGCGCCAGGTCGGTATCGGGATCGGCGAAAGCGTCTATATCGAAGTAGCGCGCAGCCGGGATGTGCCCGGCCAGGAACTCGGCAAAGCCATCCTTCGGCTCATTCGGCAGGTACTTGGTCGCGTCCAATATGACCAGGTCCGGGCTGCCAAGCTGCTCGGCAAGCCAATCCGTGCTGACCAGCGGCTCCATAATGTCTCCTATCCCCCCGGCGCGATGACGATGCGCCGGTTCTGCCGGCCCTTGTTCTCGATCTTCAGCACACGCACCGGCCCGATCTCGGCTGTGGAGGCGACATGCGTGCCGCCGCAGGGCTGGAGGTCGATCGGCGGCTCGCCCGCGCCGATGCGCACCAGCCTGATCCGCCCCGCCCCGCGCGGCGGCTTGACAGACAGTGTGCGCACCAGCCCCGGCTCTGCGTCGAGCACTGCTTCATCAACCCACTCGGCCCGCACCGGATGATCGAAGGCGACCAATGCGTTCAGCGTCGCCTCGATTGTCTCCCTGTCCGGCGGGGTCGGCAGGTCGAAGTCGAGACGGGACCGCTCGAGCCCGATCGCGCCGCCCGTCACAGCCGCTTCGCGCAACAGCGCGCTCAGCAGATGGAGCGACGTGTGCGCACGCATGAGCCGATACCGCCGGTTCCAGTCGATCTCGCCTGCCACCTCGCCCCCTAAAGGCGGCAGCGCCGCCTCGGGCGCGGGGACGTGCAGAATGGCCTCGCCCTCGCCCTTGATCGTATCCGTGATGCGCGCCTCGCCGCCCGCCCAGCGCAGCAGGCCCATGTCGCCCGGCTGCCCGCCCGACCTGGCGTAGAAGACGGTGCGGTCGAGCATCACGCCTTCCGACCCGCTGGCGAGCACGCGCGCATGCATCGTGCTCAGGCGCGGATCAGCCAAGTACAAACGGTCAGTCATGCCACACCCCACTCCGAGCGCAGCCAGTCCCGCCGCGCCTGAAACCACAGCAGGGCGATCGCGGCGACGGAGTTGACGATCCGCCCATCAAGTGCCGCGGCGATCGCGCGTTCCGCCGGCCAGACACGCAGGCGGATGTCCTCGCTCTCGTCAACAAGCCCAGCGTGTCCGCAGATCCCGGACGCGTCGGCCTCGGGTGCGACGATCTCGCCGACAAACAGCGCGCAGATTTCGTCGGCGCCGCCTGGCGTGAGCAAGACGTCGCTGATCTTCACCAAGCGTCCGACGCGCAGGCCCATCTCCTCGCGGACCTCGCGGCGGATGGTGGCCTCGGATGACTCGTCGCCGTCGCACAGCCCGGCCGGGACCTCGGTCAAGATCGGGTCGAGTCCCGCGGCCAAGCCGGCTAAGCGGAACTGCTCGATCAGAACCACGACGTCCTTTGCCGGGTCATAGGGCAGCATCGCGGCAGCCCGGCCGCGGCGCCAGAGCTCCCATGTCCTGACGCCGGACTGCGTGCCGTCGAAGCGGCGGTGCCGAAATCGGATCTGATCGAGCGGAAACCGCCCATTCCAGACGCGCTCCTCACCGACGACCTCAACATCGGGATGGGCCGGCAGGCGCGGGGGCGGACGACGGTTCATGGGCGCAGGATAGGGCGCGCGTGTCCATCCGCCCACCCCAAAGACGAGCGCCTCAGGCGTCCACGTTCACCCCGAGCAGCCGGCGCAGGCGCGTTGCTCCGGCAGCGCCCTTCAGCGCCTCGCGCCAACTCGCCTCCGCGACGCGCTGATGCGCTAGCACCGCCTCGTCGGCACTGGTGACCATGGCCACGCCGGTCTGTCGACCGAGATGAGTGTCGGCGCGGAACGGATTGATCGCCAGCGACACGCGATCTCGCGCGCGCAAGACGGTGAATTGGGAACTGGGCTCCGGCCCGGACAACAACCCGAATTGCAGACCCATCGGCTCGGCTTCCATCAGGTCGGCCATGCGGCGCACCTCGGTTTCGGCGATCTGGCGGCAACGCAGCCAAGTCGCCTCCGAGACCGGTAAGCCGTCCGCGATTCCGGCCTCCAGCAGCCGCCGCACGGAGGAGAGCGAGACCATGCAGATGATTCCTGGCCGGCGGGCGGCGTACATGCGCTTGCGGGCGCCCAGCGTGCCCAGGATCTGCTCGGACGCGGCGAGCAGGCCCCCGCGGTCCGCCCCTGGCTGCTCCGCGGCTTCGTCGAAGGCCTGAGTCAGCACCGCATCGTACACTTCCGATGTGGTCAGGTAGCAGAGCGGGCCGAACACCTCCAGCACCTGATCGGCCGTCTCCTCCATCTGCCGGAGACGCTCGAAATAAGCGATCGGCCGGCTGTAATACTCGACGCCGATGCCAAGCAGCGTGAGGGGCGACAGGTTCAGCAGTTCGGCCAGTCGCTTCACCGTGTCGAGCTTGATGACCTCTCCCTTTTCGTAGCGATAGAGAGCCGCGCGCGAGACCCCGAGCCGAGCGGCGATCTCTTCGGCCCGCAACCCCAATTCGAGCCGGAAAGCCCGGAGTTGCTGACCGATTTCCGTGAACCGCATCGACATGACAGGCCCTGCCCCTCATCCCTCGGAACAGTGATCTGCCCCCGGGAGATGTCTCAGAAAATAATGTCCAGACCGTAAGTTTATGGGGCGCGCGCCGGATTCTGCAACCCTAGATCGCACGGCGGGACTCCTTATGGCCCACCGCGGATTGAGAAATTGGCGAGACCCTCGATCGCCTGGATCAGCGCCGAGTGGTCCAGATCCGCCCCGCCCCAGGCCGCGCAGGAGTCGAACATCTGCTGAGCCAGGGCGGTATTGGGCAGCGCGACGCCCAGCGATCGGGCCGAGGACAAGGCGAGGTTCAGAATCCTTCTGGTGCAGCCGGATGCGAAAGCCGGGATCGAAGCTGCCCTTGATCATGCGCTCGCCGTGCAGCTCCAGCACGCGCGAGGCAGCGAACCCGCCGCTGATTGCCTGGCGCACCTTGGCCGGGTCGGCCCCGGCCTTGGCGGCGAAGACCAGTGCTTCCGCCACCGCCTGGATGTTGAGCGCCACAATGATCTGGTTGGCGACCTTGCAGGTCTGGCCAGTGCCGTTTTCCTCGCCGACATGGGTGATCGTCTTGCCCATCGTCTCGAACAGGGGCTTGGCTCGGGTGAACGCCGCCTCCGGGCCGCCGACCATGATGGTCAGCATCGCCTGCTGAGCGCCGACCTCGCCTCCTGATACCGGCGCATCAAGGTAATCGCAGCCTTTTGCGTTGATACGCTTGGCGAATTCCTTCGTGGCGATCGGGCTGATCGAGGACATGTCGATGACCAGCGTGCCGCGCCGCAGCCCTTCCGCGGCCCCGGCCTCCCCGAACAGCGCCGCTTCGACGTCTTGGGTGTCAGGCACCATCAGGATCAGTACCTCGGCCTTGGCTGCGACCGCGCGCGCGTCGACGAGCACCTCGGCGGCGGAGCGGATATCGTCCTGCAGGCTGGCGCGCTCCGGCACGGCCAGCTCGTGGCCCGCCTTCTTGAGGTTGAGCGCCATCGGGCGGCCCATGATGCCAAGGCCGATGAAACCGATCTTCATCCTGGATTACTCCCCTGCGTGCCGCTTCAGCCAGCCAAGTCCCGCATCGGTCTCGCCGGCCGGCCGATACTCGCAGCCGACCCAGCCGGTGTAGCCGAGCTGGTCCATGCGCCGGAACACATAGTCCCAGCCGATCTCGCCCGTGCCAGGCTCGTTGCGCGCCGGCACGTCGGCGATCTGCATATGTGCGATCACCGGCATGAACTGCTCCATGCGCCTGGTGATATCGCCCTCCGTGACCTGCACATGATAGACGTCGAACTGGAGCCCGATCCGGTCGCGCCCGAGCGCCTCCACGAACGCGGCGCCCTGCGCCTGGGTGTGGAGGAAATAGCCGGGCATGTCGCGGTGGTTGATCGGCTCGATCGCGATCCTCACCCCCGCCTTGCGCGCCTCCTCTCCGGCCCAGGCAAGATTGGCCGCGTAAACCGCGCCCGCCGTCACCGGGCTCACGTCGGGAGGCACGATCCCGGCCATGCAATGGACAAGCCGGCAGCCCAGCACGTCGGCGTACTCGAGCGCGCGATGCACGCCATCGCGGAACTTGTCTTGCCGGCCCGGCAGGGCAGCGAGGCCGCGCTCGCCCTTGGCCCAGTCACCCGGCGGCATGTTGAACAGCGCCTGGGTGAGCCCGTTGGCATCGAGCCGGCGGCGGATCTCGGCGGCCGGGTGATCGTAAGGGAACAGGAATTCCACGCCCCTGAACCCCGCCCGAGCCGCCCGATCGAAGCGGTCGAGGAAGTCCGCCTCGTTGAACATCATCGACAGGTTGGCGGCGAAACGTGGCATGGTCCCTCTCCTCGATCGCGCGAGAAGGGTACAGGTGCATCCGCGCCTTGACCAGACGCCGCCGGTCGGAAGTTCCGCGGCGGATTTTCCGGGTCGCCTCGCGGGGTCACCGGTTCTACGATGGCCACCGTCCCTGAAGGATGGTCGCGCCACCGATGCTCGCGTTCACCCTCACCCGCCTGCTGCAAGCCGTGCCGGTCCTGCTGATTGTCGCGCTGATCTCGTTTGCCATGTTCAAATACGTGGGCGACCCGGTCACGGTCATGTTGGGGCAGGACTACACTGAGGCGCAGCGTCAGGCGGTGGTCCATCAGCTTGGGCTCGACCAGCCCTTCATCGTCCAGTACACGAAATACATCTGGGCGGTGCTGCACGGGAATTTCGGCATCAGCTACCGCCTGACCCAGCCGGTCGCCGGGCTGCTCGCCGATCGCCTGCCGGCGACTTTGGAGCTGGCCGGCACAGCGTCGGTGCTGGCCGTGGTGGTCGGGCTGCCGATGGGGGTGTTCACCGGCATTAGGCGCAATTCCTGGCTGTCGCACCTGTTCATGGTGCTCAGCCTGGCCGGCGTATCGCTGCCCCCCTTCCTGCTCGGCATCCTGCTGATTCTGGTGTTTTCGGTGACGCTCGGCTGGCTGCCGAGTTTCGGGCGCGGTACGGTGGTTCATCTCGGCTGGTGGAGCACCGGCTTCCTGACCACCAGCGGGCTGCGCTCGCTGGTGCTGCCGGCGATCACGCTCGGACTGTTCCAGATGACGCTGATCATGCGCCTGGTGCGGGCCGAGATGCTGGAGGTGTTACGCAGCGACTACATCAAGTTCGCCCGTGCGCGCGGGATCGCCAACCGGACCATCTATTTCGGCCATGCGCTGAAGAACACGCTCGTCCCCGTCATCACCATTATCGGGCTGCAGCTCGGCGGGGTCATCGCGTTCTCCCTGGTGACGGAAACGGTATTCCAGTGGCCGGGCATGGGGCTTCTGCTCGTGCAATCGGTCAACGTGGCCGATATCCCGGTGATGGCTGCCTATCTGTTGCTGGTGGGCGCGCTGTTCGTGCTCATCAACCTGATTGTGGACTTGCTCTACTATGTGGTTGATCCTCGGCTTCGCATCGGCCGCCGGCCTTCGGGCGCACGATGAGCGGCGTGGTTCGCCGGCGGCGCCTGGCGCGGCTGCGCGACAGCGACCTGCTGTACAGCTTCCTGCACTCGCCCGTCGCCATTGCCTCCGTGCTGGTGGGCGTTGCCTGCGTGATCGGCGCCGCCTTCGCGCCGTGGATCGCACCGCACGACCCGTTCGACATCGCGACCCTCAGCCTACTGGACAGCTTCAAGCCGCCACTGCCTGCCGCTGATGCCGAATGGGCGTACCCGCTCGGCACCGACTCGCAGGGACGCGACGTGCTCTCGGCGATCATGTTCGGCGCCCGGATCAGCTTGGTGGTGGGGCTGTCCGCCGTCGTCTTCGCCGTGCTGCTGGGTGTGGCGATCGGCCTGGTTGCGGGCTATGCGGGGGGGTTCGTGGAGGCGCTGCTGATGCGCGCCGCCGACGTGCAGCTCACCTTCCCGGGATTTCTGATGGCGCTGCTGGTCGATGGCGTGATCAGCGCGCTGCTGCCCGCCGAGACGCGCGCGCAGGTCCAGATGTATGTGCTGATCTTCGCTATCGGCATCAGCCGCTGGCCGCAATTCGCCCGCACCGTGCGAGGTTCAACACTGGTCGAACGCAGCAAGGACTACGTCGCCGCCGCGCAGGTGATCGGGCTGTCGTCGGTGCGCATCCTGTCGAGCCATATCTTGCCCAATGTCCTGGGGCCTGTGTTTGTGGTCGGCACCTTGAACCTGGGACTGGCGATCCTGGACGAGGCGACCTTGTCGTTCCTGGGCGTCGGCCTGCCGCCGACCCAGCCATCCCTCGGCACGCTGGTCCGCATCGGCGAGGATTTCCTGTTCAGCGGCGAGTGGTGGGTGACGATCTTCCCCGGCCTGGCGCTGGTGCTGATCGTGCTGGCGATCAACCTACTCGGCGATTGGCTGCGCGACGCGCTGAACCCGAGGCTGCGCTGATGCCCCTGCTCGAGGTCCGTGATCTGACAGTGGAGTTTCCCACGCGGCGCGGCGTGCTGCGTGCCCTTGACCGCATCTCGTTCTCGATCGAGGCCGGCGAGGTGCTGGGCGTGGTCGGCGAGAGCGGTGCCGGCAAGTCGCTGACCGGTGCGGCCATCATCGGGCTTCTGGAGCCGCCGGGCCGCATCGCCGGGGGACAGGTGCTGCTGAACGACAAGCGGATCGACAATCTGCCGGGCAAGGCCATACGCCGCGTGCGCGGCCGGCAGATCGGCGCGATCTTCCAGGATCCGCTGACCACGCTGAACCCGCTCTATACCGTCGGCCGGCAGCTCATCGAGACGATGCGGATCCACCTCGGCCTTTCGGAGGCAGACGCGCGGCGCCGGGCCATGGCCTGGCTCCAGCAGGTCGGCATCTCCTCGGCCGAGCGCCGGATCGACAGCTATCCGCACGAGTTCTCGGGCGGGATGCGCCAGCGCGTGGTGATCGCGCTCGCGCTCTGCGCCGAGCCGCGGCTGGTGATCGCCGACGAGCCGACGACGGCGCTGGACGTGTCGATCCAGGCCCAGGTGATCGCGCTTCTTAAGGGCCTGACCCGGGCGCACAGGACGGCCGTCATGCTGATCACCCACGACATGGGCGTGATCGCCGAGACGGCCGACCGTGTCGCGGTGATGTATGCGGGGCGGGTGGTCGAGATCGGTCCGGTACGTGAGGTCATCCAGCACCCGGCGCATCCGTACACGGTGGGGCTGATGGGCAGCATACCCTCGCTCGTGCAGCGGGCCGAGCGGCTGAATCAGATCGAGGGCGCCATGCCGCGCCTGGCTGCGGTCCCGCCCGGCTGCGCCTTCAACCCGCGCTGCCCCCACGCCTTCGATCGCTGCCGATCGGAGCGCCCGGAGCTGATGGATGCCGGCCGGACACAGGCAGCGTGCTGGCTCCACGCGCCGGCCCGCGCCGCGCGGACGAGCCCCGCCCATGCTTGAGACTTCCCTCCCGGACGTTTCGACCGCAGCGGGGCGCATGGTCCCCGTGCTGGAGGCGCGCGGCCTCACCCGCGTATTCGACGTCTCCCACCCCCGCCTGCAGCGCCTGCTGGCGCGCGAGGGCCGGGTCCGGCTGCGCGCGGTCAGCGATGCCAGTTTCGAGATCGCGCGCGGGACCACGCTGGCGCTGGTGGGCGAATCCGGGTGCGGCAAGTCCACCGTCGCGCGGATGGCGGTCGGGCTGCTGCGGCCGAGCGCCGGAGAGATCCGCTTCGAGGGCCAGAAGCTGGCCACCGCCCGCGCCCAGCCGGCGCTGCGGCGGCGGATGAACATGATCTTCCAGGACCCGTACGCCTCGCTGAACCCGCGCTGGCGGGTGCGCGACATCGTTGCGGAGCCGATTCGTGCCTTCCGTCTGGCGCGACGCCGCGAGATCCCGGCGCGGGTAGCGAGGCTGCTGATACAGGTCGGCCTCGCGGCCGGGGACGGCGAAAAATATCCGCACGAGTTCAGCGGCGGCCAGCGTCAGCGCGTCTCCATCGCCCGCGCGCTGGCGAGCGAGCCGGAGTTCCTGGTCTGCGACGAGCCGACCAGCGCGCTCGATGTGTCGGTGCAGGCGCAGATCCTGAACCTGATGCGCGACCTGCAGATGCGGCTGAACCTGACCTACCTGTTCATCAGCCACAACCTGGCCGTGGTGCGGCATATGGCGGACCGCCTGGGGGTGATGTATCTCGGGCGCATCGTCGAGATCGGCCCGGCCGCCGAGATCTTCGCCGCCCCCCGCCACCCGTATACGCGCCTGCTGCTGGACGCGATCCCGGACCTGGAGATGACCGGACGCCCCCGCACGCCGGTCGGCGGCGAGGTGCCGAGCCCCATCGATCCGCCGCCCGGCTGCCCCTTCCATCCGCGCTGCCCGCTCGCCAATCAACGCTGCCGCGTCGAGCGGCCGGGCTACACGCGGGCCGTCGACGTGCTGGTCGCGTGCCACGCGGTGGAGGAGGGGCGGACGCAGGCGTGAGCGATGGGAACGGGGACGGTTCGCGCCGCGGCGCCCTGGTCGCGCTGGCGGTCATCGCGGCGCTTATCGTGGGGGCGGTGCTGCTGGTCCAGCGCCTGCACCGGGATGCGGCGCTGCAGGATTGCGTCGCGTCGGGACGGAGGGACTGCATGGTGATCGATTCCGGAGGAGGGCGGTAGAGACGGTATCAGTTGCGCCCATGCTGTCGCGGGACGCCCTGTGGCGGTCCCCGCCAGGGCGGCGTTTGCGACGTTGGCTGTATCGTCCATGCAAAGAGGATCGCGCATCGGCGCGGCCCCGAAAGCGCGCTTCCATGCGCTTCCTCCGTGTCTCCGGTCCAGTTGCACGGCATCGGATCAGTGCCTAGCCTCGTATGGGACGAGGAGGATGCCATGGCCGACCCGCTGCCCACTTTCGACGAGGCGCCCGCTATAGACGCCAAGGCCTGCGCCGACCTGGCCGAGCAGCTTATCGGCCTGCTCAAGCTCCGCACGTTTCCGATCGGCATGAAGCTGTTTGAGGACACCGACGAAATGGCGCGCATCCCCGGCCTGCGCCGGCCGCCGCAGGGGCGCACTTTCTCGACCTGCCAATTGGTGACGCAGGCGCGAATCGCCGGCTTCACGCTGGGCATCACCACCGAGAATATCCCCCGGTTTTCCAGCTGCAGCAGTGTGATCGGCCTGGACGCGCCGGGCGAGATATTCACCTCGGGCCGCAAGATGGAGGGGGTGTGGTTCGAGAACCGGGAGGCCGCCGCCGCGCACCAGGCGCAGATGCCGCGCGTGCCGCCGGGACGCTATCACGGGATGGTCGCCTCCCCGCTGCGCAGCGCGCGACTCGATCCGCCGGACATCTGCCTGTTCTACGGCAATCCCGCGCAGATGATCCTGTTCATCAACGGGCTGCAGTGGAAAAACTATCGCCGCTATGATTTCAGCATCACCGGCGAGAGCGCCTGCGCCGATTCCTGGGGCAACGCGCTGAAAACTCGGCAGGTGAGCTTGTCTATCCCGTGTTTCGCAGAACGCCGCTATGGCGGGGTCGCCGATGACGAGATGCTGATGGCCTGCCCGCCCGAGGATCTGGCCCGCGCCGTGACGGGGTTGCAGGGCCTGGCGAAGGCGGGTCTGCGCTACCCGATCATGCCGTTCGGACCCCAGGCGGAGCCGGCCGAGGGCATGGCGAAGAGCTACGCCGGGAAAAACTGAGCCGGCGAGGTCAGTCCAGCTCTGATTCCAGCGCCTCGATCTCGGCATCGCTGAAGCCGAAATGATGTCCGATCTCGTGGATCACCACGTTGCGCACGAGGCGGAACAGATCCTCGCCGGCCTCGATCCACTCGAGCAGGATCGGCTGACGGTAGAGAAAGATCAGGTCGGGCGGGCGGGCGATGTCTCCCACGCTTCGCTCCGTCAGCGGCGTGCCACTGTAGAGGCCGGTCAGATCCCAGGCGGAGTCGATGCCGAGCTCGCCCAGCGTCGCATCATCCGCGACATCCTCCACCGCGATGCCAACGCCCTCGATGTGGCGGGCGAGCCGCGATGGAATTTCCGACCAGTGCCCGTTCGGCCAGTGCCGCGATATCATCGAGGCTCGGCGGTGGACCGAAGGACGGCAGGGCTGGATTCATGGCCTCCTCTGCCGCCGACCGCTTGCCGGGGTCAAGGGAGACGGGGGATGGAGAGACTGACTGAAGCGCAGCGCGCGGCGCTGGGGACGACGCTCCCGGAATGGAGCTTGATCCAGGACGGCGCGGCGCTGCGGCGCGGCTTCCGGTTCCGCGACTTCAACGAGGCCTGGGGCTTCATGGGCCGCGTGGCGCTCCTGGCCGAGCGCCAGAACCATCACCCGGACTGGTCGAACCTGTGGAACCGGGTGGAGATCACGCTCAGCACCCATGACGCGGGCGGGCTCACCGATCGCGACGTGCGGCTTGCCCAGGCGATCGACGCCCTGCTCGCGTGAGTGAGCCGGGATTCCCCGATCGTGCCGCGCGGATCCGTCGCGCCAGCGCGCGCCTGTGCGCCCGGCTGGGTTGGGCGGCGCTGCACGAGGTGCCGCTGCCGAACGGCCGGCGTGCCGACATCCTGGCGCTGCGTCCGGATGGCGGCTTCGCCTGCATCGAGGTGAAGTCGGGCGTCCGCGACTTCCAGACCGATGGGAAGTGGCCCGAGTACCGAGACTTCTGCGATGCGCTGTTCTTTGCGGTGGACGCGGACTTCCCGCGCGAGATGCTCCCCGACGAAGTGGGGTTGATCGTGGCCGAGGGCCTGGACGCCGAGTTGCTGCGGGCAGCTCCCGACACACGCCTGGCAGCTTCCCGCCGGCGCGCCTTGCTGCACCGATTTGCGTTGCTCGCCGCCGGCCGACTCGCCGCGGCCGAGGACCCGGCCGGCGTTGCGGGGCTGCGTGCCGCGCTGCGGCCCGACTAGGACCGGATGCGTTCCAGGGTCGCCGTGGTCGACTGGCCCTGCACGATGTCGGCGAGCAGGAGCTTGCCGCCCCAACCTTGCAGCAGGTCGGCGCCCACCACCTCCTCGGCCCGGTAGTCCGCGCCCTTCACCAGCAGGTCCGGGCGCAGCGCGCGGATCAGCGCCTCGGGGGTGTCCTCGTCGAACACGCAGACCAGATCGACGCTGGCGAGGCTGGCAAGCACGGCGGCGCGCGCCGCCTCCTGCTGCACGGGGCGGGTTGCGCCTTTCAGCCGGCGCACGCTGGCATCGCTGTTCAGGCCGACCACCAGCCGGTCGCACCCGGCGCGCGCCTGCTCCAGCAGATGGACGTGGCCGGGATGCAGCAGGTCGAAGCAGCCATTGGTGAACCCGATCCGCCACCCGCGCTGACGCCAGCGCTGCACCTGCTCGATGGCCTCCTCGGTCGTGACCACCTTGCGCAGGGCGCCCCGCTGCGGGCTGAGCGCGGTGAGCAGGTCGGCCGGGCGGGCGACCGCGGTTCCCACCTTGCCAACGACGATGCCGGCCGCGATGTTGGCAAGGCGGGCGGCGACCGGGAGATCGAGCCCGGCGGCGAGGCCGCACGCCAGCGTGGCGGCAACAGTGTCGCCGGCACCCGATACGTCGTAGACTTCAGGCGCCTCGGCCGGAAGGTGCAGCGTCCCTCCCGGCGCGAGCAAGGTCATCCCGTCCTCGGCGCGCGTCACCAGCACCGCGCCGAATTCGGTGCCGTTCGCAAAGGGCGGCGGCGGCGGCCACGATCTCCGCCTCGGTACCGGTGGGCAGGCCCGTGGCCTCGGCCAGCTCGCCGCGGTTGGGCGTGACCACGTCGGCGCCAGCATAGAGGGTATAGTCTGAACCTTTGGGATCAACGATCACCCGGCGGCCGGCGGTACGCGCGGCGGCGATGAGCTGCGGCGCGAGATCGCCGCACAGCAGTCCCTTGCGATAGTCGGACAGGACGGTGACGCTGGTTGCCGCCATGGCGTCGCGGGCGATGCGCAGGATGCGCTCCGCCAGCCGGGCATCGACCGGGCCGGTCTGCTCGCGGTCGGCGCGCAGAAGCTGCTGGCCAGCGGCGATGTAGCGGGTCTTGACGGTGGTAGCGCGCCCGCCCTCCACCAGCAGCCAGGGCTCCACGTTCGGCTGGCCGCCGATCAGCCCGGTCAGGTCCGAGCCCGCCTGATCGTCGCCAACCACCGAGATGAAGGCGACGGCGGCGCCGAGTGCGGTCAGGTTGCGTACGACGTTGCCGGCACCGCCAGGCACGGCGATCTCCCGCTCCTCGCGCAGGATGGCTACCGGAGCCTCCGGACTGACTCGCGCGACCTCCCCATAGACGTACCGGTCGAGCATCACGTCCCCGATCACCAGGGCACTGGCCCGCGCGAGGCGCCGCACGGCGTCCGCGAGGTCGACAGGCGGGGCAAGGCCGGGATGCACGTGGTTCATCCAACACGCCGTAGCAACAGGTGAACCTTGCTTTCAAGAGAGGCCTGCGTATCAGGCATTGAGAAACCCGACCTTGTTCCGTTCCAGCACGGCGCAGGTCAGGACGCCGCCCATCACCGCCCCCGTATCGATGCCGATGCGGTTACGGCGCACCTCCGGTACTGGCGCGGGGGTGTGGCCGTGGACCACCACCGCCTCGAACGGGGTGGTGGCCGACAGGAACGGCTGGCGGATCCACAGCAGGTCGTCGCGGATCTGCGCAGCTAACGGAATGCCCGGACGCACCCCGGCATGGACGAAGAAATAGCCGCCGACGCGGTGGGTCAAAGCGAGTCGGCGCAGGAACGCCAGCCGATCGGCCGGCAGCCGCCCGGCCCAGGCGGCGGGGTCGACCGTGTCGCCCAGCCCGAAGCTGTGCAAGGTGGCCTCGCCGCCGTTCAACAGCCAATGCCGCACGACTGGTGGCGAGCGGTCGTCAAGCGCGGCGAGCATCATCTCCTCGTGGTTGCCGATCAGATTGACCACGGCGCCGATGCCGGCCGGCATCGGCCTTTCCGCCAGCAAGCTCACGACCCCGGCGCTATCCGGCCCGCGATCGACGTAGTCCCCGAGATGGATCAGCGTGCTGAACGCGATGGGGCGCGTCGCGATGTCGTCAGCCACCGCCCGGTGCAGCGCCTGCAGCCGGTCGAGACAGCCATGCACGTCCCCGATCGCATACACCCGCTGCCCGCGCGGCAGGGAGGCGGGGGCGGGGCCAAAGGCGATCATGACGCGCTTCCTTTCGCAGGATCGACGGTGATCCGACCCTTTGCCGACAGGGCGGGCCGTGCTAGATACCGCCAGCCGCGACTGGGGGATAGTTTAGCGGTAGAACTCCCGGCTCTGGACCGGGCAGCCTTGGTTCGAATCCAGGTCCCCCAGCCACCGCAGGACGCATCCCCTCCAGTTCCATGGACTTTGTCGGCCTGGCCTCCTGCGGGAGAGCGAACGTGCCCAGGGCGCTCCCACATGGTTCCCACCTCGCCCGCGAACGCGGCGTCCATGGCTACCGCCGAAGCGGAAACGAGAAGCGTGGACCAAGGGAGGACCTGATGGACAAGGCGATGGAGATCGGCACCGTACAGGCCGACGACCCGCTCGCCCGGCAGCGCTCGACTACCACAAGTATCCCACGCCGGGTAAGCCTGTTCGGCGCCGCGAAACCGGTTCACATCCCGGCGCCCACGAGCACGGCCCGCGGCATGGCCAACGTGGTGGCGCTGGCCTGTGCCGAAGCGGCCGTAGAGGGGGGAGGGATGGCAGCACGCCAGGTCGGGGCACACCATGGTCAGCCGGCTGATGGAGTGTCACTATTCCGGGGCGACCCGCTATACGACGACCGGCTTCCTGCGCAGGAAGCTGGGCGATGCCCTCGCCGATCGGGACGTCGCGCCGCGTATCTACGAGAGCGCGGAAGAGGCTCGGGCGCGCGCTTGCGGGAGATCGGGGACGGCAACTGACTTGACCGCACGAGGAGGCGTCATGCGCGTCGGACTGTTCGTTCCCTGTTACATCGATGCGTTCTACCCGGAGGTCGGCATCGCGACGCTGGAGCTGCTGGAGCGGTTCGGCCTCGACGTGTCCTACCCCCTGGACCAGACCTGTTGCGGCCAGCCCATGGTGAACAGCGGCTGCCACCAGGAGGCTGCGGCGACCGAGGCGCTGTTCGTGCGCAATTTCGCTGGCTTCGACTATGTCGTGGCCCCTTCCGGCAGTTGCGTGCATCAAGTGCGCGACAACATGACCGCGATCGAGCAGACCGACACGGTGCGCGAGGTCCGCGGCCGCACCTTCGAGTTGGTCGAATTCCTGCACGACATCCTGAAGGCGCCGGAATTCCCCTGGGCCGAGTTCCCGCATCGCGTCGGCTACCACAATAGCTGCAACACCCTGCGCGGCCTCGGTCACGGCCGGCCAACGGAGCTGCATGAGCCGTTCTTCTCGAAGCCCCTCGAATTGCTGATGAAGGTGCGCGGCATCGAGATCGTCGAGCCTGCCCGCCCCGACGAGTGCTGCGGCTTCGGCGGCACCTTCTCCGTTACCGAGCAGGCGGTATCAGCGCGGATGGGGCGCGACAAGGTAACGAACCACGCGAAGGCAGGGGCGGAGTACATCGTCTCCGCCGACACTTCCTGCCTGATGCACCAGCAGGGCTGCGCCGAGCGGATCGGGCTCGGTCTGAAATTCATCCATATCGCTCAAATCCTGAACGGAGCCAGGGCATGAGCCGCTCGCTGGACCATGCCGAGGGCCGCTCGAAACCCATCGCGGCCGATGAGCGCGAGGCGCAACCGCGCGGCGCCGTGGCGAAGCGCAACCGCCGCATCGACCACGCCGAGGCGGCCGAGCGCTTCCTGCAGGCGCCGGAGCACCTGAAGTTCCACGACGAGCGTCTATGGGATCTGCGGGAGAAGCGCGACCGCGAGATGTGGGGTATCCCGGAATGGGAGGAGCTGCGCAGCCTCGCCTCCGCGATCAAGGAGCACACCCTCACCCATCTCGCCGAATACCTCGAGCAATTCGAGGCGGCGGCGAAGGCGAACGGCGTTCATGTCCATTGGGCGCGCGACGCGGCCGAGCACAACACCATCGTCTACGCCATCCTGCGCGACCACGGCGCGAAACGGCTCATCAAGAGCAAGTCGATGTTGACCGAGGAGTGCAAATTCCGCCGCGCCATGCGATCCGTCGGGATCGAGGTGATCGAGACCGATCTCGGCGAGCGCATCCAGCAGCTCGACAACGAGGACCCGAGCCATGTCGTCGTGCCGGCGGTGCATAAGCTGCGCTCCGATGTCGCGGCGGTGTTCGCGAAGTCGCTGGGCACCGATCCGGCGAACAGCGACGCCAACTACCTCGCCGAGCAGCAACGGGAGATGACGCGGCCGCTGATCCTGGAGGCCGATGCCGGCATGACCGGCGCCAATTTTGCGGTCGCCGAAACCGGCAGCTTCGTGGTCTGCACCAACGAAGGCAATGCCGATCTCTCGGCCAATGTGCCGCCCTTGCATATCGCCAGCATCGGCATCGAGAAGCTCATCCCGCGCATCGAGCATCTCGGCGTGTTCATCCGGCTGCTGTCGCGCTCCGCTCTGGGCTCGCCGATCACCCAGTACACCTCGCATTTCCGTGCCCCGCGCGACGGCGGCGAAATGCACATTGTGCTGGTGGACAATGGCCGCTCGGCCCGGCTGGGAATGGAGGAGTTCTGGACTTCGCTGAAATGCATCCGCTGCGGCGCCTGCATGAACACCTGCCCGGTATACCGCCGCAGCGGCGGGCTGTCCTACGGAGCGACCTATGCCGGTCCGATCGGGCTGATCCTCGATCCTACCTTCAACAAGCACAAGTTCAGCAATCTTCCATTCGCCTCCACGCTCAACGGCTCCTGCACCAATGTCTGCCCGGTGAAGATCAACATCCACGAGCAGATCTTCGCCTGGCGCAAGGTGCTGTCCGAGGCGCACGAGCTGCCTGCGACGAAGAAGGTCCTGATGGCGGCGGCAGGCAAGGTGCTCTCTAATCCCAGGCTGTATCGCGCCGCGATCGGCACGGCGGATTCCGCGCTGCGCTATTTGCCGCGCTTCGCCGTCTACAATCCGCTGAACGCCTGGGGAAAGGGCCGCGAGGTGCCGGCCGCACCGAAGCAGACTTTCCATAGCTGGTACCAGCAGAACCGGGAGAAGCGGAATTGAGCAGCCGGGACGCCATCCTCGCCTCGATCCGTGGTCACACAAAAGAGCGGCAGCGCGACCTGCCCACGGTTCCGCTGTTCGAGACCGAGATGCCGAACGGCCTGGTAGCGGAGTTCACCAGGCGGTTGCAACAGATGGGCGGCAAGCTGCTGGAACCGGGACCGCCCGGCGATCCCCTGGCGCCGTTCGGGCCACGCCTGCGGGACGCCAAAATCGTCTGCTCGAACGTGCCAGAGCTTCGGGGCAACCGCGATATTGCCGATACAAGATTGCCCCGCGACTTGCAGGATGTGGACGTCGCCGTGCTGCGCGCCGCCTTCGGCGTGGCGGAAACCGGTTCGGTCTGCTTCACCGAGGCGGAGCTGGGTGTCAATTCCGTGGCCTACCTGGCGCAGCACCTGCTCGTGCTGCTCGATCCTGGCGAGATCGTCCCCAATCTTCATCACGCCTATCATCGGCCGGAATTTCACCGGCACCGCTATACGGTGTTCCACACAGGCCCGTCCGCGACGGCCGATATCGAAGGCGTGCTGATTCACGGCGCCCAGGGCGTGCGCTCGCTCTCAGTATTGCTGCTGGCGCCGTCAGCCTGACGAGACCAGCACGGTCTCCTGGGCCGCGCTTGCGCCGACGCGGCGGGTGGGAGAGAGCCCACTCAGCACGGCAGGCTTCCGCCCGCCAGTTGCCCAGTCCAGCAGCTCGACCGTATGCACGATCGGCAGCTTCGTGCCGGTCGCGATCTGGGTGATGCAGCCGATATTGCCGGCGGCGATGATCTCCGGCTCGGTACGTTCGATATTGGCGACCTTACGGTCGCGCAGCTGCACGGCGATCTCCGGCTGCAACAGATTGTAGGTGCCGGCCGAACCGCAGCAGAGATGCGCCTCCGGGATGTCCGTCACCTCGAATCCCGCCGCTTCCAGCAGCTCCTTCGGCTCGCGTATCACGCGTTGTCCGTGCTGGAGCGAGCAGGCACTGTGATAGGCGACACGGTGGCCCGTCTCTACCACCGGCGGCTTAAGTCCTATCTCGGTCATCAGCTCGGCGATGTCCTTGGTGATGGCCGAAATCGCGCTGGCGCGCTTGGCATAGGCGGGATCGGCGCGGAACGTGAAGCCGTATTCCTTGACCGTCGTGCCGCAGCCGGATGCGTTGATGACCACCGCATCGAGCCCGGCTTCCTCCCGCTCGCGCGTCCAGGCGTCGATATTGGCCTTGGCGAACCTGCTGCCGTCCTGTCCTATATGATGGGTCAACGCACCGCAGCAGCCGCTCCCCTTCGCCACGACCACCTCGCAGCCATGTCGGGTCAGCAGGCGGATCGTCGCCTCGTTGATCTGCGGCGCCAGCACTTGCTGCGCGCAGCCGTTCATCAGGGCGACGCGCGCGATCCGTTCGCCCTCCGCAGGGAACACCTGCGGCCGGTCCATCGCCGAGGCGCGCGGCACCGAATCCGGCGCCATCTCCAGCAGCACGCGCAGCCGCTTCGGCAACATGCCGGCGGCGTACTTGGCGAACCGGCCGCCTGACAGGGCCGCGCGAAACAGCGCCGGATGCGGCAGCACCGTGCCGAGCAGGCGGCGCATCTGCCGCTCGGGCCACGGGCGGCGATAGGTCTGCTCGATATGATGCCGCGCGTGATCGACGAGGTGCATGTAGTTCACGCCGGACGGGCACGTGGTCATGCAGGCGAGGCAGCTCAGGCACCGGTCGATATGCTTCACCGTCTCCGCATCGGCCGGACGGTCATTCTCCAGCATCTCCTTCATCAGGTAGATGCGCCCGCGCGGGCTGTCCAACTCGTCGCCGAGCAGCACGTAGGTAGGACACGTCGCGGTGCAGAACCCGCAATGGACGCAGGTGCGCACCACTCTCTCGGATTCCGCGAAATCGGGTCGGGCCAGCAGGTCGGGAGCGAAATTGGTCTGCATGAATGTGCCTCAAACGCCAGCGTACATACGTCCGGGATTCAACACGCGGTGTGGATCGAAACCGGCTTTCACTCGCGCCGACAACGCCGCAAGCGGCGCTGGCAGCGGCTCGAAGACATCGACGGCGGCGCGGATGCTCTCGACGGCGCGCACCAACGTTCCATGACCGCCGCCATGCGTCGCGATCGCGGTGCGTACCAGCTCGGCCCCACCATCCAGCCCGCCTGCGATCGCCGCCCAGATCAGGCCGCCGCCCCAGTCGAAATAGCACTCGGCCTCCGCTCGCGCCGCGATATCGGCGGCAATGGACGGCCCGCTCGAGGGCGTCGCCGAGATGCGCCAGACCGCGCGCTCGCCCGGCTCGGCCAGCAGAGTGGCGTCGCGTACCTCGCGCCAGAACGCGGCCGTGCCGTCCGGGTCCAGCGTGCCGGTCGGGCCGGTCGCATCCATCACCTTGAGCAGCGCCTGGCCGCGAAACGCGACGGAAGGCTCCGGCCCCTCGATGCGCAACGCTGTCACCGCGCCGCCGGCGCCGGCAATCGCGGGCACGGCGGAGCGCCGCGCCACGACAGCGGGCAGATGCGCCGCGGCCGAGACCTCGTGCGGCGAATTGAGCCCCGCCGTCAGGGCGCGGATGGCGGCTGCGTCGCCAAGCCCGAGGACCAGGATCGTGCGCTCCGTCTCCGGCTTCGGCCCGACCTTGATGGCGACCTCGGTCAGCACGCCGAGCGTGCCATACGCGCCCGCCACCAGCTTGCAGAGGTCGTAGCCCGTCACGTTCTTCACCACCTTGCCGCCGGCCTTGTACAGCTCGCCCCTACCGTTGACGCCCTGGAAACCAAGGAAATGGTCGCGCGCCGCGCCGGCCCGGATGCGGCGCGGCCCGGCCAGGTTGCAGGACAACACGCCGCCGATCGTGGGCCGGGTCTGTTCGGTGCCGAGCAGCACGCGCCAATCCGCCGGCTCGAACGCCATCATCTGGCGGCTCGCTTCGAGCGCCGCCTCGATCTCCGCGAGCGGCGTCGCCGCCGCTGCGGTCAGCACCAGCTCCGCTGCCTCGTAGTCACGGATACCGGAGAGTGCAGAGATATCGAGCAGGTGCTCGACCTGCATCGGACGACCGAGGCCACGCTTCGACCCGCCACCGATGATCTCGATCGGTTGCTCCTCGGCCAGTGCCCAGGAGACGATTTCGCCCACCTGCTTCGCATCGGACGCGCGAAACGCCGTCACGGCCGCCTTCCCGCCTAGAAGCGCGGCAGGTCGGGAAACCGGACCTGGCCACGATGGATATGCACGCGGCCCAATTCGGCGCAGCGATGCAACTGCGGAAACATCTTGCCGGGGTTCAGAAGCCCGCCGGGATCGAAGGCGCATTTCACGCGCTGCTGCTGCGCGAGATCGATCTCGTTGAACATCGCATCCATCAGGTCGCGCTTCTCGACGCCGACGCCGTGTTCTCCGGTCAGCACCCCGCCCACCTCGACGCAGAGGCGCAGGATGTCGGCGCCGAACGCCTCGGTCCGCTCCAGCTCGCCGGGCTTGTTGGCGTCGTACATGATCAGCGGATGCAGATTGCCGTCTCCGGCGTGGAACACGTTGGCGACGCGGAGCCCGTACTGCTCCGACAACTCCCGCATGCGCGCGAGCACCCTCGGTAGCGCCTTGCGCGGGATCGTGCCGTCCATGCAGTAGTAATCGGGCGAGATCCGCCCCACGGCGGGGAACGCCGCCTTGCGCCCGGCCCAGAACAGCTCGCGCTCGGCTTCATTGCGGCTCATGCGGCTGGTGACGGCGCCGTTCTCGCGCGCGATGCGCTCCACCACGCCGATCAGATAGTCGACTTCCGGCGCACAGCCATCCAGCTCCACGATCAGCAGCGCCTCCACGTCCAGCGGATACCCGGCGTGGACGAACGCCTCGGCGGCATGGATTGCCGGCTTGTCCATCATCTCCATCCCGCCGGGAATGATGCCGGCGCCGATGATTTCCGCGACGCATTGGCCGCCCTGCTCGCTGGTCGGGAAACCGAGCAGGATGGCGCGCGACGTCGTCGCCTTGTACAGCAGGCGGACGGTGACTTCCGTCACCACGCCGAGCAGTCCCTCCGATCCGGTCATCACCCCCAGCAGGTCGTAGCCCGACGCGTCCATGTGCTTGCCGCCCAGCCGCACGACCTCGCCATTCATCAGCACCATCTCGATGCCGAGCACGTTGTTCGTGGTAAGGCCATATTTCAGGCAATGCACGCCGCCGGAGTTCTCCGCGACATTGCCGCCGATCGTGCAGGCGATCTGGCTCGACGGATCGGGCGCATAATAGAAACCGGCGTGGCGCACCGCGTCGGTGATGCCGAGGTTGGTGACGCCCGGCTGCACCACGGCGCAGCGATTGGGAAAATCGACTTCCAGGATGCGATTGAACTTGCCGAGGCCAAGAAGAACGCCGTCCTCCAGTGGCAACGCGCCGCCGGAGAGCGAGGTGCCGGCGCCGCGCGGCACCACCTTCACGCCATGCTCCTGGCAGTAGCGCAGCACCTGCGAGACCTGCTCGGTCGTGGATGGCAGCACCACGATCATCGGCACCTGCCGATACGCGGTCAGCCCGTCGCTCTCGTAGGCGCGGCGCTCGGTCTCGGAGGCGATCACGCCCTCGCCGGGGACGATCTGGCGGAGCGCCTCGACGATCTCCTCGCGCCGGCCGAGCACCGCGGCGTCCGCTGCTGGCATCTTGAGCATTCGCGATCTCTCCTGTCCCCCCGGCCATGCGGACCCGGGCGCGAGGGCGTTGGGCGGCTGTCGCCGCCCAACATAGGCATTGTCACCGGCTGTATAAACCTCGCGGTCGGATTGTGGCCCGGCCGGCGTTGCCCTAGGAACGCTCCACCTACATAACGTCGGGCGAACGCACGGGGGACGCGGGATGTTCCAACAGCTATTGACGCCGGTTGGCGGCGCGCTGCTGCCATCCTTCATCGTCGCTATCCTGCCCATTGTCACCGTTCTGGTAATGCTGGGCTTCCTGCGTCGCCCGGCCTGGCAGGCGTCGCTCGCGGGACTGATCGTCGGGCTGATCGTTGCGATCTCGGTATGGCGGTTCCCCGTCGGCCTCGCGATCAATTCGGTCATTGCCGGCGCCACCTTCGCGGTCTGGCCGGTCATGTGGATCGTGTTCAACGCGCTGCTGCTCTACAATGTCGCGGTGCGATCGGGAAAGTTCGACCAGTTCCGCGACTGGGTGATGAACCATTTGCCGAACGACCGGCGCGTTGTACTGGTGGTGATCGGCTTCTGCTTCGGCGCGCTGCTGGAAGGAATTGCAGGGTTCGGCACGCCGGTCGCGATCACCAGCTCGCTGCTGATCATGGTCGGCTATCCGCCGCTGGAGGCTTTGGTCTTTACCCTGATCTTCAACACCGCGCCCGTCGCGTTCGGCGCGCTCGGCGTGCCGATCACCGTGCTCGGCGTGGTGACGCATCTGCCGGATACCACGCTCGGCGCGATGGTCGGGCGGCAGTTGCCGATCTTCGCGCTGTTCCTGCCGTTCTACGTCATCGGCATCTACAGCGGGGTGCGTTCGGTCCGTGCGCTGTGGCCGGTGCTGCTGGTCGCCGGCGGCAGCTTCGCCGGGACCCAGTTCGTCTCCTCCAACTTCATCAGCTACAGCCTGACGGACGTGCTCTCCTCACTGGGATCGCTGATCGTCACGCTGCTGTTCCTGCAAGTCTGGCGGCCGCAGCCCGATCCGGAATTCGCCGTCCGCAATCCCGGCGGGCTGCATCACCGTCCGGCGGGAGGGGCGACGTGGCAGGGCTGGCTGCCCTGGGTCATCGTCTCCGCGGTCGTGATCGTCTGGACCGCTTTGTCCGTGTTCCTCATCGGCGACCGCAAGATCCCCTGGCCAGGGCTCGACAAGGCGGTGTCGATCACGCTCTACAATAACACGCCCTATGCGGCGGTGTGGGACTTCCAGCCACTCGGCACTGGCACGGCGATCCTGCTGGCCGCCGTTATCACCGCCGCCTTGGTGCGGCTGCCCCTCGGCGGCTTCTTCGCGAGCGTCCTCGACACTTGGCGCCAGATCTGGCTCGCCATCGTCACCGTCATGCTGATCATCGGGCTCGCCTACCTGATGAACTACTCGGGCCTGAACTACACGCTGGGGCTGGCCGTCGCCTCGGTCGGGAAGGTATTCGTCGTGCTATCGCCGTTCCTGGGCTGGGTCGCGGTGTTCCTCTCGGGCAGCGATACGTCGGGCAACGCGCTGTTCGGTAATTTGCAGGTCGTGGCGGCGCGACAGCTCAATCTCAACCCGGTGCTGATCGCCGCGAGCAACTCAGCCGGCGGCGTGATGGGAAAGATGATCTCGCCCCAGAACATCGCCACTGGCGTGTCGGTGACCGACCTCAAGGGGCAGGAAGGGGTGGTGTTTGCCCGCACGTTCCGCCACAGCGTGTTCCTGACCCTGCTGCTCGGGATCCTGGTACTGATCTATCAGTATCTCATCCCCGTGGTGATCCCGCACTGAAATCGTGCCCTCCGGCCAGCGCCGGGAGGCCGACCGTGCGCGCCAGGGTCACGATGCCGTGGCGACCGCTGGGCGGCGCTCGGGCTGGCCGACCGGGTCCAGGCGCAGGCCCGTCTTCGCGTCGAAGACATGGAGGTGCTCGGGAGGCAGGGCGACGCGCACCTGCTCGGCGGGAGGCGGGCCGCCGGGCAGCTTGAGGGTGAAGAGCGTGCCGTCGGGCAGCTTGCCATGGACCAGCGTCTCCGTTCCCAACGGCTCGACCAGCTCGACGGGCATCTCGATGCCGCCTGGGTCTAGCTGGGCGTGCTCCGGGCGCAGGCCGACCGTGACCTTGCGGCCCGGGGCGCCCGGCCGGACGCCGTCCGCGAAGGCGATCTCGCCCGAGGCGAGCTGCACGGCGCCGCCGCCGCGGGTGAGCGTGCCGTCGAGGAAGTTCATCGCTGGGGTGCCGATGAAGCCGGCCACGTAGGTATCCGCAGGACGCTCGAAGATTTCCATCGGGGTGGCGAACTGCACGGGACGGCCCTGGTGGAGCACAAGGAGCCGGTCGCCGAGGGTCATCGCCTCGACCTGGTCGTGGGTCACATAGAGGCTGGTGACGCCGAGGCGGCGCTGGAGACGGCGGATCTCGGCGCGCATCTGCACGCGCAGCTTGGCGTCGAGATTGGAGAGCGGCTCGTCGAACAGGAAAAGCTTGGGCTCGCGCACGATGGCGCGGCCCATGGCGACGCGCTGGCGCTGGCCGCCGGAGAGCTGGCGCGGCTTGCGCGCGAGGAGGGGGGCGAGGCCGAGAAGGGCGGCCGCTTCGTCCACCCGGCGGAGGATCTCGGCCTTGCTCAGGCCGCGAATGCGCAGGCCATAGGCCATGTTGTCGAACACGCTCATGTGGGGATAGAGCGCGTAATTCTGGAACACCATGGCGATGTCGCGGTCGGCCGGGTCCATGCGCGCCACGTCGCGGCCGTCCAGCACGATGCGCCCCCCGCTCGGCGTCTCAAGGCCGGCGACCAGGCGCAGCAGGGTGGACTTGCCGCAGCCCGAGGCGCCGACGATGACGAGCATCTCGCCGTCGGCGAGGGCGAGATCCACGCCGTGCAGGACATGCACCTCGCCGAAGCTCTTGCGCAGCCCTTCGAGCGCGAGCGTCGCCACTACTTATCACCTTCCGTCAGGCCCTTGACGAACCAGCGCTGCATCAGCAGCACGACGCCGACCGGAGGCAGCAGCGCGAGCACCGCGGTCGCCATCACCTTGTTCCACTCGGTCGCGGTGTCCACCCCGATCATCTTGACGATGCCGATGACGACCGTGTCGAGGCGCGGGTCGGTCGCGACGAGCAGCGGCCAGAGATACTGGTTCCAGCCATAGACGAAGAGGATGACGAACAGGGCGGCGAGATTGGCGGCCGAGACCGGGATCAGGATGTCGCGCAAGAAGCGCAGCGGCCCAGCGCCGTCCATGCGCGCCGCCTCGACCAGCTCGTCCGGAATCGCGGCGAAGGTCTGGCGGAACAGCAGCGTGGCGGTGGCGGACGCGATCAGGGGAACGGTCAGGCCGGGGAAGGTGTCGATCAGGTGCAGGTCCGACATCACCGTGTAGGTGGGGACGATCCGCACCTCGACGGGCAGCATCAGGGTGATGAAGATGACCCAGAAGGCGGTGCGGCGGAACGGAAAGCGGAAGAACACGACGGCGTAGGCCGAGAGCAGCGAGATGACGATCTTGCCCACCGCGATGGCGAGCGCCATGCCGGCCGAGACCAGCATCATGCGCCAGACCGGACCGGCGCCGGGGCCGCCGTTGCGCAGCACGTCGGCATAGACGCCGAGCCCGGCCGGGTTAGGGAGAAGGGAAAGGTCGCCCCGAGCGATCGCGCCCGCGCCCTGCGTCGAGCCGGCGATGGCGATCCAGATGGGCAGCGCGAACAGGAGGACGCCGAGCGCGAGGATGGCGTGGGCGAGCCAGTCGGTCCGGCCTCCGCTCACGCGGCGGATCTCCGGCCGAGAAAGCGGAACTGCGCCGCCGTGAGCACGATCACCCCGGCCATCAGCACCACCGATTGCGCCGCGGACGAGCCGATGTCGGCGTTGACGATGCCGTCGCGGTAGACCTTGACGACCAGCGTTTCCGTGGCCTTGCCCGGCCCGCCCTCGGTCAGTGCCCAGATGGTGGGGAAGGTGTCGAAGGCGGCGTACACGAGATTGACGACCAGGAGAAAGAAGGTGGTCGGCATCAGGAGCGGCAGGGTGATGGTGCGGAAGCGGTGGAGGCCCTTGCCGCCATCCATGCGGGCGGCCTCGATGACGGTCTTCGGAATTGCCTGAAGGCCGGCGAGGAAGAAGATGAAGTCGTAGCTCACCTGCTTCCAGGCGCTGGCAAGGATCACCATGAGCATCGCCTGGAACCCGTCCAGCTTGTAGTCCCAGTGAATGCCGTGCCGGTTTAGAAAGCTGCCCAGCAGGCCGATCTGGGGATGGAGCACCAGGATCCAAAGCACAGCCGACATGGCGGGAGCTACGGCATAGGGCCAGATCAGCATGGTGCGGTAGAAGGCGCGGCCGCGCAGTTCCTGGTCCGCGAAGGCGGCGAGCAGCAGCGCCGCGCCCATGGAGAGCGCGGCGACGCAGGCGCAGAACACGACGGTGCGCTCGATCGTGGCGACGTAGAGCGGGTCGGAGAACAGGTCGGCGAAATTGCCGAGACCGATGAACTGCGAGCTGAGGCCGAACGGGTCCTCTCGCGTGAAGCTGGACCAGACGGCCTGCCCGGCGGGCCAGAGGAAGAACACCGCAGTCAGCAGCAGCTGCGGCAGGACCAGGAGCGCGGGCAGGACCCAGCCCGGGAAGAGCGTGCGGCGCTCCATCGCGTGGTCCCTCGGTCGTGCCCGGGCCGGGTCAGCTCCGGATCGATTTCTGGAAGCCGCGCAGCACGCGATTGCCGCGCTCCACGGAGCTGTCGAGCGCCTGTTGCGCACCCTGCTGGCCTTGCAGCGCCTTCTCGACCTCCTCGTAGATGATGGTGCGGATCTCGGGCAGGCGGCCGAGGCGCAGGCCGCGGGAGTTCGCGGTCATGGTGCCGCGGCTGAGCTGCTTCACCGGCAGGTCGGTACCCGGGTTCCTGGCGTAATAGCCCTGCTTCTCCAGCAGCGCGTTGGCGGCGGTCGTCACCGGAACATAGCCGGTGTCCTGGGCGTAGCGCGCGACCTGCTCGGGCTGGGCGATGAACTGGTAGAAGCGGGCGACCGCCTTGTATTCCTCGGCAGTGCGGCGCGGCGCGGTCATCGTCCAGAGGCTGGCGCCGCCGATGATGGAGTTGATCGGGGTCGGGTTCACGTCGGGGTCGTAGGGCAGGAGCGCCTCGGCATAGCGGAACTTGGCGTTCTTCACGATGTCCGCCCGGCCCGAGGAGGAGCCGAAGCCGATCGCCGCTTGGCCGGAGTAGAACACCGCGTCGGGGGCGCTGTCGCGGCCGGCATACTTGAACGCACCGGCCTTCGACATGTCGAGGAAGCGCTGGAGCTGGGCCACGAACGGCTTGCCGTTCACCTCCAGCTTCGCGCCCAGCCCGTCATAGCCGTCGTGCTCGGTCGCGTATTCCAGGTTGTGGATCGCGGCGAACTCCTCGAACTGGACCCAGGTGAACCAGGAGGAGGTCATGGCGATGGAGGTGGGCCGCTTGGCGGCGAGCGCGCCGGCGACCTTCACCAGGTCCTGCCAGGTAGCGGGGGGCTTCGCCGGGTCGAGGCCGGCCTTCTCGAAGGCGTCCTGGTTGTACCACATGATCGCGGTCGAGGAGTTGAAGGGCATGGAGGCGAGCTGGCCGTTCGACAGGCTGTAGTAGCCGCGCACGCCTTGGATGTAGGCGTCGGGGTCGAGGGCGAGACCGGTCTCCTTCGCGAGCTGCCAGACCTGCTTCACCGCCGGGCCGGCCGCGAGCATGGAGCCGGTGCCGACCTCGAAGACCTGCACGATGTGGGGCGCCTGGCCGGCGCGATAGGCGGCGATGGCGGCGGTCAGGGTCTCGGGGTAGGTGCCCTTGAAGATCGCCTCCAGCTCCACCTCGCCCTGGCTCGCGTTGAAGTCGCGCGCGACGCGGTTGATCACGTCGCCGTTGGCACCGCTCATTGCGTGCCACCACACGATGCGGGTCTTGCCGGCTTGTTGCTGGGCGAGGGCGGGACGGGCGGCGGCAAGCACGGCAGCGCCGGCGAGCAGGGTGCGTCGATGCATGGTGCGTTTCCTCAACTCGGCAGCGGGTCGGACCGTTCTGTTCGGTGAGCAAAGGAGCCGATATCTTTTGTTCTGGCAACTCTGTCGGCAGGGGCGGCGGATGTTCGATCTGCAAGGCCATCGCGGCGCTCGCGGATTATTCCCCGAGAACACGATCGAGGGGTTTCGCGCGACGAGGGCGCTCGGGGTTCTGGCTGTCGAGCTCGATGTCGGGGTGACGCGGGACGGCGCGGTGGTGGTGCATCACGATCCGCGCCTGAACGCGGATATCGCGCGGGACGAGGCGGGGCGTTGGGTGGAGGCGCCCGGACCCCTGCTGTGCGAGCTCACGCTGGCTGAGCTGAGGGCCTATGATGTCGGCCGGTTGCGCCCGGGCAGTCCCACTGCCCAGCGCTTTCCCCGACAGCGGCCTCGGGATGGTGCCCGTATCCCACTGCTTGCGGACGTGCTGGCGTTGGTGCCCGAGCTACGGGTGACGATCGAGATGAAGCTGCTGCCCGATCAGCGCGGCTGGACCGTGCCGCCGGAGGAGATGGCCGAGCGAACGCTCGCCGTGGCGAGGCGGGCGGACGCTTTGGGCCGCGTGACGTTCCAGAGCTTCGACTGGCGGGCGCCGCGCTGGCTCCGGCGCGGTCATCCGGGGCTCGCCTTTGCCTGGCTAACCCGGCCCGAGACGGTCGCCAACGCGCCGTTGTGGTGGGACCGGCCAATCCCAGACTCCGTGCCGGAGGCCGCTGCGGCGGAAGGCGGGGGCACCTGGACGCCCGAGTGGGACAGCATCGCCGCGCCCGAGATCACGGCCGCGCATGGATTAGGATTGCGCGTCGTGCCGTGGACCATCAACGAGGCCGCCGACATGACCCGGCTGCGTGCATGGGGCGTCGACGGGCTGATGACAGACTATCCGGACCGGATGGTCGAGCCACGCTTGTCGCAATGCACATGATCGCGTCGAATGGGTCCTCGAAGAACGACGTCCGAAGCAGGGCGGGACAAGCCTCGGCGCGGAACGCGCTATGGCGGCGCTCCAAGCTCGGCCCGCATTTGCCCGCCGAGGCGCGTGCGGCGGTCGCGGATTTCCTGCGACATCGGGTGCCGGAGACCGGCGATGCCTGAGGCGACGCACATCCTGGCCATCGACCAGGGAACCACATCGACGCGCAGCATCGTGTTCGATCGGTCCGGCCGGCCAGTAGCGACCGCTCGGCGGGAATTCGCGCAGCACTACCCCGGCGCTGGCTGGGTGGAGCACGATCCCGAGGACATCTGGCGCGACGTGCTCGCCACTGCGCGGGAAGCGATCACCGAGGCGGATGTCGCGATTGCCGCGGTCGGCATCGCCAGCCAGCGTGAAACCGTGGTAGTGTGGGACCGTGCCACCGGTGCCCCGGTGCATCGCGCGATCGTCTGGCAGGACCGCCGTACCGCCGCCACCTGCGCCGCGCTGCGCGAGAACGGCGCGGAGAAGCTGGTGCGCGACCATACCGGCCTGCTGCTCGATCCGTATTTCTCCGCGACCAAGCTCGCCTGGATCCTGGATGCGGTGCCTGGCGCGCGGGCGCGTGCCGAACGCGGCGACATCCTGTTCGGCACAATCGATTGTTTCCTGCTTTGGCGGCTGACCGGCGGCCGCGTGCACGCCACCGATGCCACCAACGCCTCGCGCACGCTGCTGTTCGATATCCACCGGCAATGTTGGGACCCGGAACTGCTACGGCTGTTCGGCATCCCCGATGCCATGCTGCCGGAGGTGCGCGACAACAGTTGCTTGTTCGGTGTCACCGATCCGGCGCTGCTCGGCGCGGCGATCCCGATCGCGGGCATGGCGGGCGACCAACAGGCAGCGCTCGTCGGCCAAGCCTGCTTCGCACCGGGCATGGTGAAGTCCACCTACGGAACGGGCTGCTTCGCCTTGCTCAACACTGGCCCCCGCCTGGTGGCGTCCGAGAATCGCATGCTGACCACGGTGGCATACCGCCTGGGCGGCCAGACCAGCTACGCCATCGAGGGTGCGATCTTCGTCGCCGGGGCGGCGGTGAAGTGGCTGCGCGATGGCATCGGCCTGATCACTCACGCCTCGCAAACCGACGACATGGCGACCGCCGTGGCCGATAATCACGGCGTCTACATGGTGCCCGGCTTCGTCGGCCTCGGCGCACCGCACTGGGCTCCGCACGCCCGCGGGCTGATCTGCGGCCTGACGCTGGATGCCACGGCGGCGCATATCGCACGCGCCGCACTGGAGTCGGTTGCCTACCAGACACTCGACCTCGCGCAGGCGATGGCGGCGGATAGCGGCGGTCCGGCACGGGCGCTGCGGGTGGACGGCGGCATGTCCGCGAACGACTGGTTCTGCCAGTTCCTCGCTGACATGCTGCGGACTCCGGTGGAACGCCCAGCAGGTACCTGGAAACGACGGCGCTGGGTGCCGCCTTCCTCGCGGGGCTGGCGACCGGGATCTATCCCGACCTCCGCGCCGTGGCCGGCACCTGGCGCTGCGACCGACGCTTCACGCCGCGGATGGACGGGGTTGAGCGAGAGCGTCTGGTCGCCGGCTGGCGTGATGCCGTGCGTCGGACGCTGGCTGGCGGTCCATAAGTGATGGTTTTCGTATAGGCGGTTCCGGGTGCGCTGGATGGCGGTTTTCTGGGCGTTTGCGGGCCACGCTCTGCGCAGGTTTTCGGTATAGGCCCGGCGTAGGCTTAGGATCGGCTCCACTCACGTCACGTAAACTGCCGCACGACGTGCCCGCCTCTTAATATGCAGGCTGGCGCCCCCGCGTCTTCGTCGCAAGAGGCGGACGATTAAGAGTCCCACGCGCTGCCGGAGCGGGTAGGGGTCGCTAGAAGATCAGTTCGCAAACACAGCTAAACCGTGGTTCTTGTTCTTCCCGCCCGCTCCACACGCAGGGGTGCCGCCGGCGAGTATGGGGTAGGGGAACGTCTAGTGGGTCAGCTGCCTTGAACTCTGCCGTTCCTGTCCATGGGGTTGAGGGCGGGATAAGAGATGCTGGCAACGAGCGGCGGAGCCGCCGATTGGATGTCCGTCGGTGCTGCGATGGCGCCGACGTTGCCAACGCCGGCCGTGCCAGGTGAAGGGCGTGGGCTGTTGGTTCCAGGCCCACGCGGTCTGCTCGAACCAGGCGCCGATCTCGGCAGGACTGTGTGGATGCTGCTCTTCCAGCGCACGGCGCTTGAGGATGCGCTGGATCGATTTGGCCATATTGAGCCAGCTGCCGCCGAGCGGGGTGTAGAGCGGCATGATGCCGTGCTGGCATAGCCAGACGACCATCTCGGCGCTTTTGTGGCCGGTGAGATTATCCCACACGAGCAGCAGGCGCAGTGGCGGCAGATGCTCGGGCAAGGTGAAGCGTTCCGCCAGTCCGTTCTGCCAGGTCTGCCACGCGGCACGGAGTGCGGCGACATTGACCGCCTGCGTCGGTGCAGGCAGCGCCGCCATGATCGCGGTCAGGCTTTCTTTGAGCCAGCCATGCAGAACCTGGTTCGTGCACCGGCTAACCGGCTGGATATGCACCTGACCAGTTGCCGGATGGAACAGGGTCAGGAGCTTGCAGGTGCCGCCCCGGATATACTCATGCGGCTGGGTGGCAGGACGGCCGTGCGGCTGCCAGGACCTGCCGGGATGCGGCACCGCCTGGAAGGGTCCGGCCTCGTCTTCGCACCAAACTGCCAGACCGCGTGAGGCGCCGAGCGTGTAGGCCCGCTCGATCAGCCCCTTTTTGCCGCCGCATCCGGATCGATGACGGTGACTGGACCACCCCGTTTGCGCTTGCGCACGACCGCCCCGGTTTCGCACCAGGTTCGGCTCTTCTGCCAGCCGAAGCCCGCCTCATGCAGGGTGCGGCCGATCGTGTCGGTGCTGATGCGGGGCAGACCATCCGCCCCCCGGCGCAGCGCGGCTTGCAGCGTGCTCAGCGACCATGTCGCCGTGCCATCCCGCGCCCGATCCGGAGGGCGGGCGACCACGGCCAGGATCCGCCGCTTCTCGACCTCGCCGTAGCGCACCGGATGGCCCCCGCCATGGCGCGGCATCACCGCCGCCAGTCCGTCGCCGTTGAACCGCGCCACCGAGCGCGCAACGGTATCGCCGGTGCGGCGCCCCGCAAGCTGCGCTGCCGTCGTGTAGCTTTGCCCTTCGGCAACCGCCAGCAATGCTCGTGCGCGGGCTACCTGCGCAGCAGGCGCCCGGCGTGACTGGCTCAGCTGCGATAACGTCCTCCGCTCCTCCTCACTCAATGCGCGTAGCGGATCCTTCTGTCGTCGTGACATCGGTCGCCTCGCCATTCAGCACCGTGCCAGTATGCCACAGTTCGAGGCAGCCGACCCACTAGTGCTCCGTCATAGCTGATTTGAGGGGCCGTGCGTTCTGGCTTTGGCGGTGAAGCCATGGCCGGAGGCGTGCGATGAAGAAGTATCGGGTGACACTGACAGTGATGGAGCGCGAGGAGCTCGCGGCGCTGTTGTCGCGTGGCAAGGCGGATGTTCGCAAGCTCAAGCACGCTCAGATGCTGCTCAAGGCCGACGCGGCGGAGGGTGGCCCGGCGTGGACGGACGAGCGGACCGCGGAGGCGGTCGGGATCGGGGTGGCCACGATAGAGCGGGTGCGGCGGCGCTTCGTGGAGGAGGGCCTGGCAGCCGCGCTGAGCCCGTATCGCGGGGGTAAGCGGGTCTATACGCGCGCGCTCGACGGCGCGCAGGAGGCGAACTTCATTGCCCTGGCCTGCTCCACGCCTCCGAAGGGTGCGGGCGCTGGACCTTGCGCCTGCTGGCGCGGCGCATGGTCGAGTTGCAGCACACCGACGCGCTCTCGCACGAAACGGTGCGCCAGACGCTCAAAAAAACGCCCTCAAGCCGCACCTGAGGCGGATGTGGTGCATCCCGCCGAAGCACTCGGCGGAGTTCGTCTTCCACATGGAAGACGTGCTGGAGGTCTACAGCCGTCCCTACGACGCGAAGCGGCCGGTGGTCTGCCTCGACGAGACTTTCAAGCAACTGGTCGGCGAAACGCGCGAACCCCTGCCGACACGGCCTGGCGCGGTTGAACGCTTCGACCACGTCTATGTTCGCAACGGCGTGGCCAGCCTGTTCCTCGCCACTGAGCCGCTCGCCGGCTGGCGGCATGTGGCCGTGACCGAGCACCGCCGCCGCGGCGACTGGGCCAGCTTCGTGCGCGACCTGCTCGAGGGGCCATACCATGACGCCGAGCGCGTGGTGCTGGTCATGGACCAGCTCAACACTCACTCGCTCGCCAGCCTCTACGAGGCGTTCCCGCCCGAGGAGGCCAGGCGCCTGGCCGAGCGCATTGAACTCCACCACACGCCCAAGCATGGATCGTGGCTCAACATGGCCGAAATCGAGTTCAGCGCGTTAGCGCGGCAATGCCTCGCTCGCCGCATCGCCCAGCACGAGACGCTCCGCCGCCACGTCGCGCAATGGGAGGACCAGCGCAACGCCGGGCAAGCCAAGGTCAACTGGCACTTCACCACCGGCCAGGCCCGCACCAAACTCCGAAGCCTCTACCCATCACTTGATGACTGACAAAATACTAGGGCGGGCTTCAGGACCCGCTACAGGAGTCCCAGGCTTCTAATTAGAACGCAGCGCGCTTGCGAGCCGGCGCGCCCGGATTGGCTCACTTGCCGACCACCTCGCGCCCATGGATGCGGGTGGCTTGAAAGCGGGCATCATCTGTTACTGCGCCGGACGAATTGGTCAGTCGCGAACATCCCCGCGCTTCCCAATAGTTCTCGGCTAAGCATCGTCCGACGGTCCGAATGCTCCCGACGCCGCTAGAAAAACTGTTGCTCCCGCCCTCTTAGGACAAAAGTTGGAGGGCGGCGCCCAGGGTGTCGCCTGCCCGCTGCTCTGTTTCCACTCGGACGTAGTGTTCAAGGCGCTCCGGAAGGTTTCTTGCTGAGGCCCGAAAGCGAATTGATCCGGTCAGTCTCGTCCTGTCCGAGGGGGCGAAAACGACCATTCTGAAGACCTCTGGAGCGCCGCCATGCCGGAACTCGTCCGCACACGAACTCCCAGCGGGATGTAGGTGCCCCCTTCGGTGGCGTGTGCGCGCCGATCGAAGGCATGAGGGCCGGGGCGAGCCGGGCGGGTAACAATGTCTGGCATGTAAGACCGGAACGTAACCGACGGCTGAGCTAGCTCGCCGAGCACCCTTGCCCACTCTCGGCGCGAAACAGGCCGCCATACTGGAGGAGCCGGCGGGGATGGAATTGTGGGCGGAGTTCTTCTGCTCGGCCTCTTCCTCCTCGTCAGGCAACTCGCCAAGAGCAAATCCGCCAAGCGCTTCGATCTCCACAAGGACACCATCAGCCGGCACTTTTCCGACGTTAACCAAGCACATTGTCAGATCGGCGCACACTGCCTGTCGGTCCAACTCAAGATGAAGTGCGGCAAGAATGTCGCGCGAGCGATCGAGCCAGCGGGGGTATAGGACTTCGCAATACTGAGTGATCTCGTCCTGCTTTGGCGCCACCCACTCCACGCCGAGGAGAGAATTAAGAAGGGTGGGCGTGGGACTTGCCGGGCCAGAGAAATCCTGATTTATGGGATGTTGCAGCCGAAGCTGAGCTATACAATGCTCCAACTCGTCTGCAGACAGGGGCGCAAAATCAGGATTTATTATATTGAGGGGACAAGGTGATCCCTCGACCTTTAGATGCGGCCGCACGCTGCGGAGTTCGTTTACCTGGAGTTCCAGGTTTCTGATCTTCTTATCTCTTTCGTCCGATTAGGGAGCGGAGCGCCAATCGTCAGGTAGGCAGCGCCAATCCAGGCCGTGCTCTTTCGCCGTCATCATTGGGCCTGTGTCTGCGGTCAGCAGCGCGACGCTTTCGCCGGAGAGCGTCCTGTAAGCCAGAATCTAGAGCAACTATTCGGTCATCCTTCTTGGTGACGTCGAGCGTGGCGGGATGAGCGTGGTTCGAAAGGTATGCGCGGAGCGAGTTCCAGCGTGACCAACGGGCCGCGGTTTCTGAGGACTTTCGGCTGACCGGAGAGAAGCGTTTCTCGAAACCAAGAGGCGGCCTGTCGTGCCCGATCGGCGCGCTTTTGCCGGCCATCGCCTTTCAAACTGTCCACTTCTTCCTGAACGGTTCGGCATACCAGGAGCCGGACTTCCTCGTCTTCTATGAGGTCGCGCCAAGGCAACTCCGCAGGATTACGGAACTGGATGAAAAAGTTGGTGTCAGGGAACAGAGGCATATGGCGCCCAATGAGTGATCAAGACGGGTGGCGAGTTTGAAGCCGAAACTCTGAATTTTACCCGAGTTCACGGGCTCGAAAGTATCTCATACGATTGGAGCCAAGGAGACGCTAAGCTTGCATGTCCCCGTGTTCGTGGCGAGCAAAGCCCGTTCCGGTGCGGTCAAATCAGTGTGGGCATCAGTGGGGGCAGTCCGGCTGCAGAACTTAATTTTCCTAGAAAAAATCAGTGCTTTAGGTGGATATTGTTACGATGGCGGAGGGAGTGGGATTCGAACCCACGGTACGCGTTAACGTACACACGCTTTCCAAGCGTGCGCCTTAAGCCGCTCGGCCATCCCTCCAGGAAGCATGCGTATAGCAAGCGCCTCGCCAAGGCGTCCATTCTCATGGATCGCGTGGTCCGCGGGCGGGCTCAGGACATGGTGAGGCTGGCTGAAGGACCAATGCGGCACGTCGGACCGCGCCATCGGGGTGGCGACCAGCGGGGCGCGCAGCACGGCGCGCCTGTGCCTCGATCGCCGTGCCGCGGCGGCCGTGCATGCCCCGCGCCGCGAGAAGGTCACGAGCTGGACCGTGTATGATACCAGCTCGCGTCAGCGTGTGAGCCTGATGACGTGGTTCAGTGCCGCGGTGCGGTGAGCCGAGCCCTGCACGACCGGGACAGGGAGCGGCACTACTCGAGCCTGGCAATCTTGACGGCGCTGACCAAGCGTGCCGTGTTTCGGAGTGGCCGGCGAGAAGGCCGGGACTTTGTCCAAAAGGGGAAACGTCATGGGATTCCGCAGCCGGTTGTTGGCGGGCGCCGCCCGTTCCGCGCTGATGACGGTCGGCCTCGCGGCCGCCTGCCTCGCAGCGCCGACGGCTTTCGCACAGAAATCTCCACTGTCGAACGAGATATCGCCGAACCCGAGCGCACCAGGCGGATCCCAAGGCGCGTCACAAAGCTCCAGCGGCGCTCCTGCCTCCAGTTCGGCTGCGTCCAGCTCGGCTGCCTCCAGCTCGGGCGCCCCGACGCCGAGCGACTACGCCGATGCTGCCAACGACAAGGCGAACTGGATCCTTCCGGCGAAGAGCTACACCGGCAACCGCTACGTCACCTCCACCGAAATCACCCCGGAAAATGCGGGCAAGCTGCAAACGGCGTGGAAATTCCAGATGAGCGACGACGGCCCGATCGAGACCTCGCCCATCGTCTGGCATGGCACGATGTACGTGACCTCCGCGCACGACCACGTCTATGCGCTGGATGCCGCGACCGGGAAGCAGAAATGGGAATTCTCCTACAGCCCGCATGTCATCGCCTTCGCCGCCAACCGCGGCGTCGGGCTGATGGACGGCAACGTGTATATCGGCACGCTGGACGGACACCTGATCGCGCTGAACGCCGAGACCGGCAAGAAGGTCTGGGACGTGGTCGGCGTGCATGACACTAAGAACTCGTTCTACACGATGGCGCCTGTGCCCTATCACAGCGCCAGCGGTCAAGACATGCTGCTACTGGGCGTGTCCAACGGCGACTGGGGCGGGGTCGGCTACATCACAGCCTTCGATGCCAAGGATGGCCACCGTCTCTGGGAATGGGAGGCGGTCCCTGGCCCCGGCCAGCCGGGCAACAACACCTGGAGCGGCGATTCCTGGAAGCGCGGCGGCGGGGCGGTGTGGGGCGGCGTGGCGATCGACCCGCAATCGCAGACGCTGTACCTGGATCTCGGCAACCCGCAACCCGATTTCCTCGGCACGGTGCGGCAAGGCGAAAACCTCTATACCGATTCGATCGTGGCGCTCGACATCTCCGGCAGTTCGCCGAAGCTGAAGTGGCACTACCAGTTCATTCCGCACGATACGCATGACTGGGACCCGGCGATGCCGCCAGTGCTGTTCCAAGGCAAGGTGGACGGACAGTCCCGCGATCTGGTGGCGGCCGGCGACAAGGCCGGCAATTTCTGGGTGCTGGACCGCAATACCGGCAAGCTGGTCAACCGCACTACCGTCAGCTTCCAGCATAACCAGGACGTCGAGCCGACGCTGACCGGCAACGTCGCCTGCCCCAACACCAATGGCGGCATCGAGGACAATGGCGGCGCATACGATCCCGGCACCAATACCTTCTTCGTGCCGAGCATAAACGAGTGCGGGTTTTGGAAGTCCACCCAGCAGGCGCTGTACATCTCGGGCCAGTTCTATCTCGGCGGCGTGTTTCCGACCTTCGTCGGGCCAAACACCGGCGACATGAACGCGGTCAGCATTGATACCGGGGTGTTCAACTGGCGACATCACTTCGACCTGCCGGAAGCGGGCGGCGCGCTGGTCACGCAGACCGGCGTGGTGTTCACTGGCGAGTTGGGTGGCAATTTCGACGCCTTCGACACGAAGACGGGCAAGGAGTTGTGGCACGCCGATACCGGCTCGGCCATCATCGCCCCGCCGATCTCCTACGAGCTGGACGGCAAGGAGTACGTGGCGGTGGGCTCGGGCCAGGCGGGTAACCAGAAGGTGCCGGAGCTGACCACGCAGGCGCATGGCGCCGTGATCACCGCCTACACGGTTCAGTAAGGGCACCGAATGCCGCGTCCGGTTGCCTCACTTGCGGAGTCGGCCCGATCGATCGGGCTGGCTTCGCTCATCGCCTGCGTGCCGCTGGCCTGTTCCACTGCCACCTTGGCCGCGCGACCAGGACCCGTGCCGCCGGCCGATGCGCACCAGGCCGCACTGGCGGCGCTGGCCGATCTGCAGGCCGCGATTAGTGCCATCGTGACGGCGGAGGACAGCTATTCCACCGACCCAGCCTTCTATCGCGCCGCCGCCCAGCGCGCGATCGAGGCGCTGGCGGGCACGCAAGACGGGGCGCCGGGCGGGGTCAGGCGGATCGAGGAGTTGCTCGCCACTTCCACGTCGCAGCCTTGGGTAGCACCCCTGCGCAGTGCCGAGGTGAACATGAGCGCGGCCGTCGGCCGGCTGCAATCCGCCAAGACCGCGCGCGAGCTGAACCAGTTCCAGATCGAGGCCTCGCAGGCGCTCATCGACCTGGAGGTCGCGAAAGGCCGCCCGACCGAGTTGGGGGTGTTTGGCGGGCTGGAAGGCGCGCTCGCCACGACCACGCTGGGCGTGCCCGCCGAGGCACGGCAGGTGGATGGCTGCGCGGCTCCGCCCGAGGCGCCGGCATGGGGAACCCGCGACGGCTATCTCGCCTTTATCGCGCTGCCGGCCGAATCGGGCGCGGCGGAGCTGCCGCGGAACATGGCGGGGACGGATGTGAGTGTGCGGAATGGCATCGTCCTGATGCACACCCAAGCGGCCGCGGCGGTTGCCAAGCTCTGCGGCGTTGCGGAGGCGATGTCTGCCGCGGGCGCTGGCGCGGCAAGTCCGGCCGGCGGGGGCGGAACGCCCGAAGCTTCTTCCACGGCAAGCTCACCGCACCGCCCGTCACCGGCCAGCGTCCCACCGTCTGTCGCGCCGAATACGGCCGCGACCAGCACCCAATCCACATCGGCGCAAGCTCCGCGCCCGGCGCTGTACACCGAGGCACAGGCGCAGGCCGGCAAGCAGGTCTATGGAAAGTTCTGCGTCGCGTGTCACGGCGCGAACCTGCACGGCACCGCCGCGCCGTCCGTGGCTGGAACCGATTTCCTGGCCACGGCGAAGAACAACGACTGGACGCTGGAGGTGATCCGCTATCTTGTGTTCACCATGATGCCGCTGAACGCTGGCGGCCAGCTAACCCCCGAGCAGTATGCCGATGTGACGGCTTTCCTGCTGGCGTCGAACTGCTTCCCCGCCGGAGATACGCCGTTTCCACAGACCGACCAGCCCTCCTTCGCAACGATCCAGCTTGGCCCGTCCGCCGAGCACCATCCTGGGGAGAACGCCCTGGGCGTGTGCCCGGTCCCCTGACCGAACGGATGGGCCGCGTACCAAGCCGGCCTCGGATGCAGGGATTCGAGGCCGGCTTGCCGTGGCAGTTCAATTGTTCCGAGGCGTTTCGTTTCCGCTTCGGGTCGGACCGATGACGGCGGCGCCAAGCACCGCGATCAGCAAGGCGGCGACCGCGACCAGCATAGTTGCCACCTGTCTCCTCCTGATTGATGGAGGGCAGCAGCGGAACCTCAGCCGGCGCCGCCCCCGGTGTTGTTGGAGTAGGGCGCCGTGTTCACCTCAGCGGAGGCCGGCGACAGGGTGGCGGTGCCGATCGCGACGCTCAGCAGCGCGGCAAGGGCGAAGAGTGCTGACTTCATGGCGAGCTCCTGTTCCCGTGTGTCCGGTGCTCGGGTCATCTGCCCGGCCCTTCTGACACCCCGATAATGGCTCGCCACGACGCGGGGCGCTGTGACGCGGGTCACAGCCGCGGCGGTTTGGAAGCCGATCAGGCGTCCATCTTCAGCGCCGCCAGGAAGGCCGATTGCGGGATCTCGACCTTGCCGAACTGGCGCATCCGCTTCTTGCCTTCTTTCTGCTTGTCGAGCAGCTTGCGCTTGCGGCTGATGTCGCCGCCGTAGCATTTCGCGGTCACGTCTTTCGACAGCGCGCTGATCGTCTCGCGCGCGATCACCCGCCCGCCGATCGCCGCCTGGATGGCGATCTTGAACAACTGGCGCGGAATCAGCTCCTTCAGCTTGCCGCAGATCGCCCGGCCGCGCGCCTCGGCCAGGGTGCGGTGCGCGATGAAGCTCAGCGCGTCCACCGGATCGTTGTTCACCAGGATGGAGATCCGCACCAGATCGCCCGCCGCGTAGCCGTCCATTTGATAATCAAAGCTCGCATAACCGCGGCTGACGGATTTCAGGCGGTCGTAGAAGTCGAACACCACTTCGTTCAGTGGCAAACGATAGACCGCCATCGCGCGGTTGCCGACATAGGTCAGGTCCACCTGCTCGCCCCGCCGGTCGTTACAGAGATGCAGGACCGCGCCCAGGTAATCGTCCGGCACCATGATGGTGGCGCGGATCCACGGCTCCTCGATATGATCGATCACGCTGCCATCCGGCATGTCGGCCGGGTTGTGCAGCTCCTGCATCTGTCCGTTAGTGCGGAACAGGCGGTAGACCACCGAGGGCGCGGTCGCGATCAGATCGAGGTCGAACTCGCGCGCCAGCCGCTCCTGGATGATCTCGAGGTGCAGCAGGCCGAGGAACCCGCAGCGGAAGCCGAAGCCGAGCGCGGCCGAGGTCTCCGGCTCGTAGTGGAAGCTCGCATCATTCAACCGCAGCTTGGCCAGGCTGTCGCGCAGCTTCTCGAAATCATCGGCGTCCACCGGATAGAGCCCGCACCACACCACCGGCACCGAGGGCTTGAAGCCGGGCAGCGGCGCGGCGGTCGGCACGCGGTCGTCGGTGATGGTGTCGCCGATCCGGCAATCCGCGACCGTCTTGATCGCCGCGGTGATGTAGCCGATCTCCCCCGGACCGAGATCGTCCATCGGCACCATCTTGGGGCTGAACACGCCCACCTGCTCGACGCCATGGACCGCGCCGGTGGACATCATGCGGATCTTCTGGCCCCGCTTCAGCCTGCCATCCTTGACCCGGACCAGGATCACCACGCCGAGATACTGGTCGTACCCAGCTATCGACCAGCAGTGCCTTCAAGGGCGCCGCGCCGTCCCCGCGGGGAGCCGGCAGCCGAGTGACCAGCGCCTCCAGCACGCCTTCGATGTTGAGACCGGTCTTGGCGCTGATCTCGACCGCGTCGGAGGCGTCGAGCCCGATCACGTCCTCGATCTGCTGCTTCACCCGCTCGGGCTCGGCGGCGGGAAGGTCGATCTTGTTGAGCACGGGCACGATCTCGTGGCCGGCGTCGAGCGCCTGATAGACGTTGGCGAGCGTCTGCGCCTCCACCCCCTGGCTCGCGTCGACCACCAGCAGGCTGCCCTCGCAGGCGGCGAGGCTGCGGCTCACCTCGTAGGCGAAGTCGACATGGCCCGGCGTGTCCATCAGGTTCAGCTCATAGACCTGCCCATTATGCGCCTTGTACGCGAGGCGGACGGTCTGCGCCTTGATGGTGATGCCCCGCTCGCGCTCCAGCTCCATGTTGTCGAGAACCTGGTTGGTCATCTCGCGATCCGACAGCGCGCCGCAGGCCTGGATCAGCCGGTCGGCGAGAGTGGACTTGCCGTGGTCGATATGGGCGATGATCGCGAAATTGCGGATATGGTCGATCGGGGTGTCGGTCATGGAACTCGCTCAAGGGCTACGCCGGGCGGAATCGCGGGCGTTGCCGCTCGCGCACTGATAGAGAGAAACGCCCCCTATGTCAGCCTCGGGAGCCAGCGATGGGCAGCGGAGTGCGGCATGATCCCCTGATGACCCGCGACCGGCCGGTGGTGCCAGGCCGCGCCGCCCTGCTGGTGGTTGATGTGCAGAACGGCACGCTCGGGCCGAAGGACGCAGAGCGCCGGCCGGAATTCCATGCAGCGGCAACCGGGCGGGTGATCCCCAACCTGCGCCGCCTGATGGGTGCCTGCCGCGCGGCGAAGGTCGAAGTGATCTACACGGTGATCGAGAACCTGACCGCCGACGGACGCGACCGGAGCCTCGATTACAAGCTGTCCGGCTTCTTCTTCGCCAAGGGGTCGTGGGAGGCGCAAGTCCTGCAAGAGGTGGCGCCGGAGGGCAACGAGATCGTGCTGGCCAAGACCTCGTCCTCGGTCTTCAACTCCACCAATCTTGACTATGTGCTGCGCAATATCGGGATCGAGGATTTGTTCGTCGCGGGTTTCCTGACCGATCAGTGCATCGACCATACGGTCAAGGACGGGGCCGATCGCGGCTACTACGTCACCTGCGTGCATGACGCATGCATGGCCGAGACGGAGGCGCGGCACCGCGCGGCGCTCGATTGCTTCCGCGGCTATTGCCGGATGCTGGATACCGAGGCGGCGCTGGCGCTGATCGCGGCGTCTCAGTAGATCTCGGCGTAGCGGGCGCAGAGCTCGGCAGGATCGAGACCCTTCGCGCGCTCCGCCTCGGTGCGCTTGTAGCAGAGATAGGCGTCCAGCAGGACCGGTCCGAACCAGCGTCGCGCCGCCTCGCTCGCGGCCAGATGGTCGAGCGCCTCGGCAAGCCGGCGCGGCAGCCGGGCCGGCGTTCCGGCCGGCGCGCGCAGCGGAAGCGCGCGGCTGATCCCGTCCGCCCCGGCGAACAGCACCGCGCCCAGGGCGAGGTACGGGCTGGCGGCGGCGTCGGCGACGCGGAACTCCACGTTGAACTGGCGGGCGGTCTCGGCCGGGCCGGAAGCGGCGAAGACCGGACAGACACGCAGGGCGGCGCCGCGGTCCTGGACATGGATGTCGATCGCGGTCGGCGCCCAGCGATTGGGCGTGAGGCGCAGGTAGGAAACCGGCGCGGGCGCCGTCACCGCGCAGATCGCCGGCAGATGTTCCAGGATGCCGGCGCAGAAATGCTGGGCGAGCGGGCTGAGGCCCATCGGCTGGTCGGGCGCATGGGTGATCGGCGCGCCGGAGCCGTCGTTGAGGCTCATGTGGATATGCACGCCGTTGCCCACCCCCTCGGGCGCCGGCATGGGCGAGAACACCGCGTGCGCGCCCAGCCGATGCGCGGTCGCGCGGGCCATCTCCCGCGCCACGACCGCGTGGTCGGCGGCGGCGACCGCCGGGGCGGGGGCGACCGTGACCTCGAACTGCCGGGCGCCGTATTCGGCGAGGAACGAGTTCGGCACGACCCCGGCCGTGCGCAGCGCAGCGATAAAGCTTGCGCCGAAGCTGCCCTGACGGCGGAAGGCCCCCAGGCTATAGGCATCGCCCGGGCGATCGTCGGTGCCGGTATAGACGAATTCCTGCTCGAAGGCGGCGGTCAGCGAGACTCCGCCCGCCTGGTCCAGCGCAGCCACGGCGCGACGCAGGAACTCGCGCGGGCAGCACTCCCAGGCCGCCCCGTCCGTGGTGCGGATGTCACCCAGGAAGAAATGCTCGGGCACGGAGCCGTCCTGGAAATCGACGCGCACCTCGACCCCGGCATCCGGGACAATCATCAGGTCGCCGGAGGTGCCGAACGGGGTCTCCCAGATCGGGCCGAAGGCGGACATCATGAGGTTGCTGTGCGTCCAGCCGATGCCCTTTCTGCGGCGTGCCTCGATGTCTCGTGCCGGGAACCCCTTGCCGCGGACATGGCCGGAGATGTCGCAGGTGGCAACGAAGACGAGTTCCTCGCGCAGCATGACCCACCGCACTCGATTGCATGCCTGAACGCTAGCCGCGCGGGCCGGCGCGGACAATCCGCTCAGCGCAGCGTCGCTCCGCTCGCCTTCGCGACCGCCGCGATCACCTTCTGGGAAGCCGCCTCGATCTCGGCATCGGTCAGCGTACGCTCGCACGGCTGAAAGACGATCTCGATCGCCAGCGACTTCTTGCCTTTTGGCAGCTTCTCGCCCTCGTAAACGTCGAACAGAGTGACGTCCGCGACCAACGTCCGCTCGGCGCCCCGCGCGGCGCGCAGCACCGCCTCGGCCGGCACGTCGGCATCGACCAGGAAGGCGAAGTCGCGGCGGATCGGCTGGAACGGGGGCAGGTCCGGCGCGGCGCGCTTGCGCCGCTTGGGCTCTGGGATTGCATCCAGGAACAGCTCGAACGCGCAGGCCTGCCCGAGGTCGATCGCGCCCAGCACGGCCGGGTGCAGGGCGCCGAAGGTGCCGAGCACCGTCCTGGGGCCCTGGCGGACCACACCCGACCGGCCCGGATGGTAGAAGCCGGGTGCGTCCGTCGTCACCGTCAATGCCGCCATCGGCACGCCGAGCGCCTCCAGCGTGGCGTAGAGATCGGCCTTGGCGTCCATCGCATCCACGTCCCGCGCCGGCTCGATCCAGCTTCGCGGGGTCGTCCCGGCGCGCAGCCCGGCCGCCATCTGGCGCTGTCCATCGGGGACGAATCCGGGCCCGACCTCGAATAGCTCCACATCCGCCCAGCCGCGCGCGGCGTTGCGCTGCGCCGCCAGCGCCAGGGTGGCGACCGGGGTGGGGCGGAGCTGGTCGAGGTCGGCGGCGATCGGGTTGTTGAGGCGCAGCGCCGGGGGCGTGTCGCCGAACAGGGCGGCGACGCCTGCTTCCATGAAGCTGAAAGTCACGCATTCCGCGAGGCCCTGCGCCGCCAGGATGCGCCGCGCCAGGGCTGCCCGCGTCTGGCGCGGCGTGAGCGTCGGCAGCGGCACGGGGGCGGCGCGCGGCAAGGAGACGGGCGGGATCGCATCGAGGCCGCGCAGACGGAGCACCTCCTCGATCAGGTCGCACTCGGGCTCAATGATCGCGCAGCCCTCGGCGGCACGGGCCGCAATCGCGGAATCGAGCTCCCGGCCCTGGTCCAGCGCCACGCCGGCGGCGATGTCGTTGCGCCAGGAGGGAACGGAAACCGTCACGCGCGCGGCGTCACGGGCGCGCATCTCAAATCCCAGCCGTTCCAGCGCGTCCACCGCCTCGTCGGCCGGAATGTCAGCCCCGCCCAATCCGGCCAGACGCTCGAAGCGCATCGTCGCGTCGCGCTGCCAGCCTGGCGGCTGGCCGGCCGCGACGACCGGCCCCGGCTCGCCGCCGCAGAGATCGAGGATCATGCGGGTCGCCGCCTCGATCGCGTCCGGCATCAGCGCCGGGTCGATGCCCCGCTCGAAGCGCTGGCGCGCATCGGAGACGACCTGATGACGCCTTCCGGTGAGCGCGACCCGCACCGGGTCGAACAATGCGCATTCGATGAAGACGGATCGCGTGCCTTCGTCGCACCCCGTCGCCTCGCCGCCGACCACGCCGGCCATGGACTGCACGCCGGCGGCATCGGCGATGGCGCAGTCCTCCGCCGTTAGGGCGTAGTCCTTGCCGTTCAGGGCACGGAAGGTCTCGCCGGCGCCGCGGCGCAGCACCAGCATGTCTCCCGCCACCTTGTCCTCGTCGAACACATGCAGCGGACGGCCAAGATCGACGGTGAAGAAATTGGTGACATCGACCAGCGCGTTGATCGGGCGCAGGCCGATCGAGGTCAGGCGCTCGGCCAGCCAGGCTGGGCTGGGGCGATTGCGGATCTTGCGGATGGTGCGGCCGAGAATCCACGGGCACGCCTCCGGCCAGTCGATGCGCCAGCGCAGCCCGCCGTCGCACTCCGTTGGCACCGGCGCGGGCGCAAACGGCTTCAGCGTCCCGAGGTCGGCGGCCGCGAGGTCGCGGGCGATGCCGCGCACCGAGAAACAGTCGCCCCGGTTCGGCGTGACGCTGACCTCGATCAGCGGATCGTCGAGCCCCGCCCAGGCGGCATAGGGCTGCCCCACCGGCGCGTCCTCGGGCAGATCGACGATACCGGAATGGTCCTCGCCCAAGCCCATCTCGCGCGCGGACAGCAGCATCCCGGCGCTACTCACGCCGCGGATCTCGCTCGCCTTCAGCACAATTCCGGTTTCGGGGATGATGCTGCCGGGAGGTGCGAACACCGCTTTCATCCCGCTGCGCGCGTTCGGCGCGCCGCAGACCACGGAGACGACAGCCTCGCCCGTATCAACGAGGCACGCGCGCAGCCGGTCGGCGTTGGGGTGCGGCGCCGCCTCGATCACGCGCGCGATGCGGAATGGCGCGAGCGCCGCGCCGCGGTCGGCGATGCCTTCCACCTCCAAGCCGATGCGCGTCAGGGTCGCGCCGATCTGCTCGATGCTCGCGTCCGTGTCGAGATGCGTCCGCAGCCAGGAGAGGGTGAGCTTCACCGCTCAGCCCCCTCGTGCAGCATCGCCGGGGCGAGCGGGTTGAACCCGTAATGGCGCAGCCAGCGTATGTCGGATTCGAAGAACGGGCGCAGGTCGGGGATGCCGTGTTTCAGCATGGTGACGCGCTCCACGCCCATGCCGAAGGCAAAGCCCTGCCACTCGCGCGGGTCGATGCCGCAATTGGCGAGCACGCGCGGATGCACCATGCCGCTGCCCAGGATCTCAAGCCAATCGTCTCCCGAGCCCAGCTCGCCCGAGCGACGGTCCCAGCCGATATCGACCTCCATGCTGGGTTCGGTGAACGGGAAGTAGCTGGCGCGGAATCGCACGGGCAGGTCGGCGATGCCGAAGAAGGCGCGCAGGAAATCGATCAGGCAGCCCTTGAGATGCCCGAGTGTTATGTCGCGGTCGAGCACCAAACCCTCGCACTGGTGGAACATCGGCGAGTGCGTCGCGTCATGGTCGGCGCGGTAGGTGCGGCCGGGCACGATGACGCGGAACGGCAGCGTGCGTTCCAGCATCGCGCGCACCTGCACCGGCGAGGTGTGGGTGCGCAGCACCGGCGGCGCCTGCTCGTTCTGGGCGTGCAGGTAGAACGTGTCCTGGTCGTCGCGCGCCGGATGGTGCGAGGGGATGTTGAGGGCGCCGAAATTATGCCAGTCGGTCTCCACATCGGGGCCTTCGGCGACCTCGAAGCCCATGGTGCCGAAGATTGCGGCCATCTCCTCCATGGTGCGGCTGATAGGGTGGATCAGCCCGGCGGGCCGCGGGCGCGGCGGCAGGGTCGGGTCGATGCGCTCGGCCGCGAGGCGCGCATTCAACTCGGCCCTTTCCAGAGCGATGCGCCGGGATTCGATGGCTTCGGTGAGCGCGTCCTTGATCTCATTCAACGCCGCCCCGCGCGCCCGGCGCTGGTCGGGCGGGGCCTTGCCGAGTTCCTTGAGCAGGGTGGTCAGCCGCCCGTTGCGCCCGAGCACGCCGACGCGCACCGCATCCAGCGCGCGCAGATCAGCGGCGGCGGCGAGCGCGGCTTCGGTTTCGGTCCGCAGGGCAAGCAGGTCGTCGGTCATGGGCGCCGCTCTTACTCCCGATTCTCCAGCAGGCGCGCTTCACCACCGCTTGCCTTGACCAGCGTGACCGCTTGCTGATCGAAACTCGTGAAGATGAGCCCGCCGAGACGGCGGCCGTCAAAGGCGATGCACCCATCGGCGAAGTCGCCCCCTGCCGCAAGCGCCGCGATGCCGGCCTCGATCGCAGGGCGGTCCGCCTTGACCGTGGTAGCATCAAGCAGTCGGCGCAGGGCGGTTATGATTGCAGCAGTATCAAACTTGTACCCGCGCCGCAGCACCCACACAAACTCGCAGAGCGCCGGGATTGTCACCGCGATCAATTCCGCATCCTGAAGAGCCGTCCCCGCGAGACGGGCCTGAGCGGCGTCGTCGGCGACGGCCGCCCGCAACAGGACATTCGTATCCGCGGTGATTCTCACTGGCCCGCCCAGCCTTGCCTCGTGATCTCCCCGATCTCCGCCAACGACAGGCCAGGAGTATCGGGGCGATGCAAGCAACCGACGAAATCCTCGATAGAGGCTGGCGAACGCTCCGCCCGCACCTCGGCTCGGCCCGCGGGCAGGAAATCGACCACGATCCTGTCGCCCGGCGCGACGCCAAGATGGTCGAGCACCTCCTTCCGAAGCGTCACCTGACCCTTGGCGGTCACCTTGAGCGTGCTCTGCATGGCATCCTCCGAGAGGCTTGGCCAAAGGTAAGGCAGTAAAGCCTTACCTTCAAGCCTGACCTCTCGGGCTGGGAGTGAGGCGCTGCGCGCCGAGTTTATCCCAGTGCCGCCTGCGCCTTGCGCACGATCTCCGCGAAGCTCGCCGCGTCGTCATAGGCGATGGCGGCGAGCACCTTGCGGTCGATCTCGATACCGGCCTTGTTCAGCCCGTCGATGAAGCGGCTGTAGGTCAGCCCGTGCTCGCGCACCGCGGCATTGATGCGCTGGATCCATAGGCCCCGGAAATCGCGCTTCTTGTTGCGCCGGTCGCGGTAGGCGTACTGCAGCGACTTCTCCAGCCGCTCCAGCGCGCTGCGATAGTTGGTCGATGACCGGCCGACGAAGCCCTTGGACTGCGCCAGGACTTTCTTGTGCCGTGCGTGCGTGGTGACGCCGCGCTTGACGCGAGCCATACTTGTTCCTCCTCAGTCCAGCCCGTAGGGCGCCCATTGCTTGATGGTGCGCGCATCCATCGGCGTCAGCGTCTGCATCCGCCGGTTACTGCGCTTGGATTTCTGCGTGCGGGCGGAGAGGTTGTGCCGCTTGCCGCCGGGCCCGGCCTTCACCTTGCCGGTCGCGGTAATCTTGAATCGCTTCTTGACCGAGGACTTGGTCTTCATCTTGGGCATTTCATTCTCCTTCTTGCCTGCGGCCCGCGTGGGCGGGCGTCGCGGCCGGGCATGCCCTTCAAGGCCCGGGCGCGCGAACGAGCCGGCGGATATAGCGGGCCGGGCCGGATGGCGCAATCCGGGCGATCTTTAAGGTGGTCCTCGGTCTGGACGCGTCGCCGAAGGTAACAGTGCTCATCCTACTCGGAACGCGGGCTTTGAGAGGATGCGGACGATCAACCCGATCGCAAACCATGCATCTTGACTGAGCAATTCATCGGGATGGGACCCGCCCGTCATGGCGCGGCGCTCAAGATTGTGCGGGTCATGGAGATTGCGGAAATGGCTCAGAGGGTTGCGAAGTCCCATAAGCCTTTCAAGCTCCCTGCAATCCCTATCATTAATCACGCTACGTTCTTGGCAGTGTTTCAGCGTCTCCTTGAATTGAATTCGTTGGGGTAGGTCGTCCATCATCAAACCACCATACAGAAAAGCCGCCAGCAGGTTTTCGACAAGCGACTGACATAGAAGAACCGTACTAGTGGGTCAGCTGCCTTGAACTCTGCCGTTCCTGTCCATGGGGTTGAGGGCGGGATAAGAGATGCTGGCAACGAGCGGCGGAGCCGCCGATTGGATGTCCGTCGGTGCTGCGATGGCGCCGACGTTGCCAACGCCGGCCGTGCCAGGTGAAGGGCGTGGGCTGTTGGTTCCAGGCCCACGCGGTCTGCTCGAACCAGGCGCCGATCTCGGCAGGACTGTGTGGATGCTGCTCTTCCAGCGCACGGCGCTTGAGGATGCGCTGGATCGATTCGGCCATATTGAGCCAGCTGCCGCCGAGCGGGGTGTAGAGCGGCATGATGCCGTGCTGGCATAGCCAGACGACCATCTCGGCGCTTTTGTGGCCGGTGAGATTATCCCACACGAGCAGCAGGCGCAGTGGCGGCAGATGCTCGGGCAAGGTGAAGCGTTCCGCCAGTCCGTTCTGCCAGGTCTGCCACGCGGCACGGAGTGCGGCGACATTGACCGCCTGCGTCGGTGCAGGCAGCGCCGCCACGATCGCGGTCAGGCTTTCTTTGAGCCAGCCATGCAGAACCTGGTTCGTGCACCGGCTGACCGGCTGGATATGCACCTGACCAGTTGCCGGATGGAACAGGGTCAGGAGCTTGCAGGTGCCGCCCCGGATATACTCATGCGGCTGGGTGGCAGGACGGCCGTGCGGCTGCCAGGACCTGCCGGGATGCGGCACCGCCTGGAAGGGTCCGGCCTCGTCTTCGCACCAAACTGCCAGACCGCGTGAGGCGCCGAGCGTGTAGGCCCGCTCGATCAGCCCCTTTTTGCCGCCGCATCCGGATCGATGACGGTGACTGGACCACCCCGTTTGCGCTTGCGCACGACCGCCCCGGTTTCGCACCAGGTTCGGCTCTTCTGCCAGCCGAAGCCCGCCTCATGCAGGGTGCGGCCGATCGTGTCGGTGCTGATGCGGGGCAGACCATCCGCCCCCCGGCGCAGCGCGGCTTGCAGCGTGCTCAGCGACCATGTCGCCGTGCCATCCCGCGCCCGATCCGGAGGGCGGGCGACCACGGCCAGGATCCGCCGCTTCTCGACCTCGCCGTAGCGCACCGGATGGCCCCCGCCATGGCGCGGCATCACCGCCGCCAGTCCGTCGCCGTTGAACCGCGCCACCCAGCGCGCAACGGTATCGCCGGTGCGGCGCCCCGCAAGCTGCGCTGCCGTCGTGTAGCTTTGCCCTTCGGCAACCGCCAGCAATGCTCGTGCGCGGGCTACCTGCGCAGCAGGCGCCCGGCGTGACTGGCTCAGCTGCGATAACGTCCTCCGCTCCTCCTCACTCAATGCGCGTAGCGGATCCTTCTGTCGTCGTGACATCGGTCGCCTCGCCATTCAGCACCGTGCCAGTATGCCACAGTTCGAGGCAGCCGACCCACTAGTGGGTCAGCTGCCTTGAACTCTGCCGTTCCTGTCCATGGGGTTGAGGGCGGGATAAGAGATGCTGGCAACGAGCGGCGGAGCCGCCGATTGGATGTCCGTCGGTGCTGCGATGGCGCCGACGTTGCCAACGCCGGCCGTGCCAGGTGAAGGGCGTGGGCTGTTGGTTCCAGGCCCACGCGGTCTGCTCGAACCAGGCGCCGATCTCGGCAGGACTGTGTGGATGCTGCTCTTCCAGCGCACGGCGCTTGAGGATGCGCTGGATCGATTCGGCCATATTGAGCCAGCTGCCGCCGAGCGGGGTGTAGAGCGGCATGATGCCGTGCTGGCATAGCCAGACGACCATCTCGGCGCTTTTGTGGCCGGTGAGATTATCCCACACGAGCAGCAGGCGCAGTGGCGGCAGATGCTCGGGCAAGGTGAAGCGTTCCGCCAGTCCGTTCTGCCAGGTCTGCCACGCGGCACGGAGTGCGGCGACATTGACCGCCTGCGTCGGTGCAGGCAGCGCCGCCATGATCGCGGTCAGGCTTTCTTTGAGCCAGCCATGCAGAACCTGGTTCGTGCACCGGCTAACCGGCTGGATATGCACCTGACCAGTTGCCGGATGGAACAGGGTCAGGAGCTTGCAGGTGCCGCCCCGGATATACTCATGCGGCTGGGTGGCAGGACGGCCGTGCGGCTGCCAGGACCTGCCGGGATGCGGCACCGCCTGGAAGGGTCCGGCCTCGTCTTCGCACCAAACTGCCAGACCGCGTGAGGCGCCGAGCGTGTAGGCCCGCTCGATCAGCCCCTTTTTGCCGCCGCATCCGGATCGATGACGGTGACTGGACCACCCCGTTTGCGCTTGCGCACGACCGCCCCGGTTTCGCACCAGGTTCGGCTCTTCTGCCAGCCGAAGCCCGCCTCATGCAGGGTGCGGCCGATCGTGTCGGTGCTGATGCGGGGCAGACCATCCGCCCCCCGGCGCAGCGCGGCTTGCAGCGTGCTCAGCGACCATGTCGCCGTGCCATCCCGCGCCCGATCCGGAGGGCGGGCGACCACGGCCAGGATCCGCCGCTTCTCGACCTCGCCGTAGCGCACCGGATGGCCCCCGCCATGGCGCGGCATCACCGCCGCCAGTCCGTCGCCGTTGAACCGCGCCACCCAGCGCGCAACGGTATCGCCGGTGCGGCGCCCCGCAAGCTGCGCTGCCGTCGTGTAGCTTTGCCCTTCGGCAACCGCCAGCAATGCTCGTGCGCGGGCTACCTGCGCAGCAGGCGCCCGGCGTGACTGGCTCAGCTGCGATAACGTCCTCCGCTCCTCCTCACTCAATGCGCGTAGCGGATCCTTCTGTCGTCGTGACATCGGTCGCCTCGCCATTCAGCACCGTGCCAGTATGCCACAGTTCGAGGCAGCCGACCCACTAGTGCTCCGTCATAGCTGATTTGAGGGGCCGTGCGTTCTGGCTTTGGCGGTGAAGCCATGGCCGGAGGCGTGCGATGAAGAAGTATCGGGTGACACTGACAGTGATGGAGCGCGAGGAGCTCGCGGCGCTGTTGTCGCGTGGCAAGGCGGATGTTCGCAAGCTCAAGCACGCTCAGATGCTGCTCAAGGCCGACGCGGCGGAGGGTGGCCCGGCGTGGACGGACGAGCGGACCGCGGAGGCGGTCGGGATCGGGGTGGCCACGATAGAGCGGGTGCGGCGGCGCTTCGTGGAGGAGGGCCTGGCAGCCGCGCTGAGCCCGTATCGCGGGGGTAAGCGGGTCTATACGCGCGCGCTCGACGGCGCGCAGGAGGCGCACCTCATTGCGCTGGCCTGCTCCGCGCCGCCGCAAGGGTGCGGGCGCTGGACCTTGCGCCTGCTGGCGCGGCGCATGGTCGAGTTGCAGCACACCGACGCGCTCTCGCACGAAACGGTGCGCCAGACGCTCAAAAAAACGCCCTCAAGCCGCACCTGAGGCGGATGTGGTGCATCCCGCCGAAGCACTCGGCGGAGTTCGTCTTCCACATGGAAGACGTGCTGGAGGTCTACAGCCGTCCCTACGACGCGAAGCGGCCGGTGGTCTGCCTCGACGAGACTTTCAAGCAACTGGTCGGCGAAACGCGCGAACCCCTGCCGACACGGCCTGGCGCGGTTGAACGCTTCGACCACGTCTATGTTCGCAACGGCGTGGCCAGCCTGTTCCTCGCCACTGAGCCGCTCGCCGGCTGGCGGCATGTGGCCGTGACCGAGCACCGCCGCCGCGGCGACTGGGCCAGCTTCGTGCGCGACCTGCTCGAGGGGCCATACCATGACGCCGAGCGCGTGGTGCTGGTCATGGACCAGCTCAACACTCACTCGCTCGCCAGCCTCTACGAGGCGTTCCCGCCCGAGGAGGCCAGGCGCCTGGCCGAGCGCATTGAACTCCACCACACGCCCAAGCATGGATCGTGGCTGAACATGGCCGAAATCGAGTTCAGCGCGTTAGCGCGGCAATGCCTCGCTCGCCGCATCGCCCAGCACGAGACGCTCCGCCGCCACGTCGCGCAATGGGAGGACCAGCGCAACGCCGGGCAAGCCAAGGTCAACTGGCACTTCACCACCGGCCAGGCCCGCACCAAACTCCGAAGCCTCTACCCATCACTTGATGACTGACAAAATACTAGGGTCTGTTGACAATTACCTCGTTGCGATGATGGTGGCTGCGAGGCTGATGTTGGCATGGAAGCTTTCGTCGGTCTTGTCGTAGCGGGTGGCGATGGCTCGGAACTCCTTCAGCTTGGCGAAGAAGTTCTCGATCAGGTGGCGCCAGCGATACATGGCCTTGTCATAGGCGATGATCGTATTGCGGTTGGATTTGGGTGGGATGACGGCGACGGCGCCACGGTCATCGAGGTCCGCACGCAGCCAATCGGCGTCGAACGCCTTGTCACCGAGCAGGGCGTCGAAAGTGATGTCTGCGATGAGCGGCGCGACCCCTACGATGTCGTGGCGCTGTCCGGGCAAGAGCACGAAGCGGACCAGATTTCCAAGCGCGTCCACCAGCGCGACGATCTTGGTCGTCAGCCCGCCTCGCGAGCGTCCGATGGCCTGATTGTAAGTCCCCCTTTGCGCCGCTCGCCTTCTGATGGGCGGTGACGATCGTGCCGTCGATCAGGGCGTATTCGAAATCCGGCTCGTCGGACAAGCGCTCGAAGAGGCGCTCGAAGACGCCCGCCCGCACCCAGCGGCGGAAGCGCTGGAACACGCTGTTCCAGTGCCCGAACTCAGGCGGCAGGTCGCGCCACGGCGATCCCGCCCGCACGCGCCACAGAACCGCTTCCAGGAACAGCCGGGTGTCCTTCGCCGTCACTCCGCGATCCGACGCCTTGCCCGGCAACAGCAGGGCCATCTTCTCCCAAGCCGTGTCGCTGATCACAAATCGTCCCCTGTCCACCAAACCCTTCGCTCCGCCAAAACGGAGCTTGAATTACGGCTCAGGCCCGAGAGGAACCCACTTATTGTCAACAGGCCCTAATGTAGTTGCCATATATAAATGATGATCGCGCCTCATCCCACGCCGTGTAGGTTGTATACCCCCCAAATAGCAGCGTGCCTTCGCGACCGAGGTCGGCTCCTAAGCCGGAAATATATCGAACTCGCGATATACGGCCGGGAAGATCATGGTGCATATCGGCCAGCAAATAACGAGCCGAATCGACGTCCGAGATGCCGGCAAGAAGGTCGCCGTGAAGGTTATCCTCTTCCTCATCAGACCTCACGTCCGTACTCCTCGGACCGATTCCTGGGGCAAATATCCTGCTCTCGGAGCTTCACTACCTCCGTCCCACCAGGAACCGGCTGAACGCGTCCAGCGTCGTCTTGGAGACGTGATGCTCGATCCCCTCGGCGTCCGCCTCCGCCGCCTCGGGGGGCACGCCGACAGCGCATAGCAGCTCGACCACGATCCGGTGCCGCGTGCGCACCCGCTCGGCCAGCTCCCGTCCGGCCTGGGTCAGGAACACGCCGCGATAGGGAAGGGCGGTCGCGAGGCCCTCGCGCTTGAGGCGGCGGATGCTCTTCACCGCCGTCGGGTGCGACACGCCGAGCCGGCGGGCGATATCGACCAGCCGCGCCTCCCCGCTGGTGGCCAGCAGGTCGGCGATCAGCTCCACATAGTCCTCGGTCAGCGCGACGGATTGCGCCGTCCGGGCCTTGCCGAACCGCTCGGCCTGGGTCGGCTCCGCCGGCATCTCGGCGGGAGAAACGGCGTTTGGGGAGGGCTCCACGCGCACTCCTTTCCTGTCCCCATAGGCATAGCCCGGCGCGGCGCCGGCTCAAAGCCGCACGACATTGTGCGGCAAGATTTATCTCGTTGCCCCGGCTTCCATCAGGAGATGCTTGACCGATATGTAGCCTGAGCTAACTTCTGCCATGAACCACGAGGACGAGCAGTGGCTGACGGCATGGGACAACTGGCCATCGAGGGCGACGCCAATGGAGCGGCGCTGGTCGCGGCCCGCAACTCGGCGGCCCGGCGCCGCAGCGGCTGGCCGCGACGCGCTCTCTCAGGCCGTGTCGCCGCGCTGATGTGGATGCTGCGGCTCTATGTCGTCGGGATGCTGGCCGTCGTGGCGGTCCAGCTCGCGCGATTGATCTAAGCCGAATGAGCCTGCCGCCCGGCGAGAACGTGCAGTCGGAGGATCTGCGGCGGGCGCGGGCGCGCGTTACGGTGGCACGGCTGCGCGCGGTGCCGGGCGGGGGGTTGGCGCGGCTGCGCCTGATGGCGCTGCTCATCGGTCCCGGCATCCTCGTGTTCCTCGGCGAGAACGATGCGCCCTCGATGCTCGCCTACGCCGCGACCGGGGCGGGGTTCGGCATCGGCTTCTTCCTGCCCTTCGTGGCCGCGACCTTTGCCCTCGGCTTTGTCGTCCAGGAGATGGCGGCGCGGATCGGCGCCGTGACCAGCCATGGTCACGCCGAGCTGATCTTCGACCGCTTCGGCTCCTTCTGGGGACGGTTCGCGATGGCCGACCTGCTGGTCGGCAACTTCCTCACCCTCATCACCGAATTCATTGGGGTCCGCGCCGGCCTGGGCTTCTTCGGCGTGCCGCCGGCGGCAGCGGTCGGCGCGGGCGTGGCGATGGTGCTGCTCGCCGCGGCCACCGCCCGCTACGCCACCTGGGAGCGGATCACGCTGGGGCTGGCGCTGTGCAACGTCGTGTTCGTGCCGGTGGCGGTGCTGAGCCACCCCGACTGGGGCGCCGTCGGCCGCGCCATGGCGACCTGGAGCCCGCTGCCCGGCGGGTTGAAGCCGGACACGCTGACGCTGATGGTCGCCAACATCGGGGCGACGGTCACGCCGTGGATGCTGTTCTTCCAGCAGGGCGCGGTTGCCGACAAGGGGCTGGACGCGCGCGACATCGGCGCGGCGCGCTGGGATACCGCGCTCGGCTCGGTGGTCGCCGCGCTGTTCGGCGTCGCCGCGATCATCGCCACCGCCCCGTTGTTCGCGCATGGGATCAGCGCGCAGAACTGGCAGGCCGCGCAGTTCGCCGAGGCGATCGAGCCCTATGTCGGCCACGCCGGGGCCGCGCTGTTCGCGCTCGGCATCTTCGAGGCGGGAGCGGTGGCGGCCATCACGATCTCCACCTCGTCGGCGTATGCCTTCGCCGAGGTCATGCGCGCGCCACACAGTCTCAACGCGCCGCTGCGGGAGGGCTGGGTTTTCTACGCCGTGCTCGCCGGCTCGGCGGTGTTGGCCGCCGCGATCGTGCTGGTCCCGGGCATGCCCCTCGAGCAGGTGGTGATCATCGTCAACGTCATCGCCGTCCTGGCGATGCCGCCGGCGTTGCTGTTCCTGCTGCTGATCGCCAACGACGCCGAGGTGATGGGGCCGCATCGCAACGCGCTCGGCTGGAACATCGCCGGGGTCGGGGTGACCGTGTTCCTGATCCTGGTGGGGCTTGCATACGCGGCGAACGTGCTCTTCCCGAGCCTGCTCGGAGGCGGGTAGGACCTACCCTGCCCGCAGCGCCGAGAGTGCCAGCAGCAGCCAACCCAGCATCAGCAGCATTCCCCCGATGGGCGCGAGGGCGCCAATCCGCATGCCGCCCAGCGCCAGCGCGTAGACCGCACCGCAGAACGCCAGCAGACCAAGCGCGAATGCCGCGCCTGCCCAGTCCGCCAGCGCGCCGCCCCGGCGAGCCCACAGCCCGCACGCCACCAGCGCCAGCGCGTGCCAGCCCTGCATCTGCACCGCGTTGCGCGCCATCTGCAGCCGCGCCGGCCCGATCGCCTCCAGCCCGTGAGCGGTCAGCGCCGCCATCGCCACCGCGGACAATCCCGCCAGCGCCCCCAGCCCCACCCACAGACGCTCCATCGCCTGACAACCCCTGTTCCCTCGGCCTCGCCGTCTATACCATTCGCCGCCATGCCGCGCGGCGACCTGTTCCCCGAGATCGGACCGTTCGAGACCGGTTATCTGCCGCTTTCGGCCGGCCACGTCATGTATTGGGAGCAGGTCGGCAACCCCCGGGGCCGCCCCGTGCTGTTCCTGCACGGCGGTCCGGGCGCCGGCGCGGGCGCCGTGCATCGGCGCTTTTTCGATCCGGATTTCTGGCGCGTGGTGATCTTCGACCAGCGAGGCGCCGGCCGCTCCCGCCCTCTGGGCAGCCTGGCGCGGAACACCACCCCGGACCTGGTCGGCGACATCGAGACCTTGCGCCGGCATCTCGGGATCGAGCGGTGGATGCTGTTCGGCGGCTCCTGGGGCTCCACCCTCGCCCTAGCCTACGCCCAGGCCCATCCCGAGCGCGTGGCGGCCTGCGTGCTGCGCGGCGTGTTCCTGGGCCGCGCGGCGGAGGTGGACTGGTTCCTGCACGGCGCCCGCGCCGTGTTCCCCGACGCGCACGCGAACTTCGTGGGTTTCCTGCCGGAAGCCGAGCGGTTCGACATTCTGGCCGGCTACCTGCGCCGCCTGACCGACGCTGATCCGACCGTGCATCTGCCCGCCGCCCGCGCCTGGTCGATCTACGAGGGCTCGTGCAGCACCCTGCTGCCAAGTCCCGACACCGTCACCTCGTTCGCGCAGGACCGCACGGCGCTCGGCCTCGCGCGCATCGAGGCGCATTACTTCGCCCACGAGTTGTTCCTGCCGCCGTCCGGGCTGCTCGGCGGAATGCACCGCATCGGCCACATCCCGGCGGAGATCGTGCAGGGCCGCTACGACATGATCTGCCCCGCCTGCACCGCGTTCGAGCTGGCGGAGGCGTGGCCGGCGGCCCGCCTGACCGTAGTGCCGGATGCCGGGCACTCGGCGCTGGAACCGGGGGTTCGCCGGGCGCTGGTGGCCGCGGTCGAGCGGTTCCGGGCCGGGCGCTGACGAAAGGGAGGAGGACAACATGAAGGTGGGCGTGATCGGGCTTGGCACGATGGGGATGGGCGCCGCCCGCAATCTGCTGGCCAAGGGCCATCAGGTGGTTGCCTGCGACCTGCGCGAGACGGTGCGGGCCGAACTCGCGGCAGCCGGAGGCAAGGTGGTCGCCTCGACTGCCGAGCTTGGCGAGGTCGAAGCCGTCATCGTGCTCGTGGTAAACGCCGCGCAGGAGGAGGAGGTGCTGTTCGGCCCGCAAGGCTGTGTGCCCCGCCTGCCGCGCGGCGCCGTGGTGATCTGCTCTTCCACCGTCGCCCCGGCCTTCGCACGGGCGATGGAAGAACGCCTGAGCCAGGCGGGGCTGCTGATGCTGGATGCCCCGGTCTCCGGCGGCAGGGCCGGAGCGGAGGCCGGCACGATGACGGTGATGGGCTCCGGCACCCCGGCGGCATTCGAACGCGCCAAGCCGGTGCTGGACGCGATTGCCGGCACCGTGTTCCGCCTGGGCGATCAGGCAGGGATCGGCAGCACGGTAAAGATGGTCAATCAGCTCCTGGCCGGTGTGCATATTGCGGCGGCGGCCGAGGCGCTCGCCCTCGGCATCCGCGCCGGCGCCGATCCGCGAACGCTGTACGAAGTGATCTCGGCGTCGGCCGGCAGCTCGTGGATGTGGCAGAACCGGGTTCCGCACATCCTGGCCGGTGACGACCAGCCGCTGTCGGCGGCGAACATCTTCGTCAAGGATCTGGGGATCGTGCTGGATCAGGCCCGCGCGTTGTCGTTCCCGCTGCCGCTCGCTTCCTGCGCGCATCAGTTGTTCCTCGCCACGGCGGCGGCGGGGCATGGCGGCAAGGACGACTCCTCGGTGATCCGGGTATGGCAGGCGCTCACCGGGATCGCGCTGCCGGAAAGGTCCGATACCGCCGAAGACTGAGCGAACTGGCGGGCGTTGCGCGGGTTGGAGCCGCGTTAGGTCGGAGAGGTGCCGGATTGACGCGGGAGCCGAAGCGTCTGCGCGAGGCCGGACTCGAACCGGCAAGGGGTTGCCCCCGGGGGTTTTTGAGACCCCTGCGGTTACCGTTTCGCCACTCGCGCGGCGCAGACAACCAGCCGAACGGCGAGGCCTGGCGCGCCCGAGAAGATTCGAACTCCTAACCCCCAGATCCGTAGTCTGGTGCTCTATCCAATTGAGCTACGGGCGCTCGCCAGGGCGGCCGATGTAGCGGAAGGTGCCCCGTCCGGCAACCCCCAACCCTCTCGGGCCGGTTCAGGCGCGCGGGACGGTCCCGAGCGCTTGGGCCACAAGCCGGGCCAGCCGCTCCCGCTCGAACGGCTTGCCAATCAGCACGACCGACTCGCCGGGCGCGCCGTCCTGAATGGCTCCTTCACTGTATCCGGACATGAACACGGTCCGGACCCGGGGTTCCGCCTCGGTGATCCGGCGCGCGACCTCGCGGCCGGCCATGCCTCCGGGAAGCACCATGTCGATCAGCGCCAGGTCCACGGACCCAGCGTTCGCCGCCAGCAATCGAAGGGCCTCCGCGCCATCGGGCGCGCCCAGCACGTTGTAGCCGAGATCACCCAGAATGGCGGCGAGGATGTCGCGCACCTCGGGCTCGTCCTCCACGACCAATACCCTGGCCGAGCCTTGCGGGGCAGCCTCGAGCGCGTCGCTGCTCTCTCCGGCGGCCTCGGAAGCTTCTTGAGCGGCTCGCGGAAGGAATATCCGGACCGTGGTCCCCTTGCCCGGCGCGGACTCGATGCGGGCATGGCCGCCGGACTGCTTGGCGAAGCCAAACACCATGGCCAGCCCGAGCCCGGTGCCCTTGCCGATTTCCTTGGTCGTGAAGAACGGCTCGAAGGCCCGGCCAACGACCTCCGGAGACATCCCGATGCCGGTATCGGCAACGGCGATCATGACGTAGTCGCCGTGCGCGATCTCGGCCTCCGGCTCCGTCCCGTCCACGACCGCGTTCGCCACCTCGATGGCGAGGCACCCCCCTTGCGGCATCGCGTCGCGGGCGTTGAGGGCCAGGTTCAGGACGGCGCTCTCCACCTGCGCCGCGTCGGCCATGGCGGGCCACAGTTCGGTGCCGATCAGCACCTTCAGGTCGATTTGCTCGCCAAGCGTCCGGCGGAGCAGATCCGCCATCTCCTCCAGCATTGTCGCGAGATTGCTCGGCCGCGGCTTCAGCGGCTGCTTGCGGGCGAAGGCCAGCAGTTGATGCGTGAGCGCCGCTCCCCGTCTGGCACCCCAGATCGCGCGCTCCAGACGCGGCCGGATGGGATGCTCCGCCTCGATCCGGGCCAAGGCCAGTTCCAGGTTGCCCATCACGACGGCCAGCAGATTGTTGAAGTCATGCGCGATACCGCCGCTCAACTGCCCGATCGCCTGCATCCGCTGTGATTCGCGCAGCGTCGCCTCGGCGCGGATGCGCTGGGTGATGTTGGTGACGGTGAGCACGAACCCTCCATCCCGGATCGGATCGCGCCGCACCTCGAAGCTGCGCCCATCCGGGCAGGTTCGCTCGTAGACGACCGGCCTGCGATCCTGGAGGGGTTGGGAGATCTGATCCCAACTCTCGAGGAAGGGTGTGCCCTGCATGAGCGTTTCGGCGAGGTAGTCGGCGAGTGCGGAATAGGGCGTGCCCGCTCGCACCAGGGTCTCCGGCAAGCCGAGCACGACGGGCAGGCACTCGTTCCACCGCACCAGCCGGCCAGCGGCACCAACGACGCCTATGCCGTGGCTAACGCTGTCCAGCACGGTCCGCAACTGCGTTGCGAGATCGCGGTAGGCGGCCTCGGATGCCAAGCGCTGCCGCGAAGCCACCGTCAGCAGGGCGAAGGCCAAGGCGAGCAGCCCCAAGCCGGCCGCTGAACCTGAGACGGCCAGCCAGAGGGCTCGCCTGCCCGCGCTGTCGGCAGCGGACAGGCGCTCCGTCAGCAGCCGCTGCTCCTCCTGGGTGAACCCGGACAGGATCAGTTCGATTTCCCCGGACAACTGTCGCCCGCGATTCGCGCCCAACACGCGCAGAGCAGCGTCGGGACCAATATCCCGGCGAGCCTCAATGACACTGGCGAGCTTCGCAAGCTTCTGCTGCATCAGGGGAGCCAGCGCGCGCAGCCGATCTTGCTGCGACGGGTTGTCGGGAATGAGGTGTTCGAGGCCGGCTTGCAGCAGCCCGGCCCGCTCCAACGCCGTCCGGTAAGACCGGAGGTCATAATCGTCGCCCGTCAGCAAGAACCCGCGCTGCTCGTCCTCGGCGTCGTTGAGAGCGATCTGCAGATCCTTGACCGTCCCGAGAACCTGATAACTATGGCGGACCCAAAGTCCAGCGTTCCGGGCGGCGCGGAATTGGAACGACGCCTCTAGCCCAACCGCAGCCACCAGCAGCAGTGCGGCGACGAGCACCATGATGTTCGCGCGCCGGACTACCCTTTCCCGCAAAATGTCGTCCCCGTCGAGGCGCCCCGGATTATACATAGCGCAATCGTCGTACACCAGAGCGCGAACGGGTCGGCGCAAGTCTCGTAAAGTCAAGTCTCGCAACGTGAGGTACGCTTCGGCCCAGCTAGCGTCCGACCGCGTAGCCTTGCATCCCGCGCGGATTGGCCCCGGCGCGGAACTGTCCGGCCTCGATGCGGGCCCCACTCAGGCGGCCCTCGGACCAGTCCTCGCCTTTATCAGCTTGGTGTCCCCGCCGGCGCAGCGCCTCCAGTACCGCATCGGCGTAGCGGCCCTCCAGCACGATCTTTCCTGGTCGGGCGGCGCGCGGCCAGAAGCTCGAAGGCCAGTGCTCGGCGTGGAAGCTGGGAGCGTCGATCGCCTCCTGGATGTTCATGTTGTAGTGGACCATGCGCAGGAACATGATCAGCGACCACTGGTCCTGCTGCTCGCCGCCCGGGGTGCCGAACGCCATCCAGGGCTTGCCGTCGCGCAGCGCGAAGCTGGGCGAGAGCGTGGTGCGCGGGCGCTTGCCCGGCTCCAGGCTGTTGGGCAGGCCGGGGCGGAGCCAGAACATCTGCCCGCGCGATCCCATCGGGAAGCCAAGCTCGGGAATGACCGGGGAGGATTGCAGCCAGCCGCCCGAGGGTGTGGCGCTGACCATGTTGCCATGCCGGTCGATCACGTCGATATGGCAGGTATCGGCGCCGATGACGCCGAGGCGCGACACCGTGGGCTCGCCCGCGCCGGCCGCGTTCGGCACCATCGAGGCCCGCGCCGAGGCCTCGTGATCGACCCAGTTGGAGCGCCCGTCCACATCTCCCGGCCGCAATGCCATGGACGCCTCGGCACCGACCAGGCGGCGGCGCTCGGCATTGTAGGCATCGGACAGCAGCGTTGAGAGCGGGACGTCGGCGAAGGACGGGTCGCCGTACCACGCTTCCCGGTCGGCGTAGGCGAGCTTCGCGCACTCGACCACCGTATGCACGAAGTCGGCGCCGAGCGGGTCCATCGCGCCGAGATCGAAGCCGCACAGCAGCGCGAGTTGCTGGAGGAACACCGGCCCTTGGTTCCACGGCCCGCATTTCAGGACGGTGTGGCCGTGATACTCGTAGGCAACCGGCTCCTCCACCGTCGCGGACCAAGCGGCGAGGTCGTCGGCCGTAAGCAGGCCGCGATGGCGCCGGCCGGAGACGTCGAGCACCTCGGTCGAGCGGAAGAACCGGCCCACCGCTTCGGCCACGAAGCCGCGATACCAGGCGTTCCGCGCCGCATCGATCCGTACTTCCCGGCTCGGGCCGACCGCCTCGCGGCACACACGTTCGAGCGTGTCGGCCAGGGCGGGGCGGGCGAACAAGGAATGCGGCGCCGGAACCCGGCCGTGCGGCAGGAACACGGCGGCCGATGTCGGCCACTCCGCCTCGAACAGCGGGCGCACGCCCTCGATGGTGGCGCTGATGCGGGGCACGATCGGCACGCCGTTGCGGGCGTATCCAATGGCGTAGTCGAGCACGTCCTTCAGCTCCCACGTGCCCCAGTCGCGCAGCATCAGTGCCCAGGCATCGAACGCGCCCGGTACCACGGCGGGCAGCAGCCCGGTGGCGGGAATGAGGTCGAGACCGAGTGCCGCGAACGCTTCCAGGGTCGCGGCCCGCGGTGCGACGCCCTGCCCGCAGATCACGTGCTGGCGGCCGGTGCGCGTATCGTGCAGGATCAGAGGCGCGTCGCCTCCAGGCCCGTTCAGGTGCGGCTCGGCGACGTGCAGGGTGAAGCCGGCGGCGACGGCCGCATCGAAGGCGTTGCCGCCGCGCTCCAGTACCGCCATGCCAACCTGGCTGGCCAGCCAGTGCGTGCTGGCCACGACGCCGAAGGTGCCGGCGATCTCCGGGCGGGTGGTGAACATCGGTCGGTCGCTCCTGCGCTTGCGCCCGCAGTCCGTATCAGGCGGGCGGCTTGTAGACGTAATCCACGGTCGCCAGCGCCCGCGGCCACAGGATGGGCGCCGCGTCGACCGGCTGCTTCTGCTCGGTGTACTGGATAATGGTGAGCGGCGCTTTGAGGAACTGGTGGTAGTGCCAGGCGGGCTCCTTGTCGGTCGAGAAGGAGGTACTGGCCGCGCGTGCCGACCCAGCTCGTCGTCTCCAGCGCGTGAATAATCGCCTTCGAGTCGGTGCCGCCGGCGCTGCGAATGGCGTCGAACAGGAGCCATGCGCCGTCATAGCTCTCCATCACCGCGCCGGTGGAGTCGGCGTTGTATCGCTTCTTGAACGCGGCGGTGAAGGCGCGTGTCTTGTCGTTCCAGGCGTCGCGGGACAGGCCGACATTCTCGGTGCAGAGGCCAACACCGGCGGCCCCGACATTCTGCCAGAAGGTCGGATCGACTGCCGATCCGCCGGAGTTGTACATCCCGCATTTCGCGGTCGGCGCGAAGCCGAGCTCGCGGGCCTGCCGGATCAGGTCGTAAGCGCCCGCCTCGGAGAATTCCGTGCAGAAGAAGTCGAACGCCGGCGAGGCACTCTTATAGCGCAGGATCTGGGCGGTGAAGTCGGTCAGACTCTGGGTCGGCATCGACGATGGAGAAGGGGATGCCCTTGGACTTGAGCTGCTCGCTCATGGCGACCCGCGCGGCCAGGCCGACGTCGTTCTTCTCGGCCAGCAAGGCGATGTTCTTGAACCCCGCCGCGTCCATCCACTGGCCGATCGTGGTGTCGATCAGCGAGACGGCGGTGGAGTTGCGGAACACCTCCGCATAGCCCTTCGCCGTGACCTCGTCGGACCACACGTCACAGGCCATGAACGGAATGCCGTAGCGATGGAATACCTCCATCTCGGCCAGGGCGACCGGGCTGTGGAACTCGCCGAAGGCGGCGACGATCTTGTTTTCCTGCACCAGCCGCTCCGCGGCGGCGCGGCCCTCGGCGGGCTGACCGCGCGTATCGGCGTACACGACCTGCACCGGGCGACCGAGCAGCCCGCCCTGGGCGTTGACCTCCTCGACGGCCATCTGGGCGGCGTTCTTCATCAGGATGCCCTCGGCATAGCCGCCCGGCGGCGACAGCGGCCCGACCCAGCCAAGCACGATGGGCGCCCCGGTCGGCTCGGCGGCGAAGGCGCGCCGGGCGAGGCCGGCGGGCAGGGCCGCCGATAGCGCGGCCGCCACCAGGGCATCGCGTCGGGTCAGCCCGCTTGGCAGGCGGACGGTGCCGGGTGCCCGGCGGTCCTCGTCATCGTGGCTCATGGCGATGCCCTTCCTCCCCGCGCCTTCACGACGCTCGCGCAAGGATAGAAAGGCGCCGGCAACTTGAACAGGAGCAGGGTCGGCGCCTCGCGAAACGCGGTTTGCGTCTTGTGCCCGGCTTCGCTATAGGCGGGCCGCCGATCCCGGATAGCTCAGTTGGTAGAGCAAGCGGCTGTTAACCGCTGGGTCGCAGGTTCGAGTCCTGCTCCGGGAGCCAATCAACTCCCCACGGCCCGCATCCGGGGCGTGGGGGGTCTTTCCGGGGCCAGGCAAAATCAATCCTCCCTGGTTCCCCCGTGACCGGCCTCAGCAGCCTTGTCCCCCCCGTCCGGCAGCGGCGGCACGTCAAGGATGAGCACTATCGCGCACTTGACTCCTCCGATGCACCCGGCTAGATCGTTAGCACTCTCTTACGCGGAGTGCTAGCAGCCTCAGCGGAGCGGCGTGGCATCCCCGGCGCGTGAGCCCATCCGACGGAATCAGCCAAAGCTGACCGACACAAGGAGCGATCCGATGAAGTTTCGTCCCCTGCGCGACCGGGTCGTGGTCAAGCGCATCACCGCCGAGGAGAAGACCTCGGGTGGGATCATCATTCCCGATACCGCCAAGGAGAAGCCCATGGAAGGCGAGATCATCGCGGCGGGTCCCGGCGCTCCCAACGAGCAGGGCCAGCTTGTCGCCCTCGACGTCAAGGCGGGCGACCGCATCCTGTTCGGCAAGTGGTCGGGCACCGAGGTCAAGATCGAGGGCGAGGAGCTGTTGATCATGAAGGAAACCGACATCATGGGCATCATCGAGGTCGAGGCCAGCGCCAGGAAGGCCGCCTGATCCGCACACTGGACTGAGCCCATCAACGAGAGGGAGAAGACACATGGCTGCCAAGGACATACGTTTCGGTGGAGACGCGCGCCAGCGCATGCTGCGCGGCGTCGACATCCTCGCTGACGCGGTGCGGGTGACGCTCGGGCCGAAGGGCCGCAACGTCGTGCTCGACAAGAGCTTCGGCGCGCCACGGATCACCAAGGACGGCGTCACCGTCGCCAAGGAGATCGAGCTCTCCGACAAGTTCGAGAACATGGGCGCGCAGATGGTGCGCGAGGTCGCCTCCAAGACGAGTGATCAGTCAGGCGATGGCACCACTACGGCGACCGTGCTGGCCCAGGCGATCGTGCGCGAGGGCGCCAAGGCCGTCGCTGCCGGCATGAACCCGATGGACCTCAAGCGCGGTGTGGACAAGGCCGTGGCCGCGATCGTCGAGGAGCTCCAGAAGAGCACCAAGAAGATCAGCACACCCGCCGAGACCGCCCAGGTCGGCACCATCTCGGCAAATGGCGAGACTGAGATCGGCCGCATGATCGCGGAAGCGATGCAGAAGGTCGGCAACGAGGGCGTGATCACCGTCGAAGAAGCCAAGGGCATGCAGACCGAACTCGACGTGGTCGAGGGTATGCAGTTCGATCGCGGCTACATGTCTCCGTATTTTGTCACCAATGCGGAGAAGATGATCGCCGAGCTGGACCAGCCGTATATCCTGATCCACGAGAAGAAGCTGTCCAGCCTGCAGCCCTTGCTGCCGCTGCTTGAGAAGGTCGTGCAGTCTGCCCGTCCGCTGCTGATCATCGCCGAGGACGTGGAAGGCGAGGCGCTGGCCACCCTGGTGGTCAACAAGCTTCGTGGCGGGCTCAAGGTCGCGGGGGTGAAGGCGCCGGGCTTCGGCGATCGCCGCAAGGCGATGCTCGAGGATATCGCCATCCTCACCGGCGGCCAGGTGATCAGCGAGGATCTCGGCATCAAGCTCGAGAACGTCACCCTCGAGATGCTCGGCACCGCCAAGCGGGTGATCATCGAGAAGGAGAACACCACGCTCGTGGAGGGCGCGGGCAAGGGCGAGGACATAAAGGGCCGCTGCAACCAGATCCGCGCCCAGATCGAGGAGACGACCTCGGACTACGACCGCGAGAAGCTGCAGGAGCGCCTGGCGAAGCTGGCGGGCGGCGTGGCCGTGATCCGCGTCGGCGGCTCGACCGAGATCGAGGTGAAGGAGCGCAAGGATCGCGTGGACGACGCGATGCACGCGACCCGCGCGGCGGTCGAGGAGGGCATTGTGCCCGGCGGGGGCGTCGCCCTGGCGCGTGCCGGCCTTATCCTGAGCAAGCTGCAGTCGGAGAACGAGGACCAGAAGTTCGGTATCGACATCGTGCGCAAGGCGGTGCTGACGCCACTGCGCCAGATCGCCGAGAACGCCGGCCAGGACGGTGCGGTGGTCTCGGGCAAGGTGCTGGACCGCAGTGAGGCCAACTGGGGCTTTGACGCGCAGACTGGCGAGTTCAAGGACCTGGTGCAGGCGGGCATCATCGACCCGACCAAGGTCGTGCGCGCGGCCCTGCAGAATGCGGCCTCTGTCGCCGGGTTGCTGATCACGACCGAGGCGATGGTGGCTGAGCGGCCGGAGAAGAAAGCTGGCGCAGGCGGCCCTCCAGGTGGCATGGGCGGCATGGGCGGCATGGGTGACATGGATTACTGAAGTCCCGCCTCGGTCATCGGCCAGACACGGAAAGGAGGCATCCAGCCCAATGAGGGTTGGGTGCCTTGCTTTTTGGCGGACCAGCGAAGCGCGCGACCTGTGACGCCTGGGCGGAGGAACTTCCTGTTCGCCGGGTACGACACCGGCGCGAGCGATCCGCGGCTCGTGGCACCGCCAGGCGACTGCACGGCGCTGGAGGAGTTGGCCATGGTCCGTCTGATTGCGGCCGATACCAACGGTCTTGGTTCCTGACCTGTTTTCCGTAATTCCCGCGAAAGCGGGAATCCACTGCAATGCCAGCGATCTTGGTGCGCTGGCCTGGATGCCTGTTTTCGCGGGCATAACGGCAGGGGTGAGGACAACGGGCGGTTGGGTCACGGCGCGGCCGAGCGCCGCCGAGCGTCAATTTCCGAGCCGCAAAGGAGCTGCGAGAATGCGTGTAGACTTACCCGCTGAGAGTTGCCGACGATCTGTCAGGGCCTACAAGGCAACCAGTGTTACCCGACGCTGAAGGACCAGAGGCACAGAACCTCTGCCCGGTCAGGGTGGAACCGGAGAGATGCGATGAGCAATTACGGGAAGGCGGGAACGAAGACGCCAGAGACCGCACTCGTCCCAGCTGTTAGAGGCTGTCTCTGAACGCTCGCGGAATTGGGGTTGGGTCGCCAGGGTGAGATGCGATTCCACGGGTTGTCGAGACCGAGTTGGATGTGCACGCCAATGTGGACCGCAACCACCCGCCCGCAGCATAAGCGCGACGGGCTCCGCTTTGCCAGTGACCTGACGGACGCCGAATGGGTCGTTCTGGAGCCGCTTCTCCCGCCTCCTGCTGGCATCGGGCGGCCGCCCGAGTGGTCGATGCGCGAAATCGTCAACGCGATCTTCTACGTGCTGCGCGGCGGCATCGCGTGGCGCATGTCGCCGCCCGGCTTCCCGCCGCGGCAGACGGTCTACGGCTGGTTTGCGGCGTGGCGGCGCGTCATGCGTTGGAGGCGATTACCCATCGGCTGGTGATGCTCGACCGCGAGCGGGCCGGACGCGAGGCAAGCCCGAGCGCTGCCGTCATCGACAGCCAGAGCGTCAAGACAACCGAGGCCGGTGGCCCGCGCCGGGCGATGATGCCGGAAAGAAGGTGCTCGGCCGCAAGCGGCACGCGATGGTCGACACCGATGGCCGCCCGCTGGTGCTGCAAGTGCATCCCGCCTCCGTCCAGGACCGCGACGGTGCCGTCCCGCTGCTGAAGACGTCTCGTCGCAGCTTTCCCTTTGTCGAGCGTGCCTTTGCCGACACCGCCTATGCGGCCGAGCGCGTCGCCGACGCCACCTGCATCGCCATCGAGATCGTCCGCAAACCCGCTGATCAGGTCGGCTTTGCCGTCCATCCGCGCCGCTGGGTGGTGGAGCGGTGCTTCGCCTGGCTCAACCGCAATCGTCGGCTCGCCAAGGACTTCGAGACTACCATCGAGTCCGCGACAGCCTTCCTCTACGCCGCCTAGCGATGCCCCCCATCAGGCGCATTGCTCGTTGCACATGAATTCAGAGTCAGACTCTAATCAATCGCTTGATAGATTTTTATTACTTACTTCAAAAATTTGGTGGCTGGGGCATTGCTACTATTAATCCAAAAGCGCCAGCTCTAGCTCCTGGTCAAGGTCGTGAAGCTCGCGCTCAAGCTCAAGCTCGTGCTCGGAAGAAAGCCCAAAAGGAAGCTTATCGTGCTGCTTCTCGGAAGCCCGCAGGCACTTTGAGCTAGGCTCAGGACCCATTAATTGCGCCTCTTCTAGCCTGGGGGTCGGTTGTGATCTTCGGGGTTGTCGGGAAGGTGGCCATGTCCGACCTGTTCCTGCTCAGCCGAGCCCAGCGGGGAGAGGGGGGATGAAGGCGCATATCGTCGGCGGCGGCTTCGGCGGACTGGCAGCCGCCGCGGACCTCATCCGCAATGCGGGGATGTCCGGCCAGGACATCACGATCTACGAGGCGGGTGACCGGCTGGGCGGCGCGTTCTCGTTGGCCGGCAGTGCGGCGACCGGCTACATCCTGCCGAGCGGCGCCCTCTTTGATGCGGAGTTCCGCTGTGCGTTCGACCTGCTCGCGACGATCCCCTCGGCAGCCGATCCGGCGATTTCCGTCAAGGATGACTTCTTCGCCTTCAATGCACGCTACCCATACCACGACCGGGCGCACATCATCGACCGCGACGGCCGCATCGTGCATGGGCCGCATTTGCGCCTGAGCGTGCGCGACCGGCTCGATCTCGTGCGGCTCGCTCTGACGCCCGAGCCGATGCTGGACGGGCGGCGCATCGACGAATTCTTCCGGCCCGACTTCTTCGCCACGGAATTCTGGCTGCTCTGGGCGACGATCATGGGGCCGCTGCCGCAGCACAGCGCGATGGAGATGCGGCGCTACATGAACCGGTTCCTGCCCTTGCTGCCGGACCTGTCGGACATGTCGCACATCCTGCGCACGCGCTTCGACCAGAACCAGGCGATCATCGAACCGATGGTGGCGTGGCTGCACCCGCGCGGTGTGAACTTCCTGACCGGCGCGTTCGTCAGCGACATCGGCTTGGCTTCGTCGCCCGGCCGCATTACGGCCACCCGGCTCGACTACGAACGCGACGGCGCGGCAACCTCCGTCGCTGTCGCGCTGGACGATGTCGTGCTGGTGGACCCTTGGATCGCAGGTCGCCGATCTTTCGGTAGGATCGATGACGGAGGCGCCGCGGCCGCGATCGCAGCGGACGGCTCTGGGCGCTGTGGCAGCGCCTGGCGCAGGGGCGCACGGATTTCGGCAATCCCGACGTGTTCTTCGGTACGGCGCACGTGCCCGACACCCAGTGGGTGACCTTCACGGTCACCACGACGGGGACTGAATTCTTCGAACAGATGGCGGCGCTGACGGGCAGCCAGCCAGGAAGCGGCGGGCTCGTGACGCTGAAGGACTTTGGCTGGCTGGTGACGGTGACGATCTTCCACCAGCCGGAAGTCATCCTCCAGCCGCCCGGGACGAGGCTGTGGTGGGGCTATCTGCTGTATCCCGGCCGCAGCGGCGACTTCGTCAAGAAACCCGCCGATGCGTGCAGCGGCGCGGAAATCCTGGAGGAGGTGCTGCGGCAGCTGCGGTTCGAACGGCAAATGGACGCGATCATGGCGTCGTCGGTCTGCATTCCCTGTTACCTGCCCTATGTGCAACAGCATTTGGATGCCGCGCAGGCGTAGCGACCGGCCGCGCGCGGTTCCCGAGGGGGCGACGAATTTCGGCTTCCTCGGCCAGTTCGCGGAGGTTCCGCGGGATGTGGTGTTCACCATCGAATACCCCGCCCGCACGGCGTGGGAGGCGATCCACCGCCTGCTCCAGCGCGGTCCCGCGCCGCCGCCCGTCTATCAGGGCCAGTACCGATCCGGCGGCGCTGTTCGCCGCGCTGAAGACGCTCGCCTGACAGGACTCGCCCGCGCGGTTCTTCCGGCAGCGTGCCGAACGACCTATGCCCGGTCGTCCACGCGCGGAACCCCGTGCGAGCGCGGAAAGAACGGCTCGATGCGGCTCAT
>CAWHMO010000002.1:0-439686 GCA_963830565.1 uncultured Pseudomonadota bacterium
ACTCGGCGTCGAACGGGACACCGCAGATCACGCAGCACGGTGCGGTGATGAAGCCGGTGCCGCGAAAGCAGTCCGGGCACAGCAGACCCGGCGCATCCACCGGGCGATCGCAGGCGATGCAAGCCGGCGGCAACAGCAGATCGAGCGTCGCGCGTCCCGCCCAGCGGAGCGCGCGCGGACCGGCGCCGTCAGTGCGCAACGCCGAACCGCACGGTGCCGTCGCGGCCGATTTCGTTGACCAGGTCGATCTCCCAGGCGAGATAGGCCCGCATCGCTTCCTCGACGCCGGTGTTCCGGTCATAGGGACGAAGGTAGAAATCCACGCAGGCCTCGTCGGGCGGGTCCGTGCGGTCCTTTGCCATAGCCCGGCCGGCCCCGCGCCAAGCGGCGGTGCCGCCATCCAGCGCCCTCACCTCGCCCCCGGTCAGCGCGGCCAGCTCCGACACCGCGAGGCGTGCCAGCGTGCCATCCGGCGAGGTGACGACGATGAGACGCGCGCCTTCAAGCCGGTCGCGCAAGGCATCGAGCCGGCTGCGCACGCCCCAGAGCGCGCCTTGGATGTGGCCCTCCCGAAACTCGACGCTGCGGGCGAGGTCGACCACCCGCACGTCCGTCGCCCCATCATGTGCCCCGCATCCAGGCGGGCACCCACCTCCGCCACGTCGATCAGGGGTGTTGCCCACGGCCAGTTCGGGGATCGGCGCCAGCGCCCGGCCCGCGCCCGCCAGCGCCTCGAGCCGCCCTCGACCACGAACACGTCGCGATGCCCATCTGGCGCAACCAGGCGCCGGTCATGCGCGCGCGCACACCCCTGTCGTCCAGCAGGACGATGCGGGCGTTGCGCACGCCGACCCACGGTCGGTCGCCTGCACGAGCTGGCCGCCCGGCGCGCTGCGGCTGCCGGGGTAGTGGCCGGCCCGGACCTCCAAGGGGTCGCGCACGTCGAGCAGATAGAGCGTGCGATCGGGTCTTCCTCGAAGCGGGCGAGATCGAGCGGGCCGATCACGCCGACCCCGGATTCCTCGGCGAAGCGCCGCGCGCGATCGAGCGCGAGGTCGCGCTGCGTGGTGTGCCACCCGGGTAGCGCGCCGTCCGGCCCCGCTCGCAGGCGAAGCCCGCCAGCTCCCAGCCCATGGTGCCGTTGCGCAGCGCCACCACCTGGTTCGGGATGCCCGCCCGCCGCAGGCTTTCGGCTCCCATGATGCTGCGCGGGCGCCGGCGCAGTTCACCACGATCAGCGTCTCCGGATCGGCGCGAGGTCGCCGATGCGGTAGGCCAGCTCGCCGCCCGGCACGCTGAGCGCGCCGGGGATCGACATGCGCACGAATTCCTCATGCGTGCGGCTGTCGAGGACGACCATCCTGCGGCCCTGGTCAAGCCAGGATTTCAGCACCGGGGCATCGACGCTTTCGGTGCCGTCGTGGTGTCCACCACTCCCGAACGCCTTCGAGGGGACGTTCACGCCGCTGAACAGCCGCGCCGCCGCTTCCCAGGCCTTGGTGCCGCCATCGAGGACATGGACATCAGTGCAGCCGGCATCCTCCAGCCAGGCGGCCAGGCGCTCGGCCAGGCCCTCCGTCATCGACGCAGACGATGCGAACGCCCGGCGCGGCAGTAGCGCGCGGGCCCGCATCTCGCGCTGCGAGAAGGGGCATGGCACCGCCCAGAACAGGTGGGAGGCGCCGAACTCGCTCTTCCTCCCGCGCTCGAGAAGAGCAAGCTCGCGCCCGTCGGTCAGCCAGGCGCGGAGGGTGGGGGCGTCGATGCGTCGCATCGGGGCAGTATGCACGCCCGTCCGCCGTTCGCGCCACAGAGCACTTGCCGCACCGGAAAGAGGAGCGAAGGTTGCCAAGCGAGACGGGCGGCATGGAGGTGTTCGATAGGCGTGCTGTCCGGCGGCACCGCGACCGCGCGGCCGCTGCGGTCGGACAAGTCGCCGACGTTCTGCGCGATACAGCGGAACGGCTGCTCGATCGGCTGGACGACACCACCCGCCGGTTCTCGAACGCACTCGACCTCGGCGGGCGAGGCATCGTCGCGCCGCTGCTGCGCGCGCGCGGGATCAGCACCGTCAGCGCCGATCTCTCGCCCGCGATGGCGGCGCTCAATCCGCCGCCCGTCGTCGCGGCCGACGAGGAATTCCTGCCCTTCGCCCCGGCGAGCTTCGATCTGGCGATCGCCAGCCTGTCGCTGCATTGGGTCAATGACCTACCCGGCGCGCTGATCCAGATCCGCCGCGCCTTGCGACCGGACGGGCTGTTCCTCGCCAGCCTGCCCGCGCTGGGCACGCTGGCCGAGCTGCGCGCCGCGCTCTCCGAGGCCGAGGCGGCGCTCTCGGGCGGCGCGGCGCCACGGGTCTCGCCGTTCCCCGATCTGCGCGACTGCGCCTCGCTGCTGCAACGCGCGGGCTTCGCCTTGCCGGTCGCCGACGTGGAGGAAGTGCGCCTGATGTACGCCGACCCCCTGGCGCTGTTGCGCGATCTCCGCGCTGCGGGCGAGACGAACGCCCTCACCCAGCGCGACCGGCGCATCCCTCCCCGCGCGCTGTTCCCCGCCGCGCTGACGGCGATGCCGAGCCAGGACGGTCGCATCCCGGCCACGCTGCGCATGGCGGTGATGACGGGCTGGGCACCCGCCTGACCACGGCCTAATCTGCACGAGGTAAATCAAGGGAGGAACGAGTGGCCGAGAAGCTGCTGGAGGGAAAGGTCGCCGTTGTCACCGGTGCCGGGCGCGGAATTGGACGGGCCATCGCGATCGCCATGGCGCGAAACGGCGCCAAGGTGGTGGTGAACGATGTCGGCGCGGGCGTCACCGGCGAAGGACAGGACCAGACGCCCGCGCAGGAGGTGGTGCGCGAGATCGACGGCGCGTGCGGTCAGGGCACCGCGGTCGTCAACACCAATTCAGTCGCCGAATGGGACTCGGCGCAGCGCATCGTCGCCGCCGCGACCGAGCGGTATGGGCGCATTGACATCGTGGTGAACAACGCCGGCATCCTGCGCGACCGGATGTTCCACTACATGTCGCCTGAGGAGTTCGACGCGGTGATGAAGGTGCATCTCTATGGCGCCTTCTATGTCAGCCGCGCCGCGGTGACGCATTTCCGCAAGCAGGAGAGCGGAGCGTTTGTGCATATGACCTCGACCTCCGGGCTGATCGGCAGCGTGGGGCAGGTCAATTACGGCGCCGCCAAGCTCGGCATCGCCGGCCTCTCGCGCAACATCGCGATGGACATGCAGCGGTACAAGATCCGCTCCAACTGCATCGGACCGCACGCCTTCAGCCGGATGATCGAGACGGTTCCCGGCCAGAGCGAGGAGCAGCTCAAGGAGCGCGCCAACCGCACCCGGCCCGACCAGGTGGCGCAGCTCGCGGTGTTCCTCGCCTCGGACGCCGCGGCCGAGGTCTCCGGGCAGATCCTGGGGGCGCGCGGCAACGAGATTTATCTTTACGGCCAGCCCCGCCCGATCCGCATCATGCATCGCGGCGACGGCTGGACGCCGGAGACGATGCGCGACCACCTGCTGCCCGCCATCCGCGCCGGCCTGACGCCGCTGGAGCGCACGCGTGACGTCTATAGCTGGGACGCGATCTGAGCGGCTTCGCGCGGTGAGCGAGGCGCCCGACATCCTGATCGTCGGCGCGGGCGTGGGCGGTCTGACGCTCGCGCTCGCGCTGCACCAGGCGGGCATCCCGTGCCGCGTGTTCGAGTCCGTGGCCGAGCTGCGCGCGGTCGGGGTCGGCATCAACATCCTGCCGCACGGCGCGCGCGAGTTGGCGCGGCTGGAGTTGGAGAACGCGCTCGCCGCCGTCGCCGTCGCCACCCGGGAAAGCGTGTTCTTCAATCGCTTCGGCCAGCTCATCTGGCGCGAGCCGGCCGGGCGCCTCGCCGGCTTCACGCATCCGCAGTTCTCCGTCCATCGCGGCGACCTGCACGCCGTGCTGCTGCGTGCCGCCGAGGCGCGGATCGGCGTGGCGCGCATCCAGACCGGCTGGCACTGCCTCGGCTTCGAGCAGGACCAGGACGGCGTGACGCTCAGGTTCCGCGATCGCCCGCCGGTGCGCGGGGCGGCGCTGGTCGCCTGCGACGGCATCCACTCCACGATCCGGCGCCAGCTCTTCCCCGATGAAGGGCCGCCGCGATACTCGGGCGTGAACATGTGGCGCGGCGTGAGCGTCTGGCGCCGCTTCCTGTCGGGTGCGAGCATGGTCCGCGCCGGCTGGCTCGCGACCGGCAAGATGGTGATCTACCCGATCCGCGACGCCGTGGACGCGGCGGGGCGGCAGCTCATCAACTGGGTGGCCGAGATCGAGACGCCGCGCCATCTCGACCGCGACTGGAATCGCGGCGGCCGTCTGGAGGATTTCCTCCCCGCCTTCGCGGGTTGGCGCTTCGATTGGCTGGACGTGCCGGCGATGATCAAGGCGGCCGACACGGTCCTGGAGTTCCCGATGGTCGATCAGGACCCCCTGCCCGGCTGGAGCTTCGGGCGGGTCACGCTGCTGGGCGACGCGGCGCACCCGATGGTGCCGCGCGGTTCGAACGGCGCTGGCCAGGCGATCCTCGATGCAAGCGCCCTGGCCGACTGCGTCGCCGCGACCGACGATGTTGCGGCGGCGCTCGCGCATTACCAGGCGCTCCGGCTCGAACCGACCGCCAATGTGGTGCTGGCGAACCGCCGCAATCCGCCCGACGCGATCCTGCGCGAGGTGTTCGAGCGCACCGGAGACAAGCCCTTCGCGCGGATCGAGGACGTGATCCACGCGGACGAGTTGCGCGCGATGTCGGAACGCTACAGGACCATCGCCGGCCTGGATCGTCGCCCGTGATCGTCGTCGAGAGGCCCGTCGCGGCCGAACGGCTGCACGTCACGATCGCCGTGCTCTGCGGAATGGTGCTGTTCCTGGAAGGCTACGACATCGCGGCGATCGCCTTCGCCATTCCCTCGCTGGTGGATGCCTGGCACGTGCGTCCGGCCGCGTTCACCCTGGCGCAGACGGGGGGCAGCATCGGGCTGCTCTGCGGGGCGCTCAGCTTTGGTCTGCTCGCCGATCGGCTGGGCCGCAAGCCGGTGCTGATCGGTGCGGCGGGAGTGTTCGGGGTCTTCACCCTGCTCTGCGCCTTTGCCGGCTCGCCCGGCCAGCTTGCCGGGCTTCGCTTCCTCACCGGGCTGGGGCTCGGCGGCGGGATTCCGGTCGCGATCGCGCTCGCCTCGGATTGCGCGCCGCCCGGAACCCAGGGTCGGCTGGTGATCCTGATGAGCGCGGGCGTGTCGATCGGCAACACGGTGGGCGGGTTGCTCGCGACGCAACTCGTCACGCGCTTCGGGTGGCCGTGGATTTTCGTGGTCGGCGGCGCGCTGCCGCTGCTGATGTGCGCGGTGCTCGGCGCGCGCCTGCCGGGCCGCGCGGCACTGCCCGTCACGCGGCACCAAGCCAATCCCGTGGGCGCCCTGTTCCGCGACGGGTTCGCGCCGATCACGGCCCTGCTCTGGGCGATGAACCTGCTCAACCTGCTCGGCAATTACCTGATCCTGCTGTGGCTCCCGGCCATCCTGCACGCCGCCGGCGTGCCGCCGGGCCGGGCGATCCTGGGCGGGACGCTGTATGCGCTGGGCTCGATCCTGGGCGCGGCGGTGACCGCCCCGTTCGTGGACCGGCTTGGGCCGGAGCGCGTGCTGACGCGCGGCCTGGCGCTTGGCGCGATCTCGGTGCTGGTGATCGGGCTGGTCGCGCCGAGCTTCTGGGTGCTCGCCGTCCTGATCCTGCTGGCTGGCATTGGTATCGGCGGGTGCCAGCACGGCATCAACTCGCTATCCGGACGGGTCTATCCACCTTCGATCCGCGCCACCGGCGCCGGCTGGGCGCTGGGCGCCGGGCGAATCGGCATGATCGCCGGGCCGGCGCTGGGGGGCATCCTGCTGAGCCTGGGCGCGACGGGGAACGCGATCTTCCTGACGGCCGCCGTGCCCGCGTTCGGCACCACGTTTCTCATGGCGGTGCTGGGGATGGTGCGGGGGCGCCAAGCGGAAGTTCAGGGACAGGAAAATAGGCGAATCCGCGGCGGCGTCCCATAACGCCACGCATGATCCGCGGCCGGCTGTTCACCCGTTACTGGCTCGATGACGGCATCCGGCAGACCGATCAGTACCGCGCGCTGAGCGCGGAGCAGGTCGCGGCCTTCGCGACGGAGGCCGGCCGCCTGTGGGCGGCGCTCGATCGGATGAAGGCGCCGAGTGAAGCCGAGACCGAGAGCGAGTTCGTCCATCCGATCCTCGACCGGCTCGGCTGGTACCGCCTGCCGCAGCAGACGCCGGGCCAAGGGCGGCGCGATATCGCCGATGAATTGCTGTTCCTCACCGCTTCCGCCAAATCCGCGGCCCAGCGCCTCGCCGACAAGGCGGCGCGCTTTCGTCACGGCGCGGTGGTGGTGGAGAACGAGGCGCGCGACACGGTATTGGACCGCGCCAAGGGCAAGGCGGAGGCACCGTCGAACCAGATCCTCCGCTACCTGAAGCGCTCGGACGGCATTCCGGGCAGCACCGTGCGCTGGGGCCTGCTGACCAATGGCCGCTTCTGGCGGCTGTATTTCGCCGGCGCGCGCGCCCGCGACGAGGATTTCGTCGAGATCGAACTCGCGGCGCTGCTCGGCCCGCTTCGCCCGCCGGTGCCGGAGGGCGCGGACGAGCATCACTGGCCGCGCGTCTTCATGCTGCTGTTCGGCTGTAGCGCCTTCGTCCCCGATCCGCAGAGCCACACCTTCCTCGACCTGTCCCTGGTCGAAGGCCGCCGGTTCGAGGAGCGTATCACTGACAGCCTGTCGGAGGCGGTGTTCGATCGGGTGTTCCCCGGCTTGGTAACGGCGCTCGCCTCGTCCGACCCGATGCGCGCGCCGGACAACGGTAAGCGTAAGCGCACGGCCGCCTACCGCCGCGCGAACTTCTGGCGAATGCTTGTGTACTCTTGAAGGTGATAGTGTCCATCATCGGCGTAATGGACACCATCGCGCCGGTCCGAGGAGGCACGATTGCATTCGGTTCGCTGTTGGCGGTGTTCGCATTGAGCGACGGCATCGCCAAGCGGTCGCGTCGTACGTGGTCGCCTGAGGAGAAGCAACGGATCGTCGAGGAGACTATTCGTCCTGGTGCTTCGGTTGCGGACGTCGCCCGGCGACATGGGCTGAACGCCAACCTCGTTTTCACATGGCGGAGGGCCATGCAGCCCGCGTCTTCGCCTGTCGCTGATGTTACCCCTCCCGCTATGCCTATGCCGTCCGATGGGTTGCCTTCTGCCGTGGACGCACCCGAGTTCGTTCCGATCGGTGTGTTCACCCGGGCGGACGACGAGGGGCCCGGGCTGGAAGCGCACGTTGTCCCCGCCGCGGTCGCCACGACACCGCCGGGCCGCGCCAGCGTACCGCGCCCGGCGATGGATGAGCGGCCGGGTGTGATCGAGATCGATCTGGTGAATGGAACACGGCTGCGGGTGGATGCCTTCGTCAACGAGCGTGCGCTGCGGCGCGTGCTGGCGGTGTTGAAGGCGATCTCGTGATCCAGGTGGCGCCCGGCACGAAGGTTTACCTGGCGTGCCGTCCGGTGAGCATGCGCTACGGGTTCGATGGCCTGGCCGCTCAGGTCGCACATGTGCTGAATGCCGATCCGTTCTCGGGCCATCTGTTCCTGTTTCGCGGCAAGCGAGCCGACTACCTGAAGATTTTGTATTACGACGGCACCGGATTGTGTCTGTTCGCCAAGCGGCTGGAGAATGGCAAGTTCGTCTGGCCGCCGATCGTTGATGGCGCGATGATCCTGACACCGGCGCAGTTGGCCCTGCTGATCGAAGCCATCGACTGGCGCCGCACGGTAGCAGCGGAGCTGCCGCGCAAGCCCGCAGCGGTCTGACGGCTTGCCGTGTTCGTGTCTGAAATTCCTGTCCTGTTGACAGTGAACGCCCTAGAATCGAGCCATGTCGATGGCGAGCCTCCCTCTGCCGGAGGATCCGGAGGCGCTGCGGATCTTCGCGGCAGGCCTGCAGGCCGAGTTGGCCCGCAAGGATATCGAGATCACGGCCCGCGACGCCGAGATCCACGCGAAGACACTGCACATCGAGAAGCTGAAGATGCAATTGGCCGTGCTGCGGCGCGCCCGCTTCGGCCGCTCCTCGGAGAAGCTCGATCGCGACATCGAGCAACTGGAGCTGCTGATCGGTGAACTCGAGGAGGAGGCTGCCGGGAGCAATGCCCGGGGCGCCACCGATCCGGCGCGGAACAACCCCGCGGCCAATCCGGCGACGGCGCGCGCGTGCCGTCAGCCGCTCCGGCGGCCGCTGCCGTCCCATTTGCCGCGCCAGGTCATCGTCCATGAGCCCGCCTGCGCCTGCCCGGGCTGCGGCGGCACGGTGTTCAGCCGCATCGGGCAGGACGAGCGCGAGGTGCTCGAATACGTCCCCTCCAGCTTCAAGGTGATCCAGCACATCCGCCCCAAGCTGAGCTGCCGCGCCTGCGAGGCCATCGTGCAAGCGCCAATGCCGACGCTGCCGATCGAGCGGGGACGGCCGGGGCCGGGCCTGCTCACCCACGTCGTGGTGTCGAAATACGCCGACCACACCCCGCTGCACCGCCAAGCCAGCATCTACGCCCGCGACGGCGTCGCGCTCGATCGCGCGACGCTCGCCGACTGGGTGGGCCAAGCGGTCTTCCTGCTCACGCCGCTGGCCGAGGCGATCGGCCGCCACGTCCGCGCCGGCGCCGCCCTGCATGCCGACGACACCACCGTCCCGGTGCTCGCCCCCGGACTGGGCAAGACCAAGACCGGGCGGCTGTGGGTCGTGGTGCGCGACGAGCGCCCCTGGGGCTCGGGCGTGCCGCCGGCGGCGTTCTACCGCTACTCGGCGGATCGCAAGGCCATCCATGCCGAGGCGCTGCTCGGCGGCTGTCGAGGCTTCCTGCACGCCGACGGCTATGCCGGCTTCGAGCGGCTCTACAAACCGAGCACGCCGGCGGGCGAGCCGCCCTTGATCGAGGTGGCCTGCTGGAGCCACGTTCGCCGCAAGTTCTTCGACGTGCATCAACAAACCGCTTCGCCGATCGCGCTCGAAACGCTGCAGCGGATCGCCGCCCTGTTCGCCATCGAGAGCCACATCAACGGATATGCGCCAGAACGCCGCCTCGCCGTGCGCGCCGAACATGCCCGGCCGCTGCTCGACCAGCTGAAGACATTCCTCGACGCATCGCTCACCCGGATCAGCGGCAAGAGCGAGCTTGCCAACGCGATCCGCTACGCCCTAGTGCGCTGGCAGGCGCTGTCGCGCTATCTCGGCGACGGGCGGCTCGAGATGAGCAACAATGCCGCCGAGCGCGGGATGCGCGGGCCAGTCCTGGGCCGCAAGAATTACCTGTTCTGTGGGTCCGATGCCGGCGGGCAACGCGCCGCTTGCATCTACACCATCCTCGAAACCGCCAAGCTGAACGACATCAATCCGCAGGCATACCTCACCGACGTCCTCGCGCGGATCGCTGATCATCCCATCAACAAGATCGACGCACTGCTCCCCTGGCACTGGAGACCGTAGCCCATACCAGGCCCGCGCCGAACGACAGATTCCGCGGCCATGCGCCGACGCTTACGGACAACGCGGCGTGGCGCGCCGAGGTGAAGGAGGCGGCGCTGATCCTGCTGTTCCGCTTCCTGTTCATCCTGTACGCTGAGGATCGCGGACTGCTGCCGATCCGGAACCCGCATTACCAGGACTACTCGTTCCAGCGCCTGCGCGACGATGCCGCCGCCGTAGTGGAGGGCCGTCGCGCTGCGGTTGAGCACGGCGGCCGCTATTGGGGCAGCATCAAGGACCTGTTCAAAGCCATTGCACAGGGCAGCGACCAGCTTGGCCTTCCCGAGTACAACGGCGGCTTGTTCGAGAACGCAGCGCATCCTCTCCTGACGCGCGTGCTGCTGGGTGACGCAACGCTCGCCCGATTGCTCGACGATCTTTCGCGGGCGGCCCTCAAAGAAGGTCGACGAGTCATCAATTATCGCGATCTGAGTGTCCATCCGGGATCATAGTGTTTGCTGGCAGAGTCTTCGATCATCACGCGAACGGAGGCCCAGCGCAGGAAGGCGAGTGCGTTGCGGTTGAGGCACTCCCAGTCTTTGGCGAGGCGGCGACAGCGGTTGAGCCAACCGATTGTCCTCTCGACGATCGACTGTACAATCTTGCCTGACTGGTGGTTCGCCGCTGGCCGGACCGGGCCAAGATGGGCCGCCGGAGCCGACCGGTGGGGGAACCCGAAAGATGACTTCGACCTGATCGCCGTCGATCTCGATCCGCCGGACGAGGGTTCGGATGATTTCCCGTATGCTGAGCCAGTCGAGGCTCTCCAGGCTGTGGCGGACCTTACTGGCGAAATCCTCGAGCTGACCGATAACCAGCGTCAGCTCACGCTCCGCGTTCGCCACGTCAGCCGCTGCCCGCTGTTGCTCCTGCAACTGAGCGACGCGCGCTTTGAGCCCGGTGATGCGCGGCTCGAACTCGGAACGATCGATCACGCCAGCGGCATAGCTGTCGATCAGCCGCCCGATTCCGCGCTGCAGGGCTGCCCTTTGTCGCTCAAGCTGCACCAGTTCGTCCGACTTGACGGCGCCCTCGCCTGCCTGGCGCACCCGGCGTCGGTATTCATCTGCAACCCTGCTGGGGTTCTGTAGAAGGGCGCACACTCGCTCCCATACAGCCTGCTCGAGATGCTCGGCTCGGACGGTCCTGTTGCTACACGGTGCGGTGCCACCGAACCGATACCCGTCCGTGCCCAGGCAGCGATACTGGCGATACCCGCATTTCGAGGTATCCGCACGCGACCTCGGGAGGGCCTTGCCATAAAGGGATACCCGCACTGGCGACACACGGTCAGTCCCTGCAACAGCCAGCGGGGGCCGCGCAGGCCGTCGCGTTTGCGTTGGCGATTTTCGACGAGTTGGGCCTGAGCCGCCGCGAACACCGCTTCGTCAACCAACGCAGGCACGGGCACCTCGATCCACTCCTCGCGTGGCACAGCGACGCGCGCCGTCGGGCGCACGGGAGGATGGGGATGCCCCCGGATCGGCCGCGAGCGCGGGCGCGCAGGCAGGTAGCGGGAATGGCCATAGACGGCCCGCCCGATATAGGCCGTGTTGGTCAGCATGCCGTGCAAGGTCGAGGCATACCACAGCCCCTGTCCTCGTCGGTTGGGAACGCCGGCCTGCTGCAAGCGGCGGCAGACTTCGCGCAGGCTGAGCCGCTCCAACCCGATCCAGGCGAAGATGAGCCGCACGAAGCGGGCCTCATCCGGAATCACTTCGAAGCGCGCCATCCCGCCGCCCTGATCCTTGGGCACGTAGCGATAGCCAAACGGGGCGGTGGTGAACGCGCTGAGCAGCCCCGAACGCGCCGCGTGACGGCGTCCCCGCCGGCCTCGCTCCAGGATCTTGGCACGCTGGTACTCGGCGATCACACCCTGCATCTGCAACAAGAGATCGTCCTCGGCCGTGCCGCCGATCGGCCGGTTCAGGAACACCACCTCGGCGCCCGCACGATGGAACTCCTCCATCAGCAAGGCCTGATGGGCATAGCGGCGGGCAAGGCGATCGGGCGCGAGAACGTAGATCTGCTGGATGCTCGCGGCCGCCACCGCATCGCGCAGCCGCTCCAGCGCCGGGCGGATCAGGACAGAGCCGCTGTAACCCTCATCAGTGTAGGCGTGATCGGGCTCGAGTTGCCCGCCATCGGCGGCGATCCGCTCGCGAAGAGCGCTCACCTGACTGGCAATGGTGTTGTCGTGCGCCTGGCTCTCGGTCGAGACGCGCGCATAGAACGCGACATGACGCTCAGGCATGCTTACCTCCGCTCTTTCGCGACAGCGCGTCCGCTCGTTCCTGCCCGGTGCATCCGGCCTTCACGCGCCGGATCGGGATCAAGTGGACGTAGGCTTTGATCAGGCACTGCGGGCCCAATCGGGTCGTCTCGAACGACTCCGCAGCTCCAAGCGAGGGTGATCCTTGGCTTGGACCATTCGCTCCTCCATCGGCAGACCCCCCGGGCGGCGGGGGCAGCCGATGGAGCCTCAACCCAGCCTGGCGGCACGCATACCCCAGAGCACGCAGTTCCTCGCGCGCGATGGCCTCCAGCCACTCGAAACTCGGCTTGGCAAATTTGTACAGTCGATCACGATCCATCGCTTGGGCAGGACGACGAACTTGCGGGCATCGGAGCGCCTGACGATCTCCAGGTTGACCCGGCGGCACGCCGCCTTCAGCCCAGCTTGGAACTTCGGCCCCTGATAGCCGCTGTCGGCGTAGAGCTTGAGCAGGAACGGGAATAGACCGAACAGGGCGCCCATCAGCAGCACGCCACCGTCGCGATCCTGGACATCGGCGGCGTGGACGATGGCTTGCATCAGCAGACCTTGCGTATCGACGAGGACGTGCCGCTTCTTGCCCTTGATCTTCTTGCCTGCGTCCCACGGGTCGGGCCGAAGGCCCGCCCGAGGGCAGGCTCCCCCCGACGGATCGACCGAGCGCCCCCCTTTTCCGCACTCTTGACACTCTGGCTGTCGATGATTGCCGCCGAGGGACTTGCCTCGCCCCTCGTCTTGCCATTCCATCCGGCTGCGCCGAATGGAACCTTTGGCAAGCCTCGCCCGGCCTGCTCGCGGCACTGGACATAGAGCGCGTGGTGGATGCGGTCGAGCGTGCCCTCGTCGTCCCAGCGCCGGAAGTAGTCCCACACTGTGCTGCGCGCCGGCAGGTCCTTGGGCAGCGCCGCCCACTGGCAGCCCGCGCTCAAGATATCCAAGGCCCCGTTGACGACCTCGCGCACGTCCACCGTGCGCTTGTTGCCGCCACGCTTGGCGGGTGGGATCAGCGGCTCGATGAACGCCCACTCCGCGTCGGTCAGGTCACTCGGGTAGCGCAGCTTGCTGCGGTCGTAGCGGCCGCGGTTCTCGGTCGTCCACACTCTGCGCCCCTCACGGATCGGCCCCCTGCCACCGGACCACAAGCAACTCAGATGACGCAAGATGTTCCCAGATGGACACTGAGACATGACAATTCGTCAGCATGCCGCCACAGCGCCAGCGGTAGCTCATGTCGCGCCGCCACAAACGGTCGAACTGCCGCGACGATCTAATCTCCCTCATGTGTCGCGTCAGCCGCGATGCAGCAGGACCAGCGTGCGCCCAGCCTAACGGGCCAATTCGCCGCGAGCGGCGAGCGTCTTGATGCGGTCGGCGATTCGCGCGGACATCGCCTGGATGGTGAGCGAGGGATTCACGCCGCCGACCGTCGGCATCAGCGACCCGTCGCAAACCCATAAATTCGGAATGTCCCAGGTACGCCCGTCGGGGTTGACGACGCTGGTCTTCGCATCCTCGCCTATCCGCGCGGTGCCGCCGAGATGCGCGGTGCTTTCCGAATCCCAGATGTCCTTGGCGTTGGCCGCCTCCATCGCCTTGCGCATCTCGCGAACGGCGTGCTGGCGAAGCCTCTGGTCGTTCTCGCAATAGGAGAACGTCACCTTCGCCACCGGCAAGCCGGTACTCGTCCTTGTCCTCGGCAAGTGTCACCCGGTTCTCTTCCCGCGGCAGCACCTCGCCCACGATCTTGAGACCGGCCTGGTGGATGTAGTTCGACATCGCGACCCGCAGCTCCTCACCCCACAGCCCGCGCCCGCTCGACAGGCTCCGAGACCACTCGATCGGCAGCGGGCCCTGGCTCATGTAGGCGTAGCCGCCGAAGAAGTCCTTGCCTTCGTCGTGATAGTTCCAGTGCTCGGTGCAGGCCATGGAGGGCGGACCCTTGTACCAGCGGATCTCCTCCTCCATCTCGCCCCACACGGCATCGTTTGACTGCACCATGAAATACTTGCCGACCAGCCCGTTGCGGTTGGCAAGCCCGTCGGGGAACTGCGGACAGGCGGAGTTGAGCAGCAGGCGCGGCGTCTCGATCGCATAGCCGGCGACCACGACGTTTTTCGCCTTCTGGAACCGCCACTGGCCCTCCCGATGGTAGCGCACTCCCGTCACGCGCCCCTGGTTGTTGACCTCGATCCGCCCGACCATGGCCAGGTCGCGCACCTCCGCGCCGGCGGCGAGCGCGCGCGGCAGCCAGACGTTCAGCGCGCTCTGCTTGGCGTTGGTCGCGCAGCCGATCCCGCAGAAGCCGCGATAGACGCAGGGCGGTGCCAGGCCGCGCGGGGCGGAGACGGTCGAGAGCGGCGTCGGCACCCATTTCATGCCCAGCTTCTCGCAGCCGCGCGCGAGCACCAGCCCCGCCGCGTTCACCTCGTGCGGGCGATATGGGTACCGCCCCCGGTGCGGCCCCCAGGGGTATGTGACCGGGCCGGCGATCTTCAGCGCGTCCTCGATCTCGTCGTAGTAGCGCCACATCTCTTGCCAATCGACCGGCCAATCGGCGCCGTAGCCGAGCTTGGTGCGTGCCTTGAACCACTCGGGACGGAAGCGCAGCGAGACCATCATGAAATGGACCATGCTGCCGCCGATCGCCTTGCCACTGTTATTGTGGCCGAGTTCCACCGGGTGCCCGCCATCGACGATGCGGTTGTCCAGCCAGTAGAGCTTGGTCTGCTCCAATTCGTCGGAAGCGAACTCCTCCAGCGGGCGGTACCAGCCGCCGGCATCGAACGCCACGACCGAGAACCCATACTCGGCGAGCTTCGCCGCCAGCGTGGCGCCGCCGGCGCCAGTGCCGATGATGGCGAAGTCGACCTCCTCGTTCTCCGGATACTCCTTCATCGGCACCCAGCCGCCGCGACGCATCACGTCGGGCGCGCGGCCATTCTTCCCGCGCGGTTGATCGGCGACGATCTCAGGCATTGGCGTGTCCTTTCGGATTCTGCTCGATCGGATCCCATGGATCGTAGCGATCGAAACCCATGCGGACATAACCGCGCGGTGAGGCCGGGCCGCCAAACCCCATCTCGTCCCAGCCGCGCGGATTGCCGTAGTAGTAGGTGACGATATCGTGTTGCACACGACTTTTGAAAAATGCCTTGGCCGGAACCTCGGCCCATTCCGGCGCACGCACATCGTTCATTTGAACCATGCGAAGAAGATCGTCCTGGCGCCCGCCCGGCAGGTCGGTGAACGGCGTCTGAAACCGCAGCCGCGCTTCGGCGTCGATCGCGCGCAGGCCGCGCTTCCACATCTCCTGCATTGTCGGCTCGCCCGCCTGACGAAATCCGTCGCCCTGGTTCTCGGTCATCTTCTGGTCGATGAAGTTCGCGATCGGCACCTTGTCCTCGGGCGGTCCGGGCTGTGGGAGGATACGGTCGCAGACCACCTGCAGGATCGCCCACTCGTCCTCGTTAAAGAATCGGCGCGGCGGGGGGTGATCGACGCGCTTTCCGACCGACTTGCGCGTGGCATCGTTCCACGATGGGGTGTCGCGCTTGGCGAGCGTGCTGTAGCCGGGGAAACGACGCATCTCCGTCACTTTCCCTCCTCCAGCAGGTCGAGCGCTGCGAGGCCGGCGAGCGCGAGGCCCGTGAAACTGGGCGGCGCTGGGATGGGCGGGCCGTTCAGCACGTTCTGGCTCCAGTTGCGCCAGCCGCCCATGTTGCGCGAGACCCCATAGATATGGAAACCGGCGCCGATGAAGCCGAGCGCGGCGGTGAGGCGGAACCACCAGCGGGTGAAGCGCGGCCAGCGCGGCCCGGCTTCCAGCGCCGCCTTGGTGATCAGCGCCGCGGCGACCGGCGGGATCGTAACAGGCGCATACATGAACGGGTCGTGGTAGGCGCCGCGGAAATGCAGCAGCGCCGCCTCGGCCACCGTGCCGAGGATGCCGCCCGACGTGATCGCGGCCAGCGCCGGACCGGCTGGCAGGCCGAGCACGCGCGGCTCGCGATGGCCGGAATAGCGCACGTGCTCGGCCGCCGTTCCCAGGATTCCCGCGAGGATCAGCGCATATGGCGCACCCAGCGGCGCGCCATAGAACAGGTTGAGCCAGGAGAGCCCGCCCTCCCGCTTGGTGACATTGTAGAAATGGAAACCGCCGCCGATCAGCCCGGTGGCGGCGGCCGTGATGGCGACGGCATGACGCAGCTTATGCGCCTCGCCGCTCTCGTCCCCAATGCCGTGCAGACTGCTCGCCAGCGACGCGGCGGAGACCGCGAGCGGGACGAACATCGTCCTGTTGTGGAACATGCCGCGATAGTGCTCGATCGAGCTGTCGGCGAACACCGAAAGCGCGAGCAGGGCGGAACTGTTGTTGAGACGCCGCGCCGCCGTCGTCGCCGTCGCGCGCTCCTTCCCTCCACCAAGCTGAAGGCGGAGACGTTCACGCAAGCGGGCCAAGCCCCCTCCCCTACGGGTCCGACCAAACACCGGCCCGAGGACATGCCTTGCCGGAGGCTGTTGGGCGACGGGAACCATGCCGCGAACGGTCCCCGGCATCGCGCGCGCGCCCAGCACGCCCAGAACCCCGGCCGAGATGACCGCAAGCGCAGCCAACCCGGCGCCCTCTCCCGTGGTGCCCGCCATCTTATCCTCGCTCTAATTGTCCGCGTAGCGTTCAGCGTCGGCGCGCTTCAGCGTGATCCCGAGACCCGGCCGCGACAGATCGGGCGCGATAACGCCCTGCTTCGGCGTCGGGGCTCCGTCGAACAGCATGTGTTCGATCCGCACATGGTCGTGAAACCACTCCAGATGCCGCAGTCGCGGCACCGAGCAGGCGGCATGCAGATGCACCGACGGGGCGCAATGGCCCGAGAGGTCGAGCTGGTGCGCCGCCGCCATATGTCCGACGGCGAGGAACCCGCTGACGCCGCCGCAGCGCGTGGCGTCGGCCTGCAGCACGTCCACGCAGCCCGCCTCCAGCATCGCCAGCGCGTCCTTCGGAACATAGATATACTCGCCGGCAGCGACCTCCATGGGCGCCGGAAGACGCTCGCGCAGCAGGCGCAGCCCCGCCAGATCCTCCGACGAGACCGGCTCCTCGAACCAGCGCACGTCGTATTGCAGCACATGATCGACGAAGGCGAGCGCCCGCTTCACCGCGAAGGCTCCGTTGCCGTCAACGAACAACCCCGCCTCGCCAACCGCCGCGCGGGCCGCCTTCACCCGCTGGCGGTCGCGCCGCGGATCGCGGCCCACCTTCATCTTCACCCACCGGCAGCCATCCTCGGCCACCCAGCCGCCGAGCTGGGCGGCGAGGCGCGCATCCGTGTAGTTGGTGAAGCCGCCGCTGCCGTAGATCGGCACATGCGGCCGAGCCGCCCCTAGCAGGCGCACCAAAGGCAGGTCGAGCAGCTTCGCCTTGAGATCCCAGAGCGCCACGTCGACCGCCGAGATCGCGGTCGCGGCAAGACCGCGTCGGCCCATGTTGCGCACCTCGCGCTCCAGGGTCGCGACGCAGCCGGGAATATCGAAGGCGTCCTGGCCCTTGATCGCCTTGGCGAGCTTGCCGCTGATCAGCCCGGCATTGCCCTTTCCGGCATAGGTGTAGCCGACCCCCTCGTAGCCGCCGGCTTCGACGGTGGCGACGATCAGGGTGGTGCTGTCCCAATCCAGCGTGCCGTCCTGCTCCGGCTCGTCGGTCGGGATCGTGTAGGCACGTGCCTGCACGTTCCCGATGGGCGCTTCCGATCGCGTCATCGCCGGTCAGGAGCGGCTGGGCAGGAGCGAGGCGAGCACCTCCTTCGCCGTGTCCTTGATCACGGAGCCCAACTCCGGGTCCTGCGGCAGGGAGGTGGCGAACGCCTTGGCCTGCTTCAACGTGATGTGCGGCGGCAGCGGCGGCACGTTGGGATCGGTGTAGAACTCGAGTATCACCGGCCGGTCGGCCGCCAGCGCCTCGTCCCAGGAGCTCGCGACCTTCTCGGGATTATCGCAGAAGATGCCCTTGAGCCCGAGCAGGTCGGCGTAGCGGGCGTACGATACGTCGGGGATCTGCTGGGATGCCTCGAATTTCGGGTCGCCGTCCTGCGCCCGCATCTCCCACGTCACCTGGTTCAGGTCGCGGTTGTTGAGCACCATGATGATGAAGTGCGGGTTGCTCCACTGCTTCCAGTATTTGGCGACCGTGATCATCTCGTTCATGCCGTTCATCTGCATGGCGCCGTCGCCCACCAGACCGATCACTGGCCGATCGGGATAGGCGAACTTGGCGGCGATCGCGTACGGCACGCCGGCCCCCATGCTGGCGAGCCCGCCCGACAGCGAACCCATCATGCCGCGCCGCATCTTGAGGTCGCGCGCATACCAGTTGGCGGCCGAACCGGAATCGCTGGTCAGGATCGCGCGTTCCGGAATCTTCGGCGAGAACTCCCAGAACACTCGCTGCGGATTGATCGGATCGGCGGAGTGCATGGCGCGATTCTTGAGCACGCCCCACCACTCGCTCACGTCCTTCTCGATCTTCTGGCGCCACGAACGGTCCTGCTTGCGTTCGAGCAGGGGCAGCAGCGCGCGCAGCGTCTGCTTCGCCTCGCCGAGCAGCGGCACCTCCATGGGGTAGCGCAGGCTGAGCATGCCCGCCGAAATATCGATCTGCACGCCGCGGGCATTGCCCTCCTGCGGCAGGAACTCGGAGTATGGGAAGCCCGAGCCCACCATCAGCAGCGTGTCGCATCCCATCATCAGGTCGTAGCTTGGCTTGGTGCCGAGCAGGCCGATGGAGCCGGTCACGAACGGCAGATCGTCCGGCAGCACGGCCTTGCCGAGCAGCGCCTTGGCCACCCCCGCGCCGAGCTTTTCGGCGACTTCGATCACCTCGTCGGTGCAATGCAGCGCGCCGGCGCCCACCAGCATCGCGACCTTCTTGCCGCTATTGAGCACCTCGGCCGCATGGTGCAGCTCCCTCTCCGTCGGCAACGAATGCAGGTCCGGAGCGCCGATGCCGGAGTGAACGGTACCATGCGCGTGCGCCGGCTGCTCCACCGCCTTCATCTCCTGCAAATCCTTGGGGATGATGATACACGTCACCTTGCGGTCGGATTTGGCGATCCGCATGGCCCGGTCGATCAGGTGCCGGATCTGCGCGGGCGAGCTAGCCTGCTGGACGAAGGCGTTGGCCACGTCCTTGAATAGCACCTCGAGATCGACCTCCTGCTGGTAGTGTCCGCCGAGGGATTTGCGGTCCTGCTGGCCGACGATCGCCAGCACGGGCATGTGGTCGAGATAGGCGTCATAGAGCCCGTTCAGCAGGTGGATGGCGCCGGGACCTGAGGTTGCCATGCAGACCCCGACCTCGCCGGTGAACTTCGCGTGCGCGGAGGCCATGAAGGCCGCCATCTCCTCATGGCGGACCTGGACGTAGTCGAACTTGTCCTTGTTTCGATCGAGGGCGCCGACCAAGCCGTTGATGCCGTCCCCCGGATAGCCGAAGATGCGGCGGACACCCCACTCATGCAGGCGCTGCCAAAAGAAGTCGCTGACGGTGTTAGCCATGCCGTACGCCTCTCGCCTCGATTTCCAATGAGCGGGCGGGCGACGGCCTGGGCGGCGCGTCTGGAAACGCGCACCCTCCGTGCCCGTCCGGAGTGAAAACCTAACGCGAGACGCCTGGAGGCGTTGCCTTGCGGACCGTGCCGTGAAGGAGTGAGCCGGTGAACATTTTGTTCGGATGCACACGGATTTGCTAGGACCGCGCCCAACCCGGTCAAGGCGAGTTCGTTATCTCATCATCCTTGATCCGAAACCAGCGAGGCTCTCCGATGAAGACGATGAATGACCTGTTCCTGAGTTTCCTTCAGGACATGTACTATGCCGAACGGCAGATCCTCAAGGCGCTGCCCAAGATGGCGAAAGCGGCGGAAAGCGCGGAGCTGAAGCAGGCGCTGACTCACCATCGGGAGGAAACGCAGCACCAGATCGAGCGTCTGCAGCAGGTTTTCGAGCAGGTGGGCAAGCGCGCGCGCGGCAAGACGTGCGAGGCGCTGAACGGCATTGTCGAGGAAGGCGAGGAGGTCATTGAGGAGTTCGAGGTCGGGGCGGTGCGTGATGCCGGCATCCTGGCCAACGCACAGGCCGTCGAGCACTACGAGATGGCACGCTACGGCACGATGATTGCCTGGGCGAACGTGTGCGGAATGCAGGACGTGGTGAAGCTGTTGGAGGAGACGCTCGCCGAGGAGAAGAAGGCGGACGAACTGCTTAACCAGATCGCCAACAGCTCTGTGAACCCGCAGGCGCAGAAGGCGGCCTGACCCGCGTTCTTCTGTCGGTGAGGCGTATATGGCCAGGCACGAGAGCCCCGAGCAGCGCGCCACCGTGCGGCGGGTGATGCACGAGTTCAAGCACGGCGAACTCGACAGCGCACAGGGCGGCAAGGTCAAAAGCCCGAAGCAGGCCATCGCCATCGCGTTGTCCGAGGCGGGCGCCTCCAACCAGCAATCCGAGGAGACGAACCGGAAACGCCGGCGCACGACCAAGAGCAAGGAGCGCGCTGGCCGGACCGCCAGGCGGAAATGGAGGGCAAGCGACGGGCAGGCCGAACGCTGCTGCGGGCGGGCGCCGGCGAAGGACAATCCACGACCCGCAAGGCGCTGTATGCCGAGGCGGCTCGGCGCGGCATCAAGGGCCGCTCGCGCATGACCAAGGCGGAGCTTCAGGCGGCGGTGCGTTGAGCCGTCATCACTCCGCCGCCGCGCCCATCTTCGCCGCAAGGCTGGGCACGCCAATCGCGCGGCGCGGGGCCAGCCAGTGCTGGAGGCGGTCGAGATAGAGGTAGATCACCGGCGTCGTGTACAGCGTCAGCACCTGCGATAGCGCCAGGCCGCCGACCATGGCGAAGCCGAGCGGGCGACGTAGCTCCGAGCCCGCGCCGTGTCCGAGCATCAACGGAAGGCCCGACAGCATCGCCGCCATCGTGGTCATCAGGATCGGACGGAATCGCAGCAGGCAGGCCTCACGGATTGCCTCCAATGGCGACAAGCCGTCGCGGCGCTCGGCGGTGATAGCGAAATCCACCATCATGATACCGTTCTTCTTGACGATGCCGATCAGCAGGATGATGCCGATAAGCGCGATCACCGATAGGTCGTAGCCGCCCGCCATCAGCGCCAGCAGTGCCCCCACCCCCGCCGAGGGTAGCGTGCTCAGGATGGTCAGCGGCAGGATGTAGCTCTCGTACAGCACGCCCAGGATCACGTACACCGTGATCAGCGCCGCCGCGACCAGATAGGGCTGGCCGGCGAGCGAACTCTGGAACGCCTGCGCGGTCCCCTGGAACGTGCCCTGCAAGGTGGCGGGCGCGCGCATGTCCGCCATCGCGGCCTTGATCGCGTCCACCGCCTGGCCCAGCGCCGCGCCCTTGGCGAGATTGAACGAGATCGTCACCGCCGGGAACTGGCTCTGGTGACTGATCGACAAGGGTTGCACCGGGGCCGTGGTCCACTTCGCGAGCGCGGACAGCGGCACGGTCGCGCCGCTCGCGGAACGCACATACAATCGGCCCAGCGTTGATACGTCGCTCGCGAGACCCGGCAGCACCTCCAGGATCACATGATAGGAGTTGATCTGGGTGAAGTACTGCGTGACCTGCCGCTGCCCGAACGCATCGTAGAGCGTGTCATCGATCGCCTGCGGCGTCACGCCAAGCCGCGCGGCCTGGTCGCGGTCGATGCGCAACGTGGTGGTCAGGCCCGCCATCTGCTGGTCGGTGTTCACGTCGCGGAGCATCGGCAGCCCGCGCAGCCGGTCCAGCACACGGGGCGCCCACTGGAACAACTCGGCGAGGTCGGCGTCCTGCAGCGTGTACCTGGTACTCGGTCTTGGACAGGCGCCCGCCGACGCGGATGTCCTGCGCGGCTTGCAGGAACAGCTGCCCGCCCTCGATCCCGGCGAGCTTGGGCCGGATGCGGTTGATGAAATCCTGGGCGCTGCGGCCGGCGCGCTCGTCGAACGGCTTGAGCGCGATGAACATGCGACCGTTGTTCACCGTCTGCCCGCCGATGCCCGATCCCACCGTGGCGTTGTAGGCGGCAACGTCCGGATCGGCGGAGATGATCGCCCCGATCCGGGCCTGAATGCGCGACATCTCCTTGAACGATACGTCCTGCGCACCCTCGCTGATGCCGATCACGACGCCGGTATCCTGCGCCGGAAAGAAGCCCTTGGGGATGTCGATGTAGAGCAGGACCGTCACGGCCAGGGTGGCAAGGAATGTCAGCAAGGTGAGGAAGCTGTGCCGCAGGGCCATGTCGAGGGTGCGGCGATAGAACGCCAGGACGCCAGTGAATCCCGCCTCCACGATCCGCCACGGGCGACCGTGCGTGCCGGAATCGTGGCGGAGGAAGCGCGCGCACATCATGGGCGTGAGAGTGAGCGATACAAACGCCGAGAGCAGCACGGCCGTCGTCACGGTCATGGCGAACTCCCGGAACAGCCGTCCCACGATGCCACCCATGAGCAGCAGCGGGATGAAAACCGCGACAAGGGAGAGACTGATCGAGACGATGGTGAACCCGATCTCGCCCGCCCCCTTCAGCGCGGCCTCCATTGCCCCCATGCCGTCCTCGACGTGGCGGTGGATGTTCTCCAGCATGACAATTCCGTCGTCGACGACGAAGCCGACCGAGATCGTCAGCGCCATCAGCGACAGGTTATCAAGACTGAAGCCGAACAGGTACATGGCGGCGAAGGTGGCGATCAGGGCGACCGGAACGGTGACGGCGGGGATGATGGTGGCCCACAGGCTGCGCAGGAACAGGAAGATCACCATCACCACGAGGCCGACCGCGAGGATCAGGGTGAACTGCACGTCCGCGACCGAGGCGCGGATCGTCTGCGTGCGGTCCATCACCACGTTGACATGCACCGAAGGCGGGATCGCCGCCTCCAGCCGGGGCAGCGCGTGCTTGATGCGCTCCACCGTGTCGATGACGTTGGCGCCCGGCTGCTTGAACACGAGCAGGATGATGCCGCGCTTGCCGTTCTGCCACCCGGCGAGGGTCGTGTTCTCGGGTCCGTCCACCGCCTGCCCGATGTCGCGCACCCGGATCGGCGCGCCGTTGCGCCAGGCTAGGATGGCATCGTTGAACTCGGCGGCGCGGGTGAGCTGGTCGTTGTCGTAGATCGTGTAACCACGGCGGTCGGTGTCGATCGTGCCCTTCGGCGCGCTGACCGATGCATTGACGAGGGCGGGGCGCACGTCCTCCAAGGTCAGGCCCATGGCGGCGAGCTTGGCCGGATCGACCTGGACGCGGATCGCGCGCTTCTGCTCACCGCCGATATAGACCTGCGCGACGCCGGCGATCTGGGAGATCTGCTGGCTGAGGATGTTATCGGCGTAGTCGTCGGCCTCGATCAGCGGCACGGCGTCGGACTGCACCGACAGGATCAGGATCGGGCTGTCGGATGGGTTCACCTTCCAGTAGTTCGGCGTGGCGGGCAGGTTCTTGGGGAGCTGTCCGCTGGCCGCGTTGATCTGCGCCTGGATATCCCCCGCCGCCGCGTCGATGTTCCGGCCAAGATCGAACTGCACCACGATCTGCGTCTGGCCCAGCACGCTCACCGAGGTCATCTGCGCGATGCCGGGGATCTGCGCGAACTGGCGCTCCAGCGGCTGCGCGACCGTGCTCGCCATCGTCTCGGGGCTGGCGCCAGGGAACTTGGCATTGACCAGGATCGTCGGGAAATCGATCTGCGGCAGCGGCGCCACCGGCAGGAACGGATAGGCGGCCAGCCCGATCAGCACCAGCGCGGCCATGATCAGCGACGTGCCGATCGGCCGGCGGATAAACGGGCTGGAAATATTCATGCCGCGTTCTTCCCTTGCACCACCGCTACCCGGGCGCCCTCCTGCAACCGCGACTGCCCTGACGTGACCACGATGGCTCCGTCCTGCAAGCCACTCGCGATGACTGCCCTCCGCCCGTCATCGGAGCGGACGGTGATCGGCTGGCGCACGGCCGTGCCGTCCGAACGCACCACATACACGAACAGCCCGCTCGGTCCATGCTGCACCGCCTCCGAGGGGACCGTCAGCGCGTCGTGGATGGTGTCCAGCAACAGGCGCGCGCGCACGAACTGGCCCGGCCAGAGCTGGTCCGACGCGTTCGGGAACAACGCCTTGGCGCGGATGGTTCCGGTGCTTGTGTCAACCGTGTTGTCGATGGTCAACAGCGCGCCCTGATCGAGCGGGGTGTCGCCCTCCGCCGGAAGCGCGGCGACCGGCAGCCGGCGCGCGCCCATGGCCGCGCTCAGACGTGGCAGGTCTTCCTGCGGCAGGGTGAAGACCACGGCGATCGGGTGAATTTGGCTGATCGTCATGATCGCCGTCGCGTCGGCGGCACGGACGAAGTTGCCAGGGTCGATCTGCCGCAGGCCCACCCGCCCGTCGAACGGCGCGGTGATCGTGCTGAAGCCCAGATTGATGCGCGCCGCCTCCGCCGCGGCGGCATCGGCCGCGACCGCCGCCGTGAACTGGGCCACCGTCGCCTGATTCTGATCGAGCTGCTGACGCGAGGCGAAGTCCTGGCGGGCGAGCGCGCTGGTGCGCCCCAGGTCGTGGCGTGCGTTGGCGAGCTGCGCCTCGTCCTGCTGCCGCTTCGCCTCCGCCTGGTCGAGCGCCGCCTGGTAAGGGCGCGGATCGATCAGTGCGACGACTTCCCCGGCCTTGACCTCCTGGCCTTCCTGGACCGGCACCTGGACCAGCGTGCCGTCCACCCGCGCCCGGACCTGGACGGAGTTGTTGGACTGAACCGTGCCGAGCCCCGCAAGGTAAACTGGAACGTCCTGCCGTTCGGCCTTGGCAATGGAGACGGGCACGCCCGGATTGCTGGCCGGCGCCGCGCCAGGAGTTCTGGGCCGCCAACTGGGGCGCGGGCAGAGCGGCGGAGAGGGCGATGGCGAGCAGCATTACCGTTGCGTGCATCGGCCAACGGCGGCCAGCAGCCGCTCTGTCCCAAAATTTGCTCACCAGTCTCCCCATAATGGGAATAGGCCGGTCCGGGCAAGTGCGTCCGGTTCTTGGTAGTGCTCTCGAAGGGAACCGTTGTCGGTCGGCCTCCGGCCCGCTCTGAAAAGGGGGCTGACTCATGCCCCGTGCTGCGCCTCGTGCAGGCGTCGGTAGATGCCGCCCCTGGCGATCAGGTCGCGGTGCCGCCCCTGCTCCGCAACACCGGTCCCGTCCACCACGACGATGCGATCGGCGTCGCGGATGGTTGCCAACCGGTGAGCGATGACCAGGGTCGTGCGCCCGCGCGCCAGCTCGCTCAACGACTGCTGGATGGCGCGCTCGGTCTCCGTGTCGAGCGCCGATGTCGCCTCGTCCAGGATCAGGATGGGCGGATTCTTCAGGAACATGCGCGCAATCGCCAGACGCTGCTTCTGCCCGCCCGAGAGCTTCACGCCGCGCTCGCCGATCACGGTGTTAAGCTCCTCGGGCAAGTCCCGGATCACCTCGTCCAGCCGTGCGCGACGAGCTGCATCCCACAATTCGGCCTCGCTCGCTTCCAGCCGTCCGTAGGCGATGTTCTCGCGGACCGTGCCTGCGAACAGGAAAACGTCCTGCTGCACGATCCCGATCTGGCCGCGGAGCGAGCTGAGCGTCATGCCGCGGATGTCGATCCCGTCGATCGTGATCCGGCCCGCGTCGAGCTCGTAGAAGCGCGGCAGGAGGGAGCACAGCGTCGTCTTGCCAGTCCCCGACGGCCCGACGAAGGCCACCGTCTCGCCGGCACGGATCGCCAGATCGACGCCGCGCAGAACCGGGCGGTCGGCATTGTAGCCGAAGCACACGCCCTCATAGCGAATCTCGCCCCGGAGGCCGCGCACGTCAATTGCATTCGGGGCATCGGTGATATCGGGTGCGGTGTCCAGCAGCTCGGTATAGCGCCGGAAGCCGGCAATGCCCTTCGGATAGGTTTCCAGCACTGCGTTGATCTTCTCGACGGGGCGGAAGAACACGCCCACCAGCAGGAGGAAACTGACGAAGCCGCCCTGCGTCAGCTCGCCCCGCAGCACGAACCAGGTGCCGGCGATCATCACGGCTACCTGCGTCAGCCGCATCCCCAGGTAGCTCAGCGACGTGCTGGCGGCCATGATACGATAGGCCTCCAGTTTGGTGCTGCGGTAGCGCGCATTGTCCTGGGCGAACAGGCGGCGTTCGTGGTCCTCACGCGCGAAGGCCTGCACCACGCGCATCCCGCCGACATTCTCCTCGATGCGGGCGTTGAATTCGCCGACGCGGGCGAACAGCGCGCGGAAGGTCCGCGTCATCCGCGCGCCGTAGCGGCTGGACAGGAAGGCGATGGTTGGGACGATGAGCGCCGTGACCAGCGCGAGCCGTGCATTGATCGCGGCCATCAGGGCGAAGGCGCCAAGGAAGGTCATCACCGCGATGAACAGGTCCTCCGGCCCGTGGTGCGCGACCTCGCCCACGTCCTCCAGATCCTTGGTCACGCGCGCGACGAGGTGGCCGGTCTTGGCGTTGTCGTAGAAGCGGAAAGAGAGCTTCTGCAGGTGATCGAAGCTGCGGCGGCGCATCTCCGTCTCGATGTTGATGCCCAGGAGGTGGCCCCAGTAGGTCACGACCGCCATCAGCCCGGTGTTCAGCAGATAGATGCCCAACAGCCCGGCCGTGGCGAGCAGGATCACGGCCCAGTCGCGACCCGGCAGCAGCCGGTCGATGAAGGCCTGCACGGCCACCGGGAAGCCAAGCTCCAGCAGGCCCGAGGCCACCGCACAGGAGAAGTCTAGCAGGAACAGCCGCCTGTGCGGGCGGTAGTAGGCAAGGAAGCGGGTCAGCAGGCGCAACGCCGATGTCCTTCCGGGGCGTGGCATAACGGCAGCAACAGCGTCGGGCTTCAAGCGCCGAAGCGCGGGATTGCCCCACGGAAACCACCAAGCCGCCTTGCTTCGGGCATCAGCCAACACCATGCTGGACCCGCACCGACACACAACTCGGAGACCGCCATGTTCAATCGCCGTAGCCTTGTGCTGTCCCTGCTCGCGCTGCCACTGCCGCTGGCCACGGCCATCGCCCAGCCCTGGTGGAATGAGAACGACCAGCGCGCGCGGTGGGAGCAGTACGAGAGGGAGGAGAAGCGCCGGCGCGAGGCGCGGCATGAATCCTGGGACGAGGTTCGCGAGCACGAGGAGTGGGAGCGGCACGAGCGGGAAGTGGCGCAACGGGACTGGGAACGCGATCACGGACACCATCGGCCCTGATCCATCGGCCCTCGCGGCTTCCTAGGCCAGTGTGCCGGGCTGGCTCGGATCGCACGCCCCGCCGCGAGGGTCAGCTCGGCGCCACGGCCTCGTTCGGCAGCACGCCCCAGAACTCGCCACGCCGCAGCCATCCGCGATACTCGCCCACCTGCACGCGGCACCATTCGGAGCCCGCCTCGCAGGCGTGGATGCGGCCGACCACGCCGGGCTTGAGGATGGCGACGGCACGCCCGGTCTCCTGCGGACGGTTGCGGAGGATGCGCTCGGCTCCAGTGACCAGGAAGTCGCGGCGCCCCATCAGGGTCGCCTCATGCACCCAGCCCTTGGCCCCGTCTGGCGCGGTGACAAGGCGCCACACCTCGAACTCCCGATCGATCTCCACCGGCAGACCGCGGCGCTTGTAGAGCCATTCGATCGGGTAGCGCCGGCCCGGCCCGGCCCGGAAATTGACCTCATCGGCCCGCAGCGTCGCGAAGCGCGGCAGCGGCCGCCCGGTCACGCTGCCTTTGGAGGGGTCGTCCGGCGGCTTGGCGACCGGCTTTCCGGCCGGCTCGATCGCCGCGTGCTCGCCGGTGGCCGCCGGCTTGGCTGGGGGCGGCGGTTGGGCGGTGTGCGAAGCCTTGCCCGTCTCAGCCTTCGTTGATTGATGGCCGGATTTGGCGGGGGGCGCCTGACGGACCGGTTGCCGCGGTGCCGCCAGCACGCGCGGCGCGCCGGCAGCGGGTGCCTGCGCCAGGACCGTCGAGACCGGCAGGCAGAGCAGCAAGCTAAGAAGCGGGCCGAAGGATCGAGGCGCCATTGCGTCATCAATGCCGAATTCGAACGGACTCGGGTCAAGCACGACAACGTCCCGAGGGTCACGGCGCAACCCTGGCGCGCAGCGCGAACAGGTCGTCGCCTTTCTGGGTGCGCGTGACCGGGGCGGTGAAGGCGGGCTCCTGGATCAGCGGATCGCTGGAAAGCCCCCCGATCAGCTTCGCCGCCGCCGCTGATTGCCCCTCCAGGGTCAGCGTGCGGTCATGCAGACCGAAGCTGGTGAGGTAGGTGTCGTCGGGAAGAAGCTCGGTCAGGCTGGCGAGGATGCGCAGCGGATTGCCGATCCGCAACTGCTCGCGCGCGATCGCATCGGCGCCAGTGCTGGCGCTGGCCAACCGCCGCCGCAGCGCCTCGACCTTGGCGATCCGTGGCTGCAGGTCGGCAATCCGGGAGTCCACCGCCCCGAGCGCGATCGACTGTCGGATCAGCGGCTGAGCCACCGCCGCCAGCGCCAGCACCGCGCACACGGAGGCGCCGAGCAGCACCGCCCGGCGCCTCCGACGCTCCCGCCCGGTGGGCGGGCGCTCGATGCGCAACGTCCGCACCGTGCCGCCAGCCCCGCCAAACTCGAGCAGGGAAGGCGCCGCCCCGGCCCGCTCCAGCGGCGCGACGAGGCCCAGCAGGAGCGCGCGGGGCACGACCGAGAGCCGCAGCCGCAGCACGCCCGCGCTTGTGTCGCGGGACTGCACGTCGAAGCTCCAGTACACCTCGTCGGCCTGAAACGGCGTGAACCGGTCCATCTCGTAGGCCAGCACGCGGCTCAGCTCATCGGCCGCCGCCAGCGGCAGCGTCACCTCGCGCTCCAGCAGCCACGATGCCGGCGGACGCACCACCACGGGCAGACCCCGCCGGCGCTGCCGCAGGACGGGCTCAGCCGGCGCAATTCCGGCGTCAGCGAGAGTGAACCGAAGCCGCTCCGCCTCGCGCCGGCTCCGCCGCTCGCTCAGCACCACGAGGAGATCCGCCGTGGCCGGCTCCGGACGCAGCGTGAAGACGAACGCACTGGCCGGGCCGAACGGCGCGGCACGCCAGCGCGCCGGCACCAGATCGCGCAACTGCGCCGTCCACCAGCTCAGCAGGTGCTTGAATGCGTTCATCAACTCGGCGGTCCGCGGGCGCGCACTCTGCCGTCCGCCGGGGTTCTCGGCAAGGGAAGTCGGGCCTGATAGGATGGGACGGCGCACGGGAGCAAGACGGGACCGCCACATGCGACCGGGCCGATCCGGGGATCGAGGTTTCACCCTTCTCGAGGTGCTGGTCGCCTTCATCATCGCCGCCCTGGCGTTGGGCGAGCTGTTCTCGGTGGCGGCCAGCGATCTGCGATCGGTGGCGGTGGCCGGCCGCTACGAGGAGGCGCTGTCGCGGGCCCGTTCCCATCTCGCCGGGGCCGGCCTCGGCGGGATGCTGGTGGCGGGCGAGCAGCAGGGCGAGGATGGCGGCGGATACCACTGGGCGATGCGCATCAGCCAGGTCGCCGTGGCGGCCTTGCCGGAGTCCGGATCATCGCCGTCCACGCCGCAAGGGCCGCGCCCCGCCTTGTATCTCGTCACCGCCTCGGTGTCCTGGCAGGAAGGCGGGCGGGCGCGGAGCGTCCGGCTGATCACGGAGCGGGTGGCGCCCGCCGCCCCGGCAAGCCCATGAACGCGCGGCGCACGGCGGGATTCACCCTGCTCGAGATCCTGGTCGCCCTGGTCGTGCTTGGCTTCCTGATGGTCGGCTTGTCCCAGGGCGTGCGTTTCGGCCTGACCGCCTGGGGGATGCAGGAGCGCATCATCGGCCAGCGCGGTGACCTCGACGCGGTGGACCGGGTGCTGCGCCAGCTCATCGGGCAGATGGACCCGGGCACCCGGTCCGACCCGCCCAAGGTCGCGGGCACACAGGCGCGGTTCGCGTTCACCTCCGCGTTGCCCTTGATGGCCGATGGCGAGAGCGCCGACATGCTGCTGATGGTGGACCCCGCGCATCGGCTGTCACTGCGGTGGACGCCGCACCTGCACGCCAAGCGGACCGCCCCACCCCCGCCCCCGCGCACCGAGGAACTCCTGGGAGGGATCGAACGCGCGCAGTTCGCCTATTGGCGTCCCAGCCCCGGCGGCGGGAGCTGGGTCGGCACGTGGGATGGGAAGTCCCTGCCGGCGCTGGTCCGCATCCGTATCGTATTCCCGGAGGGAGACCGCCGGCACTGGCCGGACATCGTCGCCGCCCCGCTTCGCATGAACTCGGAACGCTGATAGATTTCCGAAGGTGAGCATTCCCATGCGATTGCCGGCTTGGTTGCGTGGTGACGGAGTATGACACTCGATCTGCCGACCGGCCCGCGCGGTCGCGTGCTGGCGCTTGGCCTGACCGTCCTCGCGCTGCTTCTGGTCTGGTTCGGGATCATCGGCCCGGTGCTGGCGTGGTATTCCGGGCGGACCGAGAGACTGGACCAGCGGCTGATGCTGGCGCGGCGCATGGCCGATCTCGCGGCCACTCTGCCCCAGCTTGAGCACCAGGCCGCCACCCTGCCCGCGCCCAGTGCCAATCCGGACGCGCTGCTGCCCGGCGAAACCGACGCGGTGGCGGCGGCGACGTTGCAGGAGCGGATGCAGGAGATGGCGAGCGAGGCCGGCGCCTCGCTTTCGAGCGTCGAGATGCTGCCGGCCACGCAGCTCGGCCAGTTCCGGCGCATCGGCCTGCGTGTCGCGCTCCACGCTGAGATGCCGAACGTGGTGCATCTGCTCCAAGGCGTGGAGGCGGCAAAGCCGCGCATGCTGGTCGATGAGCTGGACCTGCAGCGCCACCTGGTGTTGGCCAGGCTGAACACGCCCGACCTCGACGCCAAGTTCGTCGTGTATGCGTTCCGCGCCGGCGGGGCCGCACCCGCCGCCACGCGGAGCACGCAATGAGCCGGGCGTTCCCGGTGCTGCTGCTGTGTCTCGCGCTGGCCCTGGGCGGGGTTCTGTATGTCGAAGCTCGCTCTGGACCGCCTGGCACGGATGCCAGCGAGCCGGGCGCGGCCCGTGTCGCCGAACTGGTTCGTCCGGCTCGGCGCGCTCCGGCCGATAACGCGGGCCCCCTGGTCGCAACGATCCTCGCCCGGCCGCTGTTCAGCCCCACAAGGCGCCCGGCGGCGACGAGCGCCGGGCCGGTCAAGGCAGCCGCCGAGATGCCGCGATTGGCGGGCGTGCTGGTGAGCGATGCCGGCAGCGGCGCTATTTTCGCTCGGCCTGGTGAGAAGGCCACCGTGGTTCATGCCGGGGATCGGATCGGCCCGTATCAGGTGACTTCGATTTCAGCTGGAGAGGTTACGCTTCTCGGTCCTGCTGGTCCCATTACCATGCACCCGGTGTTCGCAAATGCGGCGGAGTCGCCGGCAGCCGCGCCCGCCTCCGCGCCGGTGGCAAGACCCTTTTATCCGCGCTCCGCGCCCGCGCAGGTCGGCATCCCATCGCTCGCCGAGGTGCAGAACATGATCGCGAAGCAGCAAGCTGAGGCGCCGAAGTGACCGAGGCGGCCGCTCGGCAGCCGGCGCCGGACCGGCGGGAGCGTGGGTTCGCGCTGCTGATCGTGCTTTGGACGCTGGTGCTGGTGGCGCTGATCGTTTCACATATGGTGGCTTCGGCGCGGCAGGAGACGCGGCTCGCCGCCAACTTGCGGACCGAGGCCGAGCTTGGAGCGGTCGCGGACGGGGGCGTGCATGAGGCGATTTTCCACGCGCTCGACAAGTCGGTCGCGCACTGGGCGGCGGACGGCGTCCCGCACCGGATCGCCGGCCGGCAGGCTGGCCTGGAGATCCGCATTCGCAGTGAAGCAGGCAAGGTCAATCTCAACACCGCGCCCGTCGAACTGCTTTCTGCGCTGCTCCGCGAGACGGGCGTGGACGGAGCGGCGGCGGACGGCATAGCCGGGGCGATCATCACTTGGCGTGCTCGACCGGGTCAGGCCCCGTCGATGGCGGCGGCCTATCGGCAGGCCGGGCGTGGCTACGAGCCGCCCAATGCGCCATTCGAGAGCGTGCGCGAGCTGGGCAATGTGTTGGGCGTGACCCCGGCGATCTTCGGCCGGGTCGCGCCCTATCTGACCATCTATCACGAGGGCGACACCGATCCCGGAGCAGCGGACCCGGTCGTGCTGCGGGCGCTTCAGGCCGTGTATGGCTCCGTTCCGGCTTCCCGCGGCGCCGGCCTGGACGAAGGCTACATTCAGGTAGACGTGGTTGCCAGCAGCGGGCCGTCACGGGCCGAGCGCGAGGCGATCATCCGCCTCGGCCCGACGCCGGCCGGAAAGCTGTACCAGGTCATGACCTGGGGCATTGCCCCATGACCCGGATCGCGGACGTCAGGTTCCCGGGTTGATTCCGTTCGGGAAGAACAAGCCGTTCGAAGTGCCACCGCCATAGACGATGGACAGCACCTGCGCCGGGGTGCGACGGAAGGCTAGGCCGCTGGCGTCCACGTTCGAGAAGTTGAACGGGTTGCCGTAGGCGTTGGTCCCGGTATCCCCTACTCCCGAGAGCTTTGCCCTGAGCGCAGAGATTTGATCCGTTTTGACGCCCTGGTTCTGCTGAGCGAGGGCCAAGCGGATGGCACCAGCATGATAGGCCTCGATTGCCAGAATGCTGGCGGCGTAGGAGAGATTCGTGGGATTGCTTATCGACGCAGCAGCCCCTGCGTAGGCTGTGACGCCGACATCCTCGAAGATGTACGCGCCGACCATGAAGTCAAGTTCGCTCGCGAACGGGTTGAATGTCTGCCCCGCTGGGATCAGACCGGCCGTGACGGCAAGGGTGGTGAAGCTGGTCTGCAGGTCGATGGTCGGCTCGGCGACCGCGGCGGCGCCGAGGGCGCCGCGCAGGAACTCGACATGCGAGAGCTCGTCAATGGCGATGCGGATGGCCGTGAACGCGCCCTGCGTGGTCGAGAACGGCACTAGGGTGCCCCCGGTCACGGTGCCCTTGGTTCCAACGCCAGTCGTCAGGCTCGGGTTGAGCCCCTGGCCGCTGACGGCGCGCAGGTAATACTCGGCTTCCAGGTACTCGAGATTCAGGGCAAAGTTGAGGATCTGGACATCGGTCATCGCGGTCTGTGCCAACGCCGGCTGGCTCCCCAGTGCCAGCCCGCCCACTCCCAAGGCGCTCGCGGCGGTGGCTCCGGCAACCCCGACGCCAAACCGCTTCAACGCTTGCCGGCGGTCGAGCCCGCCAGGCGTGACCAAGTCCTGATCCATTTCAGTGTCGACCATCGTGACCTCACGTCAAAAAGATGCAATCCGCCCGGCCCGAGGGTGCAGGCGACCGAGGGCGCCCTCGCGCCCTATCTTGATACGCGCGAGAAGCAACGCTGGAACGCGGACCGGCACGAATTTTCAGTTTGGAGAATGTAACGTTCTGGTGAGTTTACGAGCCGCGGAAAACGGCCAGTGTCGGGACGCTGCCGTCATGGAACATGCGCGGAGGTGGACGCGGCGGCCCCATCTCGACTAGCAATGCATGGATCAATGAGGCGATTCATAAGCTTGTGGCGCATTGGTTTGCAGGGATCTTGGGTATGCGCCGCGTCTTTCGGGCCGGCGCGGCACGCGCGTCGAGCGTAACTCCGTATTCCGGCGGCAGCATGCCTCGCAAAATCGTTTTTCCGATGCTGATGGGTGGCGTCCTTGCCGGCTGCATCGGGCCCGCATCCGTGCCCTATCAGCGGCCCGTCGCCGTATCGCTCGGAAAGGGCGGCGCTCGGCAGCAACGTGTGAACGGCAATCTCGGCGCACCAAGCAGCCTGCCGCCGGCCGAAATCAGCCTCGGCAGCGGGGCGAACCTGCAAGGAGCAACGGCCGGCACTGGTGCGGAATCCGACCTGGCGTCCGGGGTGGCACTGAACGGACAGGCTTCGCTCGATTTCGCCGACTCCGACATCCGCGAGGTCGCCTCCCAAATCCTTGGGACCATTCTGAAGGTCAACTACACGATCGACCCCGCCGTAAAGGGCGTGGCGACGTTCCACTCGGCGCATCCGCTGTCGGCGGCGCAGCTTCTGTCCGTGCTGCAGGCATTGCTGGCACAGAACGGTGCCGCCCTGGTCCGATCGGGCGACCTCTACCGAGTGCTTCCGGCCGCCGCCGCCGCGAACTTGCCGGGGCTCGCGAGCAGCGACGCGATGGCGGGCAGCGTGATCGTGCCGCTGCGCTACGTCTCCGCCGGGGATCTGGCAAAGGTGCTGCAACCGGTGGTCGGGGCCAGCGTCAAGCTCGTCGCCGACCCGGGACAGAACGCGGTGCTGGTCGCCGGCGATCCGGAAGCGCGCAACGCGGTCGTGGGGCTGGTCCGCAGCTTCGACGTGGACATGCTGGCCGGGCAGTCTTACGCGCTTCTGCCGGTGCCGCAGGCCGCCAATCCCAAGGATTTCGCCACGACGTTGCAGGACGCGTTCCGCGGCCATGCGGGCGGCGGGCTGACCGGACTGGCCGATCTGGTGCGCGTTCTGCCGCTGGTGAATGCCGGCTCGGTGCTGGTGGTCGCGAGCGAGCCCCGCTACATAGCGGCGGCACAGCGCGTCTTTCGACTGATCGAGCGCGAACAGCGAGCCACGCTCCGTAGTTGGCACGTGTACTACCTCCAGAACAGCCACGCCGATGACACCGCCTACCTGCTGCAACGGGCGTTCACGCCAAACGACGTGACGGCCCAACCGTCCGCCACGGCACCCAGTCCAGCCGCGTCGGGAACGCAGGCCGGGGGTGCGCCGGCGAGCGGTAGGTATGGCGGGGGCGGCTTCGGCGGCGGCGGCGGTGGCTTCGGCGGGGGTGGCTTCGGGGGCGGGGGCTTCGGCGGCGGGGGTCTTGGGGGACCGGGAGCCGGGGGCGGCGGGTTTGGCGGCGGCGCTCCGCCTGGTCTCACCCTGCTGAGCCAGGGCGCGGCACCCGCCCCAGCTGCGGGCGGCGCTCCCGCCGCGGGCGCACCGGGCGGGAATCCGCTGCTCGGCGGGCTCGGCGGAGAGCAAGGCGCCGCTGCCGCGGCCGAGGCAATGCGCATCATCCCCGACCCGCAGAACAACTCCGTGCTGGTCTATGCCACGACACGGGAGGAGAACACCGTCGAGGCGATGATCCGCAAGATCGACATCCTGCCCCTGCAGGTGCGGATTGACGCAACCATCGCCGAGGTGACGCTGAACGATGCGTTGAGGTACGGGACGCAATTCTTCTTCAAGGAAGGCGACCTCAACCAGACGCTTAGTGCCGCCCAGACCGGGGCGCCCCTGGCGGGAAGCTTCCCCGGCTTCGTGTTCAGCGCGACTTCAAAGGCCGTGCAGGCCGCGATCTCGGCCTTGCAGCAGGTCACCACCGTCCGCGTGCTGTCCTCGCCGGAGGTGATGGTGCTGGACAACCAGCCGGCCGCGCTGCAAGTCGGCGATTTGGTCCCATACCTGACGCAGACGGGGCAAAGCACGCTCGTCCCCGGCGCGCCGGTCATCAATTCCATCAACTATCGGCAGACCGGGGTGATCCTGAACGTCACCCCGCGCGTGAACAGCGGCGGGCTGGTCACGCTCGACATCGCCCAGGAGGTGAGCGGCATCAACACCTCCGCGCCGGTCTATCAGGGCATCAGCTCGCCCACCTTCTCCGAGCGGCTCGTGCAATCGCGCGTCGTGGTCCAGGACGGGCAGACGGTGGGCCTCGCCGGCCTTATCACTGACAGCATCACCACCGGCAACCAGGGCATCCCGTTCCTGAAGAACGTCCCGATCCTCGGCTTCCTGACGGGCACGCAAAACAACCAGCGCGGCCGCACCGAGCTACTGGTGCTGATCACGCCACACGTCGTGCATGACCAGCGCGACGCCCGGGCGCTCACCCAGGATCTCATCAGCCAGCTTCCCAACGCCGCCATCGTGCCGCGCTACTCGAACAGCCTGCCGCCGACCGGCGCGTCGGAGCCGAACGCGCGGCTGCTGGGGAAGCTGGGGATGCCGCCCTAGTGTACTCCATCGGTGAACGATGAGTCGCTGAAACCGTCGTCGCGAGGCGCGCAGCGCCGTGGCGATCCAGGCCCGCCGCACCATGTCGCCCATCTGGGTCGCCCATCTGGGTCGCCCATCTGGGTCGCCCGCCTGGATCGCCACACCGCCAAGAGGCGGCTCGCGATGACAGCCTCGGCGATGCGTTTCACCGTTCAATGATTCCGGGTATAGGCGGGCAGAGATAGCCCATCGTCGTGCTCACGCTCGGCGAGAGCACGACGATGGGTGAGCGAAACCCTACCGACGCGCCTCCTTGGTGCCGTCGTCATCGTCGCTCGCCGACGGCAAATAAACCGCGATGCAGCCGCGCGCCACGACAGGGCACGGGTTCGTCGGGTCCGCAGCGCCAGCTGCCGGAAAGCCGATCGGCACGAACACATGATGCGAGACCCGGTCCGCCGCGACGGAGTGCGCCGAGGTCGAGGTTGGCACATTGCCGTCGAACTCGTTGGTCTTGGCGTCGATGGTGCCCAGCACCGGCATGATCGTGCCATTGGCGTCGGTATTGTTGCGCGCGCCCAAGTAGTAGTGCTGTGTGCCCTTGTCGTACCAGACCTCGTCAGAGCCGCCAACCTGAGGGATATTGGCGCGGATGTCGCCGTTGCGCGTGTCGATGACCACCGATTGGGTGAGCACGTTCGGTGCCGTGCCGAAGGATGCGCTGCACCCGATCAGCGCCTGGTAGGCCGGACCGATGGTCAGTCCCGCCGGCGAGCAGTCGCGCACTGGGAAGTTGGCGACGACGCTCATGCCGTGCGGATCGATGGCCGAGATCGCGCCCTGTTCGGTATCGGTGCCGACCTGCGGCACGGAGACATAGAATAGGCCCGTTTGCGGCGACCATTGCGATTGCTCGATGCCGTTGGTGGCGTTCGGCGTGCCGTTGGTCCCGTCGAACGTGACCTTCCCGAGAATCGCGCGGGATTGGGTGTCGATCAGGGTGACGAACGGCGGCATGTCCGCATTGTTGGCCATGGCAATGATGTGATCCCGCGGGTCGTAGGCCATCTCGTCAACCCGGAACTGACCGCCGGTCGAGATCGTATCGACGATCTGGGCCGTGGCGATGTCGATGACCTTCACCGTGCTGTCGCCGTCGCCCGCCCAGACCTCCTTGCTGTCGACAATGACGACGCCATCGGGACCGGACACGGAGGTGGTCGCCTTCACCCCCTGGAAGCCGGCGACGCGAAAGCTGAAGGTGTTATCGCTGGCATCGAAGAAGTCGACCGAGGCGTTGGTTCGGTCGGCGAGGACATACAGATCCAGTTTCGGATCGACGAAGCTGATGTCGAACGCGCCGAGCCCCAAGGGGCCGCCGACATCGATCGTGTCGACCAGAACCATGTGCTCATCCGCCCGCGCCGGCACCCCGCCGATCGTTATCAACGCGCCCAATACCGCGCCCGTCAGAAGCGACGCCCCGCCCAGTGTTTTCGACCGAAGGTTGAGTCGTCCGAAACCGTCCATCCTGTTTCCTCCCGTTTTGGTCGTTGCGCGGCGGTGTCCGCCGGCTAAAACAGTATTAGGCAGAGGTAATCGGTCGGATAGATCGGTGTTGGGTTGCCAACCACACGTCCACGCGACGGAGCGATTTAGGGATTGCAGATCAGGCTGCTCTCGCCGGCGGACGGGTTGGGTCCCTGAGAGCAGAGGTCGTACTCGTGACCCGCCCGTTCGGACGGGTCACGGTAGATGTATGGGTGATTCCACGGATCGACCGGAGCCGTGTCGGCCTTCAGGTACGGTCCGTTCCAGACATCGACGCCCGAGGGCTTGCTCACCAGGGCGGCCAACCCCTCGTCGGTGGTGGGGTACGAGCCGACGTCGAGCTTGTAGAGATCGAGCACCGAGCCGATGCGCTCGATCGACTGGTGGGCGATCGAGACGCGCGCGCCGCCGAGCTGGCGCAGCACGGCCGGGGCGACCAAACCGATCAGCAGCCCCAGGATGGCGACCACGACGAGGATTTCCAGAAGCGTGAACCCGGCGTCTCGATTGGCGCGGTCTTGGTCGGTGTTCATCGCGCTCCGTCGGCTGGCGTCCTGCTTGGGGGCCGAGTTCTAGAACGCTCCCGCACGCAGCGGAAGCGTCTCGAACGTTGCCCGGCGCGGAGCGAGGCGGCTAGGGTGGCGTGGCGGACCAACCGGCAGGCGGGAGAACATGGCGATACCGTATCTCGCCTGCATGGTGCTCGTCGCGGCCTGGAACCGCCTGCCGCCGAGGGTGCTGCCGGCGATCCAGGCGGTCGAGGGCGGCCGGATCGGACTGGCGCACCCGAACAACGACGGTTCGGAGGATCTGGGCGTGATGCAGGTCAACACCCGCTGGATCGCCCCACTGGCCCGCGCCATTGGAACGCCCGAACCGGTGATCCGGGGCCGCCTGATCGACGACGCCTGTTACAACATCGCCGCCGCCGGAGTGATCATGGCGCTCTACCTCGCCGAGGAGAAGGGCGACCTCATGCGTGCTGTCGGCGATTACCATTCGCATACGCCGGCGCTTAACCAGGCATACCAGGAGCAGGTGATGGCAGCGGCTCGGACGATGTTCGTTCGCCCCTCACCCGCCGCTCCAGGAAGGCCCGGCGGCTAGCCAGATCAGCCACAGCGCCATTGCGAGACAGGTGCCGAACGGCAGCGCTGTGGTGCGGCTGAGGCGTTCTCCGCCAAGCCGCCGCACCGCGGCGATGCCGAGACCCGCGAGCGCCGCCAGCAGCAACAGCGCCGGCAGGGGCGCCAGGCCGACCCAGGCGCCGCCGGCGGCCAGCAGCTTGGCATCGCCCGCGCCCAGCCCGTCGCGGCCGCGCAGACGGCGGTAGAGCGCATTGAGCAGCCGCAGCGCTGCATAGCCCAGCACGGCGGCGCCGGCATGATCGGCGATGGAGGGGCGGTCCAGGAGCCACGTCGCGACCAGCCCCGCGACGATCAACGGCAGCGTCAGGGCATCGGGAAGCCGGAATCGCTCCCAGTCGATCCAGGCCAGCGCGAGCAGCGTCCAGCCCAGCGAGCAGCCGGCCCACAGATGCGCCGGGTCGTCGTCCGCCCACAGGGCGCTTACGGCAATCAGCGTTGCCGCGAGTTCCACGGCCGGGTGGAACAACGAGATGCCGCGCCACACGCGCGGCATCGGCCGCGCAGGACGAGCCAGCTTGCCAGTGGCACCAAGTCCCAGGGCGCGATCGGCCGCCCGCACCCCTCGCAGGCCGAGCGCGCGAGGATGAAATTCCGTCCCTCGGGAAGGCGGCGGATCACCACGCCGAGGAAGCTGCCGACGAAGGGCGCCGCCAGCACCGGCCAAATCCATGTCGCGAATGGGAACGCTGGCATCCCGCCTGATCCGCAAGCTCGCCATATTTGAGACGCCTGTGCCATGCTAAGGGCGGACGAGACAATGATGGACGGGATCGAGCCACAGATTGACAGGCGCCAGGCCGACGCTCCGCCGCTGGAGCGCTTGGCGGCGTATCTGGTCGAGACTGGCCAATGCGACCCGCGCACGATTGAGCGTGGCCGGAGGGTCGGCGCGGAGACCGGGCAGCGGCTCGACCGCGTGCTGCTTCAGCTCGGCCTGCTGAGCGAGCGGGGCCTTGCCGAGGCATTCGCGGCGGTCTTCGGCCTGAAGCTCGTCCGGCCCGAGGATTATCCGCGCGACGTGCCGCTCCACGCCGATCGGCTGCCGGCGCGCTTCCTTCGCGGCGCGCGCGCCCTGCCCCTGTCCGAGGCCGGCGACACGCTCGTCGTCGCGGTCGCCGACCCGCTCGACGAATTCATTCCCGCGGCCATCGCGGCGGCGGTCGGCCGCAAGGTGCGACTGGTGATCGGGGTCTCGATCGAGCTGGAGGCGGCATTCGCACGGCTCTACAAGGAACCGGAGGCCGAGGCTGGACCGGACGAGGGCGAAAGCGAGCCTACCGAGGAGGACGCGGAGCGCCTGAAGGACCTGGCGAGCGAGGCGCCGGTGATCCGGCTGGTGAACCAGCTGATCGCCACCGCTGTCGAGACCCAGGCCTCCGACATCCACATCGAGCCGTTCGAGGACCGGCTGCGCGTGCGCTACCGCTACGATGGGCTGCTGCACGAGGCGGACAGCCCCCCTGCCCGGCTCGCCCCGGCGATCGTCTCGCGCATCAAGATCATGGCCAAGCTCGACATCGCCGAGCGGCGGCTGCCGCAGGACGGGCGGGTGAAGCTCGCGGTGCGCGGCCACGAGACGGATTTCCGCGTCTCCACCATCCCGACCATGCACGGCGAGACGGTGGTGCTGCGCGTGCTCGACCGCAGCGCCATGGTGTTCGAATACGCCCGGCTCGGCCTGCCCCAGCCGGTGATCGCGCGCCTGTCCAAGGCGCTCGACCTGCCGAACGGCATCGTGCTGGTCACGGGGCCGACCGGCAGCGGCAAGACCACGACCCTCTATACGGGCTTGCAATCGCTGAACGCGACCACCCGCAAGGTCGTCACGGTGGAAGATCCGATCGAGTACCAGTTGTCGGGCATCAACCAGGTGCAGGTGAAGCCGCAGATCGGCCTGACCTTCGCGCGGCTGCTGCGCTCCATCCTGCGCCAGGACCCGGACGTCATCATGGTGGGCGAGATCCGCGATCTGGAAACCGCGCAGATCGCGGTCCAGGCGGCGCTGACCGGGCATCTCGTGCTGTCCACCCTGCACACCAACTCGGCGGCGGCCACCATCACGCGGCTGCGCGACATGGGCGTCGAGCACTACCTGCTGACTGCCGTGCTGCGCGGCGTGCTGGCGCAGCGTCTGGTGCGCCGGCTCTGCGTGCAGTGCCGGCGCGAAGAGGTAGTATCAGCAGAAATTGTCAATCGCTTCGGGATGGACCGGCTGACCCCACGACGGCCGATCACGCTCTGGCACCCGGTCGGCTGCCCGCACTGCCGCCAGACCGGCTACCGCGGACGCCTCGCGATCGCCGAGTTCCTGCACCCCAACGATGCGATCGAGCGGCTGATCTTCGCCGGCGCGGAGCACGCGGAGGTCGAGCGGGCGGCGGTCGCGGGCGGCATGGTGCCGATGTTCCAGGCCGGGCTGAACGCGGCGCTCGACGGGCTGACCACGCTCGAGGAACTGGACCGCAGCATCCGGGCGGGAGAGGGCTGAGCGATGCCGGCATTCCGCTTCAAGGCGATCAGCGCCGGAGGCGAGGTCACGACGGGGATGATGGACGCGCCGAGCGAGGCGGCGGTCGTGGAGCGGTTGCGCCGCCAAGGCAGCATCCCGATCCGCGCCGAGCCGGCCGACAGCGCCCGCGCGAAGCTGCCCGGCCTGCTCAACCTGAGCCTGTCGCGGCGGGGCGGCCTGTCGAAGCAGGGCATCGCGAACCTGACGCGGGAGCTGGCGATCATGCTGACCGCCGGCCAGGACCTCGACCGCGCGCTGCGGTTCCTGGTCGAGACCGCGCCCAACCCACGGGTCAAAGGCGTGATCGGCACGCTGCGCGACGCGGTGCGCGACGGCGCGCCGCTGGCGACGGCGCTGACCCAGGAGGGGCGCAGCTTCTCGCGCCTGTATGTCGGGATGGTGCGGGCCGGCGAATCCGGCGGCCAGCTCGCGCCGACCCTGGAGCGTCTGGCGCTGATGCTGGAGCGCCAGCGCAGCCTGACCGCGACCGTCACCTCGGCGATGATCTATCCCTGCCTGCTCCTGGTCGCCGCGATCGGCTCGATTGCCCTGCTGCTCACCGACGTGCTGCCGCAGTTCGTGCCCTTGTTCGAGCAGAACGGGGTAGCGCTGCCGCGTCCGACCCGTATCCTGATCGCGGTGGGCGACGCCGTCTCCGCCTACGGGCTGCTCGGGTTGCTGCTGCTGGTCCTGCTCGGCCTGCTCGGCCGCCACGCGCTGACCCGGCCTGGGCCGCGGCTATGGGCGGATCGGCTGCTGCTGCGCCTGCCGGTGCTGGGCGGGCTGATGCGGGAGGTGCTAGCCGCGCGGTTCACCCGCACGCTCGGCACGCTCATCGTGAACGGCGTCGCCCTGATCTCCGCCCTCGGCATCGTCCGCGACGCAATCGGCAACACCGCCGGGGTGAACGCGGTGGAGCGGGCCATCGCCAGCGCCCGCAACGGCGCTGGGCTGGCGGGGCTGGAAGAGGAGGACGTTTTTCCCGCGCGCACCCTGCATCTGCTGCGCTTGGGCCATGAGACGGCGCAGCTCGGTCAGATGGCGCTGCGCGCCGCGGACATCCACGAGGAGGAGTGCCGCATCCGCGTGCAGCGCCTGGTCTCGCTGCTGGTGCCGGTGATTACCATCGCACTCGGCATCGCGGTCGCGGGCATCGTGAGTTCCCTGTTCCTGGCCATGCTGAGCCTGAACAACCTGGCTAGCTGAGTGCTCCGCGCCGCCGCCCCTGATCGGGGGTTCACCCTGCTGGAGATGTTGGTCGTGCTGGTGGTGATCGGGCTGGCGCTGGGGCTGGTCCTGTCGCGCGGGCCGATGCGCAGCCCGGCGCTGGAGGCCCGGGGCGCCGCCGACAGCCTCGCTCAGGCGCTGCGCGCGGCCCGCGCCCAGGCCATCGCGGAGGGCAGGCCGGTGTCGTTCGTGCTGGACGCGCGGCGCCATGAGGTACATCACCGAGGGCGCACGCGCTCATGCCCTCCCCATCGCCCCCACCGTCACCATCACCGCCCCGGCGGCGGGAATCCGGTTCGCGCCCGACGGCAGCTCCTCGGGCGGGAGGATCGCGGTGGAGGATCAGGGTCACGCGGTCTCGGTGAGTGTCGCCTGGCTGACCGGACGGATCACGACCTCCGAGGCTGCGCGCTGAGGGCCTGCCGTGTGAGTTTGGCAAACCATGGGTTTTCACGTTGCCGTGAGCAGGCGGCATTTGATATGGGCCGGAATCGGCAACCCTTCTTGGGAGAAGACGTGCGACGACCTGACCTGGCCTCCTGCTTCCGGTCGCGCATCCTTCTCCGGCCGTGGTCTCGCGCTCTAACGCTGCGTGGGCTCCTGCTCGTGCTGGTCGCCTCGGTCGTGATCCCGGCGCTGGTGCTCGGCGGCATAGGGCTTTGGCGGGTCCAGGCCGAGGAGCGCGCGCGGGCCGCCGAGCGGCTGCTCGCGCAGGCGCACGGGATGGCACTGCTGCTGGACAGCGAGTTTGCCCGTGCGGAGACGCTGCTGCGCGTGCTGGCCGGCTCTCCTAGCCTCGCGCGGGGCGATCTGGACGAGTTCCGGGCCGCGATGTCGGCCGCCTCGGCCGTGTTCGGCGAGGCGCATATCGGGTTGGTTGACGCCACCGGAACGATCGTGCTTCGCACCAACTGGGCTGCCGGCGAGCGGCACGCCAAGGCTCTCGCGAGCCAGACCGCCCGGCGCGCACTGATCAGCGGGGAAACCGAGATCGGCGACCTGCACTCGGTCGCTGAACTCGACGAGCCGGCCATCTCGATTGTCGTGCCGGTGTTCGCACCCGGCCCCCAGCGGCGGGTCGTGTACGCCCTGGGGCTTCTGCTGCCGCGTCAGCGCCTTCTCTCGGCGATCACCGATCAGCGCATCCCGCCCGATTGGATCGGCGCGGTGCTGGACCGTACGCACACTATCGTCGCCCGTTCCGTGCGCGAGGCCGAGCATCTGGGACGCCGCCCGCGTCCGGAGACGCTCGAGATGATGGCCCACACGGATCTCGGCATCGTGCGGACAGCGCACGTCACCCTCGACGGGGTACCCTCGATCAGCGCCTACGCGCGGGCGCCGAGAACCGGCTTCTGGGTCGGTCTGGCCATGCCGAGAACGACGTTCGGGCCGATGCTCGGCGGCATGCTCGGCAACTTCACGATCATCGGCGTGCTGCTGCTGTTCGCGGGTCTGGCGGCGGCGCTGTTGATTGCCCGCCGGATTGGTGACGCCCTTGGCCAGCTCGCGCGCGACATCGCGCAGACCAGGAGCGGAATCCATGAAATCGACGAAATCGCGGGCATTCTCCGCAGGGTCACGGACGAGCAGAAGCGGATCGCAACCGAGCTGCGCGACAGCGAAGCCAGATTTCGCGCGACCTTTGAGCAGGCCGCGGTCGGCATCGCGCATGTCGGCCTGGATGGGCGCTGGCTGCGGGTCAACACCCGGCTTTGCGAGAAGCTCGGCTACACGCGCGAAGAGCTCCTCGCCAAGGGCTTCCAGGAAATCACTCATCCCGACGACCTCGAAACCGACCTCGCGTGCGTGCGCCAGATGCTGGACGGCGAGATCGCCAGCTACGCCCTGGAAAAGCGCTATTTCCGCAAGGACGGCTCTATCATCTGGATCAACCTGACGGTGGCGCTGGCGCGCGACCCGGACGGGGTCGCCCGGTACTTCATCTCCGTGATCGAGGACATCTCGCAACGCCGGCGCGCTGAGGATGCCGCCCATGACAGCGAGGCGCGCCTGCACCATCTTGTCGGAACGCTCGAGATGCGGGTGCGCGAGGAGGTGACGGCGCGGGAGGCGGCCCAGGCGCGCGCGGCGCATGCCGAGCGGGTGCAGGCGCTCGGCCAGCTCGCAGGCGGTATCGCACATGATTTCAATAATGTGCTGCAGACCGTGCAGGGTGGGGCTGCCCTCATCGAGCGGCGGGCGGGCGATGCCGATGGCGTGCGCCGCCTCGCTCGCCTGATCCTCGATGGAACCGCGCGGGGCGCCTCCATCACCCGCCGCCTGCTCGCCTTTGGGCGCCGCGGCGATCTGCGGGCCGAGGCGGTAGATGCCGGCGAAGTGCTTAATGGACTGCGAGAGATCCTCGGCCACTTGCTTGGCCCGACCATTGCGATCCGGGTCGATGTGGAGCCGGAGCTTCCGCCGCTGCTGGCCGACAAGGGGCAGCTCGAGACGGCGCTGGTCAATCTCGCCACCAACGCACGCGACGCCATGCCCGCGGGCGGGACCCTGATGTTCTCCGCCCGCGAGGAGGTTCTGCCGCCGGGGGCGAAACCCACCATTCCGAGCCTTGCCCCCGGCCGTTACATATGCCTGTCGGTTTCGGATTCCGGTACCGGAATAGATCGGGCGACGCTCGCCAGGGTATTCGAACCCTTCTTCACGACGAAGCCGCAGGGCCAAGGCACCGGCCTCGGGCTGGCCATGGCCAAGGGTTTCGCCGAGCAGTCGGGCGGCGGTCTCGCGATCGAGAGCGCGCTCGGGCGCGGCACTACGGTCGCGATCTGGCTGCCGCAGGCCACCTCGCCGGTGAGCGTTGTCGGCGAAGCTCGCGGGGCCGCGGGCTCGCAGCAGGCGGAAACGCGCGTTCTGCTGCTGGACGACGACGCGCTGGTGCGCGAAACCCTGGCCTTGCAGTTGGAATCCGCGGGCCATGCCGTTCTGGCGGCGGCAAGCGGCACCGAGGCGCTCGCCCTGGTGAACGCGGGCGAGCCGGTCGATATCCTGGTCACTGACCTGTCGATGCCGGACATGGACGGGCTGGCCGTGATCCGGGGCGCGCAGGAACGCCGTCCGGGACTACCCGCAGTGCTGCTGACCGGCTATGCCGGCGACGGGGCGACCCTGGCGATCAGCGGCGCCGTAAGCGGTACGTTTTCGTTGCTCCGAAAGCCGGTCTCCGCTTCGCAATTGCTGGACCGGGTCGCCGCGCTCCTGGCGGCGCGGGCCGAGGCCCCTATCTCGGACCGGCCTACCCGGCAATAGGATCAAACTGCCGCCGACGTGGCCGAGGCGGTGCTCTGGCTTGCCGTATTCCCAACAAGCGCGCTGACTGGTTAGTCGCTGAACGTCAGCCACGGCTGGTCGATGACGTGAACCAGGCGCCCCCTGCCCCGATCACGTTCCCTTGGTCAAAGAACTTCGACGGGTGGCTACGGCCTTTTAGCCGCAGTGCAACACGGGGGAACACAAGCCATGGGAATTTTCTCAAAGCCCATCAAGACACTGGAAGATCTGTTCACGCACACGCTTCAGGACATCTACTACGCCGAGAACCAGATCGTTAAGAACCTGCCGACGATGGTCGAAAAGGCCAACGACCCGCAGCTGAAGCAAGGGTTCCAGACGCACCTCACAGAGACCCAGAACCATGTCAAGCGGCTTGAGCAGGTGTTCCAGGCGCTGGGCCAGAGCCCCAAGGGCGTCACCTGTCAGGCTATGGACGGCATCCTGGCGGAAGCCAAGGAGGTGATGGGCGACGTGTCCGATACCGACGTCCTGGATGCGGCGATGCTTTCGTCCGCGCAGGCGGTCGAGCACTACGAGATCACCCGCTACGGCACGCTGATCGCGCTCGCCAGGCAGCTTGGTAAGACCCAGGTCGTGAGCCCGCTCGAGCAAACTCTCGAAGAGGAGAAGGCGACCGACAAGAAGCTGACCTCCATCGCTGAGAGCCGCGTCAATCGCAAGGCGGCCTGATCTACCCTTCGGGGTGAGCCCAAGGCGGGCTCACCCCACCCTTCGCCACCGTCCTCCTTTCGCGCCCCGCGGCGTTGCCTGAGACGACATGGCGGGCGACGGTGCATGCCATGACATCCGTACCGCGTCTGCTTCTCGCCTTCGACCGCGACGTGGAGCCCTGGCTTGACTTCGATCCCACCCGGTCCCGACCGGCGCGCGGTACGGTCGCGGCCGCGACGGCGAATCCGCTGGCCTCCTGGGCGGCGGTTTCGATGCTGCGGCGGGGCGGGGCGGCGATCGATGCCGCCATCGCGGCGCAGGCCGTTCTTGCCGTGGTCGAGCCGAATGCGTCGGGCCTCGGGGGCGGTGCCGTGGTGCTGGCGACGACCGGCGTTCCGTTCCAGGTGCTTGCGTTCGACGGGCTATCGGCAGCGCCAGGACGGGTGACAGCGCGCCTGGTGCGGGATTTCGATGGCCGCGCGGTGCCGGCCGACCGTGCCGTGATCGGTGGGCGCACCGTCGGCGTTCCCGGAGTTCTGCGGGCGCTAGAGATGGTGCATCGCCGGCTGGGCCGTCTGCCCTGGAGCGCGCTGCTGCGATCGGCGATCGGGCTGGCCGAGGACGGGTTTCCGCTCGCGCCCTATCTGCGCCGCACCTTGCAGGAAGCTCCTAGCGCGCGCGACGAGGCGATGGCGCGCGCGCTCTATTGCGACACCGAGGGTGCGCCGCTGCGTGCCGGCACCCGTGTGCGCAACCCGGCCCTGGCGCGGACGCTGCACGTCATTGCCGAGGACGGGGCCGATGCGTTCTATCGGGGCGAGGTCGCCGCCGACATCTGCGCCGCCGTGGCAACCGACTGGTTTCCGGGCACGCTGACCTTGGCGGACCTTGCCGGCTACCGGGCGATCGAGCGCGCGCCGGTGACGTTCGAGCTACTGACGTTGTCCGGTTCCCAGCTTACCGTCGCGACTGCTCCCCTGCCCGCCTTCGGCGGCATCGTCGCGGCGCAGATCGCTGGCATTGCCCGCCGGACCGGCATCATTCACCTGGGCGGGGGCATGACCGAGGACGAGGTGCATGTCCTCGCCGAGGCCGGCCGGATGGCGTACGCCGACCGCGCCGTGTACGCCGCCGACCCTGACTTCGCGGCCGCGGATGCCGGGGCGCTGCTCGCGCCGTCCTATCTCGCTAGCCGTGCCGCTGCCCTTGATCCGGACCGCCGCGTCGAGGAGCTGGACGCCGGAGCGGCCGCGGACCCGGACGGCGCGAGCATGACCAGCCACATCGCGGTCGCCGATGCCGCGGGCGGCGTGGTCTCGATCACCACGACCATCAACCAGAATTTCGGCGCCCGCGTGTCGGTGGATGGATTCTATCTCAACAACGCACTGACCAACTTCGCCGCAAATCCCCGCCCCGGCCGTCCGGGCGGGCGCAACGCGATGGCGCCGGGCAAACGTCCGCGCACCTCGATCGCGCCCTGCATCGTGTTCGATGCCACCGGCCGCCCGCTCGCGGCGCTGGGCGCGGGCGGGGGCAATCGCATCCCCGGCACGATCGCCAACGCGCTGCTGCGGCTGGCTGGCGGGCTGCGCGACCCGCAGGCGATCATCGCCGCCCCGCAGGCGCTGAACTGGAGCGGCGTGACCGAAATCGAGCCGCCGCTGGAGCGTCACGGCGCGGGGCTGGCGCGGCGCGGCCATTGGGTGTTGTGCCGGCGGTTCGATACCGGGGCGCAGGCCCTTGTTCGTGACGGGGATGCGTGGCTGGCCGGAGGCGATCCGCGCCGCGACGGGGTAGGAATGGCGTGCGCGCCGTGAGAAGCACGCTTTCGTATGCGCGCGAGCTTGACCGGCGAGTCACACGCGGTTAGTTGCTGTCGCGCGGGGAACGTTCCAGATTCGGGTATGGTCCCCGCCAGTCATTCCCTTCAGGGATCAAGAGCAATGCAGATACGGATTGCCGCTGCTCTCGCCGCCGTCGCCTTGCTCGCGGCGTGCTCCAATACGCCCGAGACGGCCACCACGGGTGGCACCGCCAATGGCGCCGGGGGCGCAACCACGGCCGGGGTCGTACCGGGGAGTCAGCAGGATCTGGCGACCAATGTCGGCGATCGGGTCTATTACGCCTTCGACAGCAGCAAGCTGACGCCGGACGACCAGACCACACTCGACCGGCAATCGGAGTGGTTGCAGAAATACCCGCAAGTCGGCGTTCAGTTGGCGGGCAACACCGACGACCGTGGTACCGAGGAATACAACCTCGCGCTTGGCCAGCGTCGCGCCAACGCGGCGCGCGATTACCTGGCGGCGCGTGGCGTGACCCCGAGCCGCGTGGACACGATCAGCTTCGGCAAGGACCGACCCATCGCCCTCGGCGACAACGAGGAAGCCTGGGCGAAGAACCGGAACGCCACCACGTCCGTGCGCTGAGCGCCGTCCTCAAGCCCGGACAGGCGCCCGATTTCGGGGCGAGCGGCTCTTCGTCTAGAAGTCCGCCGGGCCAGGAGGACGAACAGCATGAAGGTGCGCGCAATCGGGACCGGAGCGATGCGGGCGGCGCTGGTTGCTTGGCTCGCGGTCTGGGGGGTGGCGGCTTTGGGGCTGGCGAGCCCGGCGAGCGCGCAGATGCAAACCCGTGAGGGTATTGCGTTGCAGAACCAGATCCTGGAGCTGCAGCGCGAGCTCCAGGTGTTGGCCCAGCGGGGCGGGGCAGGCGCGTATCCGGGCTATCCCCCGCTCCGGGCGCCGCGCCTTCCGCGGCGACCAGCGACGTGGTCACAAGGCTGCTGACCCGGGTCGATGCGCTGGAGGGCGCGGTGCGCGAGCTGCGCGGCCGGGTGGAGGAGCTGAGCAACCGGCTTCAGCAGCAGACCTCCCAGCTCAGCAAACAGATCGAGGATCTGCAGTTTCAAGTCCAGAACCCGCAGGGCGGGGCCCAGGCGACATCGCCGGGGGCGTCCGGCGCCTCGCCCTCCGCTTTGCCGCCAGCTCCCGCCCCGTCGCCGACCCCGCCCAGTGCGGCCCCCGGTCCGCGGTGATACCCGCCCGGCGCGAACGGCCGGCGCACGCCCGAGCTGATCGTGCAGGAGGGCCAGGCCGCGCTTCAGCGAGGGGATTTCGGCGGCGCCGAGCAAAACGCGCGCGAGGTGCTCGCCAACCGCGCCTCGCCGCGTGCCTACGATGCGCAGTTCCTGCTCGCTCAGGCGCTGCTCGGGGAACGGCAGTACTCGCAGGCCGCCATCGCGTTTGACGACGCATACAACCGCCAGAAGAAGGGCAGCCACGCGCAGGACTCCCTGCTGGGCCTCGCCGACGCGCTGACGGCGATCAACGAGAAACGCGCAGCCTGCGACACGCTGGGCAAGCTGCGCGCCGAGTTCCCCATGCGACCCCCGGACGTACAGGACCGCGCGGCGCAGGTCGGCAGGCGCGCCGGCTGCCGGTGAACCGGATCATAATGGCGGGCCAGTCCCGGGGCGGCTTCCTGTCCGTCGTCCATGCGGCGCGACACCCGGACAAGGTGATGGGCGTCGTTAATTTCTCCGGCGGCTGGTGGGCTGAATTCTGGTCGGGGCGGGACTTCAACACCGCTCAACTCGCTGCTGCTGGAAAGGCAGCCATGGCATTCACGGCAACGGCCATGCGCTGTTCGGTTACGTTGGCATGTGGGGGGCCGTGGTTGCAGCCTACCTGCGCCAAATCGACAACCGCTGACGTTTCCGCGCTGTATCCGGGCCGAGCAGGAGCATGACCGAGAGTGACAGCGGCGATCTCATCCACACTCAGTCTCACCCCGGCCGACTTCACCGGGTTGATGGCGCCGCTCGGCCCGTTTGAGCCGAACCCGAGGCTCGCCGTCGCCGTCTCGGGCGGAGCGGACAGCCTGGCGCTCGGGTTGCTCGCCGATGGCTGGACGCGCGCGCGTGGCGGGACGGTGCTCGGGCTGATCGTCAATCATGGGCTGCGGGCCGAGTCGGGACGCGAGGCCGAGGAGACGCGCGGGACGCTTGCCGGACGGGGGATTGGCGCGCTTGTGCTGCGTGCTGCCGGGCTCGGACATGGCCCGGCCCTGGCCGCGCGTGCCCGTGCGGCGCGCTATGCGCTGCTGCGCGCCGCCTGCGCCGAGGCGGGCATCGTGCATCTTCTGGTGGGCCATCACGCCGCCGACCAGGCGGAGACCGTCATCATGCGGGCCTTGGCGGGCAGTGGCCCGGCGGGTCTTGCCGGCATGGCGCCCGTGGTCGAGGAGGCGGGTCTGCGCCTGCTGCGCCCGCTGTTGTCGGTGCCGCCGGCACGGCTGCGCGCGACGCTGGCGGCGGCGGGCCTGGCCTGGGCAGAGGACCCGTCGAATACCGATCGCGCCGCCTTGCGGCCTCGGTTGCGGGCGCTGCGCCGCGATCGGGACGGAGCCGGGCCGGCCACGGCCGCTCTGCTCGCTGCGGCCCAGGCGCATGGTGCGCGACGTGCCCGCGCCGAGGCGGAAGCAGCCTGGTTCCTGGGAGGGCACGTGTCGCTCCGTCCCGAGGGATTCGCTCTCTTGCCGGCCACTCCGATGCCCCCTGCTGCTCTGGGTGCCGTCATCGCCGCCATTGGCGGACGGACGCGGTTGCCGGCGCGCGCGCCGCTTGCCGCGCTGGCCGAGGCGCCGCGCCCGGCGACCTTGGCAGGGGTCCGGCTGATGTCGGCGGGCCGGCTCGGCCCGGGCCTTCTGGTCGTGCGCGAGGCCGCGGCGATGGCGCCTGCGGTGCCGGCGCATCCTGGGGCGCTCTGGGATGGACGGTTCCGCCTGAGCGCGGGCGCCGCCCCGCCGGAAGGCGCGGTGATCGGCGCGCTGGACCAGGCGGCAGTCAGGCTTCGCGACGTCTCCGAGCTGCCCGCGTCCGTCTTGCAGACCCTGCCCGCGCTCTGGGTGAATGATCGCCTGTCCGCCGTGCCGCACATCAATTGGCCCGATCCGGCGTGCTGCGCCCGCGTGAAGATGTGGTTCGCCCCTGCCCGGCCGGCCGGCTCTGCACCCATGCTGTCTTCAGGGAGTTGACCCCTCGCGCGCTTCGGGGGTGCGCAAACGCGTATTTCATCCTATGTTGATCTCGCGGCAAGCGCCGCGCGCCGCCAAGGCGGCCCTGGGAGACGTGGACGTTACATGAGCAATTTCGGCCGGAACCTGGCGCTCTGGGTGATCATCGCCTTGCTGCTGGTGGTTCTGTTCAACCTGTTCCAGCCCGGCGCGACACGTAGCTCGGCCACACAGGAAGCTTATTCCGACTTCATCGGCCAGGTGAATGGCGGACAGGTCCGTGACGTCGTGATCCAGGGCCGGACCATCTCGGGCCAACTGAACGACGGCCGCACCTTCGAGACTTACACGCCCGAGGACCCCACTCTGGTCAGCCGGCTGACCGACAAGAACGTGCGGGTCATCGCCAAGCCGCGCGACGCGGACGTCAATCCGCTGCTTCACTATTTGTTGTCCTGGTTCCCGATGCTGCTGCTGATCGGCGTCTGGGTGTTCTTCATGCGCCAGATGCAGTCGGGCGGCGGCCGGGCGATGGGCTTCGGCAAGTCGCGCGCTCGGCTGCTGACCGAAAAGCAGGGCCGGGTCACCTTCGACGACGTGGCTGGGATCGACGAGGCCAAGGGCGAACTCCAGGAAATCGTGGAATTCCTGCGCGATCCGCAGAAATTCCAGCGGCTCGGCGGCAAGATCCCCAAGGGCGTGCTGCTGGTCGGCCCCCCTGGCACCGGCAAGACCCTGCTCGCCCGCGCCATCGCCGGCGAGGCGAATGTGCCGTTCTTCACCATCTCCGGCTCCGACTTCGTGGAGATGTTCGTGGGCGTCGGCGCCTCGCGCGTGCGCGACATGTTCGAGCAGGGCAAGAAGAACGCGCCCTGCATCATCTTCATCGACGAGATCGACGCCGTCGGGCGCCATCGTGGGGCGGGCCTGGGCGGCGGCAATGACGAGCGCGAGCAGACCCTGAACCAGATGCTCGTCGAGATGGACGGCTTCGAATCGAACGAGGGCGTCATCCTGATCGCGGCCACCAACCGGCCCGACGTGCTCGATCCCGCCTTGCTGCGCCCCGGCCGGTTCGACCGGCAGGTGGTGGTGCCCAACCCGGACGTGAACGGGCGCGAGAAGATCCTGCGCGTCCACATGCGCAAGGTGCCGCTCGCGGCCGACGTCGATCCCAAGGTGATCGCGCGCGGCACGCCGGGCTTCTCTGGCGCCGACCTCGCCAACCTGGTCAACGAGGCGGCGCTGCTGGCGGCGCGGATGGGCAAGCGCGTCGTCGCGATGGCGGAGTTCGAGAACGCCAAGGACAAGGTGCTCATGGGCACCGAGCGCCGCTCGCTGGTGATGAGCGAAGCCGAGAAGCGCATGACCGCCTACCACGAGTCCGGCCATGCGCTCTGCGCCCTGCACGAGCCTGAGTGCGACCCGGTCCACAAGGCCACCATCATCCCCCGCGGCCGCGCGCTGGGCCTGGTCATGAGCCTGCCTGAAGGCGATCGCTACTCAAAGAGCAAGTCCAAGCTGCTCGGTGAACTGACGATGGCGATGGGTGGCCGGGCGGCCGAGGAGATCATCTTCGGCCCCGAGAAGGTCTCCAACGGGGCGGCCGGCGACATCAAGATGGCCACCGACCAGGCCCGCCGGATGATCACCGAATGGGGCATGAGCGAGAAGCTCGGCATGATCGCCTACGGCGACAACAGCCAGGAGGTATTCCTTGGCCATTCGGTGACGCAGAATAAGAATGTCTCGGAAGCCACCGCGCGCGAGATCGACGCGGAGATCAAGGACATCATCGGCCAAGCCTACCACAAGGCGAAACGTATCCTGACCGAGAACATCGAGGAATTGCATCGGCTGGCGCGCGGGCTGCTGGAGCACGAGACGCTGTCGGGCGACGAGATCCGCACGGTGCTGCGCGGCGAGCCGGTGATCCGCAAGGTGGTGGACGAGCCGGCCCCCGAGGACCGTCGCGCCTCGGTCCCGACCACGGTGCGACCCGCCCCTGTGCCCCCGGCGGGCGGCGGGCTGGGACCGGCGCCGCAGCCGGGGTGAGAAGCCCTCTCGAAGTAAGCCCGCAGCCCTCGTTCATCGTCTTGGCCGGACTTGTTCCGGCCATCCACGACTTTTCTGATCCCGGCGAAAGGCGTGAGTGCCCGCGACAAGCGCGGGCATGATGCGGAAGAACATGCCGCAGGTCATGGGCATCCTCAACCTGACGCCCGACAGCTTCAGCAACGGCGGCGAATATGCCAACGCGGATGCGGCGATCGCCGCGGGGCTGGCGATGCGCACCGCCGGGGCGGACATCGTGGATGTCGGCGGGGAAAGCACGAGGCCCGGGGCTGCCCCGGTCCAACCGGACGAGGAGCAGGCGCGCATCCTGCCGGTGATCGCGGCCCTGGCCCGCGCCGGGATCGTGGTCTCGGTCGATACTCGCAACGCGGCGACCATGGCGGCGGCGCTCGCCGCTGGTGCCGCCATGGTCAACGACGTGTCCGCCCTGGCGCACGACCCCGACGCGGCGCCTCTGCTGGCCCGGCGTGATTGCGCGGTGGTGCTGATGCACATGCGCGGCAACCCAGCGACCATGGCCACGCAAGCGTGCTATGGCGATGTCGCGGCCGAGGTCGCGGCCGAACTGGGGGAGCGGGTCGCGGCCGCCGAGCGCGCCGGCATTGCCCGCTCCCGGCTGATCCTCGACCCCGGCTTCGGCTTCGCCAAGCGCCCGGAACACTCGATCGCGCTGCTGCGCCATCTTCCGACGCTCGCCGCGCTCGGGCTGCCGATACTGGTCGGGGTCTCGCGCAAGGGATTCATCGGTGCGCTGGCGGGCGAACCGGCGCCGGCGCGGCGCGACGCTGCCTCGCTTGCCGCCGGGCTGTTCGCACTGACCCAGGGCGCGGCGGTGCTGCGCGTGCATGACGTCGTGGGAACGTGCCAGGCTTTGAAGGTGTGGAGTGCGCTTACCGCGGACTGAGGTTTCGCTTTCCTTTCCCGCTCGCACGCGCGAAAATACAATTGCGATCTGAAACGTTCGAGGAGTGTTCATGTCCAGCGCACGGCGGCTGTTCGGGACTGATGGGATTCGCGGCACCGCGAACAGCGATCCGATGACGGCCGAGATCGCGCTCCGGCTCGGCCAGGCCGCTGGACTGCTGTTCACCCGGGGCAGCCATCGGCACCGGGTGGTGATCGGCAAGGACACCCGCCTCTCGGGCTACATGATCGAGCCGGCGTTGACCGCCGGGTTCATCGGTGCCGGCATGGACGTGACGTTGGTCGGGCCGCTGCCGACCCCGGCCATCGCCATGCTGACGCGCAGCCTGCGGGCTGATCTGGGTGTCATGATCTCGGCCTCGCACAATCCATTCGAGGACAACGGGATCAAGCTGTTCGGCCCGGATGGCCTCAAGCTCTCCGATGAGACCGAACAGCGGATCGAGATGCTGATGGCGAGCGACCTGACCGGCCGTCTCGCGTTGGCCGCGAAGCTCGGCCGCGCCGCTCGGCTCGATGATGCTTCGGGTCGTTATATCGAAGCCGCGAAAGCGACATTCCCCCGCCCGCTGGTGTTGGAAGGGCTGAAGATCGTCGTCGATTGCGCGCACGGCGCAGCCTATCGGGTGGCCCCCACGGTTCTGTGGGAACTGGGTGCCGCGGTGATCGCGGTCGGCGTGGCGCCGGACGGCTTCAACATCAACAAGGGTTGCGGCTCCACCGCCCCTGAGCATCTGTGCGAGCAGGTGCTGGCGCACGGCGCCGATCTCGGCATCGCGCTCGACGGGGATGCGGATCGCGTGCTGATCTGCGACGAGCATGGACATCTGGTCGATGGCGACCAGATCCTCGCCCTGATCGCCCGCTCCTGGCATGCCGCCGGTCGCCTGCGCGGCGATGGGATCGCGGCCACGGTGATGTCGAATCTCGGGCTGGAGCGGTTCCTCGCCGGACTTGGTCTGGGGCTGGAGCGCACCAAGGTCGGGGACCGGTATGTCGCGGAGCGGATGCGCGAACTTGGCTTGAACGTGGGCGGGGAACAGTCCGGCCACTTGATCCTGTCGGATTTCGCCACCACCGGCGACGGGCTGGTCGCCGCGCTGCAGGTTCTGGCCGTCCTGGTCGAGCAGGGGCGTCCGGCCAGCGAGGTGTGCCGGGTCTTCACCCGCTTGCCGCAGTTGCTGCGCAACGTGCGCTTCGCAGGCCCCTCGCCGTTGCGCACCCAGACGGTTCAGAGCGCGGTCGCGGCGGCACAGGCGAGGCTGGCGGGGGTCGGCCGGCTGGTGATCCGCGAGAGCGGAACCGAGCCGCTGGTCCGGGTGATGGCCGAAGCCGAAGACGAGGCGCTGATCGCCGAGATCGTCGCCGAGCTATGCGAGACCATCACGGCGAGCACCGCACAGCGCGCCGACGCGGCGTGACGCGGCTTCGCGGTCGGGTGCTGGTCATCGCGGGCTCGGATTCGAGCGGCGGCGCGGGCATCCAGGCCGACGTGAAGACGATCACCGCGCTCGGCGCCTATGCGGCGACCGCGCTCACCGCGCTCACCGCGCAGAACACGCTTGGCGTGCAGGGCGTCCTGCCGGTGCCATCGGATTTCCTGGCCTGGCAGATCGAGTCCGTGCTGGACGACATCGGGGCAGACGCGGTGAAGACCGGGATGCTGGGCGACGCCGTTGCGATCGAGCTTGTCTGCGACACGCTCGCCGTCCGAGCGCCTGGGGTTCCGGTGGTGGTAGACCCGGTCATGATCGCCAAGGGCGGCGCACGCCTGCTCGCCGCCGAGGCGATCACCGTCCTGAAGCGCCGGCTGTTGCCGATGGCCGCCGTCCTCACGCCGAACCTGCCGGAAGCCGAGGCACTGGCCGGGATGGCGATCCCCGACTTGGCCGCCATGCGCCGCGCCGCCGCCGCGCTGCTCACGCTCGGGGTTCCCGCGATCTTGCTGAAGGGCGGACATCTGCCGGGCGAGACAGTGACCGACCTGCTGGCCACGGAAGATGGCATCGAGGAGTTCACCGCGCCGCGCATCGCGTCCCGTCATACGCATGGCACCGGCTGTACGCTGGCCAGCGCGCTGGCCGCGGGCCTCGCTCAGGGCCTGACGGTGCGCGAGGCGGTGCTGCGCGCGCGCCTTTATGTCCGGGCCGCCATCGCGAGCGCGCCCGGTCTGGGCGCCGGCCACGGCCCGCTGAACCACGCCGTCACCGTGGACCTTGCCGCCTTGCAATCGTAAAAGCCGTGCGATGAAGCACTGGCGAACTCGATGATGTCCCCTGGGACCGCTTCGATCCGGCGAAGGTGGACCCGGAGGTGATCGGCCTGGTCAAGGCCGCGGCGATGGTGGAGCGGAACGGCACCGACTACGCCATCTATCTTAACCGCGTGTTTCGTGATGATCCAGCCTTCCAGCAGGCGGCCGACAACTGGGCTGTGGAGGAGGTGCAGCACGGCGAGGCACTCGGGCGCTGGGCCATGCTGGCCGATCCCCAGTGGAACTACCGCGCCGCCTTCGAACGCTACAAGGCCGGCTACACGCTGCCGCTGGAGGCGACCGCCTCGGTGCGCGGATCGCGCTCCGGCGAGCTGATCGCGCGCTGCATGGTCGAGACCGGCACCTCCAGCTACTACACGGCGCTCGCCGAAGCGACGGCGGAGCCGGTGCTGAACGAGATCTGCCGCCGCATCGCGGCCGACGAGTTCCGCCACTTCAAGCTGTTCTACGATCATCTGCGCCGCTACCTCGCGCGCGAGAGGATCGGCGTGCTGCGCCGGCTCCGGATCGCGTTGGGACGCATCAACGAGAGCGAGGACGACGAGCTGGCCTATGCGTGGCACGCGGCCAACGAATCCCCCGCCCTGCCCTATGGGCATCGTCGCTGCATCGCGGCCTATATGTCGCGCGCGGCGGGCTACTATCGCTTCCGCCATGTCGAGCGGGGCATGGGCATGATCCTGAAGGCGGTCGGGCTGAAGCCGCGCGGGCGGTTTTCGGACGCGATGGCGCGGATGGCTTGGCGGCTGATCCAGCGACGGCGGCGGCGCTTCATCGCCGAGGCGGCGGTGCTGTCGTCTTCCGTGGCGTAACGGGAGAGGAACCGGGATGTCCATGTCGGCCAGGCCACGGGGTCCGGCGCATCGCTGGAGCTGGCTGCGATTGCTGCTGGTGCTGCCCTTCATCGCCCTGTTCTGGGTTCCGTCCTACAACACGATCGAGCCGATCGCCTTCGGCGTCCCGTTCTTCTACTGGTATCAGCTCGCCTGGATCGTGGTTTCGGGCGTGATCATCGGCCTCGTGTATCTCGCCGAGCACCGGGGTAGGGGGACCGGGCCATGAGCTGGGTCACGATCGGCGTTTTCGTCGGGCTGTTCCTGTTCGTCACCTGGCTAGGCTTCTACGCGGCACACTGGCGCCGGGGCGACCTGACGCAACTGCATGAGTGGGGGCTCGGCGGCCGCCGGTTCGGCACCATGGTCACCTGGTTCCTGCTCGGCGGCGACCTGTACACGGCCTACACCTTCATTGCCGTGCCCGCGGTGCTGTTCGGCGCCGGCGCGCTGGGCTACTTCGCCGTGCCGTACACCATCATGGTGTACCCGATCCTCTATATCGTGTTCCCCCGGCTCTGGGCGGTGTCGCACCGGCACGGCTACATCACCACGGCGGACTTCGTGCGCGGACGCTTCGGCAATCGCTGGCTGGCGCTGGCCGTGGGCGTGACCGGCATCCTCGCCACCATGCCCTACATCGCCTTGCAGCTCGTCGGCATGCAGGTGGTGATCGGGGCGATGGGATTCCCCGATACCGGGGTCGCCGGCGATCTGCCGCTGATCATCGCCTTCCTGATCCTGGCCGCGTTCACCTACACCTCGGGCCTGCGCGCGCCGGCGATGATCGCGGTTGTCAAGGACCTGCTGATCTACATTACCGTCATCGCCGCCGTGATCGTGATTCCGATCCAGCTCGGCGGCTACGACAAGGTCTTCGCCGCGGTACCGCCGGCCAAGCTGCTGCTGGCGAGCCCGCCGGCGGGCTCGCTGGGCAGCTACAGCATCTACGCCACGCTCGCCTTCGGCTCGGCCTGGGCGCTGTTCCTCTATCCGCACTCGGCGACCGCCCTGCTCGGCGCCTCCGGCGTGCGGGTGATCCGGCGTAACGCGGCGATCCTGCCGGCCTACTCCATCCTGCTCGGGCTGCTGGCGCTGCTCGGCTTCATGGCCATCGCCGCCAAGGTCCAGGGCCTGCCGGAGTTCGCCGCCGGCTTCAAGCGATACGGCAACAACTTCTCCATCCCGGCGGTACTCCTGCACGCCTTTCCGGACTGGTTCGTCGGCCTCGCCTTCGCCGCCATCGCCATCGGCGCGCTGGTGCCGGCGGCGATCATGTCGATCGCGACGGCGAACATCTTCACCCGCAACATCTACCGCGAGTTTATCCGTCCGTTTGCGACCGATGCGCAGGAAAGCCAGGTGGCGAAGCTGGTGTCGCTGGTGGTGAAGGCGGGGGCGCTGGTGTTCATCTTCGCCTTGCCGTTGCAATACGCCCTCTGGCTGCAGTTGCTGGGCGGGATCTGGATCATCCAGACCGCCCCCTCGGTCCTGCTAGCGCTCTACACCCGGATGCTGAACGGCTGGGCGCTGCTGATCGGTTGGGCGGTCGGCTTCGTGCTCGGCACATGGATGGCCTTCGCAAACGGTTTTGGCCCGGTCTATCCGCTGCATCTGCTCGGCACGACCGTGCCCTGCTACATCGCCGTAAGCGCGGTGGTCGCAAACATCGGGGTTTCGGTGGTGTTGTCGCTGGTGCTGAACGTGGTCGCCTCGGATCGGCACAACGACCTGACCGTGAGTCAGGACTACGTCTGACCCAGTTCCTCCAGCGCAATCACCCGCGCCGGGGCACCGTCGCTGCCGATCAGCTTCAGCGGCGCGCAGACGAGGAAGGTGCGCGGGTTTTCTAGCGCCATCAGGTTCGACAGGTACTCGATCAGGATCACCCCCTGCTTGAGCAGGAGCTGGTGGGTCACATATTCCCCGGCCTCGGCCTCCGGTAGGCCCATGATGGCGTTGCGGATGCAGCGATCCTGCGGGAAATCGAAGCCGACCGCCTTGATGCCCCGCCGGCGGAGCCAGCGCGCCGCCTCTTCCGTCATCCAGGGCGCCTCGGCCCAGAAGGCGGGCATGGCGATGTCGCGTGCGCGGTCCCAGCCCGCGCGCACCAGCACGATGTCGCTTTCACGCACATGCTCCCCCGCCGCCCGCATATGCGCCTCGGTGATCGGCGCGTTCGCGCCGGCGGCGCGCACGTCCACGATGGCGGCCTCCCCGATCACCTGATCGAGCGGAACCGCGTCGGTGGTCGCGCCGTCGCGCATGAAATGGCGCGGGCCGTCCATGTGGGTGAAGGAATGGACGCTGCCCGAGAGCCACGTCACCTGAGAATGGCCCTGATCATGCGTGCGGTGCAGATGCTGCTCGCCGAGCCAGCGGAAATGGCCGGGCTGAATCGCGGTGGACAGGTCGATGATGCGCATTCGAGCCTCCACGCCCAGTATCGCGCGTTCCGCGGGCTCCGGAAGGTTGCGGCCGCCCGATACGGCTGCCAGCATGCCCAAACGCTCAGAACAGAGGCGCGGAACAATGAGGCGATATTTATTGCTGCTCGCGTCGGCGCTGATCGCGGGTACGCTGAGTGCGGCGCGGGCCGTCGACCTGCCGAGAGCCGACCCGGCCTCCGTTGGATTGGACGCGGCCAGGCTCGGCCAGATCACCCAGATGCTGCAGGACGATGTGGGGCACCATGTCCTGCCCGGCGCGGTGCTGCTCATCGCCCGGCACGGCAAGGTCGCCTACGAACAGGCTTTCGGACAGCGCGACCCGCAGGCGAACGCGGCGATGGCCCGCGACGACATCTTCCGCATCTATTCGATGAGCAAGCCGATCACCGTGGTGGCGGCGCTGATGCTGCTTGAGCAAGGGAAGATCGCGCTTGACGAGCCGGTTTCGAAGTACCTACCGCAGTTCGCCCATGTGCAGGTTGCCGTGGTGGATCCGAACAGCCAGCTCATGCACCTGGTTCCGCCAGACCGGGCGATGACGTTGCAGGATCTGATGCGTCACACCGCCGGGCTGACCTACGGCTTTTTCGGTGATACGCCAGTCAAGAAGGCATACCTCGCTGCCAACCTCTTCCAGGGCGACTTCGACAACGCGATCTTCGTGGACCGGCTCGCCAAGCTGCCGCTCGGCTACCAACCCGGCACGACCTGGGACTACAGCCACGCAATCGACGTGCTCGGCCGGGTAGTGGAGGTCGTTTCCGGCAAGTCGCTCTATCAGTTCGAGAAGGACAATCTGCTGGATCCGCTTGGCATGGCGGACACGGCCTTCGACGTCACCGATCCAGCCAAGCAGGGCCGCGTCGTCGAGCCGTTCCAGGACGAACGATCCTTTGGCGCGGATGCGACGATGAACGACCCGCGCAAGCCCCAGCACTGGCAGTCGGGCGGCGGCGGCATGGTCTCCACGACCGAGGACTATGCCCGTTTCCTGCAGATGATGCTGAACGGCGGGATGCTGGAGAACCACCGCTATCTCGGCCCGCAGACCGTCGCCTACATGACGGCCGACCAGCTCGGCACAGCAAAGCCTGGTCCGTACCATCTTCCCGGCCCGGGCTACGGGTTCGGCCTCGGTGTCGCGGTGCGGGTCGACAAGGGCGTGGCACCCTTCCCCGGCGATGTCGGCGACTGGTACTGGGGCGGAGCCGGCGGCACCTACATGTGGGTCGACCCGGCGAAAGATATGCTGGTCGTGTTCATGATGCAGTCACCCAAGCAGCGGCTGCATTACCGCTCCGTGCTGCGCGACATGGTCAACGCGGCGGTCGCGCAGTAGCACGCCGAATCAGTCCCGCCGGACGCGCGCCTCGGCGGCGAGGCAGAGGATCTCGAACAGGATCGAGGCGGCGTTGAATGCGGTGATGGTGCCGGCGTCGAACGGCGGTGAGACCTCGACCAGATCGGCGCCGATGACATCGACGCCGCGCAGCGCGCGCAGCAGCCGGATCGCCTGCAGCGCGCGCATCCCGCCCGCCTCGGGCGTGCCGGTTCCCGGCGCCTCCGCCGGGTCGAGGCTGTCGATGTCGAAGGAGAGATAGACCGGCCCGTCGCCCACGACCCGATGCGCCTCCTCGGCGGCGTAGCGCCAGCCCTTGTCGTCGAACTCGTCCATGCCCAGCACCCGCATCCCGCTGCGCTGGCTGAAGCCCCACATATCGCGATCGTTGGTGGTGCCGCGAATGCCGATCTGTATGACTCGCCTGGGATCGAGCACACCAGCCTCCACCGCGCGGCGGAACGGGGCGCCGTGATGCAGGCGCGAGCCGAGATAGTCGTCGCCGGTGTCGCAATGCGCGTCGATGTGGATCATGCCGACCGGGCGCGCGGCGCCCACTGCGCGCAGGATCGGGAAGCTGATCGCGTGATCGCCGCCGACCGAGACGGGCGTCACGCCGGCCGCGACCACGGTGCGGTAGAAGACGGCGATCTCGTCGAGTGCGCCGGCAAGTTCGAATGGCTGCTCGATCCAGCAATCGCCAACATCGCGCACGCGCGCTTGCGCGAAGGGAGCGATCCCGGTCGCGGCGTTGATCCGGCGCAGCAGCGCTGATTGCTCGCGGACAGCGCGCGGGCCGTGGCGAGTGCCGGACCGATTGGTCACGCCGCCATCGAAGGGCACGCCGACAAGCGCGACGTCGGCTTCGGCGAGGCTTTCCGTGTAGGGGGCGCGGAAGAACGTCGTGATGCCGGTGTAGCGCGGGCGGGCCTGTGGGTCGGCGAGTTCGGTGTATTTCGTGGGATGCTTGCTCATGGCGCTCGACTGTACCAGGTCACTGGCACGCAGGTCCACGATGCCGTGGTCCCGCTGGAGTTCGTTCGGATCTTGCAGCCTCACGCCTGTGACATACTCCCGCAGCCGCGTTATCGTCCATGTATGCGGCGGAGGCCGCATCCTTGGGGGAGGAAAAGTTATGGAGTGGACAATTACGAGAAAGTGGCTTCTTGCCTGTGCGTCGGTCTCGGCACTCTGCACAAACAGCGTCGTGTCGGCCGCGATGACCCAGCCGGCGCCGGATCAGCAACAAACGGGCCAGCCGGATGCGGCGACACTGACGCCGATCAAGCACGTGATCGTCATTGTAGGCGAGAACCGCAGCTTCGATCATATGTTTGGCACGTACCAGCCACGTGCCGGACAAACGATCTCCAATCTCCTGTCCAAGGGCATCGTCAACGCTGATGGCTCGCCCGGACCGAATTTCGCGACGGCGGCGCAGAACCAGGCCCAGGATACCACGACGTACAGCCAGAGCCCGACCATTACTGGGCCGTACACGACCCTGCCGCCGCCGAACACCGACAGCACACCGCAGACGGCGAGCGACACCAGCCCGCCGCCCTTCGCAACCCTCGCGGCGGCGAGAGCGGCCGATCACGGGCTGTTGGGCCAAGCCTATAACCTGCTGACGACCGGGGCCTCCGGCCTCCCCAAGGACAGCATCGACACCCGCATCGCCAACGCCACCAGCCTGCCGAATGGCCCCTATCAGCTGACCGGGCCGACTCTTGGCTACGACGATTATACCGGTAGTCCGGTGCATCGGTTCTACCAAATGTGGCAGCAGACGGATTGCAGCGTCCAGCAGGCGAACGCGGCCAATCCGAGCGGCTGCCTGAAGGACCTGTTCCCCTGGGTCGAGGTCACTATCGGCGCCGGCAGCAATGGCCAGCCGCAACCCGCTGGTTTCAACGACGAAAGCACCAATGAGGGTGCGCTTTCGATGGGATTTTATAACGTGCTCCAAGGCGACATGCCGTATTTCAAGTCGCTTGCCGACCAGTACACTCTTGCTGACAATTACCATCAGCCCATCATGGGAGGCACCGGAGCCAACAGCATCGCGATCGGGACCGCTGACGCGATCTGGTACAGCGACGGCAAGGGCAATCCCGCGACGCCGCCTGCCAATCAGATCGAGAATCCCAACCCGCAGCCTGGCACCAGCAACTACTACACGCAGGACGGCTACTCCGGAGGTTCGTACAGCGAATGCTCTGATCCGAACCAGCCGGGCGTCAGCCCTATCCTGAGCTACCTGCAATCGCTGCCCACGCGCCCCAACGCGAACTGCGACCCGGGCCACTACTATCTGCTGAACAACTACGATCCGGGGTATTTCGGCAACGGCGAGGTCGATACGATCCATACCTATGCGATCCCGCCTTCGCCGGTGCGCACGATCGCCGACGTGCTGCTGAAGCACAAGGTTTCCTGGGCGTATTTCGGCGAAGGCTGGAACCAGTATCTCCAAAACCCGAATGACAGCGCCGATGTTTACTGCAATATCTGCAACCCGTTCCAGTACGAAACCGCGATCATGGCGAATCCGGAGATACGCGAACAGCACTTGAAGGACACCCAGGACCTCTACGAAGGTCTTGAGCGAGGGTATATTCCAGCGGTGTCCTTCGTGAAGCCTGGCAGCTATAACGATGGCCACCCCGCCTCGTCCAAGTTCGACATCTTCGAGGCTTTCACGAAGAAGATCCTGACCAGCCTGCAAAACCATCCCGATCTCTGGGCAAGCACGGCGGTGTTCATCACCGTCGATGAGGGCGGCGGCTACTACGATTCCGGCTATATCCAGCCGCTCGACTTCTTCGGCGACGGCACCCGCATCCCGCTGATCGTGGTCTCGCCGTGGGCGCAGGGAGGCCGGGTCGTGCATACGCTACTACGACCACGTCTCGATCCTGAAGTTCATCGAGAAGAACTGGTCGCTGCCGCCGATCACCGGCCGCAGCCGCGACAACCTGCCCAATCCGATCGCGAGCGCGGACAACCCCTACGTGCCGACCAACGGACCAGCGATCGGCGATCTGATGGACGTGTTCCAGTAGGGGCTGTTCCCTCACCCAACCCTCTCCCGCAAGCGGGAGAGGGGCGCTGTATGCACCGACCTCGCCCACCGCGCACCCTCTCCCTCCGGGAGAGGGTGGGGGTGAGGGCGTCGCGCGTTGAACAGGCCTAGGCGCCCGCCTCGTGTCGCAGGTGACGGATGAAAAACGCGACGAGGTGATCGAGTGTCGGACCGGTCGCGCGCGTGGCCTGATCGACATGGACCAGCTCGATCGAACCGCCCGCGCGGCGATAGTTCGCGGCGAAACGCTCCGGCTCGTTGCCGGGGAACCCGCCCTCTGGGTCGTGGTAGTCGTGCGGTGCGTCGTCGGGCCTGCCCTGGACCCAAAGCGCGGGCGGAGAGCGAGCGTCTCGCCACGCTCCAGCGCCAGCATCGGGTTGCCTTCGGACATGGCCGCCTCGCCACGCCAGTAGCGATCGTGGCGCTCCGGGATGTCGCCGACCCAGGGCGGCGGGTTGGCGCTGTCGCGGGCGCGCAGAGCGTGGCGGTAGCGTGAGAGCGGATTGATGACCGGCCAGAGCATGGCGACCGCGTTGACCGAGGCATCGACGGGCTTGGTGCCGGTCTGAAGTGGGATGGCGGCGTAGCGCGGATCGCGCGGGCGCATGGCGGCCAGCATGGCGAGATGCCCACCGCTGGAGTTGCCGGAAAGCCCGACACGGTCGGGGCGGACACGGAGCTCCTCGGCGTGCGCCTTGACCCAGCGGATGGCGTAGTTGATGTCGGCGAGCGAGGTCGGGTAGCCGTCCGCGCCGTGACGGAAATTGATCGCGGCCACGAAGAAGCCCGCTGCGGCAAGGGTTTCGTTGCGGGCTCTGCCCATCGCCGAGATCGCCCCCGCACCATGCGCCGCCGTGGATGTCGATCACGGCGGGGAACGGGCCGGGCCCTTCGGGGGTGAACAGGCGGGCACCGAGCGTGTCGCGATATGGGCGGTCGCGCGTGGTGAAGGCGTGTGGCATCGATGGTTCCCTCGGACGTGCTATCCCTTCGCGGCCTGCGGCAGATCGAGCCGCACCGCGACGGCGGCGCTGGCGATGACCGCGACATCACCGGAGTCTTCCTGGGCGACGTCAAGCCCGCCCCTGACGACACGGACCGTGACCGTGCCGTGCGGGAGTGCCGCCTGCACGGCGGTGCGATCCACCTGCTCGGGCCGCTGCACGCCGATCGTGACCTCGACCTCCATCGCACGCGAATCGAGCCCGAGGGTGCGGATCAGGCTGAGCGAGCTGTGGTGGATGGCATCATGGACCGCGCGCACCGCGGCCTTGGTGTAGTCGCCGCCGTGCAGGTCGTTGCCGGCGCCGAGTTCCAGGATGACGCGCTTCATGGCGCTCTGCCCGGCAGGTCGAGCCGCACGATGGCGGCGGCGTGGGCGATCATGGTGGAATCGGTTCCGCCCTCGTTGGCGATTTCGAGCCCGCCTTCGACGACGCGCACTGTTCCGGTGCCATGCGGCAGCATCGCGCGCACCGCTTCGGTGTCCACGCGATCGGGATGGGGGACGCCGATCGTGACCTCCACCTGCATGGTATCGACCGGCAGGCCCGCGGCTTCGGCCACGGTGAGGTTGTTGTGCCAGAGCGCGTCGCGCAGCGCGCGGATGGCGGCCTTGGTGGGGTCCGCGCCGTGGATGTCGGTTCCCATGCCGATCTCCAGCACCATGCGTTTCAGGGCCATCTCGGGGCTCCCTCGATCAGGATTAGCCCACTAAGTGATCCGGAGGCGTTCAGCAGTCTAGAGACCGGGGCCAAAATGGAGATGAACATGACCGAGCCCGCCGCCCTGCCCGAGACCGTTCTCCAATCCGGCATACGCTCTCGATTCGTCCCCGACATAAACGGTCTGACGATGCACGTGCTGGAGGCGGGGTTCGAGGGCGCTGGACGGCCCTGCGTCATGCTCCTCCATGGCTTCCCGGAGCTCGCCTATAGCTGGCGCAAGATGATGATGCCGCTCGCCAAGGCGGGGTTTCATGTGATCGCCCCGGACCAGCGGGGTTACGGGCGGACCACGGGCTGGGACGGCGACTACGACGGTGATCTAGGCTCGTTTCGCCTGCTGAACCTTGTCAGGGACACGCTGGGGCTGGTCACGGCGCTGGGCTACCACTCGGTCGCCGCCATCGTTGGGCACGATTTCGGCTCCTCCGTCGCGGCTTGGTGCGCGCTGGTGCGGCCCGACGTGTTCCGCTCGGTCGTGCTGATGAGCGCCCCGTTCGCGGGGCCGCCGTCGCTGGATAAAAAGCCCCGCATCCCCTCGGACATCCACGACGCGCTGGCTGCGCTCGACCCGCCGCGGAAGCACTATCATTGGTACTATTCGACCCGCGAGGCGAACGGGAACATGCACGACTGTCCGCAGGGCGTGCATGCCTTCCTCCGCGCGTACTACCACTACAAAAGCGCGGACTGGACGGGCAACCAGCCGTTCCCGCTCAAGTCGTGGACGGCGACCGAGCTGGCCAAGTTGCCCACCTACTACATCATGGAGCTGGACAAGGGCATGGCGGAGACGGTGGCGGCCAAGATGCCGTCCCCGGCCGAAATCGCCTCATGCGCCTGGCTGCCCGACAACGAGCTGCGCGTGTACAGCTCGGAATACGAGAGGACCGGCTTCCAGGGCGGGCTGCAGTGGTATCGCTGCCGCACCAGCAACGACTATGTCGCCGAGCTCGAGATCTTCTCGGGTCGAACGATCGACGTGCCGTCGTGCTTCATCGCCGGGAAGAGCGATTGGGGCATTCATCAGAAGCCCGGCGATCTGGAGAGGATGCGCACCAGCGCCTGCACGCACATGCTGGGGTGCCATCTGGTGGACGGAGCGGGGCACTGGGTGCAGCAGGAGCGGCCCACGGAAGTGAGCCGTCTGTTGCTGGGGTTCCTCAGGCGATAGCAGCCCGAACCGCTTCCAGCGCTGCGTCGGCGCGTCCGCCGTCCGGACCGCCCGCCTGGGCCAGATCGGGACGCCCGCCGCCGCCTTTTCCACCCACGGCGGCGGAGGCGGCGCGCACCAGGGAAACGGCGTTGAACCGCTCGGTCAGGTCCGGCGAGACCCCGACCACGATGCTCGCCTTGCCCTCGGCGGTGGAGACCAGCGCGACCACCCCGGTACCGAGCTGCTTGCCGATCGCATCCGCCAGGCCCTTCAACTCGCGGGCGGGCACGTCGCCGAGGTTGCGTGCCGCCAGCCGCACGCCGCCCACATCCTCGACCTGCGCGGCCCCCCCGCCGGTGGCGAGCCTGCGCTGCGCGTCGGCGAGCTGACGCTCGAGCCGCCTGCGGTCCTCCATCACCGCCGCGATCCGCTCGGCCACATCCAATGGGTTGGCGCGCAGCGCGCCGGCGGCCTCGTTCAGCACCCGTTCGTGGGAGGCGACCAGCTCCTCGGCGGGTTCGCCTGCCACCGCCTCGATCCGGCGGACCCCGGCGCTGACCGCGCCCTCTCCGACGATGCGGAAATAGCCGATATCGCCGGTGCGCCGGACATGCGTGCCGCCGCAGAGCTCGATCGAGTAGGCCGGTTTGTTGCCCTCGCCGGCGCCCATCATCACGACGCGGACCTCCTCGCCGTATTTCTCGCCGAACAGCGCCATCGCTCCCATCTCGACGGCTGCATCGGGAGTCATCAGGCGGGTGTCGACCTCGGCATTCTCGCGAATGCGGCGGTTCACCTCGGCCTCCACCCAGGAGAGTTCGTCGCCGGTGATCGGTCGAGGCTGGCTGACGTCGAAGCGCAGCCGGTCGGGCGCGTTCAGGCTACCCTTCTGGGTGACATGCGTGCCGAGCTTGCGCCGCAGCGCCTCGTGCAGCAGGTGGGTCGCGGAGTGGTGGGCGCGGATCGCGCCGCGGCGCGCGTGGTCCACTTCGGCCAGCACCGCTTGGCCGACCCGCGCGACGCCGGACGCGACCACGCCCAGGTGGACGAACAGGTCGCCCAACTTGCGCTGGGTATCGCTGATGGCGATGCGCAGGCCATCGGGACCGGAGATCACGCCGGTGTCGCCCACCTGGCCGCCGCTCTCGCCGTAAAATGGGGTCTGGTTGAGGATCACCGCGACCTCCTCGCCAGCGCCCGCCTCCTTTACCCGGACGCCATTGGCCACCAGGGCGAGAATCTCACCCTCTGCGGTCTCGGTTCCGTAGCCCAGGAACTCGGTCGCGCCGGTTTTCTCCTTGATCTCGAAGAACACCTGCTCAGTGGCCAACTCGCCCGATCCGGCCCAAGCGGCCCGGGCACGGGCACGCTGCTCCTCCATCGCCTGCTGGAAACCCGCTACATCTACCTCCCTGCCCTGCTCGCGCATCGCGTCCTGCGTCAGATCAAGCGGAAAGCCGTAAGTATCGTATAGGCGGAACGCGACGGTCCCGGGCAGAGCTTTGGCACTTACTCCCTTAATTGAACCTGCAGGTACGAGATTCGCACCTGGGGGCACAAGGCTTCCGGCTCCCGCCCTGGCACTTACTCCGCTGACTGGACTTGGAGTAGCAGTCGGGGTTGCGCCGTCCAGCTTGGCAATTTCCTCGTCCAGCAAATGCAGCCCACGCTCCAGCATTGCCGTGAAGCGCATTTCCTCCAGCCGCAGTGTCTCCTCGATCAGCGCCTGGGCACGCCCAAGCTCGGGATAGGCAGCGCCCATTTGGCGGACGAGCGTGGGCACCAGCCGCCACATCACCGGCTCGCGCGCGCCCATCATGTGCGCCTGGCGCATGGCACGGCGCATGATCCGGCGCAGCACGTACCCGCGCCCCTCGTTGGACGGCAGCACGCCGTCGGCGATCAGGAACGAAGTGCTGCGCAGATGGTCGGCGATCACGCGATGCCCGACCCGGTACGGGCCGTCCGGGTCCTGCCCGGTCGCCTCGGCGCTGGCCAGGATCAGCGCGCGCAGCGTGTCGGTGTCGTAGTTGTCGTGCTTGCCTTGCAGGATCGCGGCGACCCGTTCGAGCCCCATGCCGGTGTCGATCGACGGGCGCGGCAGCGGCACGCGGACACCGGGCGGTCCCTCCTCGAACTGCATGAACACCAGGTTCCAGATCTCGACGAAGCGGTCGCCGTCCTCGTCGAGGCTGCCGGGCGGACCGCCTGGGATGCTCGGGCCGTGGTCGAAGAAGATCTCCGAGCAAGGGCCGCACGGCCCGGTATCGCCCATGCGCCAGAAATTGTCCGATGTCGGGATGCGTAAGATGCGGCTCTCGGGCAGGCCGGCGATCTTGCGCCAGTAGAGCGCCGCGTCGTCATCCTCGGAGAACACCGTCACCAGGAGTCGGTCGGGCGACAGGCCGAGATCGCGCGTGACCAGTTCCCAGGCGTAGGCGATCGCCTGCTCCTTGAAGTAGTCGCCGAAGCTGAAATTGCCCAGCATCTCGAAGAAGGTGTGGTGGCGGGCAGTATAGCCGACATTGTCGAGGTCATTGTGCTTGCCGCCGGCGCGCACGCATTTCTGCGCCGTGGTGGCGCGCACGTAGGGCCGCCTCTCCTGCCCGGTGAAGACGTTCTTGAACTGCACCATGCCGCTATTGGTGAACAGCAGCGTCGGGTCGTTCCGCGGCACGAGCGGGGAGCTTGGGACCACCTGATGCCCGTTGCGAGCGAAGTAGTCGAGGAAGCTGGCGCGGATGTCGTTGGAAGAGGCCATGGCGAGCCGGATATGGTCCTGATTGGCGGCGAAAGCACTTAGCCCAGCCTCGCCGCCCTGTCACCCGCGCGCGCCGCGCCGCCCGGAACGATGCTTCCCAGGCGCCGTTCCTGATCCGTGGACGAGGAGCGGGCGCGTGCGGAAATCAAGGGCAGTCCGGCGAAAGAGCGGCCTGGATACCTTGCAATGGCGATGACGCCAGGGCAGCGATTTTCCGCCCTGTTCCCCAACACATTCGCGATGGTCATGGCGACCGGCATCGTCGCGATCGACGCGCTCAGGATCGGTCGGGCGCAGATCGGCTGGGCGCTGTTCGCGGCGAACATTGGCCTCTGGCTACTGCTGTGGGTGGCGGGGTTCGTCCACGCCGCCCTGGAGCCGCGCGGACTTGCGCGCAACCTCGCCCGCCACGAGACCGGGCCGGGATACTTGACCCTGGTGGCCGGCACCGCGGTCCTTGCCAGCGACTTCGCCGCGTTCCAGCTCGCCACCTGGGTCGTCATCCCGCTGTTCGCGCTGTCGATCGCGCTGTGGTGGATCATTCAGTACGGATTCCTTGCGGGCGTCACGGAGGGACGGAGCAAGCCGCCGCTGGAAAGCGGCCTGTCCGGCCAGTGGCTGCTGCTGGTGGTGGCGACCCAGGCCCTGGCCTCGCTGGGTGCTGACGTGCTGAAGCAGAACGCTGGGCCGCCCGGCCTTGCGTTCATCTGCTACGCCTGGGTGCTGCTCGGCTGCGTCTACTACCTGCTTCTGGGCGCGATCGTGCTGTACCGCTTCGTCTTCGTCGCCATGCCGCCAGCGGACCTGACCGGCCCCTGGTGGATCAACGAGGGCTCGGCGGCGATCACCGTCCTGGCCGGCGGCAAGCTCATGGCCGTGCCCGGTCTGGCGGTCGGCAGCTTCGCGCTGCGCGACCTGCTCTCGCCGGTGGTGATCGCGTTCTGGGCCGATGCGACGTTCTGGATACCCCTGCTGGTGCTGCTGTTCGCCTGGAAGCACCTGATCCGCTTCCGCAAGCTGGGCTACGCCGTCACGCTCTGGTCCGTGGTCTTCCCGCTCGGGATGTATTGCGCGGCGACGCTGGAGCTGGAGACCGCCTACGGGCTCGGCTTCCTGCACCCTCTTGCCCGCGCCTTCTTCTGGATCGCGTTCCTGGCCTGGTGCGCGACCTGCGCCGGCGCATTGGTCTCAGCGGGGCGTGCCATCCTGGGTCGGTCCTCCGGGTAGGTGACGGCCGCAAACGAATTGTTAGCAAACTCGCCCCAGACTGGCGGTCGGCTTCGAAAACCGAACGGCCGAGATGGTGTGGGCATGATCGCTGTGGCGCTGTGCGGCGCCGGCTATTGGGGCAAGAACCTGTTTCGGGTTCTGTCGCAGAACGCCGGATTTCGGCTCAAATACGTGATCGACCGCAGGCCGGAGGCGCGTGACTCGCTCCGCGTTCGCGATCCCGCTATCACGCTGCACGCGGACCCTTCACGCGCGATCGAAGACCCTGAGATCGGCGCGCTCGTCATTGCGACACCGGCCGCGTCTCACTACGACCTCGCCCGCCGGGCGCTTGAGCGGGGCAAGCATGTGCTGGTCGAGAAGCCCATGTGCGCCACCACCGATCAGGCAGCCGATCTCGTCGCGCGCGCCGACGCGGCGGGCCTGATTCTCATGGTGGACCATACATTCCTGTTCCACCCCGCGATTGTCCAACTCAGGCAGCTGATCGGCGCGGGCGCGCTCGGACACGTGTCCTACTTCGATTCGCAGCGGATCAATCTCGGCCTGTTCCAGCCGGACGTGAATGTGCTGTGGGATCTTGCTCCGCACGATCTCTCCATCCTCGACCATCTGTTCGGCGAGGAACCGGCCCATGTCGACGCCAGCGGCTACTGCCATTTCAATCCGGAGATGGCGGACATCGCCTATGTCACGCTGCACTACCCGTCTTCGATGGTCGCCCACCTCAATCTGAGCTGGATGTCGCCGGTCAAGCTGCGCCGGATTGCCATCGGCGGCAGCGAGAAGATGGCGGTCTGGGATGATCTCGACCGCAATGAGCCGCTGAAGCTGTTTGATTCCGGCGTGAGCTTGCTGCCGGAATCGAAGCGCGACGCCATCCTCGCCAGCTACCGTGTAGGCGACGTGTCCTCGCCCCGCCTGCCGGATGTCGAGCCCCTCGCGGGCCTGGTCGAGCATTTCCGCCGCGTGCTGTCGGGGCGGGAGCGGTCGCGGGCCGACGGACGGCACGGCCTGCGTGTGTTGCGCACGATGGAGCGGGCGCAAGCGGCACTGGATGCGAGCCTGCGCCAAGTGCGTCGCCTGAACGTGGAGGCCCGCCCACCGAGCCTGGTGGCCGCCGAGTGATGAGCGTCCCCGAGGTCAAAGTTCCGTTTGTCAACCTGTCGGTTCAATGGCGGGAGATTCGCGACGGCCTGCTGCCGGAGGTCGAGCGGCTGTTCGAGACCAGCGCGTTCAGCTCGGGGCCGCGCGTGGCACGCTTCGAGGAGGAGATCGCGGCCTATCTCGGCGTCCGCCACGCGGTGGCCGTCAACTCGGGAAGCTCGGCTTTGCATCTCGCGGTGATCGCCGCCGGGTTGCGCGCGGGCGATCGCGTGCTTGTGCCGGCGCACACCTTCATCGGAAGCATCTGGGGGCTGCTCTATCAGGGCATCACGCCGGTACTGTGCGACGTGGAGCCCGACACCGGCACGATCGACATGCGCGATGCCGAGCACCGCATGGGGCCGGGCGTGCGCGCCATCATCGCGGTGCATCTCTATGGCCAGCCGGCCGACATGACCGCGATCGAGGCGTTTGCGGCGCGGCACCGCCTGACCGTGATCGAGGACGCGGCGCAGGCCATCGGCGCGCGTCATGCCGGGCGTTCGCTGGGCGGCATCGGCCGGCTCGGCTGTTTCAGCTTCTATCCGGGCAAGAATCTCGGCGCAGCCGGCGAGGGCGGGCTGGTGACATGCGCCGAGGCGGCACTGGCCGACCGCATCCGGATGCTGCGCGACCACGGGCAGAGCGCGCGCTATGTCCACGAGGAAGTCGGCTATAATTACCGCATGGACGGGCTCCAGGCGCTGGTGCTCAGCCATAAGCTGCCGCGCCTGGATGCCTGGACTGCGCAGCGCCGCGCGATCGCCCGCCGCTACGATGCGGCGCTGCGGGATTGCCCGGTGCGCCTGCCGCGAGTCGTGCATGGCGACCATGTCTGGCACCTCTACGTGATCCGCACCGCCCGACGCGACCAGTTGCGTCAGTTTCTTGGCGAACGCGGGATCGAGACCGGGCTGCACTACCCGGTGCCGCTGTCGCGCCAACCGTGCCTTGCACCTTTTGTGCCCGATCCCAAGGCATTCCCGATCGCCAATCGTTATGCCGCCGAGGGATTGTCTCTGCCGCTGTTCGCGGGAATGCGGCACGATCAGCAGGAGCGGGTGATCGGGGCCATTCGGGCATTCTTCGCCCGCGCACCGAAGCTGGAGCGCGAAGCGCAGGCGGTGCTTGCATGAGCGCCCGAATCCGCCCTGCGGTCCTCTGCGTCAGGCCGCGGCTCAGTCCGCACACGCCGCCGTTCATCTTCGGCTTGATGAACGAATGGCTGGAGGCTCTGGGCCTGCATTGCGACATCACGGTCATCGAAGAGGATTTCGACTTCCAGCGTCTCTGCGACCAAGTGCGGCCGGATTTCGTCCTCTTCGAGGACCTCACTCCTTATCGACCGATACCGCTGCGGATCGCGAACGGCCGCGCGCATCCTTCCGTGCCGCGCGTGGCCATCGCCTGGGGCGATCCGCACGACATCGACCGCCCCCTGCTCTGGCGCGTGTTCGACGAGTACGGGGTCGAGGCGCTGTTCGGCTACGGCCATGGCCATGCCCAGCACATGCCGGAACTCGCGCCGCATGTGTACTCCACGAATTTGTTCGTCGATGCCGCTGTCTTCCGCGACTACGGGTTGCCGAAGATCATCCCGATCAGCGCCTTCGGACGGCTGCAGCGGCCCGGCTTCTACGCCTGGCGAAACCGGACCGTGCTGGAACTGCAGCAGCACATCCCGACCTTCGTCTATAGCCATCCCGGCTACGCGTCCGAACCATCCCATGCGTTCAGCGCGGTTGGCGAGCCCTATGCGCGGCTGCTCAACCAGAGCCATTTCTCGCTCGCGGACACGACGCGGCTCCACTGGGTGGTTCGCAAGCACCTCGAGATTCCGGCGGCCGGCAGCGTACTGGTGTCGCCCGACACCCCGCCGGTCGGGGACTACGGCTTCCTGGACATGGAGAACTGCATCCTGGGTAGCGGCGACGCGCTACGGGCGAAGATCGATGCGGTCTCACGCGATCCAGCCCGCTACGAGCAAATCCGCGCCGCCGGCCATGCGTTGGTCCATGCCCGATTCACGCGCGAGACCTGGCGCACCATCCCCGACTGGTTCGAGTGTCGCCGCGCCTGCCCGTCGGGACAGGTCGTGCAGCAGGTCGGCCAGTTCGGGCCGTTCCATCTCGCCCCTGAGGGAGCACCGCGCCTCGTCGGCCGCACGATCCCGGACAACGAGGTCACTTCCACCCTGCGCGCCGCCCGCGACGCTATCCTTTGCGGTGGTCCCCTGGAGGCGCCGGAGGCCGGATTGCGGGAGGCGATCGGCTGGATCGGCCACCTGATGGAACCCTGGCTGCTGCTCGGCCTCATCGCCCTGCTGCGTGGGGCCCCGGATCAGGCGATGCAATGTTTCTCCCGTCCGGCTGCCCTTCAGGACGGTCGCCACCGATCCCATGGCCTGCCCGCCGAGCAACTCGTGACGTACGATCCGGTCGAGCTGGCCTGGATGATGATCGCGGCCTGGCTGCTCGAGGACGAGTCCCTCCTCAGGTCAATCCGGACTGCCTCCGGACAGGTGCGGCATGTGGCATTGCGACGGTCGGCGTGGCTGCTGGCCGCCTTGGACGGCACCAGCGCATTCCCTTCCCTTGCCGTCCAGCGCCGCCTGCCGGCGGATCGGCTTTCGGTGCATTGGCTGGGCCAGGAGGATTTCCCGGCATGGCTGGCGCTGGCGCGGCGCACACTGATCGCGAACGGTCGGAGCGACGCGGCATTCTCGCGCGTCGCGGACGCCGCGCTCGACACCGCGTCCTGAACGATGAACCGCATCCATCCCAGCGTGATCATCGAGGGCGACGTCCGCCTCGGCTCCGGCAACGTCCTGCTGCCTTACAGCATCCTGCAGGGTCCGCTCGAGATCGGGGACAACAACGTGATCGGTCCCTACACGGTGATTGGCAGCCCCGGCCAGGATACGCGCGATCCTTACTACGACTGCTCGTCCAAGCGCATCGTCATCGGTTCGGGCAATATCATCCGCGAGCATGTCGCGGTGCAGAAGCCCTGCTACGAGGAACTCACCGTCATCGGCGACCACACCCATCTGATGCACGGCGCGCACATTCCGCATGATGCCTGGATCGAGGATCATGCCGTGCTGACTCCAGGCGTGGCGATGGGCGGACTCGCAAGGGTGCTTGCGGGGGCTAATCTTGGCCTCGGCTGCACGATCCACCAACGCTCCGTGATCGGCCAGTACTCGCTTGTCGCCATGGGCGCGGCCGTCACCAAGAACATCCGCCCGTTCAGCCTCTATGTCCCGGACAAGCCGCTCCGGGTCAACGCTTATGCCGTCGCGAAATTCGGCTTCGGGACGCACGCGGACGAGATCCGCCGCTATGTGCAAGACAGGGTGCCGCCGGTCGCGCCCTCGATCGCGGCGATCGTGGCGCACTACGAACGGCTGCACCTTGCGTCCGAACGCCGGCAGTATTGAGGCGTATCACCATTCCAGGTGACAGGCCGACACCTGCCCCGGCGACACCTCGCGCAACAGCGGCTCCTCGGTCAGGCAGCGGTCGAACACGAACGGGCAGCGTGTGTGGAAGCGGCAGCCCGAGGGCGGGTTGATCGGGCTGGGCACATCGCCGCGCAGGATGATGCGCTGACGCTTCGCGCGCGGATCGGGCACCGGCACCGCCGACAGCAGCGCCCGCGTGTAGGGATGATGCGGACGGGCGAACAGCGTGCGCCGGTCCGCCAGCTCCACGATCTTGCCGAGATACATCACCGCGATGCGATGCGTCAGGTGTTCGACGATCGCCAGGTCGTGGCTGATGAACAGCATCGACAGGCCAAGCTCGTCCTGCAGATCGGCGAGCAGGTTGACGATCTGCGCCTTCACCGACACGTCGAGCGCCGAGACCGCCTCGTCACAGACGATCAGGTCGGCGCCGGGTGCGAGCGCGCGGGCGATGCCGATGCGCTGGCGCTGGCCGCCGGAGAACTCGTGCGGGAAGCGGCCGGCGGCATCGCGCGGCAGGCGCACCTTGTCGAGCAGCACGGCCACCCTGTCGTCGAGCGCGCGCCCGCGCGCCAGGCCGAAATTGGTGATCGGCTCGGAGAGGATGTCGCGCACCTTGAGGCGCGGGTTCAGACTGCTGAACGGGTCCTGGAACACGACCTGCATCCGCCGGCGGAGCGGCCGCAGGCGGCGGGCCGGGAGATTGTCGATGCGCGCGCCGTCCAGCCGCACCTCGCCCGCCGTGGGCGCCAGCAGCCGCAGCACGGCGCGGCCGACGGTGGATTTGCCGCACCCGGACTCGCCCACCAGCGACAGCGTCTCGCCGCGCGCGATGTCGAAGCTTACGCCATCGACCGCGTGGACGGTTCCGGCGCGCCGGCCGAGCAGGCCGGCATGGACGGGGAAGTGCTTCTTGAGGTTTGAGACTTGCAGCAGGGGGGTCACGGACCCTCACCCGCCGCGAAGGCGCGGCGCGCCGGGTGAGGGCTCACGCCGCCACCAGCACGCGCGCGTGATGGCAGGCCGCGGCGTGGCGGGGCAGGTGCTCCTCGATGGGCGGGCTGATCCGCCGGCATATATCCGTGGCGAGCGGGCAACGCCCGGCGAAGGCGCAGCCCACGATCGGCGCGCGCAGCGAGGGCACGAGGCCAGGGATCTCGGTCAGCCGCCCCCGTCCCTCGGTTCCGACCGACGAGCCGAGCTTCGGCACCGCGCCGAGCAGACCGCGCGTGTAGGGATGCAGAGGCTGGGCGAAGATCGCCTCGACCGCGCCCTCCTCCACCTTGCGGCCGGCGTACATGACCACCACGCGCTGCGCCATCTCGGCGACCACGCCCAGGTCGTGCGTGATGAGCATGATCGCCGAGCCGAGCCGGGTCTTGAGGTCGCGCATCAGGTCGAGGATCTGCGCCTGGATGGTCACGTCCAGCGCCGTGGTCGGCTCGTCGGCGATCAGCAGCTTCGGGTTGCAGGCCAGCGCCATCGCGATCATCACGCGCTGGCGCATCCCGCCCGAGAGCTGGTGCGGATATTCGCGCACGCGGCGCTCCGGCACGGGAATGCCCACCAAGGTCAGCATCTCGATCGCCTTCCGCTCCGCAGCGTTCGGCGAGAGTCCCTGGTGCAGGCGCACCGTCTCGCCGATCTGCCGCCCGACCGTCAGGACCGGGTTCAGGCTGGTCATCGGCTCCTGGAAGATCATCGAGATGTCGTTGCCGCGGATGCCGCGCATTTCCGCCTCGGGCAGTGTCAGCAGATCGCGACCCAGAAAGCGGACGTTGCCGGCGATGCGGCCCGGCGGCTCCGGGATCAGGCGCAGAATCGACATCGACGTGACGGACTTGCCGCAGCCGGACTCGCCCACGATCGCCACCGTCTCGCCCGGCTCGATGCTGAACGAGACACCGTCGACCGCGCGCACGACGCCGTCTTGCGTCGCGAAATGGGTGCGCAGATCGGTAGACTTCGAGGAGTGCGGTCATCTCACAGCCGCTTCGCCAGGCGCGGGTCGAGCGCGTCGCGTAGCCCGTCGCCCAGCAGGTTCACCGCGAGCACGGTGACGGACAGGAACACCGCCGGGAAGAACACGATGAACGGCTTGATCTGCCAGAGCGCCCTCCCCTCCGCCATGATGTTCCCCCAGCTCGGCACCGTCGGCGGCGTGCCGGCGCCGATGAAGGACAGGATCGCCTCGGTGATCATGGCCGAGGCGCAGATGAACGTCGCCTGCACCATCAGCGGCGCGAGCGTGTTGGGGATGATGTGGCGCCAGATGATGACGGGCAGGCGTGTGCCCGCCGCCAGCGCCGCCTCCACGTAGGGCTGCTCGCGCAGGCTGAGCACGATGCCGCGCACCAGGCGGGCGACGCGGGGGAACTCGGTGATCGCGATAGAGACGATGACGTTCTGCACCGAGGCGCGGGTCAGCGCCATCAGCGCGATGGCGAGCAGGATCGGCGGGATCGACATCATGCCGTCCATTACCCGCATGATGATCCCGTCCAGCACCCGCACGAAGCCCGCGACGACGCCGACCAGCGTGCCGGCGGCCGAGGCCAGCAGCGCCACCGAGAAGCCGACGATAAGCGAGATCCGCGCGCCGTAGATGGTGCGGGCGTAGATGTCGCGCCCCAGCATGTCGGTGCCGAACCAGTGCGCCGCCGAGGGATCGCGGATGCGCTGGGATGGCGCGATCGCCGTCGGGTCGTACTGGGTCAGCACGGGGGCCGCCACGGCGATCAGCACCATCACCGCGACCAGCGCCCCACCGGCGGCGATCGTCGGATAGCGGCGGATGAAGCCGCCGACCCGCCCACGCCGGATGCGCGGGGGCAGGATCTCGGGCAGCGGCGCGGCGGTCGTGCTCAATAGCGGATCCTCGGGTCGAACACGGTGTAGAGCAGGTCCACGAGCAGGTTCACCAGGACGTAGGTGATGCTGAACAGCAGCACCACGCCCTGGATCACCGGGTAGTCGCGACGCAGGATCGCGTCCACGGTCAGCCGCCCGAGGCCGGGAATGGCGAACACCGTCTCGGTGACGACGGCGCCGCCGATCAGCAGCGCGACGCCGTTGCCGATCACCGTCACGATCGGCACTGCCGCGTTCTTGAGTGCATGCACGAACAGGATCTCGCGGCTGTCGAGGCCCTTGGCGCGCGCCGTGCGGACATAGTCCTGGCTCAGCACCTCCAGCATCGTCGCGCGGGTGATGCGGGCGATGAGCGCGATGTAGATCAGGCCGAGCGCCACCGAGGGCAGGATCAGCGTGCGCAGGAACGGCCAGAGACCCCGGCTGATCGGCACGAAACCCTGCACCGGAAGCCAGCCCAGCTTGAGCGCGAAGACATAGGCGAGCAGGTAGCCGATGACGAACACCGGGACCGAGAAGCCCAGCACCGCCAGCACCATCACGGCGCGGTCGATCAGCGAGCCCTGCTTCCAGGCCGCGAGCACGCCGAGCGGCACGGCGACGAGCACGGCGATCAGCGTGGTCAGCAGCATCAGCGACAGCGTCGGCTCGATCCGCTGGCCGATCATCTGGCTGACTGGCAGGTTGGTAAAGATCGAGGCGCCGAGATCGCCATGCAGCACCTGCCACAGCCAGTCGCCGAAGCGGACCACGAACGGCCGGTCCAGGCCGAGCGAGGCGCGGATGCGCAGGATGTCGGCCGGACTCGCCTGATCCCCGGCGATGATCGCCGCCGGGTCTCCCGGCGCCAGATAGAGCAGGCTGAACACGAAAAAGGCGACGAACAGCATCACCGGGATGGTGGCGGCGACGCGGCGGGTGACGTAGCCGAGCATCAGTAGGGTCCGTCGCTCAAACCTTCTTCTCCACCCCCCAGACAACCGGGAACGGCGCCTTGACAACTCCGGACAATGCGCCGCGCCAGGCCTGGTAGCCCTTGAAGAACCCGGTGGGAACGAATGTGACGAAATCCATCGAGGCCTTGTTCAGCTCGCGCACCGCCGCCTTCTCGGCGTCGAGCGTCGGCGCGTCGAACCAGGCGTCGATCCTCGCCTGCACCGCATCGGATTTCGGCCAACCGAACCAGGCCTTGTCGCCGGTCGTGTAATAGGCCGGTTGCGCGCCGGGGTTCACGCAGTCGACGCCGGCGTGCCACGTATGGAAGATGTTCCAGCCGCCCTCCGCTGGCGGCTTCCTCTGCGCGCGACGGGCGCCGACCGTGCCCCAGTCGGTGGCCACGTAATCGACGTTGAGGCCGATCTTGTTCAGCATGTCGGCGGTGACGTCGCCCTGCGCCTTCACGATCGGCACGTCGGTGCCGATGATCATGACCACCTTGGCCCCCTTGTGGCCGGACTCCTCGATCAGCTTGCGGGCGGCGGCGAGGTCGTGGCGCTTCAGGTTCTCGCCTCCGTACTCGGTGTAGAGTGCGGTGCCGGGGGTGAAAAAGCTGGCCGAGGCCTGCCAGAGAGCCGGGTCGTTGCCGGCCACCGCCTGCATGTATTCTGGCTGGTTGGTGGCGATCAGCGCGGCGAGGCGCACGCGCTGGTCGTCGAACGGCGGATAGAGGTGGTTCATCCGCAGATCGCCGATATTGCCGAGCGGATCGGCGATATCGACGCGCACATCCGCATTGCCGCGCAGCACCGGAACGATGTCGGCGTTCGCCGTCTCCCACCAATCGACCTCGTTGTTCTGCAACGCCGCGGCTGCGGTCGCGGCATCGGTGATGATGCGCCACTCCACGCGATCGAAGTTCACCGCCTTGCCGCCAGCCAGCCAGTCGGTCTTCTCCTGGCGGGGCACGTAGCCGTCGAACCGCTCGAACACCGCCTGCGCGCCGGGTACCCATTCGTCGCGGCGGAAGCGGAACGGGCCGGAGCCGACATACTCGCCGATCTGCTTGAACGGATCGGTCCTGGCGATCCGCTCCGGCATCATGAAGGCGCAGGGCGTTCCGACCTTGCCCAGAGCGTAGAGCAGCTTCGGGAAGGGCTGGTTCAGGCGGAGCCGGAAGCTTCGGTCATCGACGGGCGCGATCTCGGCCATTCGGGCCTTGACCATCTGGCCCATGTTGTCGCGCACCATCCAGCGCTCCAGGCTGGCGGCGCAGTCGCGCGCCAGCACCGGCTGATTGTCGTGCCATTTCAGGCCGGGGCGCAGCCGGAAGGTCCAGGTCAGCCCGTCCGCGGAGACCTCGTGGCCCTCGCACATCTGCGGCCGGGGCGTGAGCGAGCTGTCCACGCCATAGAGCGTGTCCCAGAACAGCAGGCTGGCGTTGCGCACAACGTAGAGCGTGGTCCAGATCGGATCGAGATTGGCGAGGTTCGCTTGGGGGATGAACCGCAGCACCCGGTTCTCGGCCGCCCGCGCGACGTGCGGCGCGGCGAGCCCGGTCGAGGCCGCAAGCGCCGCGACGGCCGAGGAGCGAAGGAACTGGCGTCGTTGCATGAAGTCTAAGCCTTTTCGCTCTCCGGATTACACCGCTTTGATGATTTTATAGCGTGACGCCCTGACTTGCGCCAGCGCGGCCCGAAGCAGTCCCTCGGCGTGGAGGCCGCTTCATGGAAAATTGGGCGGCGGACCACTTGCGCGATATCTTCGAGCAACGGGCAAGCCGGCCGAACCGCGTCAGCGTTACCAGATCGTCGGGAGCCAGGTCTTTCAGCAGCAGCAGAAGTTCGCGCCAACCCGGCTCGCGCGTTCCGGCCCAGCCGAGCCGCCGACCCAGACATAGCGCCTGTGTCGCGCCGGCTTCGCTTTTGCTTTCTGCGATTTCTGGCTATTTTCTCGCCGTCCGCGCCGGTCTGGAGCGAAATGCAAAGGTGCTCTGCGAAATGAAGCCGAGACTGCTTGGTGTGGCCGTGCTGATCGTCGGCACGATGTTTCTCCGCCCGTTGTCGGCCGGCGTGCAGCCCGTGCAGATAGAGGACAGTTCGCCAGTGCTGATCCGCAAGCTGCTGCCGACCGTCGTCAACGTCACCGCGCTCGCCGCGGTGAGGCAGCCGCCCAGCGCGGGCACGAACGCCTCACGCGATGCCAACGTCGCTACGTTCGCCGAAATGAAGAAGGTGGGCTCCGGCTTCATCGTCAGCTCGGCAGGCCTGATCGTCACCAACTACCATGTCATCGAGGGCGCCTATAAGATCATCGTCACCTTGTCGGACGGGTCGCCGCTCGTCGCCAAGCTGAGCCACGCCTCTCCGCTGATCGACATCGCGCTGCTCAGGGTCGAGGCTGGCCGGCCGTTGGCCGCGGCGCACTGGGGTGACAGCAACGCGCTTCAGGTCGGCGATCCGGTATTCGCCATCGGCGACCCGCTCGGGGTCGGCATGACGGTCACGCGCGGCATCGTCAGCGCGCTCAACCGCAACCTCACGGAAAGCCCATTCGACGACTTCATTCAGACCGACGCCCCGATCAATCACGGCAATTCGGGCGGTCCGCTGTTCGACATGGATGGGACCGTCATCGGCGTCAACAGCGCCATCATCTCGCCAACTTCCGGCTCCGCCGGGCTCGGCTTCGCGATCTCGTCGCAGGTCGCCGAGGTCGTGGTTAAGCGTCTGGAGGAGTACGGCTGGATCCGGCCGGGCTATCTTGGCGCCACGGTCCAGGAGATGACGCCGGAAATGGCCGATGCATCCTGGATCAAGCCGCCCCAGGGACAGACCCAGGGGGGACCACGGGGGTCGATCGTCGCCTATGTGACCCCTGCCAGCCCCGCGGCCGCCGCGGGCGTGCAAGTGGGCGACATCATCCTGGCGCTCGACGGCCGCGCGCCCAGTGACACGCGAGCCCTGCTCCGCGACATCGTCGTGATGGCCCCCGGAGCCAAAACGACACTCACGGTCGAACGCGAGGGCAAGCGTCTCGACCTTACAGCGACGATCGCGGAATGGCCGCGGCAGCTATACAATCTCTCCGAAGCCGTCCCGCCGGTGGAGAACCCCATCCACATTCCTGCCGATCTCGGGATCAAAGTGGCGCCGCCCGCGGAGACTGCCAAACACGGGCTCGCGGACGGATCGGGCGCCGTCGTCTCCGCCGTGGCCGCTGGCACGGATGCGTCGGCCCGCGGCATCGCGACGGGCGACGTGATCTTGCGAGTGCAGGACCGCGCGGTGGCTTCGGAAGCCGAAATCCTGGTCGCGCTCGAAGATGCCCGCAAACAGGGGCATGACTATGCGATGTTCCTGGTACTGCCGAAAGGTTCCCCTCATCCCGGACCCCAACCCGGACCCAAATGGATTGCATTGCAAATCCGGCAGTGATTGACCCGGAGGCGCCCGCCAAACCCGTCTCCGGCGCGGTTTTATGCTTTAGCGTGAGCGTGGCACGCCCAATCTCGTGGCAAGCCTCGACAACCTGCAGGCGGGTCGGTCCGCTCCCTACCCAGAGCAGAAATTCGGACTGAGATGCTACCCGCCAGCGGTCGCCGTTGACATCTCATTCGGCGCCGTGCGACTTGACCCGGCCCATGCTGACCTCGTTTGCCACGGCGGACCGGCAGGCGCCGTACCGGGCGGCGGTCGTCATTCCGACGGTCCTGCGGCCGTCGCTGTTTCGGGCGGTCCGGTCCGTGTATCGCCAGAGGCTCGAGGGGCGCATCCAGCTCCTCATCGGCGTGGACCGGGCGCTCGGCAGCCGGGAAATGCTGCGCACCCTCGTCCAGGAGCGGCCGCCTGATGTGGATGTCGATGTGGTGGACCCCGGCTACTCGACCGCGAAGGCGAATGGCGGCCTCTATTCCTGCGCCTTCGGAGGGTCGTTGCGCAGCGCGCTGACCCTGCTCGCCAATGCCCGCCACGTTACCTATCTCGACGACGACAACTGGATCGCGCCCGACCATCTCTCGGTGCTGCTGGATACGATCGAGGGCGCCGAGTGGGCTTGGTGCCGGCGCTGGATGGTCGATCCGCGCACCGAGCAGCCGGTCTGCATCGACGAGTGGGAATCGGTCGGTCCCGGCGAAGGGGTGTTCAACCTGCGCTTCGGCGGCTTTGTCGACACCAACTGCCTGATGATCGACAAGCTCGCCTGTCATCAGGTGTTGCCGGAGTGGGCGGCCTCCACATTCGATAATGGCGGCGGCGAAGATCGCCGGGTATTCGATGTGCTGCGCCGGAGCCACAAGGGTCGCGGTACCAGGCGGGCCACCGCTTATTACGTGGTCAACGAGAGCGACGGGATGCAGCCGTCGCGCATCGGGTGGTTCCGCTCGCAGGGCTACATCTGGGATGAGCGGCGGAGGGCGAGCATGACGCTTCAGGACGCGATGCGGCTCATCCACCCGCAATCCCCATACGCGGGCGTGCCCGATGACCTCCTCCTGACCGACCTGCAAGGCTGGGGCAGCAGCGACAGCCCGGTCTTCGCCGAGGTGTTCCGCCAGCTACGCCCGCGCACGGTGGTGGAGGTCGGCACCTGGAAGGGGCGCTCGGCGGTGCATATGGCGGAACTAGCCCGCTCGCTCGATCTCGAGGTGTTCATCGTCTGCGTGGACACCTGGCTGGGCGGACTCGACCATCTGCTGTTGGACGAGTGGCGGGGGCAGTTGCGGATGTCCGAAGGGATGCCGGGCATCTACAAGGTGTTCCTCGCCAATATCGTCCGCGCCGGCCTGACCGAGCGCATCGTGCCGTTCGCGCAGACCTCCACCACCGCGGCCGCGTTCCTGCTTCGCTGCGGGGTGCAGGTGGATCTGCTGCACATCGACGCCTCGCACGAGGAGGTGGATGTGCTGGCGGATTGCCGGGCGTGGTGGAAGCTGCTGCGTCCGGGCGGGGTGATGATCGGCGACGACTACAACGCCGCCGTCTGGCCGGGCGTGGTCAACGCGGCCCACGGCTTTGCCCGCGAGATGGGCTGCCCGTTGCAGGTCGGCGGCCCGCCTCCATACCAGAAATGGGTGCTGCAGAAGCCGTTACCCGAAAGGTAGCGGATCGCCAACGATAGCGGGTGGCTGTCACACAAAGATGTGACGCGGCGTCGGCTGGCTTACCGCGCGTGTAACGAAACTTTCGCGGCGGCGTTGCGATGCGCCGCTGTCGTTCGTGTCAAACCTTCCCCCGATGACGTCGAACCTTGCGTTTCCAAGAAGCGTAGCGTTCCGGCGCTTCTGGCGGAGGGAGTGCAGCCGTGCTAGAACTCAACCCGTAGTTGCTGATTATGCCCTGACGACGCCTCCCTAGTCGCGGGGCCGGACCAGAATCAGCGAACCCCGGCGGGTCGCTCAAGACCCGCCCCCAAATCGACAATAACGGACATGCACTGGAGGAGTACGACCATGTACGAGCTTCGGATCAACGGGCGGCCCGTAGGACTCTACGATGACCAGTCGGCCGCCCTTTCGCGCGTGCGTCTCTTCGCCGATCTCGACACCGACGCGGAAATCGAGGTCATGGACACGCGCACCGGCCGCGCCTTCGAGGTGGCGGCGTCGGTCCGCTGGCGCGATGAGATCGCGGCCAGGATGCGCTAAGGTCGGCCGCCCTGGTTGAAGCCGCGGCGGAAACGCGCTCCCCTTGAAAGCTGATCGACAGCTTTCAAGAGAGCGAGACGGCGCATGGACAGCGGGCTGAGCGAGAGGGACCTGACGTGCAACGGTATCCGCCTGCACGTCACCGAGCAGGGCGAAGGACCGCTCGTGCTCCTGCTCCATGGCTGGCCGGAGCTGTCCTATTCCTGGCGCCACCAGATCCCCGCTCTCGCCGAGGCCGGGTGGCATGTCGTGGCGCCGGACATGCGCGGCTACGGCGGCAGCGAGGCGCCCGAGCCGATCGCGGAGTACACCGTGCTCCATCTGATCGGCGACCTGGTCGCGCTGGTCGCGCAATTGGGCGAGCGCCAAGCGGTCATCGTCGGGCATGACTGGGGCGCCAACATCGCCTGGACCGCGGCGCTGCTGCGCCCCGACCTGTTCCGCGCCGTTGCGGCGCTGAGCGTGCCATTCCGTCCGCGCCAATCCGTCGCGCCCCTGTCAGCACTCCGTCGGGCCGGGCTGGATCGATTCTACTGGATCTATTTCCAGGAACCCGGCGTGGCCGAGGCCGAGTTCGAGGCCGACCCCACCGCCACCTTGCGACGCATCCTCTACAGCGGCTCGGGGGATGCGCCGAAGCGCGAGGGAATGGCGCTCACCCTTCCCGAGGACGGCGGGTTCCTGACCCGCACCCTCGATCCGCCAGCCCTGCCCGGCTGGTTGACCGCGAAGGATCTGGAGATCATGGCGGCTGCGTTCCGTCGTAGTGGTTTTCGCGGCGGGCTGAACTACTACCGTAACCTCGACCGCAACTGGGAGCTCCTCGCGCCCTGGCAGGGCGCGCGGGTTATCCCGTCCGCGTTGTTCATCGCCGGCACCCGCGACGTCGTCATCAACTCCCCAATCGCGGCAGGCTGGCAGGAGGCGCTGGCGGCGCAGGTGCCGAACCTGCGCGACACGGTGCTGATCGAGGGCGGCGGCCATTGGATTCAGCAGGAACGGCCGGCGGAGGTGAACGCGGCGCTGCTGGGCTTCCTGTCGCAACTTCGCGCCCCGACCCGTTGAGCGGATCTTGAGAAGCCAACCCGCAAAGGAAATGCCGACAAAGGACCGCTTGTTCAAACTATAGCGGCACCCCCGCGAGCAGGCGGCTGGTGCTGATCGTCTGCAAGGTCTGCACGCGGCTGACATTGGGCGAGCCGGTGAGGCGCTGTGTCAGCCCGTTCTCATGGGCGGTATCGCGGGCCACGAGCTTCAGGAGGAAATCGCCGCCGCCTCGGATCATGTGACACTCCCGCACCTCCGGCCAGGTCGCCGCCAGCGCCTCGAAGGCGGAGAGGACCGAATCCTTCTGGCTGTCGAGCCCGACCACCGCGAAAAAGGTGATCTGCCAGCCCAATTTCTGCGGGTCGGTGTCAGCGTGATAGCCGCGGATCACGCCGGTTTCCTCGAGGCGGCGCACGCGGCGGAGACAGGGCGGAGCGGAGATCCCCACGCGCCGCGCCAGCTCCACATTAGTCATCCGCCCATCGGCCTGCAGTTCCGTCAGGATGCGGCGGTCAATGGCGTCCAGCACCGGGGGTTCGGCTTCCTGGATGATTTTCATTGGGCGCGGGACGCACTGGCTCCTGATATGTCTGGCCGAGGGGCTCGCGCGAAATATCGTTGCTCTAATTGAAGCCCGCAAGCCCGAGCGCCGCCGTTAACCGGCAGTCAAGCAAGCCCGGTCAATTTGGGGCCGAACGGCAGGGCGCGGCAGCGCATGGCGAAGCACGACAAGCGTGGCAACAAGGGGCTTGCGCCGATCATCCGGCGCGAGGAGCCGGTTGGCGAGGCGCACCACGGCGGTGCCTGGAAGGTGGCCTACGCCGATTTCGTGACCGCCATGATGGCGTTCTTTCTGGTGATGTGGCTGCTCAACGCCACGACCGAGGACCAACGCAAGGGCCTCGCCGACTATTTCAGCCCCAACAACCTGATGAGCCACGCCTCGTCCGGCACCGGGCAGCCGTTTGGCGGGCATACCGCCTTCGACCAGGGTGCACTGGTGTCGGATCGCGGGTCGGTGCAGATCACCGCCGGCAACCGGGTCGCCGCGGGCGAGCCGGCGGATGATCCCGATCCCGCCCCGGAGGCAGCCAGCAGCGGAACCGCCGCTCCGGCCACGCCGGCCGTGCCCGCGCCAGCTGGCGAGGCGAAGGCCGGCGAGACAAAGGCCGGACCGAGGCCGTCGGCCCGCGACGAACCCGCGCCGCCGCAGCCCAGCGCAACGGAAGCCGCCGCGGCCGTGCGGGCCGGGCAAGCCGCCGCCGAGCAGCGCCGTTTCGAGCGCGCGGCCGAGGAGATCAGGAAGGCGGTGGCAGGCGATCCCGCCGTCGCGGCGCTCGCCGGCCAGATCACCGTTGACGTGACCCCGGAGGGGCTGCGGATCCAGCTCTTGGATCAGGAGCGGCAAGCGATGTTCAACACCGGTTCGGCGCTGCCGAACGAGCAGGCGAAGCTGCTGATCGCGAAGATCACTCCGGTGCTCCTTCGCCTGCCCGGACAGATATCGGTCCAGGGCCACACCGACGCTGCACCCTATCCCAGCCCCGACCGGACCAACTGGGAGTTGTCGGCCGAGCGCGCCAACGCGGCGCGGCGGATGCTGACGGAAACCGGGCTGCCCGACGAGCGCATCCGGGACGTGACCGGCCGCGCCGACCGCGACTTGCTGCTGCCGGCCCAGCCGCTGGCGCCGGCAAACCGGCGCATCGCCATCACCGTCCTGCGCCAGCCACCGCCGGCGCCGCCCATGTCCAAAGGCTGAGGCACGCGCGATGCTGGTGCTGGGCGGCTTCGGCTTCCTGTTGGTCTGCGTCTTCGGCACCTTCGTCGTCGAAGGCGGCAACATGGGCGCGCTGCTCGAGGCCCTGCCGTTCGAGATGGCGACCATCGGTGGGGCCGCCATTGGCAGCTTCCTGATGGGCAACAGCATGCATGACGTGAAGCACACGCTGGGCGGACTGGGGAAGGTGGTGAAGGGCGCGTCCTACAGGAAGCCCGACTACATTGACCTGCTGAGCCTGCTCTTCATGCTGGTCAAGCTGGCCAGCACCAAGGGCGCGATGGCGGTGGAGCCGCATATCGAGAACCCGAACGAAAGCGCCGCCTTCAGCCGCTTCCCGAAGGTGCTCGGCAACGACTTCGCCCGCGCCATGATCTGCGACTACCTGCGCATGGTGGGGATGAACGCGGACGACCCCAACCAGATCGAGGACGTGATCGGCCGCGAGCTGCGCAAGACGCTGCACGAGGAGCTGCACGCCGCGCACGCCCTCCAGGCGATGGCGGACGCGCTGCCGGCGCTGGGGATCGTCGCCGCCGTGCTCGGGGTGATCAAGACGATGGCGCATATCGACCAGCCCCCGGCGGTGCTGGGCGGCATGATCGCCGGCGCCCTGACCGGGACGTTCCTGGGCGTGCTCCTCGCCTATGGCCTCGCCGCGCCTTGTGCGGCGCGGCTGAAAGCGGTGGTGGAGGAGGAGGCGAAGTTCTTCGAGGTGATCCGCGCGGTGCTGGTTGCGCATCTGCACGGCAATGCCCCACAGGTCAGCGTGGAAACCGGCCGCAAGATGGTCCCGAACCCGCACATGCCGAGTTTCCAGGAACTGGAGGAAGCCGTGCAGTCAGCGGCGAGCGCGTAATGCCATTCGCCCGGGTCTGTTGAAAAAGCGGCCCGGCAGGCCCGGGCCGCTGGTATCATATCCCCGCCGCCGCCGACAGGAGCAGGCCGAACGACAGGTCGAATGCCACCAATCCGGCCGCGGCCAGGCCGGGCAGGTCGAGTGCGAGGCGGGTCGCGAACCATTCCAGCCACAGCGCCCAGCCCAGCGTCACCAGCGTTGCCACCTCTGCCACCGGTTCGGGCGCGTGCAGCACGGCCGGCAGGGAGCCCAGCAGCAGCAGCGCGTACTGGACGACGTTACACCAGTTCCAGACCGCGATGTAGGTGGGCCAGCGTTGCCCGCGCCCCATCGCGCCCAGCAAGGTGCGCGACAGGAGCGCGTAGCCGGTCCAGCCGACGATGAACACCAGCAGATCGAGCGCCAGCGCGTGTCCCGGCCTCGCCGGCACACCCTGCGCCGCCCAGTCGATCAGCCGCATCCCGATCAATGCCGGGGTCGAGATCACGGCGGCCCAGAAGCTGCGGGCCGCGCCGTGCTCCGCTCCTGCCGGCGGAGCGACGTCAAGCTGCACCCGCGCAAGCCCGTCGGCCCGCCCGCGGGCCAGCAGGAAGGCGCCCGAGAGCCCGTTCGCCACCACCCCGGTCAGCGCCATGCCGCCCCCAGGAATGCCGGCCCCAGCACCAGCACCGCCGTGCCGAGATTGACCATCAGCACGAGCGCCACCCCACGCAGGCGCGACACGCCGAGCCCGTGTCGTGCCACGAACCAATGAAGCCATAATGCGTAGCAGCCGATCGCGCCCAAGGTGGCCGCCAACGCCGCGCGATCGGACAAAGGCCCGATCAGCAGGGGCGGAATCACGCTGAGCGCGACGGCGGCCACCGCCGGGATCGCCCACTGGCACCAGTTGAGGGCAGTGGCGAAGCGCAGCCAGGTCGCGCCGCGACCCCAGAGCCGCGCAACCTCGAACGACAGCACCGGCGGCGCGAGCAGGGCACAGAGCGTGGCCAGGAACTGCGCCGCGCCCGCCCGCCCGGCGCCCTGGACCATCATCAACGCGCCGCCCACCAGCGGGAAGGCAATCAGCGGGGCAAGGCTGGCCAGGAACGCCTGCCGCGTTGCGCTGAACCGAGCCAGCCCGTCGGCACGGCCAAACGCGACCCGCATGATCCCCACCAGGATGTTCGGTGCTCCGGCGCGCCGCATTCGCATGATGAACTTCATGATAGAAAGGCGTCGAGCACGGCGCGGTACGCGCGCGTAAGCGCGCGCAGCTCGTCTACCGGCACGCACTCGTCCACCTGATGCATGCTGGACCCGACCAGCCCGAACTCCGCCACCGCGCAGTGCCGGGCGATGAAGCGCGCGTCCGAGGTGCCCCCGCCAGTGTCAAGCACCGGTTCCACCCCGGTCGCCGTCGCCACCGCCGCGCGCAACCGATCGACCATCGGACCGGGCTGGGTCAGGAACGCCTCTCCGCTAACCGACACGTCAAGCTCGAAGCGCTCGGCGTGCTGGGCCAGCACGGCGCGCAGCCAAGCCTCGAGCGCGGCGCCGGTATGACCGTCGTTGAAACGGATGTTCAGCGCCGCCCGCGCGGCGGCCGGGATCACGTTGCTCGCCTTGTTGCCGACGTCGATGCTGGTCAATTGCAGCGACGAAGGCTCGAAGAACTCGGTGCCGGCGTCAAGCGGGGCCGCAATCAGCGCGGCCAGCGCGCGGACCAAGCGATGCACCGGGTTGTCGGCACGCTGTGGGTAGGCGGCGTGGCCCTGAGTGCCATGCAGCGCCACGCTTGCGTTCAGGCTGCCGCGCCGGCCTATCTTGACGACATCGCCGAGGCGGGCGCGACAGGTGGGCTCGCCCACCAGGCAGAAATCCGGCACCTGCCCGTGCGAGGCCATCCACTCCAGCACGCGCACCGTGCCGTCGAGCGCCGGACCTTCCTCGTCGCCGGTGATGAGCAGGCTGATCGAACCCCGGACAGCCTTCTGTCCTGGGGGCTGGGCGCAGGCAGCAACGAACGCGGCGATCGCGCCCTTCATGTCGCAGGCACCGCGTCCGTACAGCACGCCGTCATGCACGTCGGCGCCGAACGGGTCGCCGCGCCAGGCCGCCACGTCGCCCGCCGGCACCACATCGGTATGGCCGGCGAAGCAGAGATGCGGCCCGGCGTCGCCGCGCCGTGCGAACAGGTTCGGGGTGTTGCCGAAGCGCAGATGTCGGACCGTGAAACCCAGCCGCTCCAGCACGGCGGCGAGCACCTCCTGCGCGCCGGCGTCGGCCGGCGTCACCGAGGCGCAGCGGATCAGCGCCTGAGCGAGCGCCAGCGGGTCATCGGCAGAGGCGCCACGCACGTTCAATCGCGGAGCAGCTCGTTGATCGAGGTCTTGGCACGGGTCTGCGCATCGACACGCTTGACGATCACCGCGCAATAAAGCCCCGGGCCGGGCGTGCCGTCGGGCAAATTCCGCCCCGGCAGCGAGCCCGGCACGACGACCGAGTAGGCCGGTATGCGGCCGATATGCACCTCGCCGGTCGCGCGATCCACAACCTTGGTCGAGGCGCCGATGAAGGTCCCCATGGCCAGCACGGCGCCGCGCTCGATGATGACGCCCTCGGCGACCTCTGAGCGGGCACCAACGAAGCAATCGTCCTCGATCACCACCGGATTGGCCTGCAACGGCTCCAGCACGCCGCCGATGCCGACGCCCCCAGAGATGTGGCAGTTGGCGCCGACCTGCGCGCAGCTGCCAACCGTAGACCAGGTGTCGATCATGGTGTTGCGATCGACATAGGCGCCGGCGTTGACGAAGCAGGGCATCAGCACGACCCCCGGCGCGATATAGGCGGAGCGGCGGACCACGGCGCCCGGCACCGCGCGGAAACCGGCCTCGCGGAAGCGGTTGGCCCCCCAGCCGGCGAATTTCATGGGCACCTTGTCATAGGCATCCGCGCCACCGGGCCCGTGCATCGGTGCCGAGTCGGTCAGACGGAAGGACAGCAGCACCGCTTTCTTGAGCCACTGGTTGACGCGCCAGCCCTCGGCGGAGAGTTCGGCGACCCGCGCGATGCCCGCATCCAGCGCATCCAGCGCCGCTTCGACGGCATCGCGCGCCTGGCCGCCACTCTGCGGCGACAGCGTCTCGCGCCTCTCCCACAGATCCTCGATCGCGTGCTCAAGCGCGTGCCCGCCCATGCGTCCTTCTCCTGGTTCGCGGAGGACCATGCGCAGGCATGACACGCCTGTCAACGCGACGTTGCGAGATCGGAAACAATTCCTTAGCTCCTCCTGGGTCAAAACCCGTTCTTGCACAGAGGGACGAGCAAGGGATGGACGACCTGCACGCCGCCGAGGGAGCCTCGCGCCTTGGTCCCGCCGGGTGGTTCGCGGGGCCGCTGCGCGGCGTGCTGCTGGAAGGTCGGCAGCGCTGGCGCGACCTGGTGACGCTGGCCGCGGACTTCGCGTTCGAGACGGACGCGCGCGGCTGCTTCAGCTTTGTCATGCCTGACCCGGCGCTCGGCTGGTCGGTTGCGTCACTGCTCAACCGGCCGGCCGCTACGCTTCTCGCCGATCCGGCCGGCGCAGCCGCCCGCGACCCGTTCGCGCCAGCCGGCCCCGTGCGGCGCCAGCGGATCTGGCTCCGCCGGGGCGATGGCGGGGTCTCGTGCGTCCTGCTCTCGGCGGCGCCGCTATTCGACCGTCATGGCCGGGTAATCGGCGCGCGGGGCATCGGGACCGATATCACCGACCAGGACGGACAGGACGGGCGGATCGCCGCCGCGTTGCGGCGCGGCGAGGTGATAGACCACATCCTCTGGCGGATGCGCCAGGAGGTCATGGCCCCGCGCATGATGCGCGCGGCGCTGGAGGCAATGGCCAACGCCCTGGGCGCCGACGGCGCGGCGGTGGTGAGCCTGGTGGAGGGCACTCCCGCCGTGCTGCACGAGATCGGGACCAGGGCGCAGGACGTGCTCGGTGCGGCCGGTGCTCTGTTGGAGGCGGCGGACCCGCTCGGGAGCGCACTGGCGAGCACCGATGCCCGGCCGCTGCTGGCATCGGCCTGTCGCACCCGCTTTGGCGACCTCGCCGGCATTGTCCTCTGGCGTGCGACGGGCGCCCGCGCCTGGGACCAGGACGACCTGGATCTGGCCAGCGCGGCGGCCAGCATCGTTCGCGTGGTGCTGGAGCATGAAGCAATCCAGCGGGAGATGGCGAGCCATGCGCTGACCGATCCGCTCACCGGACTGCTCAACCGCCGCGCCTTCCTCGCGGAGCTGCCGCGCCACATCGACCGGCTGGATCGCGAGGGGCTTCCCGGCACGCTGATGTTCGCAGACCTCGACAATTTCAAGCCCGTCAATGACCGCCTGGGTCACGAGGTGGGCGATCACCTGCTGCGCCACGGGGCGGAGCTGCTGCGCCGAACCTTTCGGCCCACCGACCTCGTTGCCCGGCTTGGCGGGGACGAGTTCGCGATCTGGCTGAACGGAGCCGATCACATGACCGCCGCCGAGCGCGCCGAGCAGTTGCGCGTGGAGGCGCCGCGGGCATTCGCGGAGCTGACGGACAGCACGAGTGCCGTCGCGTTCTCGATCGGCATCGCCACCCGCCAACCCGGCGGCGGCGAGGAAATCGACGAACTGATGCGCCGCGCCGGCCTTGCGATGCACGAGGTCAAGCGCGCCGGGCGCGGGCATTGGCGCGTGTCGCACCTGAACCCGGCGTGACCGGACCGCCATCGGCAGCTCGAGTTTCGGCGCCGGACAGGAAGTTGGCTACCCGGCTCGGCTACCCCGCCGCGCCGCCATCGATCGTCAGGATCGTGCCGGAGGTGTAGCCCGATGCGGGACTGGCCAGGAACGCCACCGCGTTGCCGATCTCCTCGGGCGTGGCGGCGCGGCCGAAGGGCATGCCGGAGAGCAGCTCCCGCCACCGCTCGGGATCACCCAACTCCTTGGCGGCGCGGTCGCGCTGGAGCATCACCAGCCGGTCGGTCGCGACCGGGCCGGGGTTGATCCCCACCACTCGCACTCCATCCCGTGGCGCCTGACGGCCGAGCGCGCGGGTGAGCCCCATGAGCGCGGCGTTGCCGGCCGCGCCGGCGATGTAGCCGGGCGGGAACTTCTCGCCAGCGGCGCCGATCACGTTGACGATCACCCCCGCCCGGCGTGCCGCCATGTGCGGATAGACGGCGCGGCAGAACGAGATAAATCCGAAAACCTTCAGATCCCAGGCGCGGCGCAGCGTCTCGTCGCCGACCGACACCACATCGCCGGGCGGGATGGCCCCGGCATTGTTCACCAGGATGTCGATCTCGCCCGCCTGCTCAGCGACGCGCCGTACCGCCGCGTCGGAAGACAGGTCGGCCGGGATCACCCGCACCGTGACCTGCCGGCGCGCGCGGATCGCTCCGGCCGCGTCCTCCAGCATCGCCGGGTCGCGCGCGACGAGAGTGACATCGCAGCCCTCCTCGGCCAGCACCATCGCAGCCGCCCGGCCGATCCCCTTCGATCCGCCAGTGATCAGGGCACGCTTGCCCGCGAGCTTCAGGTCCATGCTACGCCGCCTCCCGCAATCCTTGTTGATAGGCCCGGCATGCCTCGCCGAAGGCCCGGAACAGAACCAGGCTCGCTGGATCGTCCAGATACCCCCATTCGGGGTGCCACTGCACGCCGTAGGCGAAGCCCCGCGCGTGCCCGACCCGCACCGCCTCGATCGTACCGTCGGGCGCCACCGCCTCGATGACGAGGTCGGGAGCCGGGCGGTCGATCGCCTGTCCGTGCAGGGAGTTCACGGTGATCTCCGTCGCACCGAGAATGCGGGCGAGCCTTCCCGACAAGCGAACCGGGTGCTTCGGCCCGTAGCGGCGTTCAAGCGGCCCCTCCCCGCCCCGGTGGTCCTGCCGGCCGGGCAAGTCGTGCAGCTTCTGATGCAGCGTGCCGCCCAGGGCCACATTAAGTTCCTGGATGCCGCGGCAGATCGCGAGGACTGGCAAGCCCTTGGCGATCGCGGCGCGGATCAGCGGCAGCGTGGTCGAGTCGCGCGCCTTGTCGTGCAGGTCCGGCGTGAGACTCCCGCCGCCGGCGTAGTGGTCGGGGTGCACGTTGCTCGGGCTGCCGGGGATCAGCAGCCCGTCCACCCGGTCGAGGATTGCGAGCTGGGCCTCCCCGGCCGGCGGGATCATGATCGGAACCGCGCCGGCACCCCCCTCCACCGCGGCGGCGTAGCGCGCCGGCGTCTCGTGCCACAAATGCCCGTTGCGCATGCGCGCGCAGGCGGGAATGCCGACGACCAAAGTCATTCCGAACGAACCATCCTTATTGCGCTCGATATGGGATATGGGCACTCGCGGCAGCGATCGGCAACGACCATTCCCGCAACCCCGGCCGGCTCAGGCGTCCAAGGCCCATCGGGCGGCATTGCGGACGAATGCGTCCCCGGCAGGTAAGGTACGCACCATGGCTGACCAGCTTCGCGAGTGGCACGATTTCTACATCCTGATCGGGACGGCCTCGGCGACGCTCATCGGGCTCATGTTCGTCGCCGCTTCGGTGGGCGCGAGCTACTTCAATGCCGACCGCGAGATCCCGCTGCGGTCCCTCCTGACCCCGACGGTGGTGCACTTCAGTGTCATCCTGATGAGCTGCCTGATGAGCATGGCGCCATCGCTGACACGCGGTTCTCTCGGTGCCCTCCTGGCAATTGGCGGTGCTGTCGGGATTGGTCATGCCTGCAGGGTCTGGCTGAGAATGCGTCGGCGCGGCATGACCCGGAAGTTCGATCTGGCCGACCGATGTTGTTATATCCTTATACCCATAACTACGTATCTCGCGCTGACCGCGACCGGCATCATGCTACCATGCGACCCGTTCTGGGCCTCGACATGCTGGCAGCTACGTTCGCGGTGCTCCTGCTGCTGGGCATTCGCAACGCCTGGGACATGACCCTATGGATCGTGCTGAACTCACCAGGGCGGTAGTGCGCAGCCGGGTTGACCATCAACGTCGTTCGGAACGATCCATCCTGGCTGCGGCCGATGCCGGGTATGGGCGCTCGCGGCAGCGATCGGCAACGACCATTCCCGCAACGCCGACCAGCATCAGGCCAGCCATGCCGCGCGGCGTGCCGTCGGTCAGCACCCCCACCAGCAGCCCGCTGATGGCGCCAAGCACGAACTGCCCCATGCCCATCAACGCCGAGGCGCTCCCGGCATGGGCGGCGTGGCGCGACAAGGCACCCACCGTCGTGTTCGGGTTCACGAAGCCCTGGCAACTCACGAACACGAACAACGGGGGCAGAACGGCGATCAGCCGATGCACCCCGGCCAGCGCAACCGCGAGCAGCGCCGCAGTGGCCGCGAGGTCGATGAGCGTCACCGCGCGCAGCAGCGCGAAGCCGCCGAACCGGGGCAGCAACCAGGCATTGATCTGCGAACAGGCGATCAGTCCCATGGCGCACGCCCCGAACAGCACGCCGTATTCGGCCGGGGTGAAGCCGAACCCGTCGATGAATACGGGCGAGGAGCCGCCGAGGTAGGCGAAGAAGCCGAACGTGCCGAAGCCGCCCAATAGTGCATGGGTGAGGAATCCGCGCTCGCGCACGATATGACTGTACCTTTGGAACTGCTCGGTCGCGCCCAGCCGCACGCGGCGCTCGCGCGGCAGCGTGTCGGGCAGCGCGAGGCAGACCAGGACCAGGGCGATGGCGCCGTAGCCGGCCATGATCCAGAAAATCCAGCGCCAGGTCGCGAACGCCAGGACGGCGCCGCCGATGCTGGGCGCCAGGATCGGCGCGGCGCCCATTACCAGCATCAGCCGCGACATCAGCACCGCCGCCTGGTGCCCGTCGGCCAGGTCGCGCACCACGGCGCGCGGGATCACCATGCTCGCGGCCGCTGCGACGGCGGAGGCGAACCGGAACGCCGACAGCCACAGGATGGATGGCGCGAGCGCGCAGGCGACGCAGGTTCCCGTGTAGAGCGCCGTCGCGACGATTAGCGGCAGCCGTCGCCCGAGTCGATCCGACAACGTGCCCTGGGTGATCTGCCCCACCGCGAGGCCGGCGAACCAGGCGGCAAGCGAGTACTGCGCCGAGCCCGCCGGCGCATGGAATGTCGCCTCGATCGCCGGGAAGGCGGGCAGATACATGTCGGTCGAGGCCGGCCCGACCGCCGTCAGGAAGCCGAGCAGCAGCGGCAGCCAGAAGGGGATGCGCATGGTGGGGGTCATGACAGACACCGCGGCGCGCGGCCAGGGCATGGTTGGCGTGGACACCGGCAGGCGGATACGTTCGAGAAGTAAGGTACCGGGAGGAGAGCAATGGCGTCCAAGATCCTCGTCGTCGACAACCCGCTGAACGCGATGGAGGTGATGCGGGAACTCGCCCCCGCCGGATTCGAGGTGGTCGGCGCCCGCGCCAATGCGCCGGAGTTCCGTACCGCGCTGACCGATGCGGAGTACCTCGTCGGCTTGGGCGAGTTCGCGACCGATGACGCGTTCTTCCGCGCCGCGCCCAGGCTCAAGCTCCTGCAGCTTCTCAGCGCCGGCTACGACCGCATCAATGTCGAGGCGGCTCGCCGCGCCGGCGTGCCGGTGTGCAACAACGGCGGCGCCAACTCGGTTGCGGTCGCCGAGCACGCGCTGATGCTGATGCTCGCGGTCTGCCGGCGGCTGGCGTGGCAGCACGGCATGGTGGCGTCGGGCCGCTGGCGCGGCAACGACGTTGCCGGCGTGCGGCTGTTCGAGCTGCACGGGCGGACACTGGGGATCATCGGCCTGGGCACGATCGGCAAGAAGGTGGCGCGGCTGGCGCGCGCGTTCGGGATGGAGGTGCAGTACTACGACATCGCGCGCCTGACCGAGGATCAGGCGGACCAGCTCGGCGTCCGCTTCCGGCTGATGGGCGAGCTGCTGCGCAGCTCCGACATCGTGTCCCTGCACGTCCCGCTGACCAAGCTGACGCGGCGCATGATCGGCGCGGCCGAGCTGCGGCTGATGCAGCCGAGCGCGTATCTGATCAACACCTGCCGCGGCCCCGTCGTGGACGAGCCGGCGCTGCATGAGGCGCTGACCAGCGGCACCATTGCCGGCGCCGGGCTGGATGTCTTCGACCAGGAGCCGCCGGCCGCGGACAATCCGCTGTTCGGCCTGGACAACGTGGTCCTGACGCCGCATTTCGCGGGCCCGACTTGGGACAACCAGTACACCCGCTTCCGCAACGCCTTCGACAACGTGCAGCGGGTGGCACGCGGCGAGCGGCCGCTGTGGATCATTCCCGAGTTGCGGGGCTGATCCCGGCCCGCCGCAGCGCCGAAGCCGCCTCGGCCTCGATCGCGCGGCGGCGGGCCTCCATGTCGGGCTCCTGGGCGCGCAGCACCTGACGGATGAACGCCGCCTCGCGGGAGTTGATCGCGCGCGGGCTCTCCAGGAAGACCGCAGCGCGCAGCGCGGCATCGGCACGGAGGATGTCCTGCAGCATGTCCTGATCGTTGCGCACCAGATCCCAGCGTCCGGCGGCGCGCAGCGCGCTGTCGTCGATGCGCGCGAACGCCTCGTTCCAGGCAGCGATGATGGCGCGGGCGGCCGGGTGGCCGAGGTTGAAGAAGGCGACACCGTCGTTCACTTCCCAATCGGGCACATTCTCGCCGGCCGGCACCAGCACCGCCGCAAAATCCGCCTTCGCTCGGAGGTAGGAACGCACGTCCCAATCGAGATCCGCGATCACCGCATCGGCGTCGAGATAGAGGACCCAGCCGCCGAACCCCTGCTCGACGTACTCGCGCAGCAACAAAATCCGGTTGAACACCGCGTGCCAGGGATGAAAGCCCCGCTTGAGGCCGACAAATCCGGCATAGGCGACGCCGTGCCGGCCGCAGAATGCCCGGTTCGCGCGTGAGGACGCGACCAGAAGGTTGAAGTAGTCAAAAGGGTCGCAGGTCTGCAGAAGGATGATGGCGGCCGTGCTTCCCCAGTCCCGTGCGCTCAGCCGACCTTGCGCGCGCGCCGCCGGCCGTCCGATCAGGCGGGCGTGAACGCGGTCCAGAACGCGCCGCGCGGCAACCACCCTGGACAAGGCTCAGGTCGCGCAAGCGGGGTTCATGGGCAGGAAGGCCTGAGCCGCGGGCAACGAGGAGAGCGGCCTGTAGAGATCCCATGCTCCCTTGCTCGCGCCCGGCGCCTTCACCTCGTACAGCGTCATATCGTACAGTACCCGGCCATCGGCACGCACCGTGGCTTCGTGACCCAGGTAGTCCACCGGCAGCGCGCGCATCGCCTTGGCGAGCGTGAGCGCATCGGTGCTGTGCGCCTGCGCCATTGCCCGCAGGTAATGCCGCACGGCGACATAGATGGCCGCCTGGTTGCGCGTGGGCATGGCCTTGCGGGCTGAAAAGAAGCGCTCGGCGAATGCACGGGCCGGCGCGTTCTGCTCCCAGTAGAAGCTGGACGAGAGTGCGAGCCCCTGGGTGGCCTCGAGGCCGAGCGCGTGGATGTCCGTGAGATACACCAGGAAGCCGGCCAGGCGCTGTCGGCCGCCGCGGGTGAGGCCGAACTCGCCCGCCTGCTTGATCGCGTTCACCAGATCGTTGCCCACCGCCGCGAGCCCAACCACCTGTGCTCCGGAACTGGCCGCGCGGACGAGCTGGCTTGAAAAGTCGGTGTTGGCAATCGGGAACGGCACCGAGCCGAGTACGGAGCCGCCATTCTGCTCGATGACCCAAGTCGCGGCCTCCTGAAGCTGATGGCCGAAGGTGAAATCCACCGTGATGAAGAACCAGCTCTTGCCACCCTTCTCCACCACTTGCCTGGCGGTCCCGGTGGTGATCGCGTGCGGGTCGTCGGCCCAATGCGTGCTGACGGGCGCGCAGAACCTTGATGTGAACTCGCTGATCGCCGCGGCCGTGATCATCACGGTACGCTGCTTCTCCCTCGCGACACCCAGCACGGCGAGGGCCACCGGCGTGACCGGCAGGTCGGTGATGGCGGCGATACCACTGTCGTACCAGGCGCGGGCGATCGCTCCGGCGATGTCGGGCTTGTTCTGAGTGTCTCCCAGAATGACTTCGATCCGCCGCCCCAGCACCGTCCCGCCGAAATCGGCGGCAGCCATGCGCGCCGCTTCCAGGCTCCCCGGCCCGCCGCTATCGACATACGGGCCGGCGGCGTCGGTCAGCACGCCGATCGCGAGCGGCGCGTCTTGGGCGCGCGCGGCGCGGCCCAGCAGTGCGCCGGTTCCAAGCGCCATCGCAGCGCGGCGGCCGATGGTGGGCCCGTTCATGTCCGTTTTCATGCTTAGGATGCGTCGGGCTGGCGTTCGGGAGCGGTGTCGCGGAAGGCAGGCAGCGCAAGCGCGGCCGCCTCGGCCCGCACCAGCGTTGGATATGCCGCCAGCGGGCATCGCAGGCGGCGTGCGTTGGCCATCTGCGGCACCAGACAGATATCGGCCATGGTGGGCGTCTCCCCGCAGCAAAAGGGCCCCGGCTCGTTGCGGACCATGGCCTCCAGCGCGCTCAGCCCCTCGGCGATCCAGTGTGCATACCAGGCATTCCGTACCGCTTCCTCCTGGCCCAGCACCGTCTTGAGGTAACGCAGCACTCGAAGATTGTTGAGCGGATGAATGTCGCACGCAATACCGAGGGCGATGGCACGGACGCGGGCACGGGCCAGCGGATCCGCGGCAGCAGCGCCGGCGTCGGATGGGTCTCCTCGAGCCACTCGATGATGGCCAGTGACTGCCCCAGCAGCACGTCGTGGTCGATCTCCAGGGTCGGCACCAGACCGGTTGGATTCTTCCGGCGGTAGTCGGGCGTGTTTTGCTGACCCCCATCCTTGAGAAGATGAACATAAACCGGCGTCCATGCGACACCCTTAAATGCCAGGGCGATGCGAACCCGCCAAGCGGCGGATGAACGGAAGTAGGTATAGAGCTTCATGCGAGCTCCCCACGAGCCTTCGTAAACCTAGGTCAAAGTCCAGCCTTCGGCGGGATGCGGGAACTGTCAACCGGCATTGTCCCGCACTTTCACTGCGACCGCACTGGAAACTTCCCCGAGAAACCACAACTTTAAGCTGGGATCAGCGTTGGAACCCTATCCAGTCCCACGCAAGTGACCCGATCCATGTGGATTGGAACCAGGATCATAGAGAATGAGCACCGTGGTTCATATGAGATCAACCAACACCACCTCGCCCACGCAGACAAACTCCGCGGCGGACGATTTCCAACTGGACGGCTTTTTGCCCTATCGTCTCGCCGTTGCCGCTGCGGGCGTGAGCCGTTTGATGGCAAGACGTTTGGCCAACTCGTACAAGCTTTCGATTTCGGAGTGGCGGGTCTTGGCGGTGGTAGCGCGCGCTGGCGTGCTCTCCCCGAGTGCGGTTGGCGCCGTCGCTTCCATGGACAAGGTGAAGGTCAGCCGCGCCGCCGCAAGCTTGATCGCGCGTGGGTACCTGAAGCAGACGCAAGACCCGCATGACGGTCGCGGGCGGTTGCTGCGCCTGACCCGCAAGGGACAGACCGTGCATCGGAATCTGGTTGCGCAAGCGCGCGAGATGGAGGCGGAGCTCGCACAGGGGCTCACGCGGGCGGAATGGACGGCGTTGCACAATACGCTGCGCCGGCTTGAGGCTCATGCGCTGAGCGTGGCCGGCGCCAATTCATCCGCCGAGGCGGCCGACTAGGGTCAACCGCCTCCCGCCGGTGCAGGCGCTGGTTCCCGCGCGACCAAGTCTCCGCTCTGACCCGGAGGCCGCTCCAGAACGAGCCGGCGATCGTGGAAATCCGCCACGCTTGGGCGATGGGCGATTGAGACGATGGTCGTGGCGGGCAGCCGGCGCTTCAGCACGCGATAGAGTTCCGCCTCCGCTTCCGGATCGAGGCTGGCGGTCGCCTCATCGAGGAACAGCCAGTCAGGGCGTGCGAGCAACGCGCGAGCGAGCGCAACCCTCTGCTGCTCGCCTCCCGAAAGCCGCTGCGCCCAGTTCGCGTCCTCGTCGAGGTATGGAACCAGTCCGGCAAGGCCCGAATCCTCCAGCGCGCGTGTCACGTCGGCCTGCGGCGCGGCCGCCGGTGGGGCTGGATAGGTCACGACATGGCGCAGCGTGCCAAGCGGGATATAAGGGCGCTGGGGCAGAAAGAGGCAGCTTTCGGCTGGCCGCTCCATGCGCCCATGCCCGAAGGGCCAGATGCCGGCAACGGCACGGAACAGTGTCGACTTGCCTGACCCGGACCGGCCCGTAATGACGACCGAACTCGCCGGGGCGCAACTCCAGGGCGGCGCGGTCCAGGATTCGCGTGCCGTCCGGCAGCGCCAGCGTGACATCATCGAAGTGGAACGCGCCGTCGGACGATGTCGCGAAGGTGAAGGCCTGGCCGCCGGCGCGCGCCACCACCACGGCCCGGTGAAAGCCCGTCAGTCGCTCGACGACGGCGCGCCACTGGGCCAAGGTCGCGTAGGCGTTGACGAACCATGACAACGCGTCCTGCACCCGGCCGAAGGCCCCGGCGGTCTGAGTAAGACCGCCCAGCTCGATCTGCCCGCTGAAGTAGCGCGGCGCGGCGACCACGAAGGGAAAGATGACGGCGAGCTGGCTATAGCCGGCCACCAGCGCGTTGAGGCGCTTGAGGCGGATCATGATGCTCCACCAGTTGACGATCACCGCACGGAACCGGTCCTGGAGGTTGCCCTCTTCCTCGGCCTCCCCGCCATATAGAGCGACGCCCTCGACGTTCTCACGCAGGCGCACGAGGGCGTAGCGGAAATCAGCTTCCACCCGTTGCTGGCGGAAACGCAGCGCGATCAGCGGCCGTCCGACGAGATGGGTGAGCCAGGTACCCAGCACCGCATAGATCAGCGCCACCCAGACCATGTAGCCCGGCACCGCAACCCCGAGCAGCGTGATCTCTCCCGACAGGCCCCACAGGATGCCCACGAAGCTCACGAACGAGACGATGGTGGAGAGGAAGTCCACGCTCAGCGACAGCGTGGTGCCAACGAAGTCGCGCACGTCCTCGGCAATTCGCTGGTCGGGGTTGTCGGTGCCTATGCCGGCTAAATCGCCGGCGAGGCTGATGCGGTAATAGGCGCGATCAGCCAGCCACTCGTCCAGAAAGCGCCGAGTGAGCCAGCGGCGCCAGCGGATCTGGAGCCACTGGTTCAGATACGTCGCGTAAATCGAGACCACGATGTAGACCGCGACGACGCCGCAGAAGCCCGGCATGATCCATCCGCCTGGGGTGCGCCGCCAGGTGAAAAGCAGGTCAATGAATGCTTGGTAGTTCTTGGTTTGCAGGGAGTTGAAGAACAGCCGGTTCCAGAAGTTGAGCACCACGTTCATGCCGACCATCGACAGGTTCAGCGCGATGATGGCGATCAGCAGGATCCAGGCGGACCATTTCTCCTCGGAGCGGAAATACGGGCGGGCAAGCCGCCATACGTCGGACAGGAAGGTGGTGATGGCGTTCATGCGGGGACGTTCACCTCGGAAGCTTCATGGCGGCATCGATCGCCTCAACCCAGGCATGCAGCCTGGTCCGGTTCGCGCCGAAATCCGAATAGCCGTACACGCTGTGCGAATACAGGACGAGCTGGCTGCCTCCCGCCGGAGCCGCCAGCACCTGGGCGGCCACGAGATCGGGGAAGTTCAGCAATCGGCTGCGCGCGACCCATTGCGCCTGGAGCCGCGTCTGGTCGTCGGCGGCGGGAAACGTCCGGGGCTGCCCGGCCGCGACGCTCCATAGCACGGCGAACAGCCGCTGCGGCGGGGCATTGTAGGTTGGAGTCTCGAAATCGGGGGCGGGGGAGAACCCGGCCGGGGCGGCGAGCGCGCTGTTGGGACTCGCCGGGCGCACGATCCGTGCGACGTCGAACGGCGCTGGCGGCACGCCCTGCACCCCCGGCACGCCGCAGGCCGGCAGCAGAAAGCCGAGCAGCCATCCCAATGGCGTCATTGGTCGAGCGCGGGGCGGCATGCGGGCATCGGGCGCAGATGCACCCGGTCGCGACGCGCCGCAAGCGGGAACTGCGACGGCGGCGGCAGACGACGAACCAAGCGGCTGATGATACGGTGTTCCTTGACCGAACAGCAGGTAGTTCTCTACCGTTCGGAAATGAACACCGTCACCCGGGCGCATCTCGCCGAGACGATCTACACCCAGGTCGGTCTCTCGCGCAACGAATCCGCCGATCTGCTGGAGACGGTGCTGGAACGGCTGGCGACCACGCTGGAATCCGGGCAATCGGTCAAGATCAGCGGGTTCGGCACGTTTTCGATACGCCAGAAGGGGCGGCGGGTGGGACGCAACCCGAAGACCGGGCAGGAAGTGCCGATCCTGCCGCGACGCGTGCTCGTATTCCGGCCGAGCCAGGTATTGAGGGCACGGATCAACGGCAGCGAGCCGCCCGCCGACAGCGCCGGAGCGCTCGAAGACGAATGAGCGATCCAGGCGATGGCGAGGAGCCGAGCGGCGGCGGCCGGGTACGGCCGAAGAAGGCGCCGACCGCCTTCCGCACGATCAGCGAGGTGGCCGACGAGCTGCATATTCCGCAGCACGTTCTGCGTTTCTGGGAGACGAAGTTCCCGCAGGTGAAGCCGCTCAAGCGCGGCGGGGGACGACGCTACTACCGCCCAGACGACATCGCGCTGCTGCGTCGGATTTCGGACCTGCTTTATGTTCAGGGCTATACGATCAAGGGGGTCCAACGCCTGCTACGCGAGGGCGGGGGCAGACTGTCGGACGACATCCCTCCCGCCGCGCCCGAGGAGCAGGCCGCCGCCGCCGCCGAACGCGCATTGCCCATCCCGAGCGAGGCGGATTCGGCGCCGCTACCCGATATCCCGTCTCCCCGCCCTCCCGAGCCGGCGCCTCGCCCGGCAGCCCGCGCCCGTGCCGAAGCGGAGGTCGAGCGGCTGCGAACCATCCTCGCCGAGACCTTGCGCGAGCTGGAAACACTGCGCGCGCTGCTGGCCTGAGCAGCGTTGCCGCCGCCGCAACGCGCTGCTAGGAAGGTGGCCGGGCCGGAGCGTAGCGCAGCCTGGTAGCGCATCAGTCTGGGGGACTGGGGGTCGTGGGTTCGAATCCCGCCGCTCCGACCAATTGTTCAACAGGTAGATGAACGATCCGAGAAAAGGCCTTCGTGTGGTTACTTGCCATGCGGCACGGTGGACGCAGCGCTGGCGAGGCAGTGGTATTTTGCTTGCCACCGCCGCGTGCCTTATCGGGGCAGCGGCGCCGGCGGCCGCCCGGATCACCCGGATCGAGATCACCGGGCGCCAGTCTCCTATCTTCGAAGGCGCGTCGTTTGGGAGCGTCGGTCCTTACGAGAAGCTGACCGGCCGGATCCATGGCGAGGTCGATCCGGCCGACCCGCTCGATACGGGCATCACCGATATCGCGCTCGCGCCGAGGAACGCGCGCGGGGTGGTCGAGTACCTCCGCCAACCTCATGATCCTCCGCCCGATTGACCCCGCGAAGGGAAACCATCGGCTGCTGATGGGGATCAACAACCGAGGCGGCATCCTGGCCTTCGGCCTGTTGAACGACGCGAAGCGAAACACCAGCGATCCTATCAGCGCGGCCGACGCCGGCAACGGTTTCATGATGCGCCAGGGCTACACGCTGGCCTTCAGCGGGTGGGATCCGGTTTCAAGTCTCAACCCCGCTGCCCGAGGCGGCCCGTTCCTGCTCGACGCGCCGGTGGCCAGGAATCCCGACGGATCGGACATCGTCGGTCCCAGCCTGGAGGAGTTCGTGATCGACAGCCCTAACGTAGGCAAGGGCGTGTTGAGCTATCCCGCCGCCAGCCTCGACACGAATAAGGCCGAGCTTACCGTGCGGGCTCAGGAAATGGACAAGCCGATTTCCGTCCCGGCCGACAAGTGGCGCTACGAACCCGGCGGCACCGCGATCAGCCTTCTGCCCGCGGGCACGAAGTTTACCGCCGGCAGACTCTATGAACTGATCTATCCGGCCAAGAACCCGAAAGTGGCGGGGCTGGGCTACGCCTCGGTGCGCGATGTCGCCTCGTTCCTCCGATACCGCGCCGCCGATGATCAGGGCCACCCCAACCCGCTCGCGGGGCAGGTGCGGGCAGTGTACTCGACCTGCGTCTCGCAGCCTTGCCGCTTCATGCGGGAGTTTGTCGGCCTCGGGTTCAACGAAGACGACGACGTCGCCGGGCGGGATGGGCAGAATTCCCACCGCAAGGCGTTCGAGGGCGTGCTGAACTGGATCGGCGGCGGGAGCGGCCTCTATCTGAACTACCGCTTCGCCCAGCCCTTCCGCACCCACCGCGAGCACATCGCGCGCTGGTATCCCGAGTTCGGGTTCCCGTTTGCCTATCAGACCACGACCGACACCGTGACCGGCCGGACCGACGGGCTGATGCGACGCTGCGCCGCCACCGGCACCTGCCCGAAGATTGTCGAGGTGAACTCGGACAACGAGTACTGGTCCAAGGATGGAGCGATCCTGCACACCGACACCGAAGGCAACGATCTGCCCGACATGCCGGGGGTGCGCGAGTACCTGCTCGCCAGCCTGCCACACGGCGACGGCGTTCCCCCCTCCGGTCCCGGCATCTGCCAGCAGGACCGCAACCCGCTCGTCGCCAATGCGGCGATGCGTGCCTTGCTGGTGGACCTCGACGAATGGGTCACGTCGGGCGTGGAGCCGCCGCCCAGCCGCCTGCCGCGCCATGAAGATGGGACGCTCACCAGCCCGGCGCGGCAGGATACCGGGTTCCCCCGTATTCCCGGCGTGAAGCACAACGCCCGTCTGCACACTGGCGACCTGTTCGACTTCGGCCCCGAAACGGCGCGCGGCATCACCACGAAGTGGCCGCCGACCCTGCTTGGCTCGCCTTATCCGGTGGTGGTGCCGAAGGCCGACGCCGACGGCAACACCGTGGCCGGCATCCGCCTGCCGGACATCGCGGCGCCAATCGCGACCTACACCGGCTGGAACCTGCGCCGGAACCCGCCGGAGGAAGGATGCGACCACGCCGGCATGTATCTCCCGTTCGCGAGGACCAGGGCCGAACGCGTCGCGAGCGGTGATCCACGCCCTTCGCTGGAGGAGCGCTATGCCGATCACGCCAGCTACGTCCAGGCCGTGACCAAGGCCGCGACCGCGCTGCGCGACGAGGGCCTGCTGCTGGACGAGGATGCCCAACGTTACATCAACGCGGCGCGGGCCAGCGGCGTTCGACGATAGCGGAAGGATGCCGGCATCGACCGCGGATGTCGGTGACTGCTGAACCGGGACGTCGTCCTGTTGCCGGCCTACCACATGCCAATCCATTCAAGGGCATTGCGGAGCGCGGCGCGGTCCGCGACAGTTCACTTTCTGTTCGGGGCGCCCAGGAGAGGGTTCACAGCGGGCCAGCCCGGACTCATGCTCCGGGCCTCATGATATCGGAGCCTCGCCCGCTTGCTCTTGCCCAACCCATCTGCCCGCGCCCTCCGCACGCATCAGGCGCAGCTGCTCGCGGTGGCGCGCGCGGTGGCGGCGGGAACGGACGTGCGCGACATCCTCGCCGCGGTAACGCCGGGCGGAGGCAAGTCGCTGCTGCCCGTGCTGGCCGCGCATGCCCTGATCGGGGCGGGGGTTGTCGAGCGCGTGGTCTGGGTGGTGCCGCGCGACTCCTTGCGCCTGCAAGCCGAGGAGGCGTTCGCCGATCCGTATTGGCGCGAGGCGCTCGGGCACGCGCTCGACGTGCGCGCGGCCGAGAACGCGCCCGATCCCTCGCGCGGGCTGGCTGGCTACGTGACCACCTACCAGGGCGTCGCCGCCGCTCCTGATCTGCACCTCGCCGAGGCCCGCCGCCACCGCACATTGCTGGTAGTGGACGAGATGCACCACCTGCCGGCGCTTGAAGCACCAGGCGGCGACGGAACGGACGATCCGGCGCAGGGTTGGTCGGCAGCCCTGCTGCCGCTGCTCGAGTGTGCCCGCGTGCGGCTGCTGCTCTCGGGCACGCTGGAGCGCAGCGATGGGCGGCGCATCCTCTGGCTGCCCTATCGGCGAGGACCCAGGGCGAGCCAAGTCGAGGTGGACCTCGCCGCCCCTGGTTGGGCCGTGGTGGGCTACTCGCGCGCGCAGGCGTTGGCCGAGCGGGCGGTGCTGCCCGTCACCTTCGGCGCGCTCGACGGCGAGGCGCGCTGGCTCGAGCCGATGCAGGCCGGGCCCGACGGCACCCGCACCCGCGCGGAAGCCGGGCCGCATCGCCTGTCGGGCAGCCACCCCACCGAGACCACCCGGCCCGCCCTGTTCACGGCGCTGCGCACCGGATTCGCCGACGCGCTGCTGCGGCGTGCCTTCGAGGCGGCGCGGGATCTGCGCACGCAGCGCCGGACAGCGGGCGTCGGGCCGCGCGGTCTGGGCAAGCTGCTGGTGGTGGCGCCCGACCAGGAGCAGGCAAGGCGCTACCTCGGTGCATTGCGGGGCTGGGTGCCCCGTGGCCAGCAGGACACCGTGCGCCTGGCCACCTCCGACGAGCGCGACGCGCACGAGACGCTCGCCGCCTACCGGCTCCGCCCCGAGCCCGGCGTGCTGGTCACGGTGGCGATGGCCTACGAGGGGCTGGACGCGCCCGAGGTCGCCGTGGTTGCGGCGCTGACCCATATCCGCTCGCGTCCCTGGCTCGAACAGATGGTCGCGCGGGCGACGCGGGTGGATCCCCATGCCGGCCCCTACGAAGGCCAGCGCGCACTCGTGTTCCACCCCGATGACCCGTTCTTCGCCCGGTTCCGCTGGCGCATGGAGCAGGAACAGGGCACGCGCGCCCGGGGACCACACCCAGACAAGCAGGCCAGACTGCCGCTCTGGTTGCAGGAGCAACTGGAGCAGGCGCGCGAGGAGCGCAGCATCGTGCCCCTGGAGAGCAACGCGCTCGCCTTGCGCCTGGTGCGCCTCGCTCCTGGCCCGGAGTTGGCGCTCACCCGGCCCGAGGCCGAGGCGCAGGGCGACATGCTGGAGGCGCCGAGTGTCGCCGAGCGCCGGGTGCGCGCGTTGGTGGGCGAGATGGTGGCGGCCCAGGTCGTCGAGGACGGCGAGGGTCTGCAAACGGCCCGCGGCGGGTACCACGCCTACAACGCCGCCCTCAAGCGCGTGCTGGGCAAGCCCCGGGCGGCGATGACGCTCGCGGAACTCGAGGCCGCTGCTTCCTGGCTCGAGCGCAACCGCCTCGCCGACCACCTCCACCTGCTTGACGATGATCCGCGCTACGCCTGGCAAGCCAGGCGGCGCGATGGGTGGGCACAAGCACGCTCGACCTCTCGGCAGCGTCGTTCCCCCTCCTCGCCGCCAGCGCCCATGGACCCCGCTCGGGCCGGGTGATCGCGAGGCGGCCTCAGATCAGGTCGCGCCGAACTGCCTCCCGCCAGTCGCGCCGGCATACCAGGGCCTCGCCCTCGAACGCCTCGAGCGTTGTTTCCACCACGAAATCCGTCTCCGTCGCGTGCATCGTCGCATGCAGCCTCGTCCGGGTCTCCAGCTCTCCGCGCTGCACGCTTTGCAGTCGCACCATCTCCATGCGCGCACTCAGCGGGTCGTCGTCACGGATGCGGTACTCCGTGCGGGACTCCCCCTCGATCTCGGTCCCGATCGCCTCGATGCGCACGCGGTTCGGGGTTTCGGTCGCGCGCCAGAACCGCTCGCCCGTGCCGATGTCGCGCCCCGCCTCGCGTATCGAATTGCCTTCGCGCAGCACCGCCTTGCGCGCCGGCGGCGCGGCCTCGGGCGGTGGCAGGCGAACCGAGGCATCCTCGGCGCGCGGAACTCGCCCTGGCAGGACCAGTGCCGCGAGCCCCTCGGACACGGTGACGGTCGCGGCGTAGGGCGCGGGCCAGACGATCGGCCAATAGGTGGTGGACAGCGCCAGCCGGATGCGATGCCCGCGCGGAAAGGCAAAGGCGACATCGTTCAGCTTCAGCCGTATGGCGTAGCGGTGGCCCGGCTCCAGCGGCGAAGGCTCGGCATGTCCGTCGCGATGAGCAAGGTTGAGCACGCCGTAGCTCACCCGCAGGCTCGCCCCATCCGGATGCACCGCGCAAAGCCGGGCAATCAGGTTCGCGTGCGGGGCATCGCATGCGATCTCCAGCTCCAGTTCCGGCGCGCCCAGGATCTCCAGCCGATCGTCGAGCGGCGCGCTGTCCCACACCATCGAGAGCACGTCGTCCTCGCGTCTGGTCATCGGCGTCGTCCGGGGTCAGGCCGAACGGGCACCAGTTGCCACCCGCGGCGCCCAGGCTCTGGGGCGTGCGGACCGCGACCGGTATTGCCTCGCCCGCCGTGTCCGACAGCCGCCCGCCGGTCAGGAACAGACGGCGCGGCGCGGCCGAGGGCGGCGGCCAGGCCGGCTCGGTGATCCAGCGTCCCGGCCGCTCGGCATACATCGGCGCGGGGCGCACGCTCTCCAGCATCCAGGCCCGCAGCAGCGGAAACGCGCCGTCCTCGATGCCGTCCTCGGCGCCCTTCAGCCAGCGATCCCACCAGCGCAGCGCCTCCTGCAGGAATCCCACGGCCGGTCCCGGAACGCCGAAATGCGGATATTTGTGCGCCCAGGGTCCGATCAGGCCCTGACGCGGCACGCCAAGGTTTTCGAGCAGCCGCGGGATCGCGTTCGTGTAGGCATCCGTCCAGCCGCCGACGGCGAGAACCGGGCAGGCGATGGCATTCCAATCCTCGCGCACCGAGCCGTGCCGCCAATAAGCGTCGCGCCGCTGATGGCCAAGCCAGGTCGCCACGAACAGCGGCATCGCCTCCAGCCGCTCGAGCCACATGCCCCGCCATCTTCCGCCCACGGTCGCCGGATCGGGGGCATTCGCGAGGATGGAGGTCAGGACGCTGGCCCAGCCGAAATTGGAGGTCAGCAGCGCGCCGCCCATGAAATGCACGTCGTCGGCGTAGCGATCGTCGGTGGAGCAGATCGTGATGATGGCCCGCAGCGCCGGCGGACGGAGCGCGGCGACCTGCAGCGCGTTGAAGCCGCCCCAGGAAATCCCCATCATGCCGACCGCGCCCGAGCACCAGTCCTGGCGCGCGATCCAGGCGATCACCTCCATCGCGTCGTCCAGCTCCTGCGCGGAATACTCGTCGCGCAACAGGCCGTCGGACTCGCCGCTGCCGCGCAGATCGACTCGCACCCCGGCGTAGCCACGCGCGGCGAACCAGGGATACGTCAGCGCGTCGCGGTCATAGGTGCCGTCGCGCTTGCGATAGGGCAGGTATTCCAGGATCGCCGGGACCGGCGCAGGCTCCGCCGGCAGCCAGATCCGCGCCGCGAGCCGTGTGCCGTCGGCGAGCGGAATCCAGGCGTTGTCGATATCGTGGATGTTCTCGAAGCGATCAGACATCCAGTCTGAACGCCTCTCCGTCCCGCGCGATCCGCCCCGCGGTCGCTCCGGCGAAACGTGGACCCGAGCACCAGCACCGGCTTGCCCGCCAGCTCCTGGTACATGCCGAGCCGTGTGCGGTGCGCCTGCTCGGGATCCCAGTCGGCGGTGGAAGACCAGTCCGGATGGGCGATCTGGCAGGGATGGTGCAGGAAGTCGCCGGTGATCAGCGCCTCCTCCCCGCGCGAGGAGATGCGCACGCTCACATGGCCGGGCGTATGGCCGAAGGTCGGCAGCAGGCTGATCTCGGGGCACAGGGAATGGTCCGTCTCGACCAGCTCCACCAAGCCCGCGTCGTACACTGGGAGCACGGAATCAGCGAGGATGTGGCGCATGTCCTCGCGTCCGTGATCACCCGTCCAATGCTCGAATTCCTTGCGCCCCATGAGATAGCGCGCCTGCGGAAAGGTCGGAACCCATCGGTCGTTCACCAGCATGGTGTTCCAGCCGACGTGATCGACGTGAAGATGGGTGCAGAGCACGGTGTCGATCGACTTGCGCGGATAGCCGGCCTCCTCCAGGTCGCGCAGGAACGGGCCCTGGAGGTTGTTCCAGTGCGGGATGCGGCGATTTTGCTTGTGGTTGCCGAGGCAGGTATCGACCACGATCCGCCGGTCCGGCGTCTCGACGATGAAGGCATGGATGCTCATGCGCAGCCGCCCCTCCTCATCGGCGAAGTGCGGACGCAGCCAGGCGATGGGCAGGATCGCCTCGCGCGTCGCCTGAGGGAGCAGGAACTTGCTGCCGCCGGTCGCCTCCAGTTCCACGACCTTGGTGATCGTCACCTCGCCCACCCGCCAGGACCGCATCGCCGCCTCCCTCGCCCGCCGGAAGAATAGCGGCGGCGAGCGCCTGGGCGCTATAGCTGGCGCCCTCACGCCAAGGAACCGCCGATGCTCGACCACTCCCTTCCCGCCGCCGCCGATCCGGTGCGCGCGACCCGGCTGGCCGATTATCGGCCGCCGGCCTACCTGATCGATCGCGTGACGCTGGCGTTCGAGCTGCACGAGACGGCGACGCGCGTGCGCTCGCACCTGCATCTGCGCCGCAATGCCGAGGGCAATTTCCCGCTGATCCTGAACGGCGCCGGCCAGCCGATCGAGCACATCGCACTTGACGGCGAGGCGCTGGGCGCCAACCGCTACGACCTCTCGCCCGATACGCTGAGCATCGCCGACGTGCCGGACGCTTTCACCCTGGAGATCGAGACGACGATCAATCCACGCGACAACACCGAACTCTCGGGCCTCTATCTCTCCAGCGGCGGCTTCTTCACCCAATGCGAGGCGGAGGGGTTCCGCCGCATCACCTATTTCCCCGATCGACCCGACGTGATGGCGCGCTTCGATGTGACGATCACCGCCGATGCGGCGCGCTGCCCGGTGATGCTGTCCAACGGCAATCCCGGCGCGGTCGAGACGCTGGGCGATGGCCGCCACCGCGTCACCTGGACTGACCCGCACCCCAAGCCGAGCTACCTGTTCGCGCTCGTCGCCGGCGATCTGGTCGCGGTGACGGACAGCTTCACGACGCGCTCGGGCCGGCCGGTCGCGCTCGGCATCTGGGTGCGGCGCGGCGACGAGGCCAGCTGCGGTCACGCCATGCGGTCGCTGAAGGCGGCGATGGCCTGGGACGAGGAGGTGTTCGGCCTGGAATACGATCTCGACGTGTTCAACATCGCTGCCGTCTCGGATTTCAACATGGGGGCGATGGAGAACAAGGGGCTGAACGTCTTCAACACGAAATACGTGCTGGCCCGGCCCGAGACCGCGACCGACGGAGACTACGAGGGCATCGAGACCGTTATTGCGCACGAGTATTTCCACAACTGGACCGGCAACCGCATCACCTGCCGCGACTGGTTCCAGCTCTCGCTCAAGGAAGGGCTGACGGTCTATCGCGACCAGGAATTCACCATGGACCAGGGCAGCCGCGCGGTGAAGCGTATCGCCGATGTGCGCGTACTGCGCGCGGCGCAGTTCCGCGAGGATGCCGGCCCGCTGGCGCATCCGGTGCAGCCCGACCACTACATCGCCATCGACAACTTCTACACGGCGACGGTGTACAACAAGGGCGCCGAGGTCATCCGCATGATGGCCACCATCATCGGGCGGGCGAATTTCCGCCTCGGCATGGACCTCTATTTCCAGCGCCACGACAACCAGGCGGTGACGATCGAGGACTTCGTGCGCTGCATGGAGGACGCCTCCGGCACCGATCTCTCACGGTTCCGACTTTGGTATCATCAGGCCGGCACGCCGGAGCTGAGCGTCTCCGACGCCTATGACCCCGCCACGCGCCGCTACCGGCTGAGCTTGCGCCAACGCACCGCGCCGACGCCGAACCAGAACGAGAAAGAGCCGCAGGTGCTTCCCGTCGCGATGGGGCTTCTGGCTTCCGACGGGCAGGAGATCGCGCCCACGCGCGTGCTTATGCTGACCGAGGCCGCGCAGCATTTCGATTTCGAGGACATTCCTGCCCGCCCGGTCGCGTCGCTGCTGCGCGGCTTTTCCGCCCCGGTGCGGCTGCGCGGCATGACGCAGGATCAATTGCGCCTGCTCGCCGCGCGTGACACCGATCCGTTCGTGCGCTGGGACTCCGGCCAGCAATACGCGACCGCCGTGCTGCTCGAACTGGCGACGGGACAGCGGGAGGACGTCGCACCCCAACTGACAGGGGGGCTGATCGAGGCGATGGCGGCGGCGCTCGACCGCGCCGATGAGGACCATGCCTTCGCCGCCGAGGCGCTGAGCCTGCCGTCCGAGGCGTTCCTGTTCGACCAGATGGAGGTGGCGGCGGTCGATGCGATCCACGCGGCGCGGCAGGCGGCGCGCGTCGCCATCGCCGCCGCGCTGCATGACAGGCTGGCCGCGACCTATGAGGGGCTGAGCGATTTCGGGCCCCTATCGCATCGATGGTGCCGCGATTGGCCGGCGCGCGTTGCGCAATGCGTGCCTTGCCTATCTCGCGGCGGATAAAGGTGCGGACGGCGTGCGCCGCGCCAAGGCGCAGTTCGACGCCGGCGCCAACATGACCGACGTGCTGGCCGCGTTGTCCGTGCTGTGCGCGATCGACTGTCCGGAACGCTCCGCCGCGCTGGCAGCGTTTCACGCAACTTGGCGCGAGGACGCGCTGGTGCTCGACAAGTGGTTCGCGATTTCAGGCGATCTCGCCCCTGCCCGGCACCGTCCAGGCGGTGCGCGCACTCTCGGCGCATCCGGATTTTGACCTGCGCAACCCGAACCGGGTGCGTGCGCTGGCCAGCAGCTTCGCCGCCAACCAAGTGCGGTTCCACGAAGCCTCGGGCGAGGGTTATCGTTTCCTGACCGACATCATCATCCGGCTCGACAAGGCGAACCCGCAGGTAGCGGCTCGCATCTCCTCGCCCTTGGGCCAGTGGCGGCGCCTCGATGCGGCGCGCGGCGCCTTGATGCAGGCGGAGCTGCGCCGCATCCTGGCAGCGCCGGGCCTGTCCAAGAATACGCAGGAGATGGTGGGGCGTTGCCTGGAAGCTTGAGCTGCGGCACGCTTGGGACGTCAGGGAGGATTTGTCGTGAAAAGATTGCTTATCGCTGGCCTGGCCATCGCCCCGATGATGGCCGGCACCGCTGCCTTCGCGCAGCAAGGCACGAACGATCAGACAAAGGCCGAAGCGAAAAAACTGACCCAGGCGCCGGGCGGGAGTCAGACGTCCGTACCGCAGTCGGCGCCTCCGGCGACGACGACACAGGCCACGACATCGACCCAGCAGCCTCCGGCAGTCAAGCAGATGAACCAGGAAGGAAAGGCAAGGATCGAGACGGAGGGCAAGTAGCTCGCAGCGATCGCGTCCCCCTGTGCAGGACGGCCGCCTTGTCGTCCAAGCGCAGGGGCCGTTGCCGCGTGCCGACGCGACTTTGCATCGATATGGGCGGCATCCGATTTCATGATGCAGTCTCGCGTGCCGCGCTGCTGGCACGAGGGCTTGACGGAATTTGGCGTTTGCACCTAACGTTTCGCCAGTTCGAAGGCGAACCAAGAAAGCATTGTCGCGGGCGGGGAGCAAAGGAGCGGATGGCTCCAGTGTCGTATGAAATAAGGAACGCGGGTTCGGATGGTGAAACGCATCCATCCCGCAAGTGCGACGGTACGGCACGCCGGGCTGTGCTATGCGGCTGTGTGGCCACGGCGATGATGGGGCTTGCCCGTCCGAGCCGCGGCGACGACGAGGACGATCCCGCGCGCGCGGCGCGCCCGCAGAAGGGCGATCTGCTGGTCTACTTCGATGGCGACCACGAAGGCCAGTTGATCAAGCCGGCAGACCTCAAGGCCGGCGACCCGCCCTCGATGGCCTGGGCGTTCGATCCGCAGAAGAAGGTTCCCCGCGACGGCTCGCGGCTGAACATGATCCTGCTGGTCCGGCTGGACCCGGCCACGATAGCGCCGGATGAGAAGCCCAACGCCGCGGATGGCATCGTCGCTTACTCCGCCATCTGCACCCATCAGCAATGCCCGGTCGCCGAATGGCTAGAAGAGACTAAGGATTTCCGCTGTCCATGCCACCAATCCACGTATGATCCGCGTCATGGCGCCCGAGTGGTGAGCGGCCCGGCGCCGCGGCCATTGCCGGCGCTGCCGCTGGTCATTACCGGCAGCGAACTGCAGGTCGCTGGCCCGTTCTCCGGGCGGGTGGGCGGAGAGAAACCGGGAGTGGGGTGAGAGCATACTGACCGCCACATCCGGAGACTGGCAATGGCCCGAAACAACGAGGGAGGAAAACCGATGGCTCGCGTGGGCAGAAGCATTCAGATGGCGTTCGCCGCAAGTCTACTATCCGCTGTATCGTACGGCGCGGTGCATGCCCAGCAGACACAGGCGCAGCAGCCGCAAGAACAGCAGGCGCAGGGACAGCAGGCGCAGGGACAGCCGCCGCAGGGGCAGCGAACGGAGGAGCAGGCGCTTCAGGGCGCGCAGGGGATAAGCAACTACAGCCCCGTCACCCAGCAGCGGCGGGAGAATCCCGAACCGGGGAATTGGCTGCTTTACCGGCGCACCTATGACGGGCACGGATTCAGCCCGCTCGATCAGATCAACGCCACCAATGTGCAGAACCTGGTACCCGTGTGGACCTTCTCCACCGGCGTGGTGGAAGGCCACGAGGCGCCGCCGATGGTGAACAACGGCGTGATGTTCGTGACCACGCCTTATGCGCAGGTCCTCGCCCTTGACGCCAAGACCGGCGAGCTGAAGTGGCGCTACAAGCATCCGCTGCCCGAGGATTTGTTCCAGTTGCACCCGACCAACCGCGGCGTCGGGATGTGGCAGGACAAGCTGCTTCTGGCGAGCGTCGACGGCGTTCTCATCGAGCTGGATGCCAAGACCGGCAAGGAGGTCTGGAAGACCAAGGTCGGCGACTACAAGCGGGGCGAGTACATGACGCTCGAACCCCTGGTGGTGAACGACAAGGTGATGGTCGGCATCTCCGGCGGCGAGTTCGGGGTCCGCGCCTTCATCGCCGCCTACGACGCCAATTCCGGAAAGGAATTGTGGAAGACATACACTATTCCTGGGCCAGGGCAGCCCGGACACGAAACCTGGGGCAACGACGCCTGGAAGACCGGAGGGGGATCGGTCTGGATCACCGGCAACTATGATCCGAAGCGGCACTTGGCTTACTGGGGCACCGGCAACGCCTCCCCTTGGCCTGCTGAGCTGCACCCGGGCGACAATCTCTATACCAGTTCCGTCCTCGCGTTGGATCCTGACACCGGCAAGATCGCGGGCTACCACCAGTATCACCACAGCAATTCGTGGGACTGGGACGAGATCGACCCGCCCATGCTGGTCAACATGAGCAAGGACGGGCAGACCTTCGACGCGCTGGTCCATCCCGCGCGCGACGGCTATCTGTGGGTGCTGAAGCAGAATGACGACGGCGGCATCCAGTACGTCTCCGGCAAGCCCTTCGTCGGCCAGAACGTGTTCACGAGCCTGGACCCGAAGACCGGACGGCCGAGCTATGACGAGGCGCACATTCCGAAGGTCGGCAAGGTAGTCTCGTTCTGCCCCTCGCTCTGGGGCGGCAAGGACTGGCCGTCGGCCACGTACAGCGACCAGACGCACCTGGTGTATATCCCGGCTAACAACGGCATGTGCCAGCAGATGGAAGGGGAGAAGAAGGCGCTCGTCCCCGGCCAGCTCTGGCTGGGCGCCAATCCCGACAAGAGCGACCTGGAGCCGCAGGGCACCAACATCGGCGACCTGCAGGCCTGGGATCCGGCGACCGGCAAGGAGGTGTGGTCGCATCCGTTCCATGACAGCCAGCTCTTCGCGTCCACCCTGTCCACGGCCGGCGGCCTGGTCTTCGTGGGCGGCACCAACGATCGCAAGTTCCGTGCTTTCGATGCCAAGACCGGAAAGGTCCTGTGGGAGCAGACGACCAATTCCGGCATCATGGCCATGCCGGTTGCCTTCGAGGTGGATGGGACCGAGTATATCGCGGTCCAGTCGGGATGGGGCGTCGATGCCCAGCGCATCCAGGACGGGCTGGCCAAGGCGGGGATGAAGATAAATCCCGACGTGCCGCAGGGCGGCGTCGTCTGGGTGTTCGCGTTGAGGCAGCAACCTAGCCAGCAGTAACCCGGGGTCAGTGTCGCGGGGGCCTCGGCACCCGCGACACGCTTTTGGACGGGAGACGAACGATGATCACTCTGAATGTGAACGGACAAAACCACACCTATGACGGAGACCCGTCCGTGCCCTTGCTCTGGGTATTGCGCGACGAGCTTGGGATGACGGGGACCAAGTTCGGCTGCGGCGCGGCGCTGTGCGGCGCCTGCACGGTGCATCTGGACGGCGATGCCATGCGGTCCTGCGCCATGGCGGCGAGCGACGCGGTGGGCAAGAAGGTGGTGACGATCGAGGGGCTTGATCCGCACGGCGATCATCCCGTGCAGAAGGCGTGGCGCGAGGTCAACGTGCCGCAATGCGGCTACTGCCAGGCCGGACAGATCATGCAGGCGGCGGCGCTGCTCAAGCAGAACCCGAAGCCGTCGGATGACGATATCCGCAACACCATGGCCGGCAATATCTGCCGCTGCGGCTGCTACCAGCGCATCGTCGACGCGGTGCGACTGGCATCGACGGGGGTATAAGCCATGACATATATCGGCAAGACCCAGAGTGTTGAGAACGTAAGCCGCCGTTTCGTGCTGCAGGGCCTGGTCGCCTCTGGCGCGCTGGTGCTCTCTGCAAGCGTTCTCCCCGGCCGCGCCATGGCCGCCTGGAAGACCGGCGCCGACGCGATGCCGGGCGGCGTGGTCAGCGACCCGCACATCTTCATCGCCATCGATCCGTCGGGGCTCGTGACCATCATCGCCAACCGCGCCGAGATGGGCACCGGCGTGCGCACCAGCCTGCCGCTCGCCGTCGCCGAGGACATGGAGGCCGACTGGTCGCGCGTGCATGTCGCGCAGGCGCCGGGCGACGAGAAGAAATACGGCAACCAGGACACCGACGGATCGCGCAGCCTCCGCCACTGGATTCAGCCCATGCGCCACTGCGGCGCGGCGATGCGCATGATGCTGGAGCAGGCGGCGGCGAAGCGTTGGGGCGTCGATCCGTCCCAGGTGAGGGCGGAAAACCACGAGGTGATCGATACCGCCTCCGGCCGCAAGCTTGGCTTCGGCGAACTGGCGCAGGAAGCAAGCGCGCTGCCGACGCCGCCCGCGAGCGAGATCAAGCTGAAGGACGCGAAGGACTTCCGCTATCTCACCAAGGGCAAGGTCGGCATCGTCGACCTGCGCGACATCACCACTGGGCAGGCGGGTTACGGCATCGACGCGAAGGTGCCGGGGATGAAATACGCGGTCGTCGCGCACCCGCCGGTGGTCGGCGGCAAGCTCGTCTCCTTCGACGCGAGCGACGCGATGAAGGTTCCCGGCGTCGAGAAGGTCGTCGAGGTGAAGGGCTGGCCGTGGCCGTCCAAGTTCATGCCACTAGGCGGCGTGGCGGTGGTCGCGCGCAATACCGGCTCGGCGATCAAGGGGCGGGACGCGCTGAAGATCGTCTGGGAGGACGGCCCCAACAAGAGCTACGACTCCGACACGTTCAAGACGCAAATGGAGCAGACCGCGCGTCAACCCGGCAAGGTCGTGCGCAATGACGGCGACGCCGAGGCGGCGCTGAAATCGGCCGCCAAGGTGGTCACCGCCGAGTACTACATCCCGCATCTGGCGCATGCCTCGATGGAGCCGCCCTCGGCGACGGTGCATGTTGCCGACGGCAAGTGCGTTGCCTGGGCGGCGACGCAGAGCCCCGGCGGAGCGCACGAAGACCTGGCCAAGGTGCTGGGCATCCCGGACGAGAACGTGACCGTCAACGTGCCCCTGTTGGGCGGCGCGTTCGGGCGCAAGTCGGCCTGGGACTATGTGCTGGAGGCGGCGCTGATCTCCCAGACGGTCGGCGCGCCGATCAAGGTCACCTGGACCCGCGAGGACGATATCCAGCACGATTTCTATCACACCGTCTCGGTCGAGCGGATCGACGCGGGGCTGGACGCGAACGGCAAGGTCGTCGCCTGGCGGCACCGCAGCGTGGCGCCGACGATCGGCTCCACCTTCGGGCCAGACCCCAAATACGAGCAACCGTTCGAGCTTGGCATGGGGCTGGTGGACGTGCCTTTCGCCATTCCGAACGTGCGCTGCGAGAACGGCGAGTGCGCCGCGCACGCCCGCATCGGCTGGTTCCGCTCCGTGTCCAACATCCCGCACGGCTTCGCGGTGCAGTCCATGGTGGCGGAAATCGCCCATGCCATGGGGCGCGATCCGAAGGAGGTGCTGCTGGAGCTGATCGGGCCGCCGCGCAAGATCGACATGCGCAAGGCGGGGGATGTGAAGAACTTCTGGAACTACGGCGATCCGGTGGAGACCTACCCGATCGACACCGGGCGGCTCGCCCGCGTGACCGAGATCGCGGCGAAGGAGGCGGGTTGGGGCAAGCAATTGCCCAAGGGCCACGGCATGGGCATAGCGACCCACCGCAGCTTCCTGTCCTACGTCTCCACCGTGGTCGAGGTGGCGGTGGACGACAAGGGCAATCTGACCGTGCCCAAGGTGCACACGGCGTTCGATTGCGGCTTCTGGGTGAACCCGGAGCGCATCCGCTCGCAGGTCGAGGGCGCGGCGGTCATGGGGCTCGGTCTCGCCAAACTTGGGGAGATCACCTTCAAGAACGGCCGCGTGCAGCAGGGCAACTTCGACACATTCCAGGTGCTCCGCGTCAGCGAGGCCCCGATCGACACGCAGGTGCATATCGTGCCGGCGACCTGGGATATCCCGTCAAGCGGCGTCGGCGAACCGGGCGTGCCGCCCTTCGCGCCGGCCCTGTGCAACGCGATCTTCGCGGCCACCGGCAAGCGCGTTCGGCAATTGCCGATCGGCAGTCAGCTCTCGACCTAAGCGGAGGCTGAGATGAAATCGAGCCTGTTTCGTCCAAGACTTGCCTTGATGCCGGCGCTGGCCTTGCTCGGTGTTCTAGGACTGGCCACCCACGGTGTGGCGCAGCAGAACGCCGTGCCGCCCGGCACGTCTTCGGGGCCGGACAAGACTGGCGCCGGGCCGAGGGGAAGCGGAGTGGCACCTTCATCGAACCCGAAGCTCAACACGCTTCCGGCATCGCCTCCTGCGTCAACGACGGGCGCGGGGCCTCGGGGCAGTGGCGTTGGGCCTTCCACCGACCCTGGGGCACCTACAACGCAGACTCCGCAGCAGACCCGGTAGTCGGCAACTCTCTCCCTCTCCCCCGTAATCGGGGGAGAGGGAATTACGTCAGGTCGAGTAGTCGGAGAACGCTACCCCACCATAGCGGGCGCGGTAGTCGGTCTTGACGTTCACCACCGCCACCATGCCCTCGTCCACCTTCGCCTGCGCGCGATCGAGCGCGGGGCGGATGTCCTCGGGGCGTTCGACGTATTCGCCGTAGCAGCCCAGCGCCTCCGCCATCTTGTCGAAGCGGGTGTAACCCAGGTCGCGGCCCGGCTTTTCCCTTTTCGGGTCCGCCGTCCAGCCGCCATTCAGGCTGATGACCACCAGAATCGGGATGTGATGCCGAACGGCGGTGTCCAGTTCCATCGCGTTCAGCCCGAACGAGCCGTCGCCGTGCACGACGATTACCTGGGTGTTCGGCTTCGCGACCTTGGCGCCGACGCCGAAGGGCAATCCGACGCCCATCGTGCCGAACGGGCCGGAGTTGAGGCGATGACCAGGTGCGAAGGTGGGCATGGTCTGCCGACCGAAATTCAGTGTCTCCTGCCCGTCCACGCACAAGATCGCGTCGCGCTGCATAAAGTTCTTGATCTCCTCCAGCAGCCTCACCGGGTGGATGTCGCCGTCCTCGGCGTATTTGTTGGCGCCCGCGCCGGCGCGCTTCGCCGCCTCGCTCTCGGCGAGCTTCTGCCTCCAAGCCTTGTACGTATCGGTGTTGATCCGCGTGCCGATCCCGTCCAGCAGTTGTTGCAGCACCATCTTGCAGTCGCCGACCACGGGGATGTCCACGAAACGCGCGGCGGTGGCGATCTCGTCGGGGTCGATGTCGATCCGCGCGATGGTGGCGTTCGCGCCGAAGCGGGGCGGCGCGCCGTGGCCGATGATGTAGTTCATCCGCGTCCCGAGCACGACGATCAGATCGGCGTCGCGGAACGCGCCGCTGCGCGAGGCGAGGTAGGAGCAGGGATGATCGTCCGGCACCACTCCCCTGCCCTGCGGCGTGGTGTAGAAGGGTATCCCGATCTTATCGACCAGCGCGTGCATCTCCTGCCACGCCCGCGACCAGATCACGCCGCTGCCGGAAACCAGGATCGGCTGCTTCGCGCTCGCCAGCGCGTCCACCAGCCGCGCGACCTGCTGCGGATTGCCCAGCGGACGCGCGTTCAGCAGCGCGCGGCCGGCAAAGCTCCAGTCCACCAGATCCTCGTCGATCTTCTGGTAGAGGATGTCGCCGGGGAAATCGAGATAGACCGGGCCGGGCTTGCCCGACATCGCCTTCTGGAAGGCGAAGTTCACCTGCTGGGGAATGCGCTTCAGGTTGTGGGCGCGGTCGGTGTACTTGCAGACGCCCCGCATGAACGCGACCTGGTCGATCTCCTGGAACACCTGCCGGCCGAACTGGCTGATCGGGCTCGACCCGCCGATCGCCACCACTGGCGCGCAATCGATCAGCGCATTGGCGACTCCGGTCACGAGATTGGTCACGCCCGGCCCGCTGGCCGCCATGCAGACCGACGGCGTCTGTCGCAGCCGGCTATAGGCCTGGCACATGAACGCCGCCGCCTGTTCATGGCGGACATCGATCATGCGGATGCCCTCCTTGATGCAGGAGGATTCCGCCAGCAGCATCGGCCCGCCCATGATGTAGAAGAGGTCTTCCACGCCTTCCTTCTTCAAACATCTGGCCAGGATTTCCGAGCCGGTCAGTTCAGCCATCAGGTCGTCTCCCCACTTTTGAAACTACAATCCTCACCCGACCACGCCGCCGCCGCGAAGCCCGCCCAGGGCATCGGTGTCGAGATCGAGCCAGGCGCGCAGCACATCGTCGGTGTGTTCGCCGAGCAACGGTGCGGGTTTCAGCGGCGGCGGGGCGCCCGCGAAGCGCACCGGCCATGCCGGCATCGTGTACTCGCCCGCCGTCTCGTGCCGCACGGTCTGCATGATGCCGCGCCGGCGGAAGGTCTCGTCAGCCAGCAGCTCGCCCGTGTCGAGCACCGCGCCCGCGGGAATTCCCGCGGCACCGATGATGCGCATTGCCTCGGTCTTGTCGTGCTGGCGGGTCCAGGCAGAGACCATCGCGTCCACCTCCGCCTCGTGCTCCAGCCGCGCCGCGGGAGTCTCGAAACGCGCATTGCCCACCAGGTCCTCGCGCCCGATCACGCCCAGAAGCCGACGCCAGTGCTCGGGATTGGCGCGGCTGGTATAGACATAGACGTAATCGTTCGGGCCCTCGCCCTTGCACGGATAGATGCCCATCGGCGGGTTCCTGGCAAGCACGCTGCCCGCTCCCGCCCGCCGCGCCGCCTGTCCCGTGCGGGTGGTGGTGGCGAAGGCGCCGCGGATGAACTGAAACATGGCGTCCTGCATCCCCACCTGGAGATGCTCGCCCACACCGGTGCGCGTGCGCCGATACAGCGCGCCAAGAATCGAGATCGCCATCAACATCCCGGTCCCGGTGTCGCCGATCGTGGGACCGGGCTTCAGCGGCGGCCCGTCTGTCTCGCCAGTGATGCTCATCGGGCCGCCGCAGGCCTGCGCGATCATGTCGAAAGCGAGGTTGTTCTCGAATGGCGAGCCCGCGCCGAAGCCCTTCACCTGCGCGTAGATCAGCGCAGGGTTCAGTTCCCGTACCACATCCGGGCCGAGGCCCAACCGTTCGATCGCGCCCGGGGCGAAATTCTCCGCGAACACGTCGGCCTTGCGGGCCAGCTGCTTGATCAGATCGAGCCCGCGCCGGTCCTTCAGGTTGACGGTGATGGATTTCTTGTTGGCGTTGTATTGCAGGAAGTAGTGCGCGTCCTGTCCGGGCGGCGGGTTGATCGAACGCCCCGGATCGCCGCCTCGAGGATTTTCGACCTTCACCACCTCGGCGCCCAGCCAGGCGAGCACTTCGGTGCAGGACGGGCCGGCCTCGAACTGCGTGAGGTCCAGAACCCGGACACCGGCCAGACAATCTTCACCGCTCATGAGCGTTCCCCGCGCTGACGCTTTTGCGGGAAGCCTAGCCCCGCTCCGGCGCCGGCGTCGAGGGCGGCCTAATGCCCCGCGTTGCTGCCCGAGAAGTCCGGCGCTTGCAGCCCCGATGCCGCCAGATGCCGCACCAGATCGGCCTTCAGCCGCTCCAGCCCGTCCTGCGACGTCGCCTCGGCGCGCGCGACCAGCACGGCCTGGGTGTTGGAAGCGCGCAGCAGCCACCAGCCGTCCTTGGTCAGCACCCGCACGCCGTCGATCTCGGAGACCTCCGCGCCCTCGTCGCGCAGCCGCGCCGCCACCTCCTCGATGACGCGGAACTTGCGGTCCTCCGGGCAGTCGAAGCGCAGCTCCGGCGTGTTCACCACCGACGGCAACTGCTCGCGCACCTGCGACAGGCTCGACTCCAGCCGGGCCACGATCCCGAGCACCCGCACCGCCACATAGAGCGCGTCGTCGAAGCCGTACCATCGATCGGCGAAGAAGATGTGTCCCGACATCTCGCCGGCCAGGGGCGCGCCGATCTCGGCCATCTTGGCTTTGATCAGGCTGTGGCCGGTCTTGTACATCAATGGCTGGCCGCCGGCGCGCGCGACCTCGTCGAACAGCACCTGGCTCGCCTTGACGTCGGCGATGATCGTGGCGCCCGGATTTCGGGCCAGCACGTCGCGCGCCAGCACCACCAGGATGTGATCACCGAACAGAATCTCTCCGGTATCGTCGACCAGGCCAATGCGGTCGGCATCGCCGTCGAAGGCGATACCGACATCGGCGCGGCGCGCGCGCACCTCGGCGATCAGCTGCTCCAGGTTCTTGGCCACGGTCGGGTCGGGATGATGGGCGGGGAAGCGCCCGTCGATCGTGGCGTTCAGGACCGTGTGCTCGCCGGGCAGCGCGGCGACCAAGCGGGTCAGGATCTCGCCCGCCGCGCCGTTGCCGTTGTCCCAGACCACCTTCAGCTTGCGGTCGCCGCCATCCCAGTCGGCCAATAGCCGAGCCAGATAGTCGCCGGCGACATCGACCCGCCGCTCGGACCCGTCCGCCTCCTCGACCACGTCGCCCGCTGCCGCCAGGGCGCCCAGTTCGCGGATCTGCTCGCCGTAGAACGGCTTGCGGCCCAGCATCATCTTGCAGCCGTTGTAGTCGGGCGGGTTGTGGCTGCCGGTGATCATCGCCGCGCCGTCGGTGTCGAGCGTCGTAGCGGCGTAGTAGAGCATCGGAGTCGGGCCGCGCCCGACGCGCAGGACTTCCATCCCGCTGGCCCGTAGCCCCCGGACGAGCGCGGCCTCCAGATCGGGGCTGGACAGCCTTCCGTCATAGCCGACCGCCACGGTCCGCCCGCCGCCGCGCGCGACGATGCTGCCGAAGGTGCGGCCGATGGCGAACGCGTCCGCCCCGCGCAGCGTGTCCCCGACGATGCCGCGGATGTCGTACTCGCGCAGCACGGTCGGGTCGAAGCGGTGGGAAAATACCATCGGCCGTACCTGCTCCCCTGTTTTTGTTGGCACTTCTCGATCAGCACTCGGCGGCGTAGGTCTTCAGGAACGCGCGCACCGCCGGTCCCACATCGGGCCGCTTCAGCGCGAACGCGATCTGCGCCTCCAAAAACCCCGCCTTGTCGCCGCAGTCAAACCGGCGCCCCTCGTAGCGCAATCCGTGGAACGGTTGGCGGCCGATCAGGCTCGCCATGCCGTCGGTCAACTGCACCTCGCCGCCGGCGCCGCGATCCATGCGCGACAGCGCGTCGATCACCTCGGGCATCAGGACATAGCGTCCGATGATCGAGAGGTTGGAGGGCGCGTCCTCGGGTTTCGGCTTCTCCACCAGCCCCAGCACCTCGACCAGGCGCCCGTCGTCGCGGCCGATGCGCAGGATGCCGTAGCGGTTGGTCTGTTCGCGCGGCACCTCGGTCACGGCCACCACGTTGCCGCCAGTGTCGCGATAGACGTCGGCGAGCTGGCGCAGGCAGGGCGTCTCCGACAGCACGAGATCGTCGGGCAGCAGGATGGCGAACGGGTCGTCGCCGATGAAGGCGCGCGCGCACCAGATGGCATGACCCAGGCCAAGCGGAATCTGCTGGCGCACCGTCACCAGCGAGCCCGGCTCGACCTGTGTCGGCTCCAGCGTTGCCAGCGCCTCCTGCTTGCCGCGTTCGCGCAAGGTCGCCTCCAGCTCGAAGGCGATATCGAAATGCTCGACCAGCGCCGTCTTGCCGCGGCCGGTGACCATGCAGAACTGCTCGATCCCGGCGGCGCGTGCCTCCTCGATCGCGTACTGGATCAGCGGCTTGTCGACGACCGGCAGCATCTCCTTGGCGATCGCCTTGGTGGCAGGCAGGAAACGGGTACCGAGACCTGCGACGGGCAGAACGGCCTTGCGGAGCGGCTTCATCGCGTCGGATCCTCCTGGAAGGCGCCGGCCAGTGCCATCACCGACGGGCGGAAATATGGCGGGGCGCGTCCATCGAAGCGTCCTACGGGCGCCATCTCAGGCCCGCCGCCGGGTCCGGCCGAGCAGCACGTCCCGCGCCTGGTTCACCCGCGAGGCCACCCAGTCGGAGCCGCCTCCGTCCGGGTGGGCGGCGCGCATCAGGCGCTTGTGCGCGGCGCGGATCTCCGCCTCGCTGGCCCCAGGGCCGAGGCCGAGCACCGCATAGGCCTCCGCGCGCGACATCGCCTCCGACCCGCGCGGCGGGGGACGAGTTCCGGCGCGACTGCCGCGGCCCGTGGCGCCGGACACCGCCCGCCACTTCTCCCACGCCAGCGGTCCCAGCAAGGTCGCGGCCGCCAACGCGCTGCCGGCGCGACCGGTCAGCACGAGCATGAGCGCGAGGCTGAGCCCGGCCAGCGCGATGATCCACGCGATCAGCAGCTTCACGCTGCCGACCGATGCCCGTTCAAAGGCGCGCAGCCCGCCCAGGAAGGCGAACAAGGTCAGGCCACCAAGGGCTAGCCAGAGCATCCGGGCACGCGGTCCGCGCTGTCAGGGGTCACAAGCCACGATAGGCCCTAAACGGGTCCGCCTCAATGATTCCCGTCGAGGCTGGCCCGCCACGTTGCTGAGCACTCGGCCGCGATCGCCGGCTCGTGCAAGATGCCAAAGGTGGAGCGATACATACAGCACGGCGAGAGTGCCGCCTCCGGTCGCTGAGCCGGCAATCCGCTTTGGTTTTGATATCGCCATAGCAAGGCAGCAGCGGCCGAGAATAGGCCCGGACCGCCGCTCAGGGAGAGCACCCATGTTCGCGCATGGTTGGCTCCTGCTGCCTATCGTGGTGATCGTGACCCTCAAGGCCAAGATCACCGTACGCCGGCGCTAGGGGACGGGCCAGTCCGCAAGGGCTGGGCCCTCCCCCTGGGTCTCAGGAAACGCTGTCCGCCAGCTCGCCAACATCCTCGGTCAGCATGTCGCGCACGATAGGAACGGCGTCGATCCGGCGCGATAGCAGGAGCTGGAACACCATGCTGGCGCCGTTGAGGAAGCCGACTTGCACCGCGGCCAGGTAGTACTCCCACATCCGGCAGAACCGCTGATCGGCAAGCGCTTCGATCCGCTCGCGGTTGGCGGCGAAGCGCGCCCGCCAGTGGCGCAGCGTGTAGTAGTAGTGCAGCCGCAGCACCTCCATGTCCGCGACCCAAAGCCCCGTGCGCTCGGTGGCGGCGAACACCTCGGAGAGCGAGGGCACGTAGGCGCCAGGGAAGATATGCTTGCGGATGAACGGCCCGGTCGCGCTCGGCGGGGCCATGCGTCCGATGCAATGGATGAACGCGAAGCCGTCATCGGTCAGCAGGTCGCGGACCTTGCCGAAATAGGCATCGAAATTGCCGATCCCGACATGCTCCATCATGCCGACCGAGACCACGCGGTCGAACCGGCCGGTCAGCGCGCGATAATCCAGCTCCCGGAACTCCACCCGATCATCGACCCCGGCCTGCCGAGCGCGTTCCTGGGCGACGCGGATCTGCTCCGGGGAGACGTTGATCGCCACCACGCGGGCGCCGGTCGTGACGGCGATGTGGATGGCGAACGAGCCCCAGCCCGACCCGATCTCGGCCACCGTCATGCCGGGCCGCAGCCGCAGCTTCGCGGTAGCGCGGCGCAGCTTGGTGTGCTGGGCCTTTTCCAGGCTGTCGTGCTCAGGGTTTTCGAAGAAGGCGCAGGAATAGTTCAGGCCGTCATCGAGGAACAGGCGGTAGATGTCGGTTGGGGCGTCGTAGTGATGGCGTGCATTGGCCGCGGCGACCCCGATCGGGTTCGCCTGGTGCCAGCGCTTCACGCCGCGCCAGGCGCTCCGCAGCAGGCGCTGCGACGCATGCGATGCAAGGCTGCCCCGGTTGAGCGAGAAGAGAGCCATCAGATCGCCCACATCCGAGTCATCCTCGAAGGTGAGGGTTCCGTCCGCGTACGCCTCACCGGCGTACAGCTCGGGGTTCAGGGCGAGTTTCGTGTACAGGGCGCGGTCATGCAGGCGGACCGTCACCGCCGGCTTGGCGGCCGCGTCACCGAAGACGTGGACCCCGCCATCGGCATCGATCAGGCGCATCGTGCCGTTCCGGACGAACCGGGTCAACAGATTGGAGAGCAGCCGCATCGGCGTTGCCGTTTTCATCGCCTAGCCCTTCCCCGCCGCCTCTCGCGCCGCAAAGGCGCTGAGATTGACGATGCCCCGCGCGGTCACGCTGCGGCTCAGGACATGGATCGGCTTGCTCATGCCGAGCAGCATCGGCCCGACCGAAAGCCCGTCGGCGGCTGCCTTCAGCAGCGTGTACGCGATGTTCGCCGCATCCAGGGTCGGCATCACCAGCAGGTTGGCGGCTCCGCTCAGCCGGCTGTCGGGGATCGCGCGGTCGCGGATCGCGGCGACCAGCGCGCTCTCCGCGTTCATCTCGCCGTCCACCTCCAGGCTCGGCGCGCGCTGGCGCACCAGCCCCAGCGCAAGACGCATCTTCCGCGCGCTGTCGGAATCGCTCGCGCCGAAATTGGAGTGCGACAGCAGCGCGACCTTCGGCGTGATGCCGAAGCCGGCGACGGCCTCGGCGGCAAGCACCGTCATCTCGGCGATCTGTTCGGGTGTCGGATCGACCACCATCTGCGTATCACACATGAACAGCGTCCCGGTCTGCAGGATCAGGCACTCCAGCGCATAGACGCGGCTCGCGTCCGACCGGCGCGGGATGATCGGCAGGACGTATTGCACCTGCCGCCACCAGTTCCCCACGCCGCCGCAGATCGCCGCGTCCGCGAGGCCGGCGTGCAGCAGCATCGCCGCGGCCACCGACACGCGCGAGGACAGCGCGCGCTTCGCGATTTCCATCGGCACGCCGCGCCGCCCCGCCAGGCGCTGGTACTCAGGCAACAGCGGTCCGAATACATCGCGATCCTGTTCCGGATCGAGCACACGGACGCCGGCATCGAAGTCGATGCGTAGTCCCATCTCGCGCGCCTTGCCCTCGATCGCCGCGCGGGAGCCGAGCAGGATCGGCTGGGCGATGCCGTCATCGACCAAGGTCTGCGCGGCGCGCAGCACGCGCTCATCGGTGCCCTCGCCATAGACGATGCGCTGGTGCCGCGCCCGCGCCACCTCGAACACCGGGCGCATGAGCTGGCCGGAGCGGAACACGAAGCCTTCCAGCTCGCGCCGGTAGGCGTCGAAATCCGCGATCTCTCGGCGCGCCACGCCGGACTGCATTGCGGCGCGGGCCACCGCCGGAGCGACCTCCAGGATCAGGCGCGGGTCGAAGGGTTTCGGGATGATGTAGTCGGGCCCGAACACCGGCGCTGCGCCGCCATAGGCCGCCGCCACTACCTCGCTCGCCTCCATCCGCGCCAGCGCCGCGATCGCCTCGACCGCGGCGATCTTCATTTCCTCGTTGATCGTGGTCGCCGAGACGTCTAGCGCGCCGCGGAAGATGAAGGGAAAGCAGAGGACGTTGTTCACCTGATTCGGGTAGTCCGTGCGTCCGGTGGCGATGATCGCATCGGGCCGCGCGCTCCGCGCCAGGTCCGGCAGGATCTCGGGGTCGGGGTTGGCGAGCGCCAGGATCAGCGGCCGAGGCGCCAGCCGGTCGAGCCATTCGGGGCGCAGCACGCCGGGCGCCGAGAGGCCGAGGAACACATCCGCGCCCGGCAGAGCCTCGGCCAGAGTGCCGGCCTCGGTCTCGCGCGCGTAGCGGGCCATGTTGGGCAGCATCCCCGGCCGGTCCGCGCGCACCACGCCCTGGATGTCGGTCAGGGTGACATTCTCGGGTCGCAGGCCCATGGACACCAGCAGGTCGACGCAGGCGAGCGCGGCGGCGCCGGCCCCGGAGGTGACGAGGCGCACGTCCTCCAGCCTTTTGTGCTGCAGAAGCAGTCCGTTGCGGATCGCGGCCGCAACGGTGATGGCGGTGCCGTGCTGGTCGTCGTGAAACACCGGAATCTGCATCCGCGCCCGCAGATCCGCCTCGATCGCGAAGCATTCAGGGGCCTTGATGTCCTCCAGATTCACCGCGCCGAAGGTGGGTTCAAGCGCCGCCACGACGTCGCAGAAACGCCTGGGATCGGCGGCGTCCACCTCGATGTCGAACACGTCGATGCCGGCGAACTTCTTGAACAGGACGGCCTTGCCCTCCATCACCGGCTTGCCCGCCAGCGCACCGATATTGCCCAGTCCTAGCACCGCCGTCCCGTTGGAGATCACGCCGACCAGGTTTCCGCGTACGGTATAATCAAGGGCGGCGTGCGGGTCCGCCTTGATCGCCTCGCAGGCGGCCGCCACGCCGGGCGAGTAGGCGAGCGCGAGATCGCGCTGCGTCGCCATCCGCTTGGTCGGCAGCACAGCGAGCTTCCCCGGCCGCGGCAGCCGGTGGTAGTCGAGCGCCGCCTTGCGGGAATCGTCGTCCATGACTGTTCCTCATAGCGTGCCAAGCCCGAAAGGATTGGCACGCCTGGCTAGTGTGGCCTATGTGCCGAACGCGGCAAGCGCAGAGGTCTCGATGGCGGCACACCGTGGTAAGATCGCGGACGGCGGACGGCTTGTCATCCCCGCGGAACTCCGGCGTCAACTCGGGCTGCGGGCGGGCGACAGTGTCGTGATGGAGGTCGATGGCGGCGAGCTTCGTTTCCGCTCCCTCAAGGCGGCGATCGCACGGGCGCAGGCCTTGGTGCGCCGCTATGTGACGGCGGAAGACAGCCTGGTTGATGAGCTGATCCGTGAGCGCCGGGCCGAAGCGGCTAGTGAGTGATAGGACGTGGGTGATGAAGCGTTCGTACTCGCTGCCTCGGCGCTCCTGGAAGTCCACGCATTTGACCGGGAGGCGGCCTTCGCGGCGGGACGACTACGCCAACCGACGCGCGATCTCGGGCTGTCGCTTGGCGATCGCGCCTGCCTCGCGCTGGCGATGCGATTGGATGCGATTGCCGCGACCGGGGACCGGACCTGGGCCACGCTTGGACTGAACGGACTTCGGATCGAGCTGATCCGCTGATGGTGCCTGGTGCGGTCGAGAAGACTCGAACTTCCACCCGGTTTCCCGGACCAGCACCTCAAGCTGGCGCGTCTACCGTTCCGCCACGACCGCATCGGGCGCGCGGGGGCTATAGCCGATGACCAGACCGGATTCAATTGCTCCAAATGGCGCTCCAGAATGGCGCATCGACGACGGCCTGACGCCCTATCCGGCGGCGAAGCAGGCGATGGAGACGCGGGTGGCGGCGATCCGCGGCGGCACCGCGTCGGAACTGGTCTGGCTGGTCGAGCACCCGCCCCTCTACACCGCCGGCACCTCCGCCAGGCCCGAGGATCTGGCCCAGCCTGACCGCTTCCCGACCTTCGAGGCGGGGCGCGGCGGGCAGTGGACCTATCACGGGCCGGGGCAGCGCACAGTCTACGTGATGCTCGACCTGACCCGCCCGCACGGCAGCGTGCCGGCGCGCGACGTGCGCTGTTTTGTGCATGGCCTGGAGGAGTGGCTGATCCGTGCCCTGGGCCGCTTCAATGTTCGGGGCGAACGTCGGGACAACCGGATCGGCATCTGGGTCGCCGACCGCGCGGCGGGAACCGAGGCGAAGATCGGGGCGATCGGCGTGCGCGTCACGCGCTGGGTGAGCTGGCACGGCGTGGCGCTGAACGTTGATCCCGACCTGTCGCATTTTGGCGGCATCGTGCCCTGCGGCATCCGCGCACACGGCGTGACCAGCCTGCACACGCTGGGCATCCCGGTGAGTATGGAGGAGGCCGATCTGGCGTTGCGTGTGGCATGGGAAGAGGTGTTCGGAGCGACCCCTCACCCCGGCCCTCTCCCAGAGGGAGAGGGAGCGATGTGCGCACGGACTCCACCTTCTACTCCCCCTCTCCCTTCGGGAGAGGGTCGGGGTGAGGGCCAGCGCCGTTAGCGCCCGGGGCCCGGCGCCGACAGGTCAGCGACGCGCACCTCCACCATCCGGCTCCGCCCGTCGCGCTCCACGGTCAGCCGCGCGGTGTTGCCGATGCCGACCGCGTCCAGTTGTCCGCTGAGTGCCGCAACGGTCCGCACCGGCGTGCCGTTCACGGCGGTGATGATGTCGCCGATCGTGCCGGTCTGCAGATCGGCACCTTGCAGGCCCGCTTCGGCCGCCGGCGTGCCCGGCACGACCCGCAGCACGATCACCCCGGCGAGCCCGAGTTGGCTGGCCAGCGCGGGGCTGGCCGACACGATGCCGATGCCCGGTGCCGGGGCGGTGCCGGTGGCGATGAGGCGCGGCACCACCCAATTCACCGTGGCCACCGGAATGGCGAATCCGATGCCCGCCGATGCGCCGGATTCAGAGAGGATCGCGGTGTTCAGCCCGATCATCCGCCCCGCCGAATCCAGCAGAGGCCCGCCCGAGTTGCCCGGATTGATCGAGGCGTCCGTCTGGATCACGTCGGCGATTTCGGTCCGCAGGTTCTCCGGCAGGCGCCGGTGCAGCGCGCTGATCAGGCCGGAGGTCAGCGTCTGGTCCAGCCCATAGGGATTGCCGATCGCGAACACCGTCTGTCCCACCAGCAGGTCATCGGAGCTTCCTAGCGTCAGCGCGTGCAACGGAGCGCGGGACCGCTCCAGCCTCAGCACCGCGAGATCATAGGAAGGCGCCGCGCCGATCAGCCGCGCCGGGACCAGTTCGCCGCTGGTCAGCCGCACGCCGAACGCGGTGCCTCCAGCGATGACGTGATTGTTGGTGACGATGTCGCCCGCCACGTCCCAGACCACGCCGGAGCCGGTCTGCAGCGCGTATTCCCCACCCCGGGTCATCGCGGGCGCGGCCGTACGCGCATAGACATGCACGACCGAAGGCGACGCCTGGCGGAAGACGTCGATCGCCGTCTGCTCCACCGCGTCCAGCCGACCGCGTGGGGTGACGGTGCGCGGCAGCGTCGCCGCCCACCAGGCGTCGACGACGTACGGCGCGACCACCCAGACGGTCAGCAGCACCAGTAGCCAGACCATCGCGATACGCAGGAGCCGGGGAGTCATGCGCCGTCTGTCCCTCACCCCGGCCCTCTCGTAGAGGGAAAGGGGGCGTGGCAGGCAGCGTTCGTGCGTTCAACGCCCCCTCTCCCGCTCGCGGGAGAGGGTTGAGGCGAGGGCTGCAATAGACGCGCAGCTACCATCCTCAATCGTCGCGGTGAACCCGCTCCATGCGCTCATGTCGCTCCTGCGCCTCGATCGACAGGGTGGCGATCGGCCGCGCCTCCAGGCGCTTGAGGCCGATCGGCTCCCCGGTCTCCTCGCAGAAGCCATAGGTGCCTAGTTCAAGGCGTTGCAGGGCCTGGTCGATCTTGGCGATCAGCTTGCGAGCGCGATCGCGGGTCCGCAGTTCCAGCGCCCGGTCCGTCTCGACGCTGGCACGGTCGGTGATGTCGGCTTCGTGGATGCCACCCTGCGACAGGCTCAGCAGCGTGCCATCCGCCTCGCGCAGCAGGTCGGCACGCCAGCGCAGCAGCTTCTGGCGAAAATATTCCGCCTGCACCGGGTTCATGAACTCCTCTTCCTCGCTTGGCCGGTAGTCCGGGGGAAGAGTGACCATCATGGCGGGGCGATCCTGTCGTTCGTTGCCGAACCGCCCCCCACGGGGGGTTGGAACGGCGCGGCTTATAACTGTGCGGCCAGCAGTCGCCAAGGCGAATTGTTCAGATTTGTCCACTATTCGGGAACCTTTCTTTCTTTAGTCACAGTCGGTTTCAATCTGCTCCCGAGCCGGCTTCTTATCGGAGCCGCGCCGGGCCAGTTCGAATTCGGGCTCGAAGCGCGACCGCAGCGAGCACCGTCTCCAGACTCGGGTCCGCCGCCAGGGGCAGATCCTCGATCAGGGATGCCAGGCGAGCCAGTGTCCCGTCCGCCTCGCCTCCCAGGAGTTCGCGCTGCAGCTCGGCCAGGGCGGCCAGGATGTCGCGACCACGCCGCCGTGCCGCGCGATCGCGCGGCGCCTCCGGCCCGGCTTCCTGCAGGGCGAGCAGTCCGGACAGGGAAACCGCCAGCGCCGTCGCACCCACCGGCGCGCCGCCCGGCGCCCCCTCTGGCGCCGCAGCCGACGGCTCGGCCGGGATCGCGAAAGCCGATCGGGCCGCCACCCGCGCCGGCATTGCCGCCGCCGCACCCATCCCGCTGATGCCACCCATCTCCGCCATCGTACCCGGCTCCTTTTGCCTTCCCGGCAGCTTCTGCCGGGTCTGGCCCGCATCGTCGCCGCCGCTTCCAGGCCGGCGCGGCTGGCATGGCGCTTGCGATACCGGCACCCGACCGCGCAGCGACCGTCGCGGCCGACCGACGCACGCAGAGTGCCGGTAAATCGTTACGATCGCCCTACCGGAGCCCGCCTGTGCGCGCATCGCGAGTTGCACTGCTGTTCTTCGCGGCGCTGGCGTTATGCCCGGTTCCGGCCGCCTGCCAGGTCCGCATCAAGGACATCGCCGATGTCGAAGGGGTCAGGCCGAATCAGCTCATCGGCTACGGGCTGGTGGTCGGGCTGAACAATACCGGTGACAAGCTTGACAATGCGGTATTCACCCGCCAATCGCTGATCGGGATGCTGGAGCGTCTGGGCGTCAACACCGCCGACCAGGCCGCCAAGCTGGAGACCAAGAACGTCGCCGCGGTCATGGTCACCGCCGACCTCCCCGCCTTCGCACGCAGCGGCAGCCGCATCGACATCGCCGTCTCCGCGCTGGGCGACGCCACCAACATTTCCGGCGGCACGCTCCTGGTCACGCCGCTGCTGGCCGCCGACGGCGAGGTTTACGCGGTGGCGCAGGGCGCCGTCGCCACCGGCGCGATTGCCGCGCGGGGTGCGGCTGCATCGGTCACCCGCGGCGTGCCGACCGCGGGCCGCATCTCCAATGGCGCCACCGTGGAGAAGGAGACGCCGTTCCGGCTGGAGAAGAGCACCGGCATCTGGCTCGGTCTGCGCAACCCCGACCTCACCACCGCGCGGCGCATCGCCGCGGCGATCAACGCCGCCGAGGGGCCGATCGCGCACGCCACCGACCCGCGCACCGTGCGCGTCGATCTGGCCGGCCGCGACCCGGTCGCCACGCTCGCCGGGATCGAGGATCTGCGAATCCAGCCCGACAGCCCCGCCGTGGTGGTGATCGACGAGGCGAGCGGCACCGTGGTGATGGGCGCCAACGTCCGCGTCAGCACGGTCGCGATCGCCCAGGGCAACCTGACGATCCGCGTGACCGAGACCCCGGAGGTCAGCCAGCCCGGCCCGCTCTCCAACGGACAGACCGCGGTGGTCCCGCGCACGCAGGTGCAGGTGGACGACCAGCACAACAATCGGCTTGGCATCGTGCCAGGCAGCGTCAGCCTGCGCGATCTGGTGCAGAGCCTGAACGCGCTCGGCATCGGCCCGCGCGATCTCATCACCATCCTGCAGGCGATCAAGGCCGCCGGCGCATTGCAGGCCGATCTGGAGGTGCGCTGATGCACGGCCCCGCCCCCTTCGCTGCCCCCGCCCTGGCCGCCGCCGGACGGGCGGCCGGCCCGGACCGCGCCACGCAGATGCGCCAGGCGGCGACCGAGTTCGAGGCGATGGCGATCGGGGAGATGCTGAAACCGATGTTCGATACCCTGGACACCTCGGGCGGCCTGTTCGGCGGGGGCGCCGGAGAGGCCGCCTGGCGGCCCATGCTCGTGCAGACGATCGGCAAGCAGATGGCCCAGCACGGCGGGCTCGGCCTGGCCGACGCCGTCTATCGCGCGCTGATGCGCACCCAGGAGACCGCAGCGGAGGCACCGCGATGACCAGTCTGACTCCTCCCCAAGATATCCTCGAGACGGCGCTGCGGCTCGCCGATGTGCTGGAGCGGGAGAACACCGCCCTCGTCGCGCTCGATCTGTCGCGTGCGGCTTCGATGCTGGCGGAAAAACAGGAGGCGGCCACGGTGTTCACGCTGGCCTGCCAACAGGGTCGCCTCGTCGCCGGTGCGGATGCGTCCGAGCTTGCGAAGCTCGCGCGCCGGCTGGACGAAGCGGCCTCGCGGAACCGCCGGCTGCTGGAACGCGGCATCGAGGTGCAGGGCCGCGTGCTCGCCGCCGTCGCCCGCGCCGTGCCACGCGCGCTGGCCGCGCAGGCACCCGGACGCTGTCCGCCGCGCTACGGCGCGAGCGGCGATGCGCCGCCGGCCCGGATGCCGCTCGCCCTCTCGATGCGCGCCTGAGCCCTCCGAGGTCACGCTCCCGTCATTTGCGGTTGCGGAGCGGACGGACTCCGATAGCATCCCTCAGCTCGGGCGCCGGTGCCCGCCGGCTCCCGCGTGTGCAGCGCAGGGAGGCATCAGGATGTCCGGAGAGCAGAACGGCAGAAGTCCCCGCTCGGTGGCCCTGGTGGGGCCGTACGGCGTCGGCAAGTCCACGCTGTTCGACGCGCTGATGGAAGCGGCGGGCGCCCCGGTGAAGCGGCCCGCCGATCCGCGCAACCGCCCCTCCACCACCGAGATCCGCCTTGGCCATTGCACCTATCTCGGCGACCGCTGGTCGGTGCTCGACTGCCCCGGCTCGGTGGAGTTCGCCCACGAGACCGAGGCGGCGCTGAGGGTCGCCGACATTGCCGTGCTGGTGTGCGACCCGCAGCCCGCCCGCGCCATGGCCGCCGCGCCGCTGCTCAAGCGGCTGGCCGAGCTCAGCCTGCCGCATATCGTCTTCATCAACCGCATCGACACCCTCGAGGGCGGCCTGGCCGACACGCTGGCGGCGCTCCAGGCCTACGCGGCCTGCCCCCTGGTGCTGCGCCACATGCCGATCACCGAGAACGGCGCCGGCGGCGAGAAGGTCGCCGGCTATGTCGATGTCATCAGCGATCGCGCCTACCGCTACCGCAAGGGCCAGCCCTCCGAGCTGGTGCAGATTCCCTCCGAGTTGCGCGAGGCGGAAGCCGCTGCCAAGTCGAAGCTGGTAGAGGTGCTGGCCGACCATGACGACGCCTTGCTCGAGAAGCTGCTGGAGGACGTGCAGCCCAGCTCCGACGAGATCTATCGCGACCTGCGCAAGGATCTCGCGGCGGGCAACGTCATCGAGGTGATGCTCGGTGCCGCCGAGGCTGCTGCCGGCGTGCGCCGGCTGTGGAAGGCGCTGCGCCACGATGCGCCGGCGCCCGAGGAGACGGCTTCTCGTCGCGGCATCGCGGCCGACGGGGCGCCGCTCGCGCAGGTGTTCAAGACCGTCCACGCCGGCCATACCGGCAAGCTGTCCTACGCGCGCATCTGGCGAGGGGCGATCAAGGACGGGGCCATGCTGGCTGGAACCCGGCTGGGCGGCATCTACCGCCTGGCCGGCGGCGAGCTTGGCAAGGCGCCGGAGGCGGAAGCGGGCGAGTTGGTCGCGCTGGGCCGGCTCGATGGCGTGGCGACTGGCGCGACGGTCTCGCCGGCCGGCAGCCCCGATCCCCTGCCCTTCGCGACCCCGCCCGAGCCGGTCTATGCGCTGGCCATCGCGACCGCCGATCGCAAGGACGATGTGAAGCTGTCGGGTGCGCTGCAGAAGCTGGTCGAGGAGGACCCGACGCTGCGCGTGGAGCACGGCCAGGACACCCACGAGACGGTGCTGCACGGCCAGGGCGAGATCCACCTCAACACCTCGGTCGAGCGCCTGGCGCGCAATCACGGCCTGAAGCTCACCACCCGACGGCCGCAAGTCGCCTACAAGGAGACAATCCGCCGCCCGGTGCATCAGCACGGCCGCCTGAAGCGCCAGACCGGTGGGCACGGCCAGTTCGCCGACGTGAAGATCGATATTGCCCCGCGCGAACGCGGCGCCGGCTTCGCCTTCATCGACAAGGTCGTGGGCGGCTCGGTGCCGCGCAACTTCATCCCTGCCGTCGCCGAGGGCGCCGAGGAAGCAGCGCGCAAGGGACCGTTCGGCTATCCGGTCGTCGATATCTCGGTCACGCTTGTCGATGGGCAGTTCCACAGCGTGGACAGCTCCGACATGGCGTTCAAGACCGCAACCGGCATCGCCATGCGCGAGGGCCTCGCCGACGCCGACCCGGTCATGCTGGAGCCGATCGATCACGTGACGATCAGCGTACCCAACGAATTCACCGCCCGCGCTCAGCGCCTGCTCTCCGGGCGGCGCGGCCAAATTCTGGGCTACTCCGAGCGCCCCGATTGGCCCGGCTGGGACGATGTCGAGGCGCTGGTCCCCGAAGCCGAGATGCACGACCTGATCATCGAGCTACGCTCCCAAACGCTTGGCCTTGGCACCTTCCGCCGCCGCTTCGACCACCTCGCCGAGACCCGCCTGGAGGCGCGGCGCGGGGCGGCGTAGCTCGTTGCAACACCTCTCCCGAAATGCGGGAGAGGTCGCTGCGTTGTTCAGGCTTTGAAGTCAAGCTCTGAGGATTGACTTACGGATTTAAGTAGTCCACAGCTGATCCAGTGTTACAGTTGTCGATGCAGTAGTAGCACCTGGAAGCATTTGAAGGGCTCCCCTGTTCCCGCTGAAGGGGAGGACCAGATGTTATCCGAGCACGACTTTTACATCTCTTTTAGAGATCATTCGGATGTCGAGGTCATATTTCGTCTCACCGGCCTGAGATTAAGCTTCCGACGCGTCGATCCGGGCGTATCACCTGCTCCCTTTGACGTGATGGGCAGCTATCAAGGGCACCCTTGGCAGGAGGTCAATCGGTTAGGCCAGTCGGTGGCCAACTGTATCCGGCTTCACCCGCCCCAGGACGGCGCAGCCTTCGTTCCGGCTACCCCGGGCGTATCGGCGTTATCCGGCCGACGGAAGCATGCCGACTCCGTCGACCTCGACGGCAACATGCGATCGTCGGTCCGCGGCGATGGGTGTTGAGGATCACGTATTTGATGAGGCCTACGCGTACGCATGTGCGCGGTACAATGGCAAGGATTGGGCGGGTTTGGAGCCCAAACTGCGGACCCGGGCTATCTACGAGGAGATGAAGCGGATCGACTTGGAGCGTACACTGCGTCCCGACTACAGCGACCCCCAGAATACCTCGCGAACCGACCGGCCCCTCCGGCGAGAGGCAGGGGGCTAGCGCGCCTCAACTCCTCCTCCCTTGCGGGAGGGGAAAGGACGGACCGGACGGACGCCGTGCACAAGAGGCGCCGCAGGTACGGCGGCGGGGCGAAGCCGCTCCGGTTCAGCAGCGGCGCGGCTGCGGCATGAACTCCGTCATGGTCGCGTGCATGACGAAGTCGCCGAAATCCATCGTCATGTCATCGGCAACCCCGTTTTCCCAGTAGCGCAGGCCAACCTGGTAGTCGGGAAGCATGTCGTTCGACACCCAGTCGTAGAACGCGACATGCACGAACGCGCTGGGCAGCTTCGAGAGAACCGGCCAGCGTGTCGGCTGCGGATGGTTCCAGCTCGTGATCGCGATGGCGCTGTACTCCGCGCCGGTCTCGGAGGTGCCGTCGAACAGCGGCAGGTTCAGGAACCGCTTGCCGGCGCGCGCAGCTTCGAGAATGGCGGCGGTGTGCGCCATCGGAAACAGCGTGCCCCGCGGCAGCTTGATGCTGATGCGCCGGGGCCGCGTATAGCGCGCGACCCCCGGACCGCCCGGCTGGATGCTCGCCTCGCCGTCGGTCTGGCTCGTCACCGCTTCCTCGGTGGTCTGCTTCACATGGAAGCGCAGCCGCCGCCCATCCTTCAATTCCCAGGTCGCGTAGTCGGAGACCATCTCGACGGTCTGCCCCTCGGCATTGGTCACCAGCATGTCGAGCCGCTGGCGCACCGCCCAGCCATCGCAGGCATCGATCACCTCGTACCCCATCGTTCCCTTGGCGGCGGTGACGTCGCCGCGCACACGGCCGAGCGCCATGGTGTACAGCGCCTTATGGGCCGCGAGCGGCACGTCCAGCGGCGCGGCCAGCACCGGTCGTGACAGCACCGGCGAGGCGATCAACAGGAAGGTCGCGAACGCGGCGAGACGGCGCATGGGGCGCTCCGAGTGGTGGAATGCGGGTTGGAAAGCCCAGCCGGTGCTCAAGGCGCCTTCGGTTTTGGCGGCAGCTCGACCTTGAGGGAAAGCTCCTTGAGTCGCGCGGGGGGCACCGGGGCCGGGGCGCCCATCATCAGGTCCTGTCCCTGCTGGTTCAGCGGGAACAGGATCACCTCCCGGATGTTGGGCTCGTCGGCCAGCAGCATCACGATGCGGTCGACCCCCGGTGCCGAGCCGCCATGCGGCGGCGCGCCGTAGCGGAAGGCGTTGAGCATGCCCCCGAACCGCGCCTCCACCTCCTGCTCAGCATAGCCCGCGATCTCGAACGCCTTGAGCATGATGTCGGGCCGGTGGTTGCGGATCGCACCCGACGACAGCTCCACCCCGTTGCAGACAATATCGTACTGGAATGCCTTGATGCTCAGCGGATCCAGCGTTTGCAGCGCCTCCATCCCGCCTTGCGGCATGGAGAACGGGTTGTGGCTGAAGTCGATCTCCCCGGTCTCCTCGTTCAGCTCGTACATCGGGAAATCGGTGATCCAGCAGAAGCGGAACGCGCCGCTCTCGACGAGATCGAGCTCCTGGCCGAGGCGCGTGCGGACCAGGCCCGCGAACTTCCAGGCCTCCTCGCGCTTGCCGGCCGCGAAGAACACGGCATCACCCGGCTTGAGGCCACAGGCGGCGCGGATCGCTTCGGCGCGCGCCGGCTCCAGGTTGCGCGCGATCGGGCCTTTCGGCCCCTCGGCGTCGAAGGTGATGTAGCCGAGGCCGCCGCCGCCCTCGGCCTTGGCCCAGTCGTTCAGTCTATCGAAAAAGCTGCGCGGCTGCCCCGCCGCGCCCGGCGCGGGGATCGCCCGGACCACGCCGCCCGCGGCGGCAATGCGCGCGAACAGTCCGAAATTCGATGCGGCGAAGTGCTCGGTCACGTCGCGGATGCGCAGCGTGTTGCGCAGGTCGGGCTTGTCGGTGCCGAACTCCAGCAGCGCCGTCTCGTACGGGATGCGCGGGAACGGCGCCGGCGAGACCGCCCTTCCCTCGCCAAACTCCTCGAACACGCCGGCGATCACCGGCTCGATCGTGGCGAACACATCCTCCTGCGTGACGAAGCTCATCTCGAAATCGAGCTGGTAGAACTCGCCGGGGCTGCGGTCGGCGCGCGAGGCCTCATCGCGGAAGCACGGCGCGATCTGGAAGTAGCGGTCGAACCCGGCCACCATGATGAGCTGCTTGAATTGCTGCGGCGCCTGCGGCAGCGCGTAGAACGTGCCGGGATGAACGCGCGACGGCACCAGGAAGTCGCGCGCCCCCTCCGGGCTGGACGCGGTCAGGATCGGCGTCTGGAACTCGGTGAAGCCGGCCTCGATCATGCGGCGGCGGATCGAGGCGATCACCTGCGCGCGCAGCATCATGTTGCGGTGCAGCTTGTCGCGGCGCAGATCGAGGAAGCGGTATTTGAGCCGGAGCTCCTCCGGGTACTTCTCCTCGCCCGCCACCTGGATCGGCAGCACCTCGGCCGCCGACTGCACGACCAACTCGTTGGCCCGCAGCTCGATCTCGCCCGTGGGCAGGCGCGGATTCGTGGTCCCCGGCTCGCGCTTCACCACCTCGCCGGTCACGGTAAGAACACTCTCCGGCCGGATCGCGTCGGCGGCGGCGAAGGCCGGGCTGCCGGCGGGAAAGACGCACTGTGTCAGGCCGTAATTGTCTCGCAGATCGAGGAACAGCAGGCCGCCATGGTCGCGCTTGGCATGCACCCAGCCCGAGAGCCGGGCGGTCTGCCCCGCGTCGGAGGCGCGGAGCGCGCCGCAGGTATGGGTGCGGTAGGCGTGCATGACTGGTCCCGGCTGGCCTGGAGCGGCGGCACACAAGCCCCGCCGTCCTAGGCAAGTCAAGGCCGCGGGCGCCGGCTTTTGCCGATACTCCCGTCCGTGTAGAAGCCCAAGATGTCCCGCGCGCCCCGTCCCGACTTCCCGCCGCCCGCGCTGATCGCCACCACCGAGGCGCTCGATGCTCTCTGCACGCGGCTGGCCGCGGAGGCGTTCGTGACCGTGGACACCGAGTTCATGCGCGAACGCACCTATTGGCCGGAGCTCTGCGTCGTGCAGCTCGCCGGAGCCGGCGAGGTTGCCGTGGTGGACGCCGAGGCGCCGGACCTCGACCTCGCGGCGCTCGGGCGCCTGCTCGCCGACCCCGCCGTGATGAAGGTGTTCCACGCCGGGCGCCAGGACATCGAGATCTTCGTGCTGAAGTTCGGCGCCGTGCCGAAGCCTCTTTTCGACACCCAGATCGCGGCGATGGTGGCGGGCTTCGGCGACCAGGTCGGCTATGACGCCCTGGTATCAGCGCTGGCCGGCGGGCACATCGACAAGGTGCACCGCTTCAGCGACTGGGCGGCGCGCCCGCTCTCGGCCGCGCAGATCGCCTACGCCGCCGGCGACGTGACTTGGCTCCGCATCGTGTACGAGAAATTGCGCGATCGGCTGGAGCAGGACGGCCGGCTCGACTGGGTGGGCGAGGAGATGGCGGCGCTGGCCGATCCAGCGACCTACAGCGCCGACCCGCAGACGGCATGGGAAAGGCTGCGCCCGCGCACCGGCAACCGCCGCTATCTCGGCACGCTGCGCGCGCTCGCCGCTTGGCGCGAGCGCGAGGCGCAGCGCGCCAACATCCCGCGCCAGCGCCTGGTCAAGGACGAGACGTTGACCGAGATCGCGGCGACGGCGCCCGACACGCCCGATGCGCTCGCCCGAGCGCGGGGGATCACGCGCGGCTTCGCCGAAGGGCGGACCGGCGCCTCGCTGCTGGCCGCCATCGCCGAGGCCAAATCCATGCCTGACGATGCCCTGCCCGAAGCGCGCGGCCGCGACGCCGTCCGCCCCTCCCCGGCCCTGGTCGCGCTGCTGAAGGTGCTGCTCGCCGCCCAGGCCGAACAACATCATGTCGCCGCGCGGCTGGTGGCGAGTTCCGAGGAGATCGACCGGCTGGCGCTGGGCGAGGATGCGAACATTACGGCGCTGCACGGCTGGCGACGCGAGGTGTTCGGCGAGGACGCGCTGGCGCTGCGCGCGGGAAGGATCGCCTTGGGCGTGGAGGGGCGCCGGGTCAAGCTGATCCGTACGCCGTAATAGAACGCGCGGAATCCGGCGGAACGAAGGAGTCACAGATGGCCGACCATGACCTCGCCGCGCTGTGGGAGGAGCACTGCCGCTCCGAGTTCGAGACGCGGGACGTGGACGCCACCATGGCGAGCATGGTGGACGACCCCTACGTGAACCACGTCCCCACGATGACCGGCGGCGTCGGGCACGAGCAGCTCAAGCGCTTCTACCGCCACCACTTCATCGGCGAGAACCCGGAGGACACGCGACTGGTCCCGATCAGCCGCACCGTAGGTGCTGACAGCGTCGTGGACGAGGTGTTGTTCTGCTTCACCCACACGCGGGAGATCGACTGGATGCTGCCCGGCATCCCGCCTACGGGCCGCCCGGTCGAGATCCCCCTCGTCGCAATCATCCGCTTCCGCGACGGCAAGCTCGTGCATGAGCACATCTACTGGGATCAGGCGTCGGTGCTGGTGCAGATCGGCCTGCTGGACCCGGCGGGCCTGCCTGTCGCGGGCGCCGAGACCGCGCGCAAGGTGCTCGACAAGACGCTTCCCAGCAACGCGCTCATGCGCAACTGGGCCAGCAGCGAAGGCAAGCCGCTGTAGGCCCCTTGCGCCAGAGACCCTGGCGGGACGCCTTGAAGCTGCCGTCTTCCTTGCGCCTCGGTCCTTCCTGACCTATTCCGCGACCGACACTGGGTCCGGAAACACGCCATGAAGCTTCGGTCTGCCCTCGCCGGCCTTGCCGCGCTCGCCGCCTCCTGGATCGCACCCTTTGCCCCGGTGCATGCACAGCAGGCCCCGGCCGCCATCACCATCGGCCATGTCCATGCCAGTTCCGGGGCGTATGCCGCGATCTCGATGCCGGTCTATTACGGGCTGAAGCTCTGGGTCGATCAGATCAACGCCAGCGGCGGCGCCTTCGTGAAGGCGTACAACAAGAAGATCCCGCTCAAGCTCATCAGCTACGACGATCAGAGCAATCCGGCGACCGCGGCCACGCTGATCAACCAGCTCATCACCCAGGACCACGTTAACATGCTGGTGTGCGACTCCGGCTCGGTGCTGACCGCGGTCGCGGTGCCGATCGCGCGCGAGCACAAGATGTTCCTGTTCGATCCGACCGGCACCGGGGCGCCGTTCTTCAGCAAGGACAATCCCTACATCGCGCTGCTGGCCGACCCCGCTTCGACCATCTGGCCGAAATACACCGCCGACTTCCTGAGCACCGAGGGGCCACGGCTCGGTCTGAACACGGTGGCGCTGCTGTACTCCACCAACGATTTCACCGGCACGCAGGCGGCCGCGCTCCGGAAATTCCTCACCGAGGCGGGGAAGGTCAAGATCGTCTATGACCAGGGCGTGCCGACCAGCACCTCGAACTACACGGTGCTGATCAACAACATCGCTGCCAAGAACCCCGATGCGGTGATCGAGCTGGGCTATCCAGGCAACGACATCGCCTTCCTGCGGAATCTCCAGGAACTCGGGCGAGAAGTTCAAGTTCCTGTTCGCCGTCTATCCGGGTGTCGAGCCGGAGGAGCTGTTCAAGAACGTCGGCATCGATGGCCTGAAGGGCGTGTTTACCTATGTCACCGGGGCGGAGTATCCGTTCAAGGTCACCGCCGGGATGGACCTTCCCCAGTACAAGGCGGCCTGGGAGAAGACCTACGGCCACACGCCGGGGGCGGCGTTCGGTTTCAACGCGGTCGCCGGCTACGTCGTCGGGATCGTGCTACAGGAGACGCTGAAGGACGCGAAGAGCCTCGACCAGATGGCGCTGCACGATGCGGTGTTCGGGTTGTCAGGCAAGCTGGTCGGGCTGTCGGGGCCGTTCAAGCTCGACGAGACGGGCGCGCAGATCGGCGAACTCACGCCGCTCGGTCAGGTCGAGCCGGAGGGTAAGGGCATGAAGCTGGTGGTGGTCTATCCGCCCGACTTCGCCAATGGGCAGCCGGTGATCGGCAAGTGAGCCCTCACCCCGACCCTCTCCCAAGGGGAGAGAGGGCGTTGAACAAACGAACGTCGCTCCCTACGCCCCCTCTCCCGCTTGCGGGAGAGGGTTGGGGTGAGGGCAGCCGCCGGACATGCTGAGCGCGGCCATCATCGAAGGCCTGTTCTTCGGCCTCTACTTCACCCTGGTCGGGCTCGGGCTCAATCTCGTGTTCGGCGTCATGCGCATCGTCAATCTCGCGCACGGCGATTTTCTCATGCTTGGCGCCTACGGGGCGTTCTGGTTTTTCACGCTGCTCGGGCTGCATCCGCTCGCCTCGGCGGCGCTGATGCTGGTCGCCCTGCTGCTGATCGGCATTCCCATCTACTACCTGATCGTGCCGCGCCTGATGCGCGCCCGCGACACGGAGATGCTGTCGCTGATCCTGTTCTTCGGCATGTCGCAGATGATCGAGGCGATCGTCTCCATCCTGTTCGGCAATACCGAGCGCTCGATCCCCGCGCGCATCTTCGGCATCGGCCCTGTGGAGATCCTTACGGCACGGATGCCGCGCGCCTGGGTCTACAGCGCGGCCGCCAGCGCGGTCTGCGTGATCGGGGTGTACGTCTATCTCTACCGCACCCGGCTCGGCACGCTGACCCGCGCGGTGATGGTCTCGCGCGACGAGGCGCTGGCGACGGGGATCGACATCCATTTCGTCTCGGCGGTCGCCTTCGGCATCGGCATCGCGCTCGCCGGCATCGCCGGGGTGTTCGAGCCGTTCATGCTGGGCAGCGTGACGCCCAATCTCGGCGTCAACATCAACATCGCCGCCTTCGCGGTCATCGTGGTGGGCACGCTCGGCAATCCGCTCGGCACGGTGCTGGGCGGCCTGATCTATGGCATCTCGCTGATGCTGATGCAGACCTATCTCAGCTCCTGGGCGAACCTGCTGCCCAACCTGCTGCTGATCGCGGTCCTGCTGGTCCGACCGGAGGGCCTGCTCGGCCGGCAGGTGAGGCGTGCCTGAACCCGGCGGCAATCGGCTGGCGCGCGCCCGTGCGCGTCACCCGCGCCGCGCTTGGGGCGATCTCGCGGTCGCCCTTGTCGCCATCGCGGTGATGGGGTTCGCGCGCGGCGTCTACGCCAACGAGCTGCTGCTGTTCAACTTCATGATGTTCATCACTCTCGCGCAGGGGTTGAACATCATCTACGGCTTCACCGGCTACCTGCCGTTCGGTTATGTCGGCTTCTACGGCGCGGGTGCCTACGGGTTCGCCCTGGCGGTGATGCACCTGCATGTCGGCCCGTTGCCGGCGATGCTATGCGCCGCCGCCGCCGCGGTGATCCTGGGCGTCATCCTGATCCCGCTGCTGCGCCTGTCCGGCGCCTACTTCGCCATCGCCAGCCTGGCGGCGGCGCAAGCGACATACGAGATCATCGCCAACCCGACCTTGGAGGAGATCACCAAGGGGCCGTACGGCGTCTCGCTGACCGGCGTGTTCGCGCCCGCCTTCTCCTACTATGTCGGGCTGTTCGTGATGGCGCTGACCTTGCTGGCGGTGGTGTTCCTGCGCAATTCGCGCTTCGGTCTGTCCTTGCAGGCCATCCGCGAGGACCCGGTCAGCGCCGAGATGGCCGGCGTCTCCGTGGTGCGTGGCCGCATCATCGCCTGGCTGCTCTCGGCGCTGATCGCCGGGCTGGTGGGCGGCGCGTTCGCCTGGCACATCTCGGTGTTCTACCCCGACAGCGCCTTCGACCTCGGCATCTCGATCTTCGCCGTGGTGTTCGCCTTGTTCGGCGGCATCACCACACTGACCGGCCCGCTGCTCGGCGTGCTGATCCTGTACGGCGTGTACAACTGGATCGGCATCAGCGTGCCGCAGTATTTCCAGCTCATCTACGGCGCGCTGATCATGGTCCTCGTGCTGTTCCTGCCGAACGGCCTGGTGTCCCTGCTGACCAGCCGGGGCGTCCGTGTCCCCTGAGCCTCCGCTTCTGTCCGTCGAGAACGTCGTCAAGCGGTTCGGCGGCTTCCGCGCGCTCGACCAGGTGAGCTTTGACCTGCACGCGGGCGAGGTTCTGGGCCTCGTCGGGCCGAACGGGTCGGGCAAGACCACCTGCATCAATGTGATCTCGGGGCTGTACGCCCCCGACGGGGGGCGCGTGCTGTATCAGGGAAGCTCGATCGGCGGCACCTCGGCGCACCGTCTGGCGCGGCAGGGGATCAATCGCACCTTCCAGTCGCCGAAGCCGTTCCTGTCGCTGACCGTGCGCGAGAATGTCGAGATCGCCGCAACGTACGGCAATCGCGGCGAGCCGCCTGACCTGGATGAACTGCTCGGCGCGCTCGATCTCGACCGTTTCGCCGAGAAGCCGGCGAGCGAGCTGAACAGCGCGCAGCAGAAGACGCTCGACCTTGCCCGCGCGCTCGCCACCTCCCCGCGCCTGCTGCTTGTCGATGAGCTGGCGGCCGGCCTGAACCCGGCCGAGCTGGGCCGCATGGCCGACCGACTGCGCGTGCTCGCCGGCCAAGGCATGGCCCTGCTCGTGGTGGAGCACCTGATGGGCTTCATCGACCGCGTGACCGACCGCGTGGTGGTGATGGCGGCGGGCAAGGAGTTCTTCGGCGGCACGCTCGCCGCCGCCACCAAGGACCCCGAGGTGATCCGCGTGTTCCTGGGCGGCGGCCATGGCTGAACCGCTGCTCGATGCGCGCGCCATCGAGGCCGGATACGGGCAGGTGCAGGTCCTGTGGGGCGCCGGGATCGACGTTCGGCCGCGCGAGAGCGTGGTGCTGCTGGGCGCCAACGGCGCCGGCAAGACGACGCTGCTGAAGGTCATCGTCGGCCTGGTGCCGGCTTGGCGAGGCGAGGTGCGCCTGGCCGAGGCGGACGTGACCACGCTGCGTACCGACCGCCGGGTGCGCCGCGGGATGGCTTACATGTCCGAGCTCGGCGTGTTTCCGGGCCTCACGATCGACGAGAACCTGCGCATTGGCGGCCAGTTCGCCGAACGTGCGACGCTGTCGCGCCGCCTGGCGGAGCTCTACGCGGTGTTTCCCGACCTCGCCGCGCGCAAGCGCGGGCTGGCGGGCAGCCTGTCGGGCGGGCAGCGCAAGATGCTGGGCATCGCAAAGGCGCTCGCCTCCAGGCCGAAGGTGCTGGTGATGGACGAGCCCTCGGCCGGGCTGTCGCCGCTCTTCGTGCAGCAGGTGATCGAGGTGCTCGGCCGTTTCCGGGGCGAGGGGCTGGCAATGCTCATCGCCGAACAGAACGTCGCCTTCCTCGACCTCGCCGACCGGGTCTTCACGCTGGAGGGCGGGCGCATCCGCTTCGAGGGGAGCGTCGAGGCGCTGCACGCCGACGACGCGCTGCACCGGGCCTATTTCGGACTGGCCTGAGCGCCGCCGTTGACGAAATGTTCAGCGATGCCGACCATGGTGGCGGGACGCGATAGGAGGTGGTGCCCGTGGCGAGCAGTGGCAATGGAGCCGATCTGGGCTCTGTCATCGCCATGCTGTCCAGCGTGCTGGAGGGCCAGCAGGCGATGCGGGCCGACATCCAGGAGATCAAGGTACTCGTTAACCAGCACACCCTGACACTGGCCGAGCATGGCCGCAGGCTCAACGACCTCACCGGACAGGTGAACTCGCTGCGGGAGGCGGTCACGTCCTATCACGCCTCGGTCCTCGGCCACGGCATCCTCATCAGCGAGCTGGACGCGCGGGTTCGCCGCATCGAGCACCACCTGGACCTGCCGCCCGCGGCCTGAGAGGCTCGCCGAGCCTATTCCGCATCGCCGCCGCGTTGGCCTACTCTGCTCCCGACCAGGGAGGCACTCATGCACGGAAACCCGGCCTATCTCAGCGGGCTCGACAAGAACGCCGCCAACTACACCCCGCTGAACCCGGTCACCTTCCTGGAACGCGCCGCCGCGATCTACGCCGGACGCGTCTCGGTGATCCATGGCGAAGCCCACTTCACCTGGGCGGAGACCTACGCGCGCTGCCGCCGGCTGGCGTCCGCGCTGGCACGGCGGGGGATCGAGCGCGGGGATACGGTGGCGGTGATGCTGCCCAATACTCCGGCTATGATCGAGGCGCATTTCGGCATTCCGATGCTGGGCGCGGTGCTCAACACCCTGAACACCCGGCTCGACCCGGAGACGATCGCCTTCATGCTGCGCCACGGCGGCGCCCGGGTGCTGATCACCGATCGCGAGTTTTCCTCCGTCGTCGGGCGTGCGCTCGCAATCCTCGATGACAAGCCGCTGGTCATCGACGTCGACGACCCCGCCGCGCCAGGCGGCGCGCTGCTGGGCGAGACCACCTACGAGGCGCTGCTGGAGGAGGGCGATCCCGACTACGTCTGGGAGAACCCGCCGGATGAGTGGGATGCGATCTCGCTCAACTACACCTCGGGCACGACGGGCGACCCGAAGGGCGTCGTGTATCACTATCGCGGCGCCTATCTGAACGCGCTGAGCAACATCATCAACTGGAACATGCCGCAGCACCCCATCTATCTCTGGACGCTGCCACTGTTTCACTGCAACGGCTGGTGCTTCCCGTGGTCCATCGCCGAGCGGGCCGGCACCAATGTCTGCCTCCGCAAGGTAGAGGCGCAGGCGATCTGGGACGCCCTCAGGGAACACAAAGTTACCCATCTCTGCGGCGCCCCGATCGTCTATTCGACCATCATCAACGCCCATCCGAAATGCGGGCCGGCGTCGCCCACGCCATCGCGGGCCAGGTGGCCGGCGCCGCGCCGCCGGCGGCGATCATGGAGGGCGCCGAGCGCGCCGGCATCGATCTCACTCATGTGTACGGCCTGACGGAGACCTACGGTCCCGCCTCGGTCTGCGCCAAGCAGCCGGAATGGACCCAAATGCCCATGTCCACCCGTGCGGAGCGCAACGGCCGCCAGGGCGTGCGCGTGCCGATGCAGGAGGCAATGACGGTGCTGGACCCGGAGACCATGCAGCCGGTTCCACGCGACAGCGAGACGATGGGCGAGATCATGTTCCGCGGCAATATCACCATGAAGGGCTACCTGAAGAACCAGGCCGCGAGCGAGGCGGCGTTCGCGGGCGAGTGGTTCCACACCGGTGATCTCGCGGTCATGCAGCCGGACGGCTACGTGAAGATCCGCGACCGCTCCAAGGACATCATCATCTCGGGCGGCGAGAACATCTCCTCGCTCGAGGTCGAGGATACGCTCTACAACCATCCGGCGGTGCTGGGCGCGGCGGTGGTCGCGCAGCCAGACGAGCGGTGGGGCGAAAGCCCGTGCGCCTTCATCGAACTGCGGCCGGGCGCCGAGGTCGGTGCCGACGAACTGCGCGCCTTCTGCCGCGAACACCTGGCGGGGTTCAAGGTGCCGAAGACCTTCCTGTTCCAGGAACTGCCGAAGACCTCGACCGGAAAGATCCAGAAATTCCAGCTGCGGGAAATCGCGAGGTCGGCGAGTGCGATCGGCTAAAGCGATGCCGCCTGTCCCGTCCTCCGTCCGCCAAGACACCGTGGTCGAGCGGTTTATTGAACACGCCATCTTCGCCAGCCGATGGCTGCTGGCGCCAATCTATCTCGGGCTATCGGTGAGCCTTTGCATCCTGCTCGTCAAATTCGTGCAGCGCACCATAGGCCTCGTCTCGCACGTACTGACCAATGAGGGGACCACAACGACCGTGGAGATCCTCTCGCTTGTGGAACTGTCGCTCATGGCCAACCTGGTACTCATGGTCATGTTCTCCGGGTACGAGAACTTCGTTTCCCGGCTGAGGGTCGATCACCGGGATCGGCCCGACTGGATGGAGCATATCGGCTTCGGCGATCTCAAGCTCAAGCTCATGACCTCGATCGTCGCGATCTCGGCCATCCAGGTACTGGAATACTTCGTGGATGTCGGACACTACAGCAACCGGGAGCTCGCCTGGAGCGTCGGTATCCACCTCGCCTTCATTGTCTCGGCCGTACTCCTCGCGCTGATGGACCGACTGTCGGGAAAGTCGCACGCCTGAGAAACCGCGCCCTCACCCCAACCCTCTCCCGCACGGGAGAGGGAGCGTTGAAGGCACGGACATCACCCACCACGCCCCCTCTCCCTCTGGGAGAGGGAGGGGGTGAGGGCCAAGCGGAACTACATCCCAAGCGCGCGGCGATAGACGTCGAGCATCGTCTCCTGCTCCTCGACCTCCGCGGGCTCCTGCTTGCGCACGCGGATGAGCTGGCGCAGCACCTTCACGTCGAAGCCCGCCGATTTTGCCTCGCTGTAGATGTCCTTGATGTCGCCGGCGAGCGCCTTCCGTTCCTCCTCGAGCCGCTCGATCCGCTCGACGATCGAACGCAGGCGGTCGCCGGCGATGCCGCCGGTCTGGGTCTCGGTGCTGCCGACTGCATCCAGCGCCATCCATCGTCTCCGTGCCAGCAAGACCGGGGTGGATAGCGGGGCGACTTGGGCCGGGTCAACGAAAGATCAGTGTCCCGGATCGGCTTTCGCGAACGCCGTCTTCTGCTCCGCGCTCGCCTCCTTCTGATGCCGCGCCTGCCACTCCTTGTAAGGCATCCCATAGACGATCTCGCGCGCGTCGGGGTCGGCGAGTGGAATGCCCTTCGATTCAGCCGCCTCCCGGTACCATCGGCTGAGGCAGTTGCGGCAGAATCCGGCCAGGTTCATCAGGTCGATGTTCTGCACGTCGCTGCGCTCGCGCAGATGCTCGACGAGGCGGCGGAAGGCGGCGGCTTCGAGGTCGGTGCGGGTGGCGGCGTCGAAATCCGTTGCGGGCATGTCTGGGCTCCTGTTCTCGCGCGTCTTGCAAGATGGCGCCTCGGCCCAGGCTTCGCCATACTCCGCATTCGGCGGGGAAGGATCGGCATGGTGTGGGACGACGCGCGGGCGCGGACGGCGCTCAGAGCGATCTTCGACGGAGCCGTTGCCGCCGCCGATCCGCGCCGGATGCTCTCCGCCCACCTTCCGGCCAAGCCGCGCGGGCGGTGCGTCGTGGTGGGCGGCGGCAAGTCGGCCGCGCTGATGGCCGCGGCGCTCGAGGAAGCCTGGCCCGACGTGGCGCTGGAGGGCACCGTCGTCACCCGCTACGGCCACGCAGTCCCGACCGCGCGGATCGAGGTGATCGAAGCCGCGCATCCGGTGCCCGACGCCAACAGCGAGCGCGGCGCGCTGCGCCTGCTGGAGCGCGTGCGCGGGCTCGGGCCCGACGACCTGGTCCTGGCGCTGATCTCGGGCGGGGGCTCGGCGCTGCTGGCACTGCCAGCGCCCGGCCTGACGCTCGCCGACAAGCAGGCGGTGAACCGGGCCCTGCTCGCCTCCGGGGCAACGATCGGCGAGATGAACGCAGTGCGCAAGCACCTCTCCGCCATCAAGGGCGGCCGGCTTGCCGCCGCCGCTGCCCCGGCGCCGGTGGTAACCCTGGCGATCAGCGACGTGCCGGGCGACGACCCGGCGGTGATTGCCTCGGGTCCGACCGTGCCCGATCCCACGACCTTCGCCGAAGCGCGGGCGCTGCTCGCGCGATACCGGATCACGCCGCCACAATCGGTCGAGGCCCACCTTGCCGCCGGAGCCGAGGAGACACCCAAGCCAGGCAGCCTGCCGCACGCGAGCTTTCGCCTGATTGCCGCGCCGATGATGGCGCTGGCCCGCGCCGGCGAGATCGCCCACGACCTTGGCCTCGCGCCGCTGATCCTGGGCGACGCGCTGGAAGGCGAGGCACGCGAGGCCGGCACGCTGATGGCGGGCATTGCGCGGTCGGTGCGCGCGCACGCCGCCCCCCTGCCCGCCCCCGCGGTGCTGCTTTCCGGCGGAGAGACGACGGTGACGATCGGCTCCGGACCCGCCGGGCACGGCGGGCGCAACACCGAGTTCCTGCTGGGCCTCGCCGTCGCGCTGCAGGGCACGCCCGGAATCTGGGCGATCGCCGGCGACACCGACGGGATCGACGGCACCGAGGATGCGGCCGGCGCGATCGTGGCGCCCGATACGCTGCGGCGCGCGCGAGAAGGGGGGATTGACCCACGCGCCACCCTCGACGCGCATGACAGCTACGCGCTGTTTGACGCTTTGGGCGACCTGGTGCGCACCGGACCGACGCTGACCAACGTCAACGACGTGCGCGCCGTCCTGATCGGCTGAGGAGAACTCGATGGCCGTCCGCCCCAGGATCCGGCGCCGACGCCGGACCAAGATCATCGCCACGCTCGGCCCGGCCTCGTCAACGCCCGAGGTGCTGGCACGGCTGTTCGAGGCTGGCGCCGACGTGTTCCGGCTCAACTTCAGCCACGGCACGCACGAGGACCATGCCGCGCGTTTCGCCATGATCCGCGCGCTGGAGGACCGTTACGACCGTCCCATCGGCATCCTGGCCGACGTGCAGGGGCCGAAGCTGCGCGTCGGGCGGTTCGGCGGCGGGCGCGCGCACCTGCAGGCTGGCAAGGCGTTCCGGCTCGATCTCAACCCGACCCCGGGCAACGCCAACCGCGTGAACCTGCCGCACCCGGAGATCATCGCCGCGGCGCGCGTAGGCGCCACTTTGCTGCTGGACGACGGCAAGCTGCGTCTGCGCGTGGCGCGCAAGCGCGAGGATGCGCTGGAGACCGAGGTGCTGGTCGGTGGCGCGCTGTCGGACCGCAAGGGCGTGAACGTGCCCGATATCGTCCTGCCAATCCCGGCACTGACCGAGAAAGACCACGCCGACCTCGCGTTCGCGCTTGATCATGGCGCGAGCTATATCGGGCTCTCCTTCGTGCAGCGGTCGGAGGACGTGATCGAGGCGAAGCGGCTCGTCGATGGCCGCGCCGCGGTGATGACCAAGCTCGAGAAGCCGCAGGCGCTGGACAATCTCGACGAGATCGTGCGCCTGTCGGATGCGGTGATGGTCGCACGCGGCGATCTTGGCGTGGAGCTGCCGCCTGAGGAGGTACCGCTGGCGCAGAAGCGCATCGTGCGCGCCGCCCGCACGCTGGGCCGGCCGGTCGTGGTGGCGACGCAGATGCTGGAAAGCATGATTTCGGCGCCCGCGCCGACGCGCGCCGAGGCCTCCGACGTCGCAACCGCGGTGTTCGACGGGGCCGACGCGGTAATGCTGTCGGCGGAGACGGCGGCGGGCCAGTACCCGTACGAGGCGGTCAACATGATGGACCGCATCATCGCCCGCGTGGAGCAGGACCCAGGCTGGCGCGCCATGAGCGATGCCAGCCGGCCGGAGCCCGAGCACAGCGCCGCCGATGCGCTGGCGGCCGCGGCGCGGCAGGTGTGTCACACGATCGGCGCCGCCGCGATCGTCGCCTACACCGCCTCGGGCGCCACCGCGCTGCGCGTCGCCCGCGAACGGCCCGACGCCCCGGTGATCGGCTTCACCCCGCACCGCGAAACGGCGCGTCGGTTGGCTGCCGTATGGGGGGTTCACGCGGTGGTCAGCCAGGACGTGCATTCCCTTACCGAGGCCGTCACCCGCGCCGTTCGCACTGCCCTGGCCGAGGGGCTGGCGGAACCCGGCTCGGAGATCGTGGTGGCGGCGGGCGTGCCGTTCGGGCATTCCGGCACGACCAACACGCTGCGGGTGGCGCAGGTGAAGTAGCCGCAGCCCTCACCCCGACCCTCTCCCACAAAGCGGGAGAGGGGGCGTGGTTGGCTTCGTCCCTGCGCTCAGCTGCTCCCTCTCCCGCTTGCGGGAGAGGGTCGGGGTGAGGGTCAGCGCGGCCCGGTCGGGATGTCCTTGAACGCTACATTCTTGTCGGCGCGAACGTCGCCGGGCAGGCCCAGCACGCGCTCGGCGATGATGTTACGCAGGATCTCGTCGGTGCCGCCGGCGATGCGCAGCGCCGGGGAATAGAGCAGCGCCTCCTCGAACAATCCGTCGATCGGCATCTCCGGCCCCGCCTCGGCGCCCGCCATGCCCATGAGATCCAGACCGTAGGCGACGATCTCCTGCAGCTTATTCGCCGCCGTCACCTTGGTGATCGACGATTCAGGCCCCGGCGTATCGCCGCGCGACAGCGCGGTCATGGTGCGATAGCGGGTGAAGCGCAGGCCCTGGGTGCGCGTGTACCACTCGGCCAGCTTCTCCTTGACCGCGGCATTGTCGAGCGCCGGGCCGTCCTCCAGCGTGAGCCCGCGCGCCAGGTCGAACAGCTCGGCGAAATCGGGGCCGGGGGATTCCCGCATCCCGTAGCGTTCGCGCATGAGCGTGGTCAGCGCGACACGCCAGCCCTCGCCCACCTTGCCGACGCGCAGGCTGTCGGGGATACGCACGTCGTTAAAGAATACCTCGTTGAAGTGCGACGATCCCGACATCTGCCGGATCGGCCGGATCTCCAGGCTCTTGGAGTCCATCGGCATGATGAAATAAGTGAGTCCCTTGTGCTTCGGCGCGTCGAAATCGGTGCGTGCCACCAGCACGCCGAACTGGCAGTAATGCGCGCCGGAGGTCCAGATCTTCTGGCCGTTGATGACCCACCCATCGCCGTCGCGCATGGCGCGGGTGCGCAGCGCCGCGAGATCCGACCCGCCGGCGGGTTCCGAGAACAGCTGGCACCATACCTCGTCAGCGCGGAGCGCGGGCGGGGCGTAGCGGTCGCGCTGTTCGGGCGTGCCGTGCGTGCAGATGGTCGGGATCGCCATGCCGAGACCGATGCCGAAGAAGCCGGTCAGCACGTCGTATTTGGACTCTTCCTGCGCGTAGATCACCTCCTGGATCGGCGTGCCGCCGCGCCCGCCCCATTCGGTCGGCCAGGCGATGCCGGCGAAGCCCGCCTCGTGCTTGCGGCGCTGGAAGTCGCGCGCGGCCTCCAGCGCGCCCGGCTTGTCCTGGCCGCGCCGGTAGCCCTCCACCTGACCCGGCTTGCGGCGTGCCGCGTTGGCATCGAGGAACGCGCGCGCCTCGGCGCGGAACGCGGCCTCTTCTTGCGTGTCGTCGAAATCCATCATCCCGCCTCCGCTATTCGCTCGCCAGCTCGCTCATGTTGCGCGTCTTGAGCGTGTCCACCAGCCGATGCTTCCACTCCCGCGTCGAGCCGAGCGCCAGGCCAAGCAGCCGCGCGCGGCGGTAGTACAAATGGCAGTCGAACTGCCACGTGAAGCCCATCCCGCCATGCGTCTGGATGTTCTCCTTGCTCGCAATCCAGCCCGCGTCGCAGGCGGCGATCCGCGCCACCGAGGCGGCGATCGGCAGCTCTGCGGCATCGGTGTGCAGCGCCCAGGCGCCGTAATACGCATTGGAACGGGCCAGCTCGACGGCAATGTACACCTCAGCGAGCTTGTGCTTGATCGCCTGGAACGATCCGATCGGTCGGCCGAATGCATAGCGTTGCAGCGCGTAGTCGCGCGCCATCTCCAGCGCCGCCTCGGCGCCCCCCAATTGCTCGAACGCCATCATCACGGCGGCCCGATCCAGCAGGCGCCGGACCTGCTCGGCGCTGTCGGCACCCGGCAGGAGCTCGGCTTCCGTGCCGGCGAACTCGATACGCGCATGCGAGCGGCTGGGGTCGAACGTCTCGGCACGCTCGCGCGAAACGCCGGGCGCGGCGAGATCGACGAGGTAGAGCCACGGCCCGTTCCCGCCATTCACCGCCACCACGGCGAGATCGGCGACGTCGCCATCCGGCACCGCGCGCTTGCTTCCGGTCAGCCGGCCATCTCGCACGCCGGCGCTCAAACGCCGCGGGTCGGCGATGCCCGGCTGCTCGGCGTAAGCCAGCGTGCCGATCGCCTCGCCGGCGGCCAGGGCCGGCAGCCAGCGCCGCTTCTGCTCCGGACTGCCGTAGGTCAGGATCGCCTCGGTCGCGAGATAGACCGAGGACGAGAACGGCACCGGCGCGATCGCCCGCCCCAGCTCTTCGGCCAGCACGCAGGCGGCGAGATGGCCGAGACCGCTGCCGCCGTGTTCCTCGGGAATGGTCGCGCCGGTCCAGCCCATGCGCGCCATCTCCCGCCACAGCTCGCGATCGTACGAGGCGTCCGTCTCCAACACGCGCCGCGCCGCCGCCGGCGGGCACCGCTCGCGCAGGAATCGTCGCGCCTCGTCGCGCATCTGCTTCATCTCATCGGGGAAATCGAAGTTCATGCCGCGAGCCCCATCAGGAAATCCTCTACTGCGCGGTTGAACGCTTCGGGCCGATCCAGATTCGCCGCATGGCCCGCGCCCTCGATCACCACCTTTGTCGCGTTCGGAATCTTGCGCGCCATGTAGTCGGTCGCGGCAAGGAAGTTGGTGTCCTCGCTGCCCACCAGCACCAGCGTCGGCACGGCGATGGTCTCCAGCGAGCGGATGAGATGATCGCCGTTGGAGGTCAGCATCCCGCGCGCCGCGCGCGCCAGGCCGGCGGCGCCGCGATGCTCGCGTGCGCGGGTCTCCGCCCTGGCGCCGAGCGCGGCTACGCCGCGCAGCTCGATGTCGTCGGCGCGCTGCATCGCCCGCGCATTCCATTCCGCCCGCGCCGCCTCGTTGCGGAAGCCGGGGCCGGTGTCGAACAGCATCAGCGCGCGCGTCATCTCGGGATGACGCAGATGAAACCCGAGCGAGACGACGCCGCCGAGCGACAGCCCGCCGATGACGGCGCGCGTCTCGCCGCAGGCGCGCAGGACCGCCGCCATGTCGGCGATGCTGTGCGCCTCGGAATAAAGGTCCTGATCGTCCGGACTGTCGCTCTGACCGTGGCCGCGCATGTCCCACACGATGACGCGCCACCGCTCCACCAGCGCCGCCACCTGCCCGTCCCACATCCGGCAGGTCGCGCTGTAGCCGTGGCTCAGCAGCACCGCCGGCCCGCTACCGCTGACCTCGTAGTGAATGCCGACGCCGTCGCGGTCGATGCGCGCCATTTGTTGCCTCCCGGCATTGTCTTCGCTGGTGACGGCCGATAGGCTGCCCCACAACGAACGCAGGGAAAAGGGGAGGACGCGGCATGTCCGACGGCCATGAGTTCATCGACGTCAGCCTGACGAGCTTGGTGGCGGAGGTCGAGATCCGTCGGCCACCAAACAATCACGTCAGCGTGCCGATGATCGCCGAGCTGTCCACCGCGCTCGAGCGGCTGGATCAGGATCAGCGATGCCGCGTGGTCGTGCTGTGCTCGGCGGGCAAGCATTTCTGCGCCGGCGCCGACCTGGTCAATCGCGGCCCGGACGGGCGCGACCCGGCCGAGAGCGGCGGGCGTCATCTCTACAAGGAGGCGATCCGGCTATGGCGCACCCGAAAGCCGATCGTCGCCGCGGTGCAGGGCGCCGCTGTCGGCGCCGGGCTCGGCCTTGCCGTGGCCGCGGATTTCCGGGTGTCCTGCAAGGAGGCGCGGTTTTCGGCCAATTTCACCCGGCTGGGCTTTCATCCCGGCTTCGGCCTGACCGCGACCCTGCCGCGACTGATCGGCGTCCAGCACGCCGCGCTCATGCTGTACACCGGCCGCCGCTTCACTGGCGAGGAAGCGAAGGCAATGGGCCTCGTCGACCAGCTCGTGCCCGAGGCATCGCTGCGCGAGGCGGCGCACGCGCTGGCGCTGGAGATCGCGCAATCGGCGCCTCTCGCCATCGTCTCCGCCCGCGAAACGCTGCGCCGGGGCTTGGCCGCCGCGGTGCAGGCCGCGACCGAGCGCGAGTACCAGGAACAGAACTGGCTGCGCCAGACCGGGGACTACAGGGAAGGCGTGCGCGCGATGTCGGACCGCCGCCTGCCCGACTTCAAGGGAGCCTGAGATGGGCAAGCTGGACGGCAAGGTAGCGGTCGTCACCGGCGCCAGTCGCGGCATCGGACAGGCGATCGCGGAGCTATTCGCCCGCGAAGGCGCGCGCGTCGTCTGCGCGGCGCGCACCCTGAACGAGGGCGAGCACAAGATGCTCGAAGGCTCCCTGTCGCGCACCGTGGAGACCATCCGCGCCGCCGGCGGGCACGCGATGGCGGTCACGGCAGATGTGTCGAGCGAGCCGTCGTGCTTGCACCTGATCGAGACGGCGCGCGCGGCGTACGGCCCGATCGACATCCTGGTGAACAACGCGGCGCTGAATTATTATCTTCCGATCGCCGATTATCCGACGAACCGGTGGGTGCGCTGCTTCGCGGTGAACGTGCACGGACCGTTCATGCTGTCGAAGGAGGTGCTGACGGACATGATCCCGCGCCGGCGCGGCGCGATCGTGAACATCAGCTCCGGCGCGGCCATCGGCCCTGGGCGCGGACCCTACGACGACCAGGCGGTCAGAGGCGGCACCATGTACGGCGCGACCAAGGCGGCGCTGGAACGGTTCACGCAGGGCCTGGCACAGGAGGTGGCGCAATACGGCGGGATCAGCGTTGCCGCCGTCTCCCCCTCGCGCGTCGTGCCGACACCCGGCACGGTGCATCACAAGCTGGTTTCCGGCATGGACGATCCGAAGGGCGAATCGCCATCCTACATGGCCCGCGCCGCGCTGCTGCTGGCGAGCGAGCCGGCCGAGAAGGTGAATGGCCGGGTGACATACAGCCAGCAGATACTGGGCGAGTATGGACTGATCGAGGACGCGCGCGGGCGCGGGGTGGAGAGTCCGGGGTCGGGGTACTCGCAGGTTTAGGAGACACAATGGACACGCACCTCAACGCAGCCTTGGACGCCGGCAGTGTCGAAGGCGAGTTCTTCTATGTTGCGCGGACCGACCAGCGGCTGCGCACCTACACCTACGATCCCCCGCCCGACGTGCCGCGCACCAATGCGGTCCCGGAGGCGCATCGTCTGCCGGTGCGTGACGCGCGCCCGCTTGCGTCGAACCTGTCGCTCGACCGTGAGGGCTTCGCCCTGGTGCGGCAGCCGAGCGCGATGCGCGACTTTGCCGACGAGGATGCGTTGCGCAGCGCCTACTACCCGGAATCCGTGGCCATCATCGCAGCGGCGACCGGAGCGGAGCGGGTGGTGGTGTTCGACCACACGCTGCGCCGGCGCATCTACGGCGCCGAGGACCGCAGCCCCGGCACGCCGCGCCAGCCGGTCGGGCGCGTGCACAACGACTACACCGAAATCTCGGCACCCCAGCGTGTGCGCGACCTCATGGGCGACGAGGCCGAGGATTTGCTGGGGCAGCGTTTCGAGATCATCAACCTGTGGCGACCCATTACCGGGCCGCTCTACGATGCTCCGCTCGGGGTCTGCGACGCGCGCAGCGTCGATCCAGGGGACTGGGCCCCAACTGACCTCATCTATCCCGACCGGACCGGCGAGATATACGGCGTGCGCTTCAATCCCGCGCATCGTTGGTGGTACGTGCCCGCCATGATGCCCGACGAGGCGCTGCTGCTGAAATGTTACAATTCAACGCATGACGGCCGCGCTCGCATGGCCCCCCACTCGGCTTTCGAAGACCCGAATGCCCCGGCGGATCGGCTGCCACGCGAGAGCATCGAAATCAGGACGCTGGTATTCCACGCCGGCTAAAGCGCGTTGGTGGGAGCTACGCTATTTACCCCGTCATGGCCGCCCCTCGGACCTGTTCCGGGGGTTGGGTTTGTTCAATGCGGGCTGCGCACGGGCGAACCCTTCGGCGGGGTGATGGCGCGGGACACGGCCGCCACGGGCTTCACGATTCCTTAGCCGATCCCGGCCATGATCCGCGGAGTACCCGTGGATCGGCCTCGCCCCGTGAACACGTCCTTGCCAGTCCTGGGATGGCCCGCCCCGCCCACCATCCCGCCCAGCGGTCCGGATCGCCAGCCGTGGTCGGACGAACCAGCTGCCCCGCTCCATCAGCTTGAGCTGCGCGACCTCGCGCTCGACCGCATCCGGCAGGGCTTGTGCGTGTTCGACGGGCAGCAGCGATTGCTGCTGTTCAACCGTCAGTATGCCGAGATGTACGGGCTGGACCCGAGCCAGCTCTGGATCGGCATGACCCTGCGCGACGTGGTGGACCTGCGCTACGCCGCCGGCACCGGGCCGGACATGACCCCGGAGCAGTATGCCGCCTGGCGCGACCGCATCGGGACCGCGGACCGGGTGACCGACACCGAGGTGACGCTGCGCAACGGCCGCGTGCATGCCATCCACCATGAGCCAACGGCCGGGAGCGGCTGGGTCGCCACCTTCGAGGACATCACCGAGCGGCGCCGGGCGGAGGCGGACGTTCGGCACATGGCCCACCACGATGCCTTGACGGGTCTGCCCAACCGCGCCCTGTTCGCCGCGCGCCTGGGGCCCGCCCTGGCGCGTCTGCGCGGGGAGAGCAGGTTGGAGGACCACCGCCCAGCCCCGACCGCCGACGAGGTGCTGGTCGCGGTGCTGTTCCTCGACCTCGACCACTTCAAGGACGTGAACGACACGCTCGGCCACGCCGCGGGCGATGAGCTCCTGCGGGTGGTGGCGGTGCGCATCAGCCACTGCCTGCGCGGCGAGGACACCCTGGCCCGGCTGGGCGGCGACGAGTTCGCGGTGCTGCTCGAAGGTCTCGCGAAGGCGGAGCAGGCAGCGGAGGTCGCCCAGCGGGTGATCGGTGCCGTGTCGGCGCCCTTCGTTCTGGATGGGCACGAGGCGCTGGTGGGCAGCAGCGTCGGCATTGCCCTGTGCGCCCGGGGCGACGAACAGGGCGCGAACCCGGCGCTGCTGCTTCGCCAGGCCGATATGGCGCTCTACCAGGCCAAGGCGAAAGGGCGGGGCACGTACTGCTTCTTCCAGACCGGGATTCACGCCTTGCTGCACCGGCGCAAGGAAATGGAGCGCGACCTGCGTCGGGCGTTGGCGGAAGGCGGGCTGGAGGTGCATTTCCAGCCCCTCGTGGCACTCGGGCCGCGGCGCATTGCTGGTGCCGAGGCACTGGTGCGTTGGCGGCACTCGGAGCACGGCATGGTGCCCCCGGCCGAGTTCATCCCCTTGGCGGAGCGCGCCGGGCTGATCGGCGAACTCGGCGCCTGGGTGCTGCGCACCGCCTGCGCCCGCGCCGCTCAATGGGAGGGATTGTGCCTGGCCGTGAACCTCTCGCCCGACCAGGTGCGTCGGCCCGGCCTGATCGAGCTGGTGACGGCGGTGCTGACGGAGACGGGCTTGGCACCGAACCGGCTGGAGCTGGAGATCACCGAGGGCCTGCTGCTGCAGGACACGGCGGCGACGCTCGCGACCTTGGCCCGCCTGCGCGCGCTCGGCGTCGGCATCGCGCTCGACGATTTCGGCACCGGCTATTCCAGCCTGAGCTACCTGCGCCGTTTCCCGTTCAGCAAGCTCAAGGTGGACCGCAGCTTCGTCGCCAACATGACCGCCGATGCCGGCACCGCCGCGATCGTGCAGGCAGTGGCCGCTCTCGGCCGCAGCCTAGCCATGCGGGTGAGCGCCGAAGGGGTCGAGACCGAGGAGCAGCTCACCCTGCTACAGGCTATGGGATGCGACGAGGCGCAGGGCTACCTGCTCGGCCGCCCCTGCCCAGCGGAGGCGTTCGAGCGGCTGATCACGCCCGAGCGGACCGCGAACGCGCGGCGTCGCTCAGCCGGCCTGAATCCGCTCACGCCTCCAGCAGCGTCGATCGCAGCGCCTCCCAGCTCTCCCGATCCGGCGCGCAGAGCAGCCCGCCGCTGATCTGCCGAGGCCGATACTCGGTGCCGTCGAAATGCGCCGAGTAGCCCCCGGCCTCGCGGTGCAGCAGCCAGCCGGGCGCATGGTCCCAGGGCAACAGGCGATGATACAGCAGGAAATGGCACCCGCCCGAGGCGGCCAGCCGGTACTCGTGCGCGGCGCAGCGATAGCTCCAGGTCGCGGCCAGGCGCGGCAGGCGGCCGAGGACGTGGGATTTGAGCGGCTCGGGCAGGAACTGCCAGGACGCGATGCCGCCCATCCCCGCGGGCAGCGCGGGGTGGCGAACGCGCAGATCCACGCGCGTGCCGTCCGGACGGTCGATCCAGGCACCCTCCCCTCGCAGCGCCAGCGCCGTGTCATCGCCGAGCGGGTCGTGAATGGCGGAAAGCACGACCTCGCCGCGGACCAGGATCGCCACCATCACGCCGAACAGCGGCACGCCGTTCGCGAAGTTGAACGTGCCGTCCAGCGGGTCCAGGACGATGGCGCGGTCCGCCGAGGCAAGGCGGTCGAGCAGCGACGCATCCGAAGCCGCCGCCTCCTCGCCCACGACCAGCGCATCGGGGAAACGCTCCGCCAGCGCGGCGGCGATGCGCCGCTCGGCGCCCTCGTCGGCGTCGGTCACCAGGTCGAGCGGGCCGGACTTGGCGCGCACACCGTCGGCCGCAAGGCGGCGGAAGCGCGGCATGATCTCGGTCCGCGCGGCTTCCCGCAGGATCGCCGCCAGCGCCCCGGCGTCACGCGCGCCGAATGTCATGACGCGCGTTCGAACCGCGCCCGATCGGCGGGCAGCAGGCGGACGGTGATGTGGATTCCGCCCGCCTCGTCGTGCCGATCCACCACCTCGCCGTGCTGGTAGAGCCAGGCGAGGCGCGCGCCGTCCTCGGGAGGGATGTCGTAGGCGGCGGTCTCCATCCCCTGAGCGATCCTTGTGTCGATCGCAGTCAGCAGCGCGGGCAACCCCTCTCCGGTGATGGCGGAGACGGCGACGGCGTCGCCACGCGCCTCGATCTGGCTCACGCCTCCCAGCAGGTCGGCCTTGTTCAGGACCACGATCGTCCGCTCCGGCCAATCCGGGTCCAGGGTATCGTCCCGCGCCATGCTCTCCAGCACCTCGACCACATCCGCCTGCTGGGCGGCGCTGTCTGGGTGGGCGGCATCGCGCACGTGCAGGATAACGTCGGCCTCCGCCACCTCCTCCAGGGTGGCACGGAACGCCTCCACCAGCTCGTGCGGCAGATCGCTCACGAACCCTACCGTGTCGGACAGGATCGCGCGCCGCCCGGACGGCAGGCGCAGCCCGCGCATGGTGGGATCGAGCGTGGCGAAGAGCTGGTCGCGGGCATCGACCGCCGCGCCGGTCAGGGCATTGAACAGCGTCGATTTGCCGGCGTTGGTGTAGCCGACCAGCGCGATCACCGGGAACGGCACGCGCCTTCGCGCCGAACGGTGCAGCCCGCGCGTGCGGCGTACCTGCTCCAGCTCCTTGCGCAGCTTCACCATGCGGTCCCCGATCAGGCGCCGGTCGGCCTCGATCTGGGTCTCGCCGGGACCGCCCAGGAAGCCGAAGCCGCCGCGCTGGCGTTCGAGGTGGGTCCAGGAGCGGACGAGGCGCGATCGCTGGTAGTCGAGATGCGCGAGTTCGACCTGCAAGGTGCCCTCGCGGGTCGCCGCGCGTTCCCCGAAGATGTCCAGGATCAGGCCGGTACGGTCGATCACCTTGCAGCCCCAGGCCCGCTCCAGGTTGCGCTGCTGCACCGGCGACAGCGCGGCATCCACGATCACGACCGTCACGTGCTGGGCCGCAAGCGCCTCCTTCTGTGCCTCCACTTGCCCCTCGCCAAGCAAGGTCGCGGGCCGGCGCGCGCGCAATGGCAGGATCGCGGTATGCACGATCGCTAGGCCGATGGATTGGGCTAACCCGACCGCTTCGGCCAGCCTTGCATCGGCGGCGCGGATCTGCTCGATGGACTCGCGGCGCCCATCTCCGCGCGGGCGTTCCCAAGGAAGGACGACGGCCGCGCGAGTCGGTTCGGAGCGCGATCCGTCAACCGCCGGCGGCAGCGGTCACCTCCCGCGGCTGCGACCCTTGCGGCGCGGCGGCCTCGGTCTTGGCGGAATCGAAGAGCTGGATCGGCGCCCCCGGCATCACGGTGCTGATCGCGTGCTTGTAGACCAGTTGCGTATGGCCGTCCCGGCGTAGCAGGACGGAGAAGTTGTCGAACCAGGTGATGATGCCCTGGAGCTTGACGCCGTTCACCAGGAAAACCGTGACCGGCGTCTTGTTCTTCCGCACATGGTTCAGGAAGACGTCCTGAACGTTCTGCGCTTTCTCGTTGGCCACGGCTTTATCCTTCTGCTGGGACGAGTGGCATGCTCCGCGCCGGGGATGGCGGCCCGACGGGCACATATAGTCTATCAATGGCTCCTTCCCAGGCAAGCGTCCAAGCCGTGTCGCCGATCCGCCCGTCGAGCCAGGCGCTCGTCTCGGACCATCACCGCCTGGACATGAAAAAGCTGGCCTCCTGCCTATGTGATGCCACGATCGGCTGTTCCGATGGCCGGGTGTGAACGGAGAACGACAATGCGAGGCTTCGCCGTGACCTGCCTGCTCCTGGGCCTCACGGGAGCGTTCCTCACCGTCGCGGCGGCTCCTGCATGGGCAGACCGGGATGACTGGCATCACGGTTGGCACGGTGATCATGACCGCTGGCACGAGCCCTGGCGGTGGCGGGAACGCCCCTACTACGTGGCGCCGCCCTATTATGCGCCCGCGCCCTACTACGCGCCCAGGTACTACGCCCCGCCGCCCGCCTATTACGCGCCGCCGCCCGCCTACTATGCCCCGCCGCCCGCCTATTACGGTGCGCCCGGCGCAACGTTCAGCTTCGGCATCCGTTAGCCGTCGGACGCGCCGGAGCGTCGCACAGGAGAGAAGAGAGAACGGAATGATCTCACGAAAGCGGGTTTTCGCACCGGCGGCCGCGGCTATCGCCATGCTGTCCGTTGCCGCTTGCACCAATCCCTATGACCCTGGCCAGCGCGCGGTGGGCGGCGGCCTGCTTGGCGCCGGCACCGGTGCCGCGATCGGCGGCATTGCCGGCGGCGGCAAGGGCGCGGGAATCGGCGCGCTGCTCGGCGGCGGCCTTGGTGCGCTCGGCGGCGCGGCGACAACGCCCCAGGCATCACCGCCGCCCGCGTATTACTCCGCCCCACCTTCGGGCTACTATAACGCCCCGCCTCCTGCCTATTACCCGCCGCCGCGCTACTGAACGCCTCGCCGCGCAGCCGCGTCTCCTCAGACCTGGTCGTAGTCCACCACGACGCGCGCGCAGGTCGGTCGCGCCTGGCAGGTCAGCACGTAGCCAGCTTGCAACTCCCAGGGCTCCAAGGAGTAGTTCACTTCCATCTCGGCCCTCCCCTCCGCCAGCCGAGCCCGGCAGGTGCAGCACATGCCGCCTCGGCAGGAGAACGGCAGGTTGAGGCCGGCGCGCAGTCCGGCTTCGAGGATCGCCTCGCCGGCAGCGACATCCACCTCGCTTCGCACGCCGTCGGCGACAATGACGGCACGCGCGACGGGTGCGGTGGGGGGGACGGCACGCACCGGCGGTGGGCGACCGCCGGCACCGGGGGTGAACCGCTCCACATGGACCTGCTCTGGTGCGAGCCCCGAGCCCTCCAGCGCCGTCTGCAACCCCTCGATCATCGGCTGTGGCCCGCAGAGGAAGGCGTGCCCCACGATGTCGGGTACCAGCCGGCGCATCAGCAAGCCGACCTTCTCGGCATCCAACCGGCCGTTCAGCAACGCGACGTCCTGCTGCTCGCGCGAGAGGATGTGGAACACCGAAAGCCGCGAGAGATACCGATCCTTCAGATCATCGAGCTCGGCTCTGAAGATGATGCTCGAGGCGGCGCGATTGCCATAGAACAGGAAAAACCGCCCGCGCTCCCGCCTGAGCGCGGCTTTGAGGATGGACAGGATCGGCGTGATCCCGGACCCGGCCGCGAACGCCACGAGCGTGCGGTCCGAGCCGGCCATGATCGGCGTGCCAAACCGACCATCGGGGGTCATGACGTCCAGCTCCATGCCAGGGCGCAGCACGCCATGCGCCCAGCCTGAAAACAGCCCGCCCTCCAGGCGCTTGATCGCGACCCGCAATTCGCCATCCTCGGGCGCGGCGCAGATCGAGTAGGCGCGGCGCACCTCGACACCGTCGATCCACGCGCGCAAGGTCAAATACTGGCCGGGGGTGAAACGGTAGGCACAGACGAGCGCGGGCGGGATGACGAAGGCCACCGACACGCAGTCGGCGGTTTCCCGTGTGATGTCAGCGATTCGCAAACCGTGGAATCGAGGCTTCGACATGGGCTGGCCACTCCGGTGCTCGATACGGCGCGCACTGAACACGATGCTTTGATTCCCGTCTCTCGCGGGACGTTTCGCGCTGGCGGCTTTAAACCCCGTCCGGCCGCGACGATACAGAGTGCTTCCAGAGGACAGCAAACATGGACAAGGACCAGATCAAGGGTAAGCTCCGCCAGGCGGCGGGATCGATCAAGGAGAGCCTCGGTCGGGCCAGCGGCGATGCACGCACCGAAGCCGCCGGCAAGAGCGACAAGGCCGCCGGCAAGGCGCAATCGGGCTGGGGCAATGTCAAGGACAGGCTGCGCGGCGCCCTGAAGCGTTGACGCGCGTCTTGCGACAGGCCCTGGATCGGCTGCGGGTCGGCACGCACGGCCAGGGCTTCCTCGACCTGACGGGCGCGCTGTCCGATTGGGTGATGCGCCAGGGAGTTGCCGACGGGCTGCTGACGATCTGGTGCCGTCACACCTCGGCCTCGCTGCTGGTGCAGGAGAACGCCGACCCCGACGTGCGCGCCGACCTGGAGGCATTCCTGCGCCGCCTCGCCCCCGAGGACGCTGTCTATCGGCATGCCGAGGAAGGGCCGGACGACATGCCCGCGCACATCCGCGCGGCGCTCCTGCCCACGCAGCTGTCCGTGCCGATCCAGGGTGGTCGCCTCGCGCTCGGCACCTGGCAGGCGATCTACCTGGTCGAGCATCGTCGCGCGCCGCATCAACGCGAGCTCGCAGTGCACCTGATCGGCGCCTGAGCCCGCGATCAGGCGACGCCGCGCGCCCGCCGGGCTAGGCCGTCGAACAGGTCGAGGCACCGCTCCCGCCACTCCGTTATCGGGTCGGCCTCGGCCAATAGCGGGAAGGCCGATGTGCAGCGGGGCCATTGCAACGTGCCGGACACGATATAGTCGGCATAACTCGGCGTGGCGCCGCCGAGCCAGGGCCGCGCCTTGAGCACCGTCCGCACCGGCTGCAATGTCGCGCGGAACGCAGCAACGCGCTGCTCGCGCCCCTCCTGCACCTCCTCGAGCGTGGCGCCGAACCGCGCCTCGCGGCTTTGGCGGAAATAGGCGCGGTCGGCCGGGTCGATCACATCCAGAAGGTCGCGCACGATCAGCCGGGCGATGCCGCCGACCAGGACGCCGTCCGACCAGGCATTCAAGAATCGTGCGTGTGCCCGACCCAAGGCGTCGCCCAGCAGGCTCGGCCGATCGGGATAGCGGTCATCCAGATACGCGGCGATGGCGAAGCTGTCGCTGACCACCGTTTCGCCGTCCCGGACCACCGGCACCTTGTCCTGACCGGAAAAGGCAATTTTGTCCTTTTCGCGAAAGCGCCACGGGATGGTCTCGACCGGCAGCCCCTTGTGGGCGAGCGCCATGCGGGTGCGCCAGCAATACGGGCTGAGCCGCAGCGCCGGGTCCGCTCCGGCGAGGTCATACATCAGGATCGCCATGCGCCATCCTCGCGCCGGCCGGTCCGTTTCACAAGGCGGCGACATTTGTTTCACCCGCGACGCGGCGTGGGCTGCTAGAAGCGCGCCATGCGCTCCGCTTCCTGGTGTTCCTGTGCCGCGGCCCTGTTGCTCGCGCCCACGCTCGCAGCCGCGACCCCGCGTACGCTGCGCCTCGCCCCGCCCGCCGCCACGCTCACGATCCGTGCCTATGCGATGGGCCTCGTGCCGATCGACGCGCAATTCGCTCGTTTCGAAGGCACCCTGACCTATGACCCCGCCCAGAATGGCCGGTGCACGGCGATGCTGACCGCGCAGGTGGACAGCCTCCAGACAACGGATGCCACGATGCGGGACACCATTCTCGGTCCCGATTTCCTGGACACGGCGCGGTTCCCGACCCTGGCCTTCACCGGGGTCTGCACCAGCCCGGGGACAGCAGAGGGCCGGCTCACCATGCGTGGCGTGACCCGGCCGCTTGGCACCACGCTCGCGTGGACACAGCATGGGGTGGTCACGCAGGCGGATGTCCGACGCTCCTTGTGGGGGATGGACGCGCGGCCGTTCATGGTCGGCCCGGTGATCCGCATTCGCCTGACGGCCGCCCTGCCATGACCCGGCTGCCGCCGGCGCTGGCCCCGCTGCGCCATACCGCCTATCGGCGGCTATGGACGGCCAACGTCGTTACCTCGCTCGGTCTGTGGCTACAGAATACCGGCGCCGGCTGGCTCATGACCAGCCTTGCTCCGGTGCCGCTGATCGTGGCGCTGGTGCAGGTGGCGACGATCCTGCCGAGCTTCGCGCTGGCCCTGCCCGGCGGCGCGCTGGCCGACATCGTCGATCGCCGGCGCTTCCTCATCGGCACCCAGCTCTGGATGATGGCATCGGCGGCGCTGCTCGCCGCGCTGACTCTGCTGCATCTGACCACCGCCTGGAACCTGCTCGCGCTGACCTTCGCCATCGGCATCGGCGGGGCGCTGACCGCCCCGGCCTGGAGCGCGATCATCCCCGACCTCGTGCCGCGCGGTGACCTCGTGCAGGCGATCGCGCTCGGCGGCATTGGCTTCAACCTGGCCCGCGCCCTGGGGCCGGCGCTGGCCGGCGCGCTGGTGCTGCTCGGCGGCTCGGGGCTGGCCTTCTCGCTCTATGCCTGCTCGTTCGTCGCGGTGATCGGGGCGCTGTCTATGTGGCGCGGGCGGCGACACACCCAGCGCACGGCGCTGCCGCGCGAGCACCTGCTCTCGGCCATGCGGGCCGGCGCCCGCTTCGTGCGCAATACTCCGCTGATCCGCAGCGCGATGCTGCGCTGCTTCGCCTTCGCCCTGCCCGCCTCCGCGCCCTGGGCGCTGCTGCCCCTGGTGGTGCGCGAGCAGCTCGGCCTCGGGCCGGGCATGTTCGGGCTGATCCTCGGCCTGATGGGCGCCGGCGGAGTGACATCGGGGCTGATCATGCCGAGGCTGGCGCGTTTCATGTCGCGCGGCACGATGGTCTTCGTCGCCACGCTCGCCTCCTGCGCGGGCATGGCAATGCTCGGTGTGGCCCGGCATTGGGGCGTGGCGGGAGCGGGGATGGCGCTGTTCGGCACCGGCTGGGTGGCCGCCTTCGCCATGACGCAGGCGACGGCACAGCTCGTCTGCCCGTCCTGGGTGCGCGCGCGGGCGCTGGGGATCTATCAGCTCTCGTTCAACGGCGCCCTGACCTTGGGCTCCGTCGGCTGGGGCTGGCTCGGCGGACGGATCGGACTGTCCTCCGCGCTGCTCGCCGCCGCCTCGCTCGGCGGCGCCTTGGCGATCCCGATGCGCGTTTTCGCCCTGGACACGCCGACCTCTCCCTCGCCGCGGGAGGGCGAGGGCGAGCCGGCCCCGGAGGCGCCCGCCGCCGAGCTGGCGCCGGTGCTGGCGGAGGGGCGGGAGCGGGTGCTCGAAACGCGACACTACCTCGTCGCTCCCGGCCAGCGCGGCGACTTCCTGGCGATAATGGCCGAAATCCGCCGCGTGCGGCGCCGCGCCGGCGCCGCATCATGGCAGCTTTACGAGGACGTCGCCCACCCGGAGGGCTTCCTCGAGGCGTGGTCGATGGAGAGCTGGACCGACCACCTGCGCGAGGACGCCCGGCTATCGCCGGGCGACCGCATCGTACTGTCCCAGGCCGCCACGTTCCAGACCGCGGGTCCGCCGCCAGCGCGGTTCATCGCCGTCGATCCGGCCCGCGGCCCGGCGCCCACCGGGGCGCAACGTCGTGTGATGAGCTGGCCGATGGCCGGCAGGGCCCCATGTCGCGCTAGCACGGAGCAAGGAACGACGTGATGCGGACGCATGAGACGAAGAACGACTAGAAGGCGAATGCCTAGCAGGCCTCGATCGAGTTGCTCAACACCAGGCTGGCCGATGCCCTCGATCTGGCGCTAATCACCAAGCAGGCGCACTGGAACCTGAAGGGCCTGCGCTTTACCGCGAGTCACGAGATGCTGGACATGTTCCTCTGTCAGGTCGACACGGGGGGTGGACACGATGGCGGGGCGTGCGGTCCAGCTTGGCGGCACGGCTATCGGGACGACCGCTAACATCTTTACCGAGGCATCGCGCGGCCTGGACAAGGCGCTGTGGTTCCTGGAGGCGCACGTCCAGGAGGCCCGCTGATACCGCAGCTTTGGCACTACTCCGCCACGCTCCGGCCGGATCGCCGTCCCCGCGACAGGTTAGCCCAGGCGGTCAGCTTGGCTCTGGGCGTGCCACGGACCTGACCATTGGTTGCAACCACGCGAAACGCTCGGCGCCGGTGGGCTCGGGTGGAGGGCCGACCTTAAGTGCCATTTACGAGTTCATGAGCGAGGATGTTGAGCAGGCGCCCGAAAGGGTCGCGAACATAGAAGCGCCTGACGCCCCACGGCTCGCTCGCCGGGCCGTATTCGATCGGCAATCCTGCGGCCAGGACACGCTGGTGGACCTCCGCGAGGTTGTCCACTTCGATTGAAAGGTCCGGTACTGGCGTGCCCGATCCGCCCTGGATCGCGACGCTGATTTGCGGCGCGACCGGCTCGTCGGCCGCGAAAGTCAGGATCCAGCCCTGGTCCATGACCAGGTGCAATCCGAGAATGTCCGCGTAGAAGGATTTTGCATTGCCAACATGGCTGGCGGCGATGTTCGCCACGATACGCTTCACCACCATGCGGCCTCCCGAACTCGGCGTTTCCAGCAGCGACGCATCCAGGCACGCTGGCCGACGTCAAGGAGTCAAGGCTGCGGATTCCCGTTGGTGACTGGCCGGACTCCGTCATCCTCGCGAGGACGGGAATTCAGGTGGACGACGCCGAACTTGGCGCGCGCGGGCAGAAGGCGCTTGCGCGCGCTGGATGGGAAGCTGACCATGCGGGATGCTTCCGCCCTTCCCGGTCCGCCCGATCGGCTTCCTGCACACACCCTTCCGCAGCCTGGCCGAGTGCCCGCGCAATGGGCGCCAGCCGCAGCCGCCTCCGCGCTGTGAGGCCCGGCTGTTTCCCGAGTTCGGCCCAGGGCTCGGCAGCGTGGACGGGTTCAGCCATCTGATCGTCCTCTATTGGCTGGATCAGGTGGGCGAGCCTTCCCTGATCGTGACCCCGCCCTTCGATCCCGCCCCGCGCGGGGTGTTCGCCACCCGCGCGCCGCATCGGCCCAACCCGATCGGGCTTTCGGTCGTGGCCTTCGATGGATTCGCCGACAAGCTGACCTTGCGGCTGCGCTATCTTGATTGCGTGGACGGCACGAAGCTGCTCGACATAAAGCCCTACCTGCCCAGCACGGACAGCGTGTCCGACGCGCGCATGGGCTGGCTGGCACCGCATCGGACTCCCAAGTAGCGCTCGATCTCGGATCCCGACCCAAGGCGGCGCTCATCCTGACGACGCCTCGCGTGCAGACTGGTCCGCCTCCAGCCCGAGCACTCTCGCTACCGGCGTGATGGTCCATCCCTGGACGGCGACGGAAACGATCACCACCACGAACACGATGTTGAACAGCGTCTCGCCGGTTCTGACACCTGTAAGCAGCGGGATGATGGTCAGGTAGATCGGCACCGCGCCGCGCAGGCCCGCCCAGGCGACGAACCCGGCCTCCCGTGCCGTCCAGCGGAACGGGAGCAGACATGCCATGACTCCGATGGGCCGGGCGATCAGCATCAGCACCGCCGACACCGCGAGCGCGGGCAGGATAATAGGCGGCAATTCGTGCGGCGTGAGGAGCAGGCCGAGCATGAGGAACAAGGCGATCTGCGCCAGCCAGCCGAGCGTCCCGAAGAAGCGCGTGACGGGTTGCCTGGCCGGGTGCTCGCTGTTGCCCACGATCACTCCGGCCAGATAGACGGCCAGGAAGCCGCTGGCGCCGAGAATCTGCGACCCGCCGAAGATCGCGAGCGCGCCGCCAACGGCGAGGACTGGAAACACCGACCGTTCCACGCGCAGCCGCCGAAACAGCCAGAGCAGGGCGTAGCCGCTGGCCAGCCCGATGGCGGTGCCGCCGCCCATCTCCTCCAGGAACAGCAGTCCCGCGTGGCCAGCTCCCATGCCCTCGGGCGCCGTCAGGACCTGGACCAGCGCCACGGTGAGAAACACGCTCATGGGGTCGTTCAGCCCCGAACTCGACCTCAAGTGCCGCCACCACGCGCGAGGGCACGTCCGCACGTGACAGTCGGAGGAGGACGGAGACCGCCGCCGCGTCGGTCGGCGCCGTGGCCGCCCCGAGCAACAGCGCCTCCGGCCAGGACACTCCGAACAGGAGGACGACCGCGGCGCCGACGATGCCTGCGCTGATCACAACCCCGACCGTCGCAAGGGCAACAGACGGCCAGAGCGCCTGGCGGATCATGCCGCGCTCGGTGCTGAGACCGCCCTCGAACAGGATGGCCGCGAGAGCCAGGCTACCGATCAGGTAAGCGGCCCGGAAGTCGTCGAACCGGATGCCCCCCGGCCCGTCTTCGCCCGCCAGCATCCCGAGCCCGATAAAGGCCAGCAGCAGCGGCGTGCCGATGCGCGCGGAGATCAGCCCGGCGAAGATGGCGAGGAGGCAGAGCACGCCCGCGACCAGGATGATCTCGTTACTCGTGGCCATAGGCGGCGACCTCCGTTAGACCGCGAAAGTTCCGCCGTCCCGCGCCTCGCGGCAATTCAAACGGGAGACACTGCCGACACCGCCGCCCGTTGACTCCCCCGCCGCGCTTCGTCACCTTGCCTGCGCAGGGCTGACGCGCCGCGAACGCATGAAGGCATGGCGCCACCGACAGGGGGGAGCGGATGGGAAATCCAGGCTGCGCGGGACGCGCGCGCTATCACGCGGCTTCGCATGGCTGATACCGCTGCCCGCGCAGGCGTCCCGCTACTGAGCGTCCAAGGCGTCGTTGTCCGGTTCGGCGGCGTTGTTGCGTTGGCCGGCGTGTCTTTCGATGTCGGACACAAGCAGATCTGCGGCTTGATCGGCCCGAACGGCTCGGGCAAGACGACGTGCTTCAACTGCATCAGCGCGATCTATCGCTACGGCGAGGGCGACATCCTCTTCGAGGGCAAGTCGATCCACGGGGCGGCGCGCTACCGCATGGCACCGCTCGGCATCGGCCGCACCTTCCAGAACGTGGCGCTGTTCAGCCGGCTTTCGGTCCGCGAGAACATCCTGGTCGGCGGCCATCACCTCGCCCGCTCCGGCTTCATCGCCAACGCATTCCGGCTGCCGATCGTCCGCCGGGAGGAGGCCGCGGCACGGGTCAGGCTGCGTGACCTGCTGCACCTGCTGGCGCTGGAGAACGTGGCCGACCTGCCAGTGGGCGGCCTGCCGTTCGGCACGCAGAAGCGGGTCGAGTTGGGCCGCGCGCTGATGGGGGCGCCGAAGCTGCTGCTGCTCGACGAACCTGCGGGCGGCCTCAATCACAGCGAGGTGGACGAGCTGTCGGCGCTGATCCAGCAGATCCGCGCGCATTTCGAGATGTCCGTGCTGGTGGTCGAGCATCACATGAGCATGGTGATGAGCATCTCCGATAAGGTGGTTGCCCTGGAGTTCGGCCGGAAGATCGCCGACGGCACGCCCGACGAGGTGCGCCGCGAGCCCGAGGTGATCCGCGCCTATCTGGGCGAGAGCGAGGACGAGGCGAGGCAACATGCCGGCGCTGCTTGAGGCGCGCGGTCTGCACGCCGGATATGGCCAGACGAAGGTCCTGCACGGGCTCGACTTCGACGTCGAGCAGGGCCGGACCACCACGCTGCTCGGCGCCAACGGCGCCGGCAAGACCACCACCCTGCGCGCGATCTGCGGGCTGATCCGCCCGCTTGGCGAGGTGCGCCTGGGCGGCGAGCGCATCGACCGCGCGTCGGCCGAGGATATCGTGCGGCGCGGGGTCGGCCATGTGCCGGACGGCCGCGGCACCTTCATGGAGCTGACGGTCGAGGAGAACATGCGCCTCGGCGCCTACACGCGGCGCGACAAGCAGGGCGTCGCGCGAGACTTCGAGCACATGTTCAGCTACTTCCCGCGCCTGAAGGAACGCTACCGCCAGCAGGCGGGCACGCTGTCGGGCGGTGAGCAACAGATGCTGGCCATTGCCCGCGCCCTTCTCGTTAAGCCGAAGCTGCTGCTGCTCGACGAACCCTCGTTCGGTCTTGCGCCGCTGATCGTGCAGGACATCTTCAGGATCCTGCAACGTATCCGTTCCGAGGAGGGGCTCAGTATCCTGCTGGTGGAGCAAAACAGCTCGGTGGCGCTGGACTTCGCCGATCATGCCTATCTGCTGGAGACCGGGCGCATTGTCGTCTCCGGCCCGGCCGCGGATCTGCGCAAGGACGAGGCGGTCCGGCGCGCGTATCTGGGCTATTGATGGGCGCGCCCTCACCCGGCTCACTGCGCTCGCCGACCTCTCCCGCAGGCGGGAGAGGTAAGGCGATTTTCCGCCTCTCCCGCCTGCGGGAGAGGTCGCCGCGCGACGCGCGGCGGGTGAGGGCCACTCCGATAGGAGACAGCAATCCGTGACCGGACTCGCGCACCAGATCATCTCGGGGCTCGCCAGCGGCAGCATCTACGCGGCGGTCGCGCTGGCGCTGGTCATGATCTACCAGGCGACGCACCATGTGAATTTCGCCCAAGGCGAGATGGCGACCCTGTCCACCTATATCTGCCTGACGCTGATCAACGGAGGGGTCCCGTACTGGGGCGCCTTCATCATCACCGTGATCGTCTCCTTCATCATGGGGATCGTCATCGAGCGGGTGCTGATCCGGCCGATGACCAACGCGCCGATCCTGTCCGCCGTCGGTGTGTTCATCGGCCTGCTGTTGATCATCAACGCCATGGACGGCTGGATCTTCGATTACATCATCAAGCCCTTCCCCTCCCCCTTCGGCGGCGGCCAGCCGATGCTGCACGGCTTCATCTCGGCGCACGAACTGGGCGAGACCGGAGTCACGCTGTTCGTCCTGCTGCTGGTCTATCTGTTCTTCCGCCATACCACCCTCGGTCTGGCCATGCGCGCCGCGGCGTTCAATGCCACCTCGTCGCGCCTGTGCGGCGTGCGGGTGAACCAGATGCTGATGCTGGGCTGGGGACTGGCGGCGGCGATCGGCGCCATCGCCGGCATGATGGTCGCCCCCATCGTGTTCCTCGACCCGAACATGATGTTCGGTATCCTGACCTACGCCTTCGCCGCCGCCCTGCTGGGCGGGATCGACAACGCGCTGGGCGCCGTTGTCGGCGGCTTCCTCGTAGGCGTGCTGGAGAACCTGTTCGGCGCCTACGTGGTCGGCACCGAGCTGAAACTGACCGTTGCGCTGATCATCATCGTCGCCGTGCTGCTGCTCAAGCCCGCCGGGCTGTTCGGGCGCGCGGTGCAGACAAGGGTGTAGCCCGATGCCCGACAGCGATCTGGCGCCGAACCGACCGCCCGCGACCCGGGTCGAGGCACCAGTGTCCGACACCGAAGGCAGGCTGGAGGTCTGGCGCGTGCTGGCGACAGTCGTGGTGGTCGGCATCGCCGTCGCGCTGACCTGGCTGGTCAACGGCTATCACCTGTTCCAGCTGTCGATGACCGTCGCCTATGCCTGCGCGATCCTGGGTCTCACGGTGCTGACCGGCATCAACGGCCAGATCTCGCTCGGTCACGGCGCCTTCTACGCGGTCGGCGCATACATGACCGCGGTGCTGATGTCGAACTACAACTGGCCATACTGGGCGACCATCCCGCCCGCGGCGGCGGCCTCGGCCCTGGTCGGCTTCCTGGTCGGTTTCCCGGCGCTGCGGCTGGGCGGGCTCTATCTCGCGCTGACGACCTTGGCGCTCGCGGTCGCGGCGCCGCAGATCCTGAAGGTCAACGCGCTTTCCGACTTAACCGGCGGCGTGCAGGGCCTGACGACCGACAAGGCGGAGGCGCCGTTCGGCCTGGGCGTGAACCCCGACCAGTGGATCTATCTGTTCACCCTGGCGATCGGCTGCGTGATCTTCCTGCTCGGGTGGAACCTGACACGCGGGCGGATCGGCCGGGCGATGATGGCGATCCGCGATCAGTCGCTGGCCGCCGAGTCGATGGGTATCAACCTCGCCGCCGTGAAGACCCGCACCTTCGCGGTCAGCGCCATGTTCACCGGCGTCGCCGGTTCGCTCACCACCATCATCGTGCAGTTCGTGGCACCGGACAGCTTCAATTCCTTCATCTCCATCTGGTTCTTCGTGGGCCTCATCATCGGCGGCGTGAACTCGATCGTCGGCGCGCTGTTCGGCGGCGCCTTCATCGAGTTCGTGCCCAACATCGCCAACCAGATCTCCAAGGCGGCGCCGGGCGCGATCTATGGCGTGATCCTGATGGCCTTCATGTACCTGTTGCCGACCGGGATCGCCGGCGGTTTCCGTCAGATATTCCTGCGCGTGTTCGGTGCGCGCCGCGCCGCAAGGGAACGCGCGGCGCGGTCGGCGTAAGCCTGCCGCGGCAGCAATCGGGAGGGCGCCTATGCTCGACTTGACCGGCAAGGTCGCGATCATCACCGGTGCAGGCTCGGTCGGCCCTGGCTGGGGCAACGGCAAGGCGACTTCGGTGCTGCTCGCGCGGCAAGGCGCCTCGGTGTTCCTGGTGGACGTCAACAGTGCGGCCGCCGAGGAGACGCATCGCGTCGTCACGGACGAGGGCGGCACCAGCGCGGTGCATCGCTGCGACATGCTGGCCGCGGCCGAGGTCGAGGCGATGGCGCGGGCCTGCCTCGATCGCTTCAAGCGGATCGACGTGCTGGTGAACAATGTCGGCGGCTCGGCCCCGGGCGATGCGGTGACGATGGACGAGGAGGTCTGGGACCGGCAGATCGATTTCAACCTGAAGACCGCCTTTCTCGGCTGCAAATACGTGCTTCCGGCCATGGAACGGCAGGGCGGCGGCGCGGTGGTGAATGTCAGCTCGGTCGCCGGCCTGCGCAACGATGGGCACGGCGGGCGCACTCATGTCGCCTACAGCGCGTCCAAGGCGGCGGTGATCCAGTTCAGCCGCTCGACCGCCGGGGCGTTCGTCAAGAAGGGCATCCGCGTCAACACCGTCGTCCCCGGCCTGATGCACACGCCGCTGGTCGAGCAGCGCCTGGCCAAGACCGTCGCCGGGGGCGATGCCGCGTCGCTGATCGAAAGCCGCAACGCGCGCTGCCCGATGGGGCGGATGGGCACCGGCTGGGACGTGGCGAACGCCGTGCTGTTCCTGGCCTCCGACGAGGCCGGCTACATAACCGGCACCGAGATCGTGGTCGATGGCGGGCTGATCCTGGCCTCGCCCTGAAACGGAGGACAGGCCATGGCCGAGACGCGCTTTCCCGAACTCACCCCCGAGACGATGACCCCGGAGCAGCGCCGTGTCGCCGAGGCAATCCAGTCCGGCCCACGCGGGTCGGGGCTGCGCGGCCCGTTCAACGCCCTGCTGCGCAGCCCCGAGCTGGCCGACGCGGTGCAGAAGGTGGGCGAGGTCATCCGCTTCAAAAGCTCGATCCCGGCGCGGCTGAACGAGCTGGCCATCATCATCACCGGCCGCAAGTGGATGGCGCAGGTCCGAGTTCTACGCCCACCGCCAGCTCGGTCTGAAGGCCGGAATGCGCCCCGAGATGGCCGATGCGGTGGCCGAGGGAAAGCGGCCGGAGGGGATGCAGCCGGACGAGGCGGACGTGTACGACTTCGCCACCGAGTTGCTGAACTTTGGCGGGGTCAGTGATGCCATCTATGGGCGCGCGCTTGCCCGGTTCGGGGAGCGAGGCGTGATCGATCTGGTCGGTGCCTGCGGCTATTACAGCCTGGTTTCGCTGGTGCTGAACGTGGCCCAGGTGCCGTTGCCGCCGGGCGAGACGCCGCCGCTCAAGGAACTGTCGGGAGGCGAGCGATGAAGTTCGGCCTGCGCTACGTCAACACCGGCCGCTACACCGATCCGAAGCAGGCTATCGCGCTGTTGCAGGCCGCCGAGGAAGCCGGGTTCGAGTCCGCCTGGACCGTCGAGCACATCGTGGTGCCCGAGGGCTACCAGTCGGCCTATCCCTACTCCTCCACCGGGCGGATGCCGGGCAAGGAGTGGGAATTCGCGCTGCCCGACGCGCTGACGTGGATGGCCTATGTCGCCGCCGCGACCTCGCGGATCAAGCTCGCCACGGGGGTCATCATCCTGCCCGAGCACAACCCGGTGCTGTGCGCCAAGCAGGTCGCAACGCTCGATCACATGTCGGGCGGGCGCGTGATCCTCGGCGTCGGGGTAGGCTGGCTGAAGGAGGAATTCGACGCGCTCGGCGTGCCGTTCGAATCGCGCGGGCGCATGACCGACGAATACATCGCCGCGATGCGCGAGCTGTGGACATCGGACCAGCCCAGCTTCGCCGGCGAGTTCGTCCGCTTCGAGAAGGCTCATATGCGCCCCAAGCCGGCGCAGGGCACCGTCCCCATTGTCATCGGCGGCCATACCAAGGCCGCTGCCCGACGTGCCGGGCGCCTCGGCGATGGGTTCTTCCCCGCGCGCGGCACCACGCCCGAGCTGCTCGACCTGGTGCGCCAGACCGCGCGCGAGCACGGCCGCGACCCGGGCGCGATCGAGATCACGGTCAGCGCACCCGACGACCTCGATACCCTCCCCGAATTGGCGCGCTCCGGTATCCATCGGGTGACGGTGCCGGTGATGGCCAATGCGGGACTGGCCAAGCGCATCGCCGGGCCGGAGGATCTGCTGGCCTGGCGCGAAGTGATCGAGCGATATAGGGCTGCGGGAGCTGCGTGATGGACACGCTGAACAGCCGCAGCGGGCCGCGCTACAAGCATAAAACCGATAAGGACGCGCCGTTCGAGACCATCGCGGTGGACAAGCTGACGCCGATCATCGGCGCGGAGATCGGCGGCGTCGATCTCGCCCGTTTTTCCAACCGGCAGATGGACGAAATTCATCGCGCGCTCGCCGAGAACCTGGTGATCTTCTTCCGCGACCAGCACCTGAGCGAAGACCAGCACCTCGATTTCGGCCGGCGCTTCGGCGAGCTGCACATCCACCCGGCTGCCCCGCACGCTCCGGGCCATCCCGAGCTGATGATCATCCATGCCGACAAGGACAGCCCGCGCGCCAATGGCGAGGGCTGGCATTCCGACGTGTCCTGCGACCCTGAGCCGCCGATGGGCAGCATCCTCTACATCCGTCAATGCCCGCCACGCGGCGGCGACACTCTGTTCGCCAACATGTACACGGCGTACGAGGCGCTTTCGGAGCGGATGAAGGCCTATCTCGCCGGCCTGACCGCGATCCATGACGGCGAGGACGTCTATCGCGGGCTCTACGCGGGCGTCGCCGATAAGCCGAGCTACCCGCGCGCCGAGCATCCGGTCGTGCGCACGCATCCCGTCACTGGTCGCAAGACGCTCTACGTGAACCGCGGCTTCACCCGTCGGATCGTCGGCCTGCCGCTCGACGAGAGCCACGCCATCCTGGAGTATCTCTATCAGCACGCGGCCAATCCGCTGTTCCAGTGCCGCTTCCGCTGGCGCGAGAACTCGATCGCGTTCTGGGATAATCGCTGCGCCCAGCACCGCGCGATGTGGGACTACTGGCCGCATACCCGTTCGGGCCACCGCGTGACGATCAAGGGGGAGCGGCCGGTTTAGACCACTTCCTCGCCCCCTCCGCCGCCGGTATGCTCGGCGCCAACCGGGGGAAGTCGTCATGATCCGTCGCCGCCACCTGCTCCAGGCCTCTGCCGCCGTCCTGGCCACGCCCGCCATCGTGAGCCGGGCCAATGCGCAGTCGAAGTTCGACTGGAAGCAGTTCAAGGGCCAGCATATCGAAGTCAACTACCAGCTCTCGCCGCGTGGCGACGTGGCGCGCGCGCACCTTAAGGAATTCGAGGCGCTTACCGGCATCACGGTGGGCTTCGAGCAAATTCCCGAACAGCAGCAGCGCCCGAAGGTGGCGCTGGAGATGGCGTCCGGCCGCCCAAGCTTCGACGTGGTCAATGTCGGGATGCACGTGCAGAAGCGGCTGATCGAGAAGGCGAAGTGGATGCAGGATCTGCGGCCGTACATCGACGATCCCTCCCTCACCTCCCCTGACTTCGACCAGGCCGATTTCAGCAAGCCCTCGATGGCGGTCGCCACCGCCGAGGACGGCGGCATCAACGTCCTGCCCCTCAACCAGGACCTGTTCATCATCTTCTACAACCGGGACTTGCTGTCCGATAAAGGTTTCAACGGTCCGCCCAGGACCTTCGACGAGATGATGAGCATGGCGCACGCGCTAACCGACGCCTCGAAGGGCGTGTACGGGTTCGTCGGGCGCGGGCTGAAGAACGCCAACGTCGTGCTGTACGACAGCATCCTGCTGGGCTGGGACCAGGAGACGGTCACGCCGGACGGCAAGAAGCTGCTGACCGACACGCCAGCGGCGATCGAGGCAGGGAAGTGGTACCAGAAGATCATGCGCGAGTGCGGCCCACCGGGCAGCGTCGGCTTCAACTGGAACGAGTGCCAGACCACGTTTGGCCAGGGCCGGGCCGCGATGTGGTGGGACGGCATCGGGTTCTCGGCGCCGCTGATCGATCCGACCAAATCGCGCGTCGTGGACAAGGTCGGCTTCGCGCCGGTCCCGGCCGGACCGAAGGCGCATAACTGCGCCACCTTCATCGACGGCATCGGCATCCCCGCGAAGGCGAAGAACAAGAAGGCGGCCTGGCTATTCGTGCAGTGGGTGACGGGCAAGCCGATGTTGACCGAGGTGCTGCGCACCGGCTCCGGCACGCCGGCACGGCTGTCGTGCTACGCGCGGCCCGATGTCATCAAGACCAGCAAATTCCCTAAGGAATGGTTCGATACGACCGAGGCCAGCCTGAAGATGGCCCGCTCCGGGCTTCCGGTCATCGTTCCGGTGACCGAGTTCCGCGACACGATTGGGGTCGCGCTGACTAACATCGTGCTCGGCGCCGATGTCGCGACCGAACTCAGGAACGCGACCGCTTCGTTCCAGCCGGTGCTCGACAAGTCGAACTCGGCTTGACGTGTCCGCAACCGCGAGAGCGGGCGCCCTTCCCGCTCGCCCCCGCGCCACCAACTACACGCGCAGATACTGGGCCTTCGTGGTCCCCGCCGCCGTCGTGGTGCTCGCGGTCATCGTCTTCCCCTGGGTATTCACGATCTTCATCTCGCTCAATCAGTGGGACCCTTCCGGCGGGATCACCTGGGCGGGCTTCGCCAACTACCGGCACCTCGGAACCGATCCGCGGTTCGGCTGGGCCGTGCTGCGAACGCTCTACTTCTCCGCCCTGGCGGTCGCGCTCCCGCTGGTCCTGGGAGTGGCGGCGGCTTTGTGCTTCCACCAGCGTTTTCCGCTGCGAGGCTTGGCGCGGACCATCTTCGTGCTGCCGATGATGGCCACACCCGTTGCCGTCTCGCTGGTCTGGTCGATGATGTTCCATCCCCAGCTCGGCGTGCTGAACTACATCCTGACCTCGATCGGCCTGCCGCCCTCCACCTGGACCTATGCTCCAGGGACCGTGATCCCAACCCTGGTCATGGTCGAGACCTGGCAGTGGACTCCGCTGGTCATGCTGATCGTGCTCGGCGGGCTCGCCAGCCTGCCGACCGATCCCTACGAGGCGGCTCGGCTGGACGGGGCCGGCCCGGTGCAGTGCTTCCGCCACATCACGTTACCGCTGATCTGGCCGTTCGTGGTCGTGGCCGGCGTGATCCGCACCATCGACGCGCTGAAGTCGTTCGACATTATCTATGTGATCACCGGCGGGGGTCCCGGCACATCGAGCGAGACCATCAACCTCTTCCTGTATCAGCAGGCCTTCGCCTTCTACCAGCTAGGCTACGCGGGCGCGGTCACGGTGGTATTCTTCGTGCTGATCGTCGCCGTCAGCCTGGTGCTGCTCGCGGTCCGCCAGCAGGCGCGATGGCAATGAGGCGCGGTCGGCTCCGCCGCGCCGCCGGCCGGGTCGGCCTCGGCCTGTCGGTCCTCGCGCTGGTCTCCCCGGCTGCGTTCGTCTTCCTGTGGATGCTGTCCCTTTCGCTGAAGAACGAGGTGGACAACATGGCCTTTCCGCCGGTGTTCATCCCCAGGCCGCCGACGGTCGAGAATTTCGTGAAGGTGTTCACCGAAAACGATTTCCTCGGCTACACGGTCAACTCGGTCATCGTCTCGTTCAGCGCCACCGCGCTGGCGCTCGCGATTGGCGTGCCGGCCGGCTACGGCATCGCCAAGACCGGCGCGATGCGCGCGGCGATGCTGATTTTGATCGCCCGCCTGACGCCTGGCCTCTCCTACCTGATCCCGCTGTTCCTGGTGTTCCAGTGGATCGGGCTGCTCGGCACGCTGGTGCCGATCGTCATCACCCATCTGGTCATCACCGTGCCGATCGTGGTCTGGATCATGATCGGATTCTTCGAGACGCTGCCGAGCGAACTGGAGGAGGCGGCGCTGGTCGACGGCGCGACGATCTGGCAGGCCTTCCGCCACGTCGCGCTGCCGCTGGCGCGTCCGGGAATCACGGTCGCCACCATCCTGTCGTTCATTTTCAGTTGGAACAACTTCCTTTTCGGCGTGGTCCTGGCCGGGCGCACGACCCGGACGCTGCCAGTAGCCGTGTACAACGTGCTGACTTTCGAGCAGGTGAGCTGGGGCCCGTTGGCCGCCGCCGCTTTGGTGGTGACGGCCCCGGTGTTGTTGCTCACCCTACTGATGCAGAAGGAGATCGTGGCCGGTCTGACCGCGGGCGGGGTAAAGGGCGGGTAGTAACGACCGACCTTGCCATTATCATTCCCGCTGTTTGGCGACCGCACCCAGCGCGTCGAACTCATGGATCCAGCCGAAATCCTCGGGGAACCTGGACACCCTCTTGTCGCGCTGTTCCAAAGCTGGGCCGTCGGGTAGGTGGAGCAGAGCGTTCGTCACCCACGAGCTGCGCTGGATTATCCGCGTGCGCGCGCGCCGCAGCGCCTGGTAGTGACCCATCATGGCATCGAGATCGACCGACCTCGCGCCGGCAAGGAGTTCGGCCATGGTGATCGCGTCCTCGACCGTCGTATTCGCACCCTGGCCGTGGTGCGGCAGCATCGCATGCGCGGCGTCGCCCAGCAGCACCGCCCGGCCGCGATACCACCGCAGCAGGGGGCGCGCGCCGAACAGCCCCCAACGGACCTTGTGCGGCACGGCGCCGACCATCTCAGTCACGGCTGGGTGCCAATGCTCGAAGGCGGCGATGGGCTCGTCCGGTTCGACCTCGGCCAGCCAAGCGTCCTCCCGCGGCCAGACCGACGGACCCTCGACGACGGCGAGAAAGTTGACGGCCTCGCCCGCGCCGCCGATCGCGTAATGCAGTAGGTGCGCGTTCGGACCCATCCAGAACTGGATGGCCTGAGGATCGGGGAGCGAGGGAAGCCGCTCGACGGGCACGATACCGCGAAAGGCGCTGGTGCCCGAATATACCGTGCCCCCGTCGCCGGTCACCCACCGGCGAACGATCGAGCGCACGCCATCCGCTCCCACCACCAGGCCAGCCCGCTCGACGCGGCCATCGGCGAACTCGAGGCCGATCGTGTCGCCCTGATCGACGAGGTTGACCAGCCGGTGCCCGAAATGCAGCCCGGCGCCGCCTAGCGCGCCACTGAGGATGCGCTGTAGGTCGGCCCGGTGGATGCCGAAGTAGGGGGCGCCGAAGCGGTCCCGGTAACGGGAGTCCTTGCGCACGGGATGGGCCGCGATGCGATGCCCGTCTTGCCAGTTACGGTAGATCAGCTCGGTCGGTTCCGTCGAGACGACGGCGATTTCGTCGAGGACGCCCAGACGCCGCAGCTCTCGGGTCGCGTTGGCGGACAGCGCCACCGCTGCGCCGATCTCGGTCAGCTCAGGCGCCTGCTCGAAGACCTCCGCCGCGATACCGCGTTGCCGCAGGGCGAGGGCGAGCGTCAGGCCGCCGATGCCGCCGCCGACGATGGCTATCCGCATCTGCTACCCTTGTGCGCTCATGGGGCACGCTAAATTTCGCGAACCAGTCCAGTCAAGGGCGCCGGCCGAATAGTTAAGATGTCAACGGCCCACGTCTGGCCAGAGTCGAACACTCACGAGGTCTCATGTTCCTGATCAAACTGTTTCTCGGCCGCCCGTTGGCGAACAGGGAGGCCGAGGGCCGCAGGATCGGCGTGCTTGAAGGCCTGCCCGCGATGGGGCTCGATGGGCTCGGTTCCGCCGCTTACGGCCCGGAAGCCGCGCTCACCCTCCTCGTCCCACTCGGCGCCGCGGGCCTGGGCGCGATCGGCCCGATCACCTGGGTGATCCTGGTCCTGCTGGCCATTCTGTTCTTCTCCTATTGGCAGACCGTCGACGCCTATCCCAGCAACGGGGGTTCCTACACAGTCGCCAAGGAGAACCTCGGCACCAATACGGGCCTGCTCGCGGCCGCTGCGCTGATGGTGGACTACATGCTCAACGTCGCCGTCGGCATTTCCGCCGGCATCGGCGCGCTCACCTCGGCGGTCCCGGCGTTGCATCCCTACACACTGCCGCTGTGCCTGGGCGTGCTCGCGCTCATCACCCTGGTCAACCTACGCGGCACGCGGGAGAGCGGCCTGGTGTTCGCGGGGCCTACCTACGTCTTCATCGCGAGCCTGGGTTTCATCCTGATCGCGGGCGCCTGGAACGCCTGGACCAGCGGCGGCCATCCCACGCCGGTCCTGCCACCGCCCGCGATCCCGAACGGAACCGAGGTGGTGACGATCTGGCTGCTGCTGCGCGCCTTCGCGGCTGGCTGTACCGCGATGACCGGCGTGGAGGCAGTCAGCAACGGCGTCAGCGCCTTCAAGGAGCCCCGCACCCGGCACGCGCACCGCACGCTGACGGCGATCGTCGTCGTCCTCGGGCTGCTGCTGCTCGGTATTGCCTATGTCGCCCGAGCCTACGGCGTCATGGCGATGGACGAGACCAAGGAAGGCTACCAAAGCGTCCTCTCGCAGCTCGTTGCTGCGGTGCACGGGCGGGGCTGGCTCTACTATGTCACCATCGGCAGCGTACTCGCCGTCCTGTGCCTGTCGGCCAACACCAGCTTCGTGGGTTTTCCCCGGCTGTGCCGGCAGGTGGCCCACGACGAGTTCCTGCCCAAGGCATTCACCTTGCCCGGAAGGCGGCTGGTCTACACCGCCGGCATCCTGTTCCTCGCGGCCGGCGCCGGGCTTCTGCTAGCCGCGTTCGGCGGCATTACCGACCGGCTGATCCCCTTGTTCGCGGTCGGCGCCTTCCTGTCCTTCACATTGAGCCAGGCCGGCATGGCCATGCACTGGCGGCGCGAAGGCAAGGGGAGTGCCGATCGACTGCGGCTCGGGATCAACGGCGTCGGCGCGGTCGCGACCGGGACCGCGCTCGCCATCATCCTCGCTGCCAAGTTCACCGAGGGTGCTTGGCTGACCATTGTCGTGATCCCGGCGACCCTGACGCTGCTCAAGGTGGTACACAGTTACTATGCCGGACTTGATCGCCTGCTCCTGCGCGGTAGCCAAGGACGGCTCGACCTGCGCGAGCACTCTCCTCCCCTGGTCGTCATCCCCGTCGGACGGTGGGACCGGATCAGCCAGAAGGCTGTGGCCTACGCGTTCCGGCTGTCTCCGGACATCACGGCGCTCCATTGCACCGATCTAGAAGGGCCGGACGCTGAGGAGCACGAGACCCGGATCCGTGGAGAATGGAGCCGCTATGTCGAGCAGCCGGCACGCGAAGCGGGCCTGTCGGTGCCGCGGCTGCTGGTCGTGCCCTCGCCCTACCGCAGCGTGCTGGGACCCTTGCTGCGGGTGATCGAGGAGCTGAGGCGCCAGCAGCCTGGCCGTTCCATTGCCGTCGTGTTGCCGAAGCTGGTCGAGGCGCGCTGGTGGGAGGCGCTGCTGCACACGCATCGCGAACGCCGGCTGCGTGCGACGTTGCTGCGCAACGGGGGACCGGACCTCGCCGTTGTCGGCGTACCTTGGCAGCTGGAGGCGCCCGCGCCGGAGCGGGTCTTGGCTGAAGAGGAGCCGGTGACCGCGTAAGACGAATGGCCGGCGGTCGCCCGCCTAACCCGGCGTCTTTCCCCCGTCCAGCGGCAGCGGCACCCAGTTCATGCCGTCCGCGCGCTGAATCAGCATCAGCACCGACTTACGATCCTCGCGCCGCACCGTCTCCACGCGGCGGCGAACGTCCTCCGGGGTGCTGACCTCGCCGCCCTGCTGCATTTCCAGGATCACGTCGCCCGGCTTCACCCCGCGCTGGGCGGCGGCACCGCCCTCGCTGACGTCGGTGATCACGACCCCTTTCTGGTCCGCCCCGAGATGGAAGTGGTCGCGAGCCGCCTGATCGATGGGCGCGAGGGTCATGCCGAGGCCGGCGATCTCCGCCGGTTTCGACGGGGGCGGGGCGGTAGGGGTCGCGGCGGCTTTCTCCACATCATCCGGCTTCTCGGCTAGCAGCGCCTGCAGCGTGACCTCCTTGCCGTCGCGCCACACAGTGAGCGGCACCTGTTTGCCCACATCGGTATCGGCGACGATGCGCGGCAGCGCGCGCATGTCCTTCACGGGCGCTCCGTTGAAGCTCAGGATTACGTCGCCGCTGCGTAGATGCGCCTGGTCGGCGGGGCCGGCCGAATTGACGCCGGCCACCAGCGCGCCATGCGCGCCGCCTTGCAGGCCCAGACTGTCGGCGATATCGGGCGTCACCTCCTGGATACGCACGCCGAGCCAGCCGCGGCGCGGGTGGCCGTACTGGCGCAGCTGTGCCACCTCCAGCTTCGCCATGTTGGCGGGGATGGCGAAGCCGATGCCGATCGAGCCGCCCGAGGGCGAGTAGATGGCCGTGTTGATGCCGATCACCTGCCCGTCCATGTTGAACAGCGGCCCGCCCGAGTTGCCCCGGTTGATCGGCGCGTCGGTCTGGATGAAGTCGTCGTACGGGCCTTCATGGATGTCGCGCCCGCGCGCCGAGACGATGCCGGCCGTGACCGTGCCGCCGAGGCCGAACGGGTTCCCGATCGCCAGCACCCAGTCGCCGACGCGCATCGCCGATAAATCGCCGAACTCCAGCGCCGGCAGCGGCTTGCCCGCGTCAACCTTCAGCAGCGTGATGTCGCCGGTCTGGTCGCGGCCAAGCACCTTGGCCTTCAACGAGGTGTTGTCCTGCAAGGTCACGGTGATGTCGTCTGCGCCCTCGGTGACGTGGTTGTTCGTCACCACCAAGCCCGATGGGTCGATGATGAAGCCGGAACCGAGGCTCTGCATGCGCCTGTCGGTGTCGGGCTTGGGCGCGGCGTCGGGCCGATGGCGCTCCATGAAATCCTTGAAGAACTGCTCGAACGGCGAGCCTGGCGGGAACACCGGCGGAAGCCCCGGCCGGTCGTTGTCGCTCATTTGCACGCCCGCCGAGGAGGAGATGTTCACCACGGCCGGCAGCAGCCGCGCGGCGAGGTCGGCGAAACTTTCGGGCGCCCCCCGCGCCAGCGCGGGGTGCGCGCCCAGTGTGCCCGGCACCAGCTCGGGCAGCGGCGCGAGAAGGGTAAGCGCGGCGGAGGCCATCAAGGCGGCGCATAGCGGGCGAGGGCGCATGGGCAAGTTCCCGAGTGAGTCTGTCTGTTGTGACCGCGCGAGCGGTCCGGGGCAAGCGGCCCGTTGGGGATTGGCGCTTCGAACGCACCAGGGCCCCTCCCCCATTCCCTCCCGCAAGAAGAGGAAGTCTTGAGGGCGGTCTGCTTCTCCTTCTCCCCCTCCCCTTGCAGGAGGGGGTCGGCGGGAGGGGTTCCGGCGTGTCGAACGTCGGGCCTCCGTTGTTGAGCTGAAGCCGGGTCTCAGCCCTGCTCCAGGCTTGCCAGGACCGCGTCGATATCGGCGCCAGTCAACCGCCAGGCATTGTCGAGCTCCGCCACCACCGCACGCATGAACGGTTCGGTCAACGCCAAGGCCCGCGCCGGATCTGCCAGCCGATGGGCCAGCAGGGCCAACGCGAGCTGGCGGGGGCCGTCGCCCTCATAGGTCCACTCGAAACCGGCGCGGCTGAAGGTCCGGATGTCAAATCGCGGATCGAGCGGCGCGCCATCCGCCGTGACCACCGCGCCATCGAGACTGCGGCCGCCCTCATAGACCGTCATCGCACGGTCCCGAACTCGGCCCGTCCGGCACGAGGCAGCCAGATCGTGATCGTCGTGCCCCGCCCAGGCTCAGTGTCGATCGCGACATGTCCATGGGACTGCTTGACGAACCCGTACACCTGGCTCAGCCCGAGGCCGGTGCCCTTGCCCACGGGCTTGGTCGTGAAAAACGGCTCGAACGCGGAGTCGCGAACCTCTTGTGTCATGCCGCATCCAGTATCACTCACACGGACGCGGACGTACTCGCCCGGTTCGCCATGGCCGTCAATTACTGGAAACGCCGTCGTCGCTCGCACATTGTCGGCCACGATCCCCAGTCGGCCGCCCAGGGGCATCGCATCGCGCGCGTTCACCGCCAAGTTCAGCAGCGCCGTCTCCAGTTGAGTGGCATCGGCCTCCGCCGGCCAGAGCCCGGGATCGGGCCGCCAGTCGAGAATGACTGCCCGGCCGATCGCTCCCTGGAGCAACTCCACGATCTCGCCCATCCGATCGTTCACGTTGAAACGCGACGGAAACAGGTTCTGGCGGCGTGCAAAGGCGAGCAGTTGCTGGATGAGAGCCGCGCCCCGATTGGCGCCCTGCGTGGCGCGATCGATATAACGGCGGCGGGGGTCTTCGGCACCAAGCTGCTTGCCGAGCGCCTCCAGGTTGCCCTGGACCACCATCAGCAGGTTGTTGAAGTCGTGGGCCACGCCCCCGGTCAGGTGGCCCACCGCCTCCATCTTCTGCGACTGGCGGAGCATCGCCTCGGCGCGCAGCCGGTCGCCAGTTTCACGCCGCAGCGCGAGCATGGCGGCGTCGCGCTGCTCGACCTGCTCGGCGAGCCGCGCGTTCGCCCCCTTAAGCTCTCCAGGCGAGGGAAGCGCGACCGCGTGGGGAAGCAGCGGCCACAAACAGAGGGCCGTACTGACCGAAATGGCGGCTGTCACCGCCTTCAGAACCCCCTGCCCCCAGTAGTAGGGCTGCCACAACACGAGAATTTCGAACAGGTGCGTCGTGCCGCAGGCGAGGATGAACAGGGCGAACGCCCAAAAAATCCAGCGGAACGCAACATCGCGGCGGCGCAGCAGAAACACCATCAGCGCGACTGGAATGGAGTAGTAGGACGCCGCGATCAGCCCGTCGGAAACTACGTGCAGCGCCACCAGGGCCGGTTCCCACGATAGGCAGAACCCGTGAGGGGTCAAACCGGCGCTGTCGAGGAACGATCCCATGGGGCTCCCTCATCGGCGCAAGAGTAGCGGCGGGGTTTGCTAAGAGGCAAGTTCAGCCTGAATCGCTTCCTCAAGCTCATGCATGCGGAAAGGCTTGCGCAGCACGCGCCAGTTGATTTGCTGGGGCACGAAGTAGCCGGAAATGAGAATGACCTTCGGGCAGGGAAGGTCGCGCGTGATCTGGTCGGCGAGTTCAATGCCGGATATGTCCGGCATTCGCACGTCGGTGATGACGAGATCGACGTCCGATGCGCGATCCAGCACCCGAAGCGCTTCCAGGCCGCCCTCGGCCTGGAGCACGCGATGACCCGAGTCCATTAGGTACTCGGCGACGATCTCGCGCACCTCGGCGTCGTCGTCCACCACTAGGATCGTGGCGTTTTCACTCAACATGGTTTCGCAGCCATGCGGTTCCGGCGTCGCCAGCACGAAGACACTCCCGACTAGGGGCGGAGTTCACGAACCTCACGGGGACTCTCCGGCGAGGCCCATGCGTGCTTACCACCTTGGCGGTCCGCAATCCGGAGAGAGTTGCTCGGAGGAGGTCACAAACTGGCGATAATGCACGTATCGTCAAGGGGTTAGCAAAATAGGCGTTATTTCTTCGTCAAGAAATATCGTTATTATATGAAAACTGACCAGGGTCGAGTTTCAGCACCTCTCCGGCGAGGTAAAGGCTGCCGCACACTAGCACTCGCCCCGGCAGTCCAGCGCCTTTCGCGATTGCCCGAAGCGCGTCCGCCACGCGCGGCCCGATCGCCATGGCGCCATCCGCCGCGGCAACGATCGCCTCGACCGGAAGCGCCATATGCTGGCCCGGCTCGGCGACCGCCCAGGCCGAGGCGGCGCGCGGAAGCAGCGGGCGCAGGAACTCGGCGGCATCCTTGGACTGCTTCATGCCAACCACGAGATGCGCCGGCCGGTCGCGCCAGGCTTCGAGCTGCAGCGCGAGCGCGTCGCCGGCGCCGGGATTGTGACCGCCGTCCAGCCATAGCTCCCAACTGTGGGGCAGCAGCGCACGAAGCGGCCCGTGCAGTCGCTGCAGCCGGGCCGGCCACTCGGCTGTCGCCAGACCGCGCGCGAAGGCCGCGTCGGGAACGCCGAGCCCGGCGGCGCGCAAGGCGGCGACGGCGATGCCCGCGTTATCTTGCTGGTGCGCCCCCGGCAGCGACGGGGCGGGAAGGTCCAGCGTGCCGAGTGCGTCTTCGTACCGCAGCCCACCCGCTGATGCCGCCGTAATTCGCCAGTCCCGCCCACGCAGGCACGCCGACGCCCCAACTTCGCGCGGCATGCGCCAGCAGCGCGGAGACGATCTCCGGCGGCTGGGCGCCGATGGCAACGGGCACCTCCGGCTTCATGATGCCCGCCTTCTCAGCGGCGATCTCGCCGAGCGTTTCGCCCAGCAGTTCGCGATGGTCGAGCGAGATGGAGGTGATGGCGCAGGAAGCCGGGCGGGCGATCACGTTGGTCGCGTCGCCGCGCCCGCCCAGCCCGACCTCCAGCACGCAGAGCTCAGCCGGAACCTGCGCGAACAGGTGCAGGGCAACCGCCGTGATGACCTCGAACACGGTGATCGGGGCGCCAGCGTTGACGCGCTCGATCTCCTCCAGGGCGTCGGCGAGCCCGTCGTCGTCAACCAGGCGGCCGGCCAGGCGGATGCGCTCGTTGAACCGGACCAGATGCGGCGAGGTATAGACGTGGACGCGCAACCCGGCCGCCTCGCCGATGGCGCGCAAAAAAGCGCAGGTGCTCCCCTTCCCGTTGGTACCAGCGACGTGGATCACCGGCGGCAGACGCCGCTCCGGATGACCGAGCTTGGCCAGCAGGTTGCGCAGCCGATCCAGGCTCAAGTCGATCAGGCGCGGGTGCAACCCGTGCAGGCGGGCAACGACGCCCTCGATGCGCGCGGTAGACAGGGCTTACTCGGCCGGCGTGGGCACCGGCTCGGCCGCTTGCAGTGCGACGGGATCGAGGTCGGGGCGCGGCACGCGCAGGAGCCGGATCAGCCTCGCCAGTGTCGCGCGCAATTCGGTGCGGCGCACCACCATGTCCACGATACCATGCTCGTGCAGGTATTCGGCGCGCTGGAAACCTTCGGGCAGCTTCTCGCGCATTGTCTGCTCGATCACCCGCGCGCCAGCGAACCCGATCATCGCACCGGGCTCGGCGATCTGGACGTCGCCCAGCATGGCGAAGCTCGCGGACACGCCGCCGGTGGTGGGATCGGTCAGCACGACGATGAAGGGCAGATACGCCTCCTTCACCAACTCGGTCGCGATCACCGTGCGCGGCATCTGCATGAGGCTGATCGCGCCCTCGTACATGCGCGCCCCGCCCGAGGCGGTGTAGGCGATCAGCGGCGCGTCCTGAAGCACGGCGAGCCGGGCCGCGGCGATGATGCCCTCGCCCACCGCCGCGCCCATAGAGCCGCCGAGAAAGCCGAAATCCATGGCCGCGACCACGGCGGGGCTGCCCTCGATCGTGCCATGCGCGACCGCGAGCGCGTCGTCCATGTGCGTCTTGTCGCGCGCCTCCTTCAGCCGGTCGATGTAGCGCTTGGAATCGCGGAAGCGCAGGGGATCGGCCGGAACCTTGGGCAGCTCGATCCGCGTGTAGGCGTCGGGATCGAACGTCCAGGCCAGCCGCTCGGCGGCCGAGGCGCGCATGTGGAAGCCGCAGTGCGGGCAGACCTTGAGGTTCGCCTCCAGGTCGCGGCTGAAGATCATCTGCTGGCACGCCGAGCACTGGTGCCAGAGATTGTCCGGCACCTCGCTGCGGGTGAACAGCGTGCGGATCTTCGGCCGAACGTATTCGGTGAGCCAGCTCATGCGGTTGCCCTTGCTGCGCGTACGCCTTCCGCCAGCGCCTTGACCTGGTCCAGTACGCGACGCGCCGTGTCGGGCGCGGCGCGTCCCTGCGCGTCGAGGCTGGCGGCCAGCGTGTCGATCAGCGCCGAGGCCACGACAGCCGCGTCGGCCGTCTCGACGGCGGTCGCCGCCTGAGCGGGCGAACGCACGCCGAAGCCCACCGCGATCGGCAGGTCGGTCACGCGCCGGATTCGCGGGATAGCCTGGGCGAGCTGCTCGGCGCTGGCGGTCCGCGTCCCGGTGATGCCGGCGATGCTAACGTAATAGACGAAGCCGGAACTGCCCGCGAGCACCTGCTTGAGCCGTGCGTCGTCGGTAGTCGGGGCTACGAGACGAATGACGTCGAGACCTCGCGCGGTGGCGTATGGCAGCAGCAGGTCGGATTCCTCGGACGGCAGATCGACGACGATCAGTCCATCCACCCCTGCCGCCGCGGCGTCCGAGCAGAACCGCTCCGGCCCGTAGGACAGGATGGGATTCAGATAGCCCATGAGCACGATCGGCGTGGCATCGTCGTCGCGGCGGAAATCGCGCACCATCGTCAGGATGCGCGCCACCTTGGCGCCCGCCCGCAACGCCCGCTTGCCGGCGGCCTGGATGGTCGGACCGTCGGCCATGGGATCGGTGAAGGGAACGCCGATCTCGATCAGGTCGGCCCCGGCGCCGGGCAGGCCCCGCAGCAGCGCCATGGAGGTGGCGGGATCGGGATCGAACGCCTCGATGAAGGGAATCAGCCCGCCCCGGCCCGCCTTACGGAGCGCAGCGAAGCGGGCGGCAATGCGGCTCATGCCGCGAACGCGCTCCGGTGCATTACAACTTCACCCCGAGATGCTCGGCCACCGTGAAGATGTCCTTGTCACCGCGCCCGCACAAATTCATCACGATGATCGCGTCCTTGCCCATCGTGGGGGCGAGCTTCGTCACATGGGCCAGCGCGTGCGCGGGTTCGAGCGCGGGGATGATCCCCTCGGTGCGGGTGCAGAGCTGGAAGGCGGCCAGCGCCTCCTCGTCGGTGGCGGCGACGTATTCCACGCGGCCGATCTCGTGCAGCCAGGAATGCTCGGGTCCGATGCCGGGATAGTCGAGGCCGGCGCTGATGCTGTGCGCCTCCTGGATCTGCCCGTCCTCATCCTGCAGCAGGTAGGTGCGATTGCCGTGCAGCACGCCCGGACGCCCGCGCGAGAGGCTGGCCGCGTGGGCCTGCGTATCGAGGCCCCGACCCGCCGCCTCGACGCCGATCAGCCGCACCGTCGGATCGTCCAGGAACGGATGGAACAGGCCCATGGCGTTCGAGCCGCCGCCGATGCAGGCCACGGCCGCGTCGGGCAGCCTGCCCTCGGCTTCGTGGAGCTGGCGCTTGGCCTCCTCGCCGATCACCGACTGGAAGTCGCGCACCATCGCCGGATAGGGATGCGGACCGGCGACGGTTCCGATGAGGTAGTAGGTATCGTCGACATTGGCGACCCAGTCGCGCATCGCCTCGTTCATGGCGTCCTTCAACGTGCCGGCGCCCGACGTCACCGGACGCACCTCGGCGCCGAGCAGGCGCATCCGGAACACGTTCGGCTTCTGCCGCTCGACGTCGGTGGCGCCCATGTAGACGGTGCAGGGCAGCCCGAACAGCGCGCACATGGTGGCGGTGGCGACGCCGTGCTGGCCGGCGCCGGTCTCGGCGATAATGCGGGTCTTGCCCATGCGCCGGGCCAGCAAGATCTGGCCCATGCAGTTATTGGCCTTGTGGCTGCCGGTATGGTTCAGCTCATCGCGCTTGAAGTAGACCTTGGCGCCGCCGAGCTGGCGGGTGAGGCGCTCGGCCAGCCATAGCGGGGTCGGCCGCCCGACATAATCGGCCATGTAGCGGTCGAGCTCGGCCTGGAAGCCTGGGTCCTGCTTGGCCGCGCGCCAGGCGTGCTCCACCTCCAGAACCAGCGGCATCAATGTCTCGGCGACGAATCGCCCGCCGAAACCACCGAAGCGGCCGCGCGCATCCGGCCCCGCGCGCAGGCTGTTGGCCCTCTCCGGCATGGCCGCCAGGGCGGGCGATGTGGTCTGGCTCACGGCGATGCTCCCGAATGCAGGGTGATTAGCGCAGTCGGCCGGCGGGGTCTATCCAAGAGCCGCCAACCACGCCGCGACGGCTTCCCCGATCGCCGAGCCGGAATCTTCCTGGATGAAGTGCTTGCCGGCGACAGTCACCTCTCTCTGGTTGCGCCAAGCGCGGCAGAACTCCCGCTGCGCGCCGATCAGGATGGCGCCGGGCTCGGCGTTGACGAACAGCTTCGGGATGTCGTTGCCTTCCATCCAATCGGCGTAGGCGCGCACCCGCGCCGCGACATCTTCCGGCTCGCCGGCAATCGGGATGGCTCGCGGCCAGGCAAGCGTCGGCCAGCGATCCTCGCGCGTGGCGAAGGGACGGCGATACTCGGCCATCTCCGCCTCTGTCAGGCTCCGGATCACCGAGCCGGGCAGGACGCGCTCGACGAACAGGTTGCGATCGAGGATCATTTCCTCTCCCTTCGCCGAGCGGAAGCCCTGGAAGATGCGCGCCGCCTCGGGGTTCCACTCCTCCCAGCCCTCCAGCGGACGCACGATCGCCTCCATGTAAGCGATCCCGCGCACCCGCTCGGCGTTGCGGCGCGCCCAGTCGAAGCCGAGCGCGGAGCCCCAATCGTGCAGCACCAGAATGAGCGGCGCGTCTGGCCCGACCGCAGCCTCGATGAAGCCGTCCACGAAGCGGCTGTGGACGTCGAAGCTGTAGGAGTCCGGGCCGGGCGGCAGCTTCTCGCTATCGCCCATGCCGATCAGGTCGGGAGCAACGCAGCGGGCGCGTTCGGCCACAGGCGGCATTACGTCGCGCCAGAGGAAGGATGAGGTCGGGTTGCCGTGCAGGAACAGCACATGGCTCCCCTGCCCTGCCTCGACATACGCCATGTGGCGCCCCAGCACGTCCACGCTGCGTTTCGCCATCGTCCCCCTCCCCTGAAGCGCGGCCACTTTGACATGTCAGTCCAGGCACACCCACCATGCCGGGTGCTCAAACCCTGGGAGATGGGATGCGGCTGAGCGACGAGGAGCAGGCAATGCGCGCCGGCACGCTGGGTCGGGCGCGCCAATGGGCGGTCGAACACCAGATCAGCGTCGGCCGCTATCTCGGCGCCGCCGACTTCGTGCCGGTCTCGCAGGCGCACATGAGCGGCACCAAACCGGACCCCGAAACATGACCTTCAGCTTTTTGCGTTCCCCACACAACGAGCCGCCGATCTCGATACCTCAGATCGGGCTCGACCTGCGCGTTCGCGTTCCGTCCGCCGCGGCGGGCGGAATCCTGACCGCTATTGAGACGACGAACGCGCCGGGCTTCGGACCGCCCCTGCACCGGCATCGCGAGGCGGAAATCTTCTACGTGCTGGAAGGGCGCTACCTGTTCGACGTCGATGGACACCGTTTCCATGCGAAACCCGGTGACGTCGTGACCGCGCCAGGCGGCTCCGCCCATACCTTTGTCAATGTCACCGACAAGCCTGCCCGCCAGTTCATCCAGATCGTTCCCGGGCTGGACGCGGTCGCCTTCTTCACAGGCCTGGGCGAGGTGATGCGGAACGGCAAGCTTGATCCGGATGCTCTGAACGCCTTCGGCAAGAAGTGGAACGTGGAGTTCCTGGGGCCGCCCTTGACCGGTGATGAGCCCTGAAGGATTCCGCGGACACGATGCTGTTTCAGACGGCATGATCGCGGAACCGTAAGTCCCGGCCTTTCAGATCGAGGCAATACCGTTCGGCATCGCGGCCTGGATGACCACTGCGGGTTTACCTCCCCGCGCGAGCCGACCTATGCTCGCGCGCCGTAACCCCGGCGGGGTGCGCGGGATCGCCTGCGTGAAGGCGATCGTGCAGCCGCTGCAAGGCAGGAAAAGGGGGAAGCAAGTCTCGTCCGCCATCCGACGAGTACGAGGCCGGACGGCAGACGGCAGAACGGAGGAAACACATGCTTGAAATCGGGATCTTCAACAATGGCGCGTCAAGCCTGCCGATCATCACCACCCCGGATGGCATCACCCTGAACGACGGCTCGTTGAAGGAGGTGCATGCAGCCGCGCAGGAGACGCTGGTCAACCAGGTTCGCCAGGGCATCCTGGCCGAGAAGCTCGGCTATCAGTCCTTCTGGCTGACCGAGCATCATTTCCAGCCAGAGGGCGCGGAAATGAGCCCGAACCCGTTGATGACACAGATGGCGATCGCGGCGAACACGAAACGCATCCGTCTCGGCCAGTGCGCCAACATCATCGTCTGGCACCATCCGGTCCGCTTCGCCGAGCAGGTCGCGCTGCTTGACGTGATTAGCGGCGGGCGCGTCGAATGCGGCCTCGGCCGCGGCTATCAGCCGCGCGAGAACGAGGTGCTGGGCCGCCCGTACGGATCGACGATCCAGGATCAGGAGCGCAACCGCAAGTCCTTCGAGGAAGCAGTCGCGCTCGCAAAGAAGTGCTGGACCGAGCCGTCCTTCTCGCATCGGGGCGAGAATTTCTCCATCCCGCCCACCTACACGAAGTGGAACCACAAGCAGACCATCGCCTACTTCCAGCTCGACAAGGTGGAGCGCAAGCTCGACGACGTGCTCGCCATCGGCGCGCCCGACATGTACGCCGCGGGCAATCCGGTGCAGGCGACGACGACCACGCTCAAGGAGCTGCAGGTGTTTCCGCAGCCTCTTCAGAAGCCGCACCCACAGCTCTGGGAGCCACTCACCAGCCCGCGTTCGATCAAATGGGCCGCCGAGCACGGCATCAACGGCGTGTTCATCGTCGAGCCGAACGACAGGCTGCGCCGCAACATCGAAATGTACTACGAGGCCGCCGAGAAGGCGAACTGGCCGGACATGCACGATCGCGGCGCGTTCAAGTTCGGCTGGGACGCGCGGAAGCGGCGCGGCATCATGACTAGCCGCTACATCCATATCACCAATCCCAAGACCGAGAAGCGCAACCTCGAACGCGCCGCTGCCGCGATGGAGCTGCAATTCGACTATTACGGCCCGTTCGGCTTCGGCGCGGTCGTCGCGCGGCTCGGCGAACCGATGTTCGACCTCAACAAGAAGGTCACGGCCGAGATGCTGCGCGAGCGCGAGATCGCAATCCAGGGCTCGAAGCAGTTCGTTATCGACAAGATCATGAAGATGAAGAAGGAGTGCGGCTACGAGGATTTCGCCTTCCTCGGCTGGTTCGAGCTCGGCGGCTTCGAGGGATCCGAGATCGAGGAGCAGATGCAGATCTTCGCCGAGGAGGTGATGCCGGTCATCGCGGACGAATGCGGCGGCAAGGTCGATCTGCCTGCGCTGGGGCTCAACCTGACAAACTGAAGCCAGTCGCTCTTTGTCGTGGCCGCGGCGGTTGAGGCCGGCACTGGTGGCCAAACGCCGCGTGTCCCAATGCAGGAAGCCATCCGGCGTCAAAATGGACCAGCGCCTCGCGGCGAACCGGTCGATGAAGAAGCCCGCCGAGGCGCGGGACGCGTCTGTACTTCGCGGCGTCCGCAAGTAGGGCGAGCTTGTCGTGGATTTCCAAGGACCCCAGGAAAGTTCTAATTATGTTCTGGTTCGTCGGTCTGTCATTTGCGCGTTGATTGAAACAAGCTGACGCGACTCCGGGCGATGCGGCAGGTCATATGGGTTCAAGGCAGGCCGCAGCGTGACCCACAGCTCAACCTCGATCGCCCTCGCCGCACGGGCACTTCACCGCGCGCTGGGGGCCGCCACCATGGCGGGACTGCTGGCCGGCTGCGCGGGCCGCCACGCGGCCAGTGTCCAGGGGCCCCCGGATGCCCATGTGCCGCCTTTCGCGCGCATTCCGTTCCAGCCGATCTCGCGTGAGGCGGTGGTGGCGATCGCGTTGCGGGAATGGCGCCTGTTCGGCCAGCCCATCGACGATGACCCGCCCGACACAAGGCCGCCCCCGCCGCCGGATCTCAAGCCGGAGCGCGAGCCCGGCCTGTGGCAGCGCGTCGGCGAATACTGGTGGATGGGCCTCGACGCGGGCAGCCCGGATGCCGGCTGGACCGGCAAGACCGACGGACAGGGCATGGTGTTTCCGGCCAGCCAGGATTCCGACTACGCCTGGTCGGCGGCGTTCATCTCCTACGTCATGCGGATCGCCGGTGCGGGAGCGCGCTTTCCGTATTCCGACGCGCATTCGACGTATATCGATCTGGCGAAGCAGCAGAAGCTCGGAGAAACGTCCGGCTGGCTGGTCGTGGCCGAGCGGCCCGCGGAGTACGCGCCGCGTCCGGGCGATCTGATCTGCACCGGTCGCGCCTCCGGTCACGCCCTCACCTATGACGACCTGCCGGCCGGGCACTTCCCGGCGCATTGCGATATCGTGGTCGGCATCCAGTCCGGTCAGATCGAGGTGGTGGGCGGCAACATCGACGACGCGGTGACGTTGAAGCACGTCCCGGTCACGCCAGAGGGCCGTCTGGCTGGGCCGGGCGGGCAGGTGCTCGATCCGCGCTATCCGTGGATGACGGTGCTGCGGGTGCTATTCCCCGAGGAAGCGCCGCTCGCCTAAGCTCCCGCGACATGCACTACACGTGGGATTTCGGCTCGCTCGTCCAGTACTGGCCACTGTTGTGGCGGGGCACGCTGGTCACGCTCGCCTTCACCGCGGGGACGATCTTCTGCGGACTGGTGCTCGGCCTTCTCATCGGGCTGGGGCGCCTGTCGCGGTCGGTCCTGCTGAACGTGCCCTTGATCGCCCTGATCGAGATCTTCCGCTGCACCCCGCTGCTGGTGCAGATCGTCTGGTTCTACTACGCGCTGCCGGTGCTGCTGCATGTGCAAATCCCCGCCCTCGCCGCCGCCGGCGCGACGCTCTCGCTCTACACCGGCGTATTCTACGCCGAGATCTTCCGCGCCGGCATCGTCTCGATCGAGCGTGGGCAGTGGGACGCGGCGCGCGCGCTCGGGTTGTCGCGCTGGCGCATGATGCGGTTCGTGATCCTGCCGCAGGCGGTGCGGCGCATGGTGCCGCCCTTCGTCAACCAGTCGATCACGCAACTCAAGAACACGTCGCTGGTCTCGACCATCGCGGTTCCCGACCTGCTCTATCAGGGCACCATCATCACCGAGACCACGTACCGCCCACTCGAGGTCTATACGGTCGTCGCGCTGATCTACTTCGCCCTGCTGTTCCCGAGCACCCTGCTCGCGCAATGGTACGAGCGTCGGCTCACGGCACGACGCTAACGCCGTCGATCGCATTGCATACCAGTAAAACAAAGGTGATTTCAGAAGCATCCGCTTACGCTTGTATTAAAAACGTTACCAGAGGGGTGGGAGTGGTTCCATGAAGCACGCTCGGCTGAGTCGGACGGTCGCGGTGCTTGGCATCTGGGGCGCACTTGCGGCGGGCGCGCGGGCGCAGAGCGTCGGTCCTGACTATCCGGTGCCGCCGTCGATCGAGTACGGCGCCCTCTACCGAGACGTCGAGCTGTCCTCGATCTTCCCGGACAGCAAGACGTTTCCCGACCTGATCCCCGCCGCCTCGCCCGCCGAGATCCTGCAGGCTTACGCAACCGCCAAAGCATCGCTCGACTTCGATCTCGCCAGCTTTGTCAGCCAGTATTTCTCCGGACCGGTTCCTCCCGGTCCGACCGTCAATCCGGCTTCAAACGGAGAGCACCTGCTCGACTACGTCGCGAGCCTTTGGCCGGTGCTACAGCAGTCGACGACTTCGGTCCCACCCTATTCGACCCTGCTGCCGCTCCCTTACCCCTATGTCGTGCCTGGCGGGCGCTTCCGCGAAATCTATTACTGGGACAGCTACTTCACCATGCTCGGGCTGGAGCAGGACGGCCAGCATGCGCTGGCGGCCGACATGCTCAAGGATTTCGCCTTCGAAATCGATCACTATGATCACATCCCGAACGGCAACCGCAGCTACTATCTCAGCCGTTCGCAGCCGCCGTTCTTCGCGCTGATGGTCGGGCTGATCGCCGAGACGGAAGGCGTTCGCACCTATATCAAGTATCTGCCGGAACTCCAGGCTGAATACGATTACTGGATGCAGGGCGAAGGCGAGGCCCAGCCCGGCCACGCGGTGCGCCACGTGGTGCGCCTGCTCGACGGGTCGGTGCTGAACCGCTATTGGGACGAGCGTCCGGCACCGCGCGACGAGTCGTACAAGGAGGACGTGCAGACCGCGTCGCAGTCGGATCGCCCGGCTGGCGAGGTCTGGCGCAACCTGCGGGCGGCAGCCAAATCAGGCTGGGATTTCAGCTCTCGCTGGCTCGCCGACGGCAAGACACTGGCGAGCATCCGGACGCTCGCCCTGCTGCCGCCCGACCTGAACAGCCTGCTGGTGCAACTCGAGCGGACGCTTGCTGCGGGCTACCTGCTAAGCGGCGACGTCGAGCACGCGGCGGCTTACGCGAAACGGGCGGCGGATCGGATCGAGGCCATAAGGCGGGTGATGTGGGATGCCGAGGACGGCGTGTTCACCGATTATCTTTGGCGGCAGGGCAGGACCACGCGCGCCGTGACGGCGGCGACGCTGTATCCGCTCTTCCTCAATGTCGCCTCGACCGATCAAGCGAAGGCGGTGGAAGGCACGGCGGAGAGCCAGCTCCTGGAGCCTGGCGGCCTGGCCACGACGCTCGTGAACAGCGGCCAGCAATGGGACGCGCCGAACGGCTGGGCGCCCTTGCAATGGATCGCGGTGGTGGGCTTGCGCAATTACGGCTTCGATGCCGATGCCGAGGAGATCGCGACCCGCTGGGTGGCGAAGACCATCGCCGGATACCAGCAAGAGGCCAAGCTCGTCGAGAAATACGACGTGATGACCACCGGCGGCGACGAAGGTGGCGGCGGCGAGTATGCGACGCAGATCGGCTTCGGCTGGACCAACGGCGTGCTGCTCGCGCTGGGCTCGCTCTATCCGGCGCTGAAGGCAGCGGCGGAGGCGGCAACGCCGGACCCGCAAATGGCGCTGGCGCAATAACGCTGGTCTACGGCAGGGGCCGGCCGATGACTCGCCCGAGTTCGGAGGCGAGGCCAACCGCTGTGTTGGCGATGTAATCCGGGACTGAGCGCAGTCCGAGCAGCGCGGTGTTGATCAAACTCATGTGCGGCGCCTATTCGGATTCGCGGACCCCCGGATCCAGTCTCTGCCAAAATTTGTTCCAAGCTGCGACAAGGCCCCTGCCGAGTGCGAGGCCGCGCCGTCTTCCCGCGTGGCCGGACCTCCTCGATCAAGCGCGGCGATACCGTCCACTGCGCGTCCGTTCACTCCACCCGCCTGGGCCCCTCTCGATCATGCCGCGGATCTTGGTCGCGAGCGCGTCGAGCGCGAAGGGTTTGGTCATCATCTCCATCCCCGGGTCGAGCGCCGCGCCGTTGCCGACGGCGGCGTTATGGGCGTAGCCGGTGATGAACAGCACCGGCAGCGCCGGCCGCCGTTCGCGCGCCGCATCGGCCAGCTGGCGCCCGTTGAGACCACCGGGCAGCCCGACATCGGTGACCAGCAGGTCGATGCGCGCACCGCCCTCCAGAATGCGCAGCCCGGCAGGGCCGTCCGCCGCCTCCAGCACGCGGCAGCCGAGTTCCGCCAGCATTTCGGCGGCCATGGCACGGATTGCCGCCTCGTCCTCCACCAGGAGCACGGTCCCGCTGGCGGCGCCAGGCTTGGCCGGCACCGGTGGGGCCGTGCTCTCCTCTTTCCCGCTGCGATGCCGCGGCAGATAGAGCCGCATCGTCGTGCCCCGGCCCAGCTCGCTATAGGCTCGCACATGGCCGCCAGACTGCTTGACAAAGCCGTAGAGCATGGAGAGACCGAGGCCGGTGCCCTCGCCGGTCGGTTTGGTGGTGAAGAACGGCTCGAACACCCGGGCCACCACCTCCGGCGGCATGCCAGCCCCGGTGTCGGTCACGCTGACCGTCACGTATTGCCCGGGCCGGACCTCGCCGCCCTCAGCACGGGCATAGGCTTCGTCCAGATGGGCGTTGGCGGTCTCGACGGTCAGCCGGCCGCCCTCGGGCATGGCGTCGCGGGCATTGATCGCCAGGTTCAGGATCGCGCTCTCGAGCTGGTTGGGGTCGCACAGCGCCGACCAGAGCCCGCCGGCCAGCACCATCTCCAGCTCGATCGCCGGCCCGAGCGTGCGACGCAGCAGTTCCTCCATGGAGGCGACCAGCCGGTTCGCGTTCACCGGCCGTGGATCGAGCGGCTGGCGCCGAGCGAAGGCAAGCAACCGCTGAGTCAGCGCCGCCGCTCGCTTCGCCGCGGCGGCGGCGATGCCGACGTATCGGTACAGATCGGCGGTCCGGCCTTCCTCCACCCGGCGCTGGAGCAATTCGAGCGCGCCACTGATGCCGGTAAGCAGATTGTTGAAGTCGTGCGCGATACCGCCGGTGAGCTGGCCCACCGCTTCCATCTTCTGCGCCTGCCGAAGTTGCTCCTCAGCCTGACGCAGCGCCCTGGCCTGCTCCTTCTCGGCCGTGATGTCGCGCCCATAGGCGTAGACGACATCGCCTTCGACCGAGGTGTGCCAGGAAATCCAGCGCGGCGTGCCGTCCTGGTGCCTGTAGCGATTCTCGAAATTGGTGAGATCGTTCTTCGACGCTGCGGTGTCGAGCCCGCCCTGGGTCAGGTCAGCATCATCCGGCCAAACGAAGTCCAGGAAGCTGCGGCCGACCACCTTCGTCGGATCGTGGCCAAGGATTGCCGTCCATGCCGGATTGATGGCTCGGAAAATGCCATCGGCCCCTACTATGACGAGCAGATCGCGGGAGTTACGCCACACTCGGTCGCGCTCGACGGTGCGCGCGGCCAACTCCGCTGCCTGATGTTTCTCCGCCGTGATGTCGCGCGCGCTGCAATAGAATTTATCGCCTTCCGGCACGGCAACCCATGAGAGCCAGCGGTACTCACCGTCCTTGCGGCGGTAGCGGTTCTCGAAACGGAGCACCGGATTGCCGCGCTTGAGATCCTCGAATCCGGCGTAGGTCCGATCGAGATCGTCAGGGTGGATGAATCTGAAGAGAGATGTCTGGCTGATCTCCGCCTCCGACCACCCGAGCACCGCCCGCCACGCGGGGTTCGCGCTTTCGAAATAGCCGTCCGCGTTGAGAACGCCCAATAAGTCCGGGCTGAGCTGCCAGGTGCGCCCGCGAACATGAGAACGCTCGAGCACCTGCCGTTCGAGATCGGCGTTCAGCTCACGCAGGCGTGCCTCGCTTTCGCATAAGGCCGTAATGGCCGAGGCGCGGTCGGTAACGTCCACGCCTTCGACGAAAATGCCGGTTACTTCGCCTTTCGCGTCAGTGATGGGCTGGTAGACGAAGTCCACAAATCGTTCGTTCACCGGTCCGCCAGGGGTGACTTGGACGGCGTATTTCGCTCCCCATGCGGTAAACGCTTTTTTACTGCGATAAACGGCGTCGAGCAGGTCGAGGTAGCCCTGCTCGATCGCATCCGGAAGCGCTTCGGCGACTGTTTTGCCCAGTACCTCCCGATAGCCGACAAGTCGCATATAGTTGGGATTCGCAAGTTCGATAGTATGCTGAGGTCCTCGCAATATGGCCATGAAGGTGGGCGCCTGCTCGAAGAGCTTCCGTAGCCGATCCACCTCCTCGGCGTGCGCCTGCTCCGCCCGCACCTCGGCGGTCACGTCGCGGCAGATGACCAGCACGCCGCCAACACTAGTCGCCGAGCCCTGATCGTCGATCGGCGAATAGCCGTACGTCCACCACACATCCTCACGCGCCTCGCCGCGCGTGATCGGAATGAGCTGCCGCTCGTGCCAGGTGGCGCCCCGGCCCGCCATGACGAATTCGATCTGCGGGCCGATGACGTCCCAGATCTCCGCCCAGACCTCGCGTCCCGGGCGCCCGAGCGCCGAAGGGTGGCGATCCGGTCCGATCAGGGCGCTGTAGGCATCGTTGTAGAAGCAGGTGAGCGCCTCGCCCCACCAGATGAACATCGGGTGTTGAGAGGTGAGCACGAGGCGGACGGTGGTCTTGAGGGCCTGCGGCCAGGTCTCGGGCGGGCCGACCGGCGTGGCCACCCAGTCCAACGAGCGCATGAGCGCGCCCATCTGGCCGCCGCCGGCGAGGAAGTCGGGGCCGCCTGGGGCGGCCTCAGCGTCCAGGAAGTGCCGCATTGGCGTTGGTCCGCGACTGCAACTCCCTCCGGTGTGCCACCGCATGCTGAACGAGCCGCAAGGCGGCACGGGCCACCTCGCTCGCGTCCTTGTATCGCCCGGACCTGAACCGGTCGGTCGCGAAGGTCGTCTGTTCCGGTGCGATCGAAACGTTCATGCTTTGCCGGACACGGGCATGGGCCATGCTGGTACTCCCTATCGGTGACCGATGAGTTGCTGAAACCGTCATCGCGAGGCGCGCAGCGCCCTGGCGATCCAGGCCCGCCGCACCGTATCGCCCATCTGGGTCGCCCGCCCGGATCGCCACGCCGCCAAGAGGCGGCTCGCGATGACAGCCTCGGCGATGCGTTTCACCGTTCAACGGTTCCGGGCACTAGGGGAGCAACCAAGCGTGTCAAACCCTGCCACATGCCTGGATCGGCCTCTCAAGCACTGATAAGGGCTTAGTCGCGCGGCGCGCACACTGGGCGCCATTCCCGTCCGTCGCCGCGCAACAACTCGTCCGCCTCGGCCGGACCGTCGCTGCCGGAGACGTAGTTCGGGAACGCCACGTGCGCGTCCCGCCACGCATCCAGCACCGGTTGCACCACGCGCCAAGTCTCCTCGACCATGTCGGCGCGGTTGAACAGCGTCTGATCGCCGATCATGCAGTCATAGATCAGCGTCTCGTAGCCGACATTCGGTTCGGGTGGGAACCAGTCGGTGTAGCGGAACCGCATCTGCACCGCCGCGAGATCGACGACGGCGCCTGGACGCTTGACCTCGAACTGCAATGCTATCCCTTCATCGGGCTGGATGTGGATCACCAGCCAGTTCGGCGGCAGCGCGTTAACGTCGGTGTCCTCGAACGGCGCGTAGGGCGCTGGCTTGAAGCGGATCGCGATCTCGGTGTAGCGCGCCGACAGGTGCTTGCCCGTGCGGAGATAGAACGGCACGCCCGCCCAGCGCCAGTTGTCGATGGATAGCCGCATTGCGACATAGGTTTCAACCTTGGAGTCCTCTGCGACATCCGGCTCCTCGCGGTAGGCCACAACCTCCCGGCCCAGCTCCGTCCCCGCGCCATATTGCCCGCGCACCGCATCGTCGGGCTGAACGCTGCGCAACGCCGCGAACACGTCTTCCTTGCGACTGCGGATGGACTTCGCGTCAAAGCCAGCGGGCGGCTCCATCGCCACCATCGCCAGCAGTTGAAAGACGTGATTTGGCACCATGTCGCGAAGCGCGCCGGTCTGCTCGTAGAATCGGCCACGCCGCTCGACCCCGACCGTCTCCGTCACTGTGATCTGCACGTGGTCGATCCGGTCGCGGTTCCAAAGCGGTTCGAACAATCCATTGGCGAAGCGCAGCGCCATGATGTTCTGAACCGTCTCCTTGCCCAGAAAGTGGTCGATCCGGTACGTCTGGTCCTCGCGCAGCACGCCGAGCAGCCGCTGGTTCAGGGCGCGCGCGGAGTCCAGATCGTGGCCGAACGGCTTCTCGATCACCACCCGTCGCCAGGGCTTGTCAGGCTGGCGGTCATGCTCATCCTTCGCCAGCCCGGCCGCGCCCAGGCGGTCGATCACCGTTCCGAAGAAGCGGTCCGCCACCGCGAGGTAGAACAGCACGTTGCCGCCGGTTCCGCGCTGGCCCGCCACCTCCTCCAGATGCGCGCCGAGGCGCTGATAGAGCGCCGCATCCGTGATGTCGCCCTGCACGTAGGACATGGTCGCGGCGAGCCGGTCCCAGGCGTCCTTCTCGATCCGGTCGATCCGGCTCTCGCTGTTCGGATTGCCGACGAAGCTCTGCAACATGTCGAGCAGGCTTTCGCGCCAGCTCTCGGCCGTCTTGTCGGCGAGATCGACGCCGACGATGGCGAACTGCGCCGGGATCAGCCCGGTGCGCGAAAGGTTGTAGAGCGCCGGCACAAGCAGACGCTTTGTCAGATCCCCGGCCGCGCCGAAGATGACCATCGCGCACGGGCCGGGAGGATGGGCGTGCCGGCGAGGCGGCGCATGGACCACATGGGCCGCTTTGGGGGTCTGATCTGGCATTGCATCGTTGCAGGTCGGCGCGGCGGCCGCGCGCGGCCAGCGGTGACACGCGAACGTGACTCTCCTGCTGTCAAGATGTTGCTTCGTGTGGCGGAGACGCCTAGCCTGTTCTCCAATGTCCCAGCAATCGAGTGATCTTTTCGCCCCGGCCGGGGGTTGGCGCGTTCGCATCCACGACCTTTCGGCTCCGGCGCAGGACAACGTCGTGGAAGAGGTCGGCGGTTTCGCCACCCTGATGCAGGCGAACGCCTTCGCCCGCCGCTATGTGCGCGATTCCGTCGAGCGGTGCCGCGCACCCGGATCGACCCCGAAGCAAGTCCTGGAAGCCTGGTTCGCCTACGGCGAGGACGCCGAAGTGGTGGAAGCCGGGGATGCCGGCTGGCGCAGCGGCAACGAGCTGGGCGACTTCGCCGACCAGCGCGCGGGCACCGAGGAACGCGACTGGCGGGCACTCGACCCGCGCCGGATCGGCGAGGACGATGAAGAGGAGGGTGAATGAGTGGCATCCTGACCCGGTTCGCGCCCAGCCCCACGGGCTATTTGCACGCCGGCAATGCCCGTCTGGCGTTGATGAACTTCCTGTTCGCCCGCCACCACGGCGGGCGGTTCCTGCTGCGTATCGATGACACCGACGCCGAACGCTCCCGTCCCACCTACGAGGAGGCGATCCGCCAGGATCTGCGTTGGCTGGGCATCGAGTGGGACGACACTGTGCGCCAGTCCGAACGGCTCGATCGCTACGCGGCTTCGGCCGAGCGGCTGAAGGCTTCGGGCCGGCTCTACCCGTGCTTCGAGACCAAGGAGGAGCTGGACGCTAAGCGCGAGCGCCGCCTGCGTCGCGGCCTGCCGCCGGTCTATGACCGCGCGATGCTGAAACTCACCCCGGCGCAGCGCGAAACCGCCGAGGCGGGCGGCAAGCGCCCGTACTGGCGGTTCCGCCTGGGCGACGGCGCCGTCGCGTGGAATGACCTCGTGATGGGTCCGCAGGAGGTGAAGCTGACCTCGGTCTCCGACCCGGTGCTGGTGCGCGCGGACGGCACGCCGCTCTATACGCTGACCTCGGTGGTTGACGACATCGAGACCGGGGTCACGCATGTCATCCGCGGCGCCGATCACGTCACCAATACCGCCATCCAGGCCGATATTTTCGCGGCTCTCGACGCTTCCCCGTCCGCCGTAAGCTTCGCACACCTGCCGCTATTGCTGGACGAGACGGGCGGGAAACTGTCGAAGCGGCTGGACTCGGTTTCATTGCGCAAGCTGCGCGCCAACGGCATCGAGCCGCAGGCGCTTTGCGCCTATCTCGCGCGGATCGGCACCGCCGACGATCTCGAGCCGGTGGGGATGGCGGAGCTGGTCGCGCATTTCGATCTCGCCCGCATCTCCCGCGCACCGGCCCGCTTCGACCCGAGACAGCTTCTGGCACTGAACCGTCGCATCCTGCGCGAGCTTTCATTCGCTCAGGTCTCGAGCCGCCTGCCCCAGGGTGCGACCGAGGCCTTCTGGGCCGCGGTGCGCGACAACATCGACATGCTCGTGGAGGCGCGCGGCTGGTGGGAGGCGGTGGCCGGCGAGATCGTACCCCCGGTGGTGGAGGCGGAAGCAGATCGCGACCTGCTGCGCACGGCGCTGGACGCGCTGCCGCCTGAACCATGGGACGCCGAGGTCTGGCCACACTGGACCGAGACCATCAAGCAGGCGACCGGCCGCAAGGGTCGCGCCCTGTTCCTGCCGCTGCGCCTCGCGCTGACCGGCGACGATCACGGACCGGAGATGAGGGCGCTGTTACCGCTGATGGGCCGAGCCAGGGCCGCGCGCCGATTGCAGCTTGCGGCTGCTTAGAAAGTCGGACGAGACACTGCTCGTGTTCCGGTCAGACCAGTACGACGCTCTTCCCGCCATGCGGCCACCCAGAGCGCGATTGCCAGCAGCGGGACAATGATGTCCATGTAAAAGATCCCGCCCGCATTGCCGGGCGCGAAATTGCCCGCGGACAACATCTGCTGAACGTGACCGGCGGCATCCCCGAGCAGGGAGATCGATGCCACCCAGATAACGGCAGCCTTGAAGGACAGGGGCCTGCTGAAGGCGAGGCAAGCCGCGACCCCCATGGCGAGATCCGCCACTCCTACCTCGAACTGGAACGGACTCGGCTGCCAGCCTATGTAGGCAGCCGCTTGGTCAGGAACGGCGAGATGATAGTAAGCCGCCCATAAGAATGTCATGCCGATCGGCAGCAGCAGCACCCAAGATAGGAATCGCCGAGCGGGTGCTCCATGGCCGCGACGTAGCGCCGCTATGACCAGTGCCAGTACAAGGAAGACCACCGGAAGGTTCGAAAGAACCAACCCGATCACGGCATTCATTCTGTCCCCCTGGACCGGAACCCGACCAGAAGATCGTCTGCCAGCGTAATGGCCGGGTCAAGCCTGGTCGGGACAGAGGGCTACCCCCGCCGAGGCGGCGGATCGCAAGCCTTGGTCGCCATCTCGGCCGGTACCGAAACCTCCAGGATCTCGAACGCATCGGCGGTGCGGCTTTCGTTGTGGGGCGTGCCGCCGGGGATGTAGATCGAATCGCCCGCTTCCAGCCGCACCGGCCCGTCCTCGAACTCCAGTTCGAGCCAGCCCTTCAGCACATAGACCAACTGCGACTCGCACAGGTGATAGTGCCAGCCGGTCGGCTGCGACATTCCCTGTTCGGCTTTGGTGATCTGGGCGCGCATCCGGCCCTTGCTGCCGTCCGTCACGCCAAGATCGTGGTACTTGAAGAATGCCCGCCGGCCCGGCACCACCTTCGGGTTCTTGGCGCTCGCCACCGCCACCGTCCGGCCCTGATCCAGCGTTGCCGTATCTGCCATAATGGTCGCTCTCCCTCCCGCTACGATGATCGTAAGCCGGCCTCAGCGCCGGCGCCAGGGCAACCCCTCGGCTTTCCAGCCACTGACCGTGCCGCGACGGCCCAGCATGTTGGGGGCACCCTCGAAACCCTCGGCGACATTGTACGCCTGGGCATAGCCGGCGCGCGTCGCTTCCTGCGCCGCCGCCATGCTGCGCGCGCCGCTGCGGCAGATGAAGAACAGCTTGTGCTCCGGCGTCGCACCGGCCTCGCGTAGCTGCTCCAGGAAGGCGGCGTTCACGTGCATCGTCGGGGCGATCTGCCATGGAATCAGGATCGGATTGGCTCCGGTCTCCGACACATCGGGAATGCCGACCGAATCCCACTCCGCATCGGTGCGCACATCCACCAGCCGCGCCATGGGATCGGTGCGCAGTACCTCCCATGCCTGGGTGGGAGACACGTTCTCGACCATCGCACGCTCCAGTTCAGAAATGGATTGCCCGCTTGTACGCGTCCAGCACCGCTTCGTGCATCGTCTCCGAGACGGTCGGGTGCGGGAAGATCGTGTTGCTCAGCTCGGCCTCGGTGCTCTCCAGCGTGCGGGCGATGACATAGCCCTGGATCATCTCCGTCACCTCGGCGCCGATCATGTGCGCGCCGAGCAGTTCGCCCGTCTTCGCGTCGAACACCGTCTTCACCATGCCTTCCGGCTCGCCCATGGCGATCGCCTTGCCGTTGCCGATGAAGGGAAAGCGGCCGACGCGTACCTCGTGCCCGTCCGCCTTCGCCTTCGCCTCGGTCAACCCGACCGAGGCGACCTGCGGGCGGCAATAGGTGCATCCGGGGATGTTGGTCACGTCCATCGGATGCACGTCGTTCAGGCCGGCGATCTTCTCGATGCAGATGACGCCCTCGTGGCTCGCCTTGTGCGCGAGCCACGGCGGACCGACCAGGTCGCCGATCGCATAGACGCCCGGCTCGCCGGTTCGGAAATATTCGTCGGTTACGACATGCGTGCGCTCGACCTTCACGCCGGTGCCGTCGAGGCCGATATTCTCCACGTTGCCCACGATCCCGACCGCCGAGATCACGCGGTCCACCGTGATGTCCTGGCTCTTGCCGTCGGCCTCGATCGTGGCGGTGACGCTGTCGGAGCCTTTCTTCGCGCTCTTCACGGCGGCGCCGGTCATCAGCTTCATGCCCTGTCGTTCGAAGGCCTTCTGTGCGAAGGTACTGATCTCCTCGTCCTCGACGGGCAGGATACGCTCCAGCACCTCCACCACCATCACCTCGGCGCCCATGTTGCGATAGAAGCTCGCGAACTCGATGCCGATCGCGCCCGATCCGATCACCAGCAGCGATTTCGGCATCGCGGGCGGCACCATCGCCTCCCTGTACGACCAGATCAGCTTGCCGTCGGCCTCCAGACCCGGAAGCTGACGCGCGCGCGCGCCTGTCGCCAGCACAATATGCGGCGCGCGCAACGTGGCGACCGGCTTGCCGTCCTTCTCGACCGCCAAGGTCTGCTTGCCCGCGAGCCTTCCCGCGCCGTCGAACACGGTCACCTTGTTCTTGCGCAGCAGATGCGCGACGCCGGACGAGAGCTGCTTGGCGACGCCGCGCGAGCGCTTCACCACCTTGTCGAGGTCGAAGCGCGGATTGTCGGCGGCGAAGCCGTACTCGCCTAGATGGTGGAGCAGGTGGTTGATCTCCGAGGTGCGCAGCAGCGCCTTGGTGGGGATGCATCCCCAGTTCAGGCAGATGCCGCCGAGATGCTCGCGCTCCACCACCGCGGTCTTCAGGCCAAGCTGGGCAGCGCGGATGGCGGCGACGTAGCCGCCCGGCCCGCCGCCAACAACGATCACATCAAAGCTCTGATCGGGCATTCCGTGCTCCCTCTCCGTTCGCCAGCGCCGCGATGGCCGTCGCATCGAGCCGTTGGACCGTCCAATCGGTCACGGCATGCGCCCCGATCCGACCATAGAAATCAATCGCCGGCTGGTTCCAGTTCAGCACGTTCCACTCCATCGACCAGCAGTTCTCGTCCTCGGCGATGCGTGCAAGCCGGCGAAAGAACGCCAGCCCGATCCCCTTTCCGCGATGTGCCGGTTCAACGAAGATGTCTTCCAGGAACAGGACGGGCCGCGCGGTGAACGTGCTAAGCATGTAGTACCAGATCGCAATGCCGACAGGACGTTGCGCCATCTCGGCCAGCATGGCATGCGCAAGCCGCTGCGGTCCGAACAGCACGCGAGCGAAGTCCGTCTCAGTGGCGGTGAAGCGGTCGAGCATCCGCTCGTATTCCGCCAGCCCACGCACCAGCCGCAGCACGTCGGGCACATCGGCCGGATCGGCCTCGCGCAACGCGAAATCGATCACAGCATCAGGCTCAGCGGCTCCTCGACGATCGACTTGAACGCGGCCAGCCACGCGGCGCCCAGTGCCCCGTCCACGACCCGGTGATCGACGGACAACGTGCAGGTCATCATCGTGGCGACGGCGACTTGGCCGTCCTTCACCACCGGACGCTGCTGGCCCGCCGCCACGGCGAGGATGGCGGCCTGCGGCGGATTGATGACGGCGGCGAAGTCCGACACGCCGTACATGCCCATGTTGGAGATCGAGAATCCGCCGCCCTGGAACTCCTCGGGCTTCAGCTTGCCGGACTTGGCGCGCTCGGCGAGGCCCTTCATCTCGTTGCTGATCGCCGCCAGCCCCTTCTGGTCGGCCTTGCGGATGATCGGCGTGATCAGCCCGTCGGGGATTGAGACGGCGACGCTGATGTCCACGTCGTCGTAGAGCACGATCGCGTCCTCGGTGTAGGTGGCGTTCACCGTCGGGACGCGCCGCAGCGTGACTGCCGCCGCCTTGATGAGCAGGTCGTTGACCGAGAGGCGGAACGCGCCCGGCCCGTCCTTGGGCGAGCGTGCGTTCAATTCGCTCCGCAGCTTCAGCAGGGCGTCGATGTTGATATCGACCGATACGTAGAAATGCGGGATCGTCTGCTTCGCCTCGGAGAGGCGGCGCGCGATGACCTTGCGCATCGTGCTGTTCGGCACCAGCCGGTGCGGCGCGGTGATCGCGGGGGCCGGCGCGCGGGCGGCTGGTTGGGGAGCGGGCGCCTGGGCAGCGGCCTGCGCGGGCGTTGCCGGGACCGGCACGGGCTTGGGCGGGCCGCGCAGCGCCGCCTCGATATCGGCCTTGACGATCCGCCCGTTCGGCCCGCTGCCGGTCAGCGTTCCGAGGTCGATGCCGCCCTGCTTGGCCATGCGCCGCGCCAACGGCGAGGCGAACACCCGCCCGCCTTGGGCATCCTGCCCGTTGCCGCGGGACACGGCCGGCGCGGGCGCCGGAGCCGCTTGCGGCGCTGGAGCACTCGACGGGGCCGTCGATGCGACAGGCGGCGCGGAAGCAGGCGCCGATGAGGCGGGAGGAGCGGGAGGCGCGGCGGCGGGCGAAGCCGGGACAAACTCGCCGGGCTGCACCAGCACGCCGATCGGCGCATTCACCTTCACCCCTTGGGTACCGTCGGAGACCAGGATCTTGCCGAGAACGCCCTCGTCCACCGCCTCCACCTCCATGGTGGCCTTGTCGGTCTCGATCTCGGCGATTACGTCGCCCGATTGGACGGGATCGCCCTCCTTCTTCAGCCAGCGCGCCAGCGTGCCCTCGGTCATGGTCGGGCTGAGCGCCGGCATCAGGATGTTGGTCGACATCGCACGCCCTTCCGTCAGAGGATTTTCTTGACCGCGTCCACCACCCATTCGGGCTGCGGCAGCGCCATGCGTTCCAGGTTGGCCGCGTAGGGCAGCGGCACATCGAGCCCGTTCACCCGCACTGGCGGCGCGTCCAGCCAGTCGAAGGCGTGTTCGATCACCTGCATGGCGAGCTCGGCGCCGATGCCCGCGAAGGGCCAACCCTCCTCGACCGAGACCAGCCGGTTGGTCTTCTTCACGCTCTCGACGATGGTGGCAGTATCCAGCGGGCGCAGGCTGCGCAGGTTGATGACCTCCGCCTCGATCCCCTCGGCTGCCAGCGCCTCGGCCGCCTTCATCGCCACGCCCACCATGATGCTGAACGCGATGATGGTGACGCGATCGCCGGGGCGTTCGACCTTCGCCTTGCCGAGCGGCAGAATGAAATCCTCGTCGGTCGGGCAGTCGAAGCTGTGGCCGTAGAGGATCTCGTTCTCAAGCACCACGACCGGGTTCGGGTCGCGGATCGCCGCGCGCAACAAGCCCTTGGCATCGGCCGAGGACCAGGGCGCGATCACCTTCAGGCCGGGGACATGCGCGTACCAGCTCGCGTAGCACTGCGAATGCTGCGCGGCGACGCGCGCGGCGGCGCCGTTCGGGCCGCGGAACACGATCGGGCAGCCCATCTGCCCGCCCGACATGTACAGCGTCTTAGTTGCCGAGTTGATGATGTGATCGATCGCCTGCATGGCGAAGTTGAAGGTCATGAACTCGACGATCGGCCGCAGCCCGTTCAGTGCCGCGCCCACCGCCATTCCGGTGAAGGCGTGCTCGGTGATCGGCGTGTCGATCACGCGCCGCGCGCCGAACTCGTCGAGCATTCCCTGGCTGATCTTGTAGGCGCCCTGGTATTGCGCGACCTCCTCGCCGAGCAGGAACACGCTCTCGTCGCGGCGCATTTCGGCCACCATCGCCTCGCGCAGCGCCTCGCGCACCGTCATCGCGCGCGTCGGTCCCCAGTCCCGCTCAGGGCGCGATTCCGGCAGAGCGGCGGTTTCCGGTGCGCGCGCGCCTTGCGCGCCGCGCATCGCGATCGCCGCCTGGTCTTCGCCCTCGGCCGCAACCTTGGGCATCGCCGCCGCCTCTTTGGCGGGAGCGGCGGCGGGCGCGGCGGATACGTCCTCGCCGTCGCTCGCCAGCACCGCGATTGGCGTGTTCACCGCCACGCCCTCGGTGCCCTCGTCGATCAGGATCTTGGCGAGCCGGCCCTCGTCAACCGCCTCGACCTCCATGGTCGCCTTGTCGGTCTCGATCTCGGCAATGACGTCGCCCGCCTTGACCTCCTCGCCCACTTTCTTGACCCACTTGGCGAGCTTGCCCTCGGTCATCGTCGGGCTGAGCGCCGGCATCAGAACCTCTGTCGACATCGCTCAGGCCTCCAGCAGAACGTCGGTCCAGAGCTCCGCCGGATCGGGCTCTGGGCTCTCCTGGGCAAACGCCGCAGCCGCCTGGATTTCCGCCCGCGTTCCGTCCTCGACCGCCTTCAGCTCCGCCTCCTCGACGCCCAATTCCAGCAGGGTGCGGCGAGCGCTCTCGATGCAGTCTTGCTGCTGGCGCACCGCATTCACCTCCTCGCGGGTGCGATAGCGCGCCGGGTCCGACATCGAATGGCCGCGATAGCGATAGGTGAGCATCTCCAGCAGAAACGGCCCGTTGCCGGAGCGGCAGTGCGCCACCGCCTGCTCGCCGGCCGCCTTCACTGCGAGCACATCCATCCCGTCCGCTTGCATCCCCGGAATCCCCCACGGCACGCCATTCTGCGACAGGTCGCGTGAGGCAGAGGCCCGCTCGACGCTGGTACCCATGCCGTAGCGATTATTCTCGATCACGTAGACCACTGGCAGCTTCATCAAGGCGGCGATGTTGAAGCTCTCGAACACCTGGCCCTGGTTGGACGCGCCCTCCCCGAAATACGTCAGGCAGACGCGGTCATTGCCGCGGTACCAGTCGCTGAAGGCGAGACCGGTGCCGAGGCTCACCTGCGCTCCAACGATGCCGTGCCCGCCGAAGAAATTCTTCTCCTTGCTGAACATGTGCATCGAGCCGCCCTTGCCGTGCGAATAGCCGCCCGACCGACCGGTGAGTTCCGCCATGACGCCTTTGGGGTCCATGCCGCAGGCGAGCATATGACCGTGATCGCGATACGACGTGATGACCTGGTCGCCCTCGCCGATGGCGAGCTGCATCCCGACAACGACCGCCTCCTGCCCGATATACAGGTGACAAATCCGCCGATCAGCCCCATTCCGTAGAGCTGGCCCGCCCGCTCCTCGAAACGGCGGATCAGCAGCATGTCATGATAGGCCTTCCGCAGCAGCTCCTTGTCCGCCGCCGCGGGACGCGGCTTGCCGCGCTTAAGCTTCTCGGCCGCTTGAGCCATTCCTGCCTCTCCCCCTGCGACGATGCCCGCCCGGCAGAGACCTAGCCCCGGGCGGCCATCAGCGGCAAGCCGGCGCGGCGCGATCGAACCCGCCGCGTGCCACTACGGCTTCGGTCCGGCGGCTCGCAGGATCTGGTCGAGGCGATCCGCCTGCCGCGCCCAGGAGAATTCCGTGGCGACATGCGCGCGGGCGAGGCCACCCAGCACCGCCGCTTTCGTAGGCTCGCGCAGCAGACCGAGCGCCGCTTCGGCCTGCCCCTCTGGCCGGTCTCGCACCAGCCCGGCATGGCCCTCCGGCAAGGACAGTCCGTTCGCCGCGACCTGCGTCATCACTACCGGGCGAGCGCAGGCCCACGCCTCGAGCACCTTGTTCTTGATGCCGGACCCGGCCCGCATCGGCGCCAATGCGGCCCGGCTGCGGGCAAGCACCTCGCGCATGTCGGGCACATCCGCCATCACCTCCACACCCGGCAGCGCGGCCAGTTCCCGCACCTCGGGCACTGGACGGCGCCCGGCGATCAGCAGCCGCGCCTCGGGGAGAGCGGCGCGGATGGGGGGGAACACCGCACGCGCGGCAAACACGGCGGCATCGATGTTGGGGTGATAGTCCAGCGTGCCCGTGAAGCTCAGGATCGGCCGGTCGGCTTCGGGCGGCCGCTCCGATGGCAGCTCCACGCCGTTCGGCACGACATGGACACTCCTCCCGCCCATCCGCCGCAGCCACGCCGCGTCCGTGTCGCCGACACAGACTGTGGCGGCAAAGGCGAGGAAAGCACGGCGCGCATACCTGACCGAAGTGAGCAGCTCTCGCAGCCAATAGAGGCGGAGCCGAATGCCCGGCACGGTGCGCGCTGAACGCCAGAGTTCTACCGCATCGCAGTCGATCAGATCCACGACCGCGGGCGGCAGGTCGCGCTGGCCGAATCCCAGCGCCTCGGCACCGGCGAACATCAGCGTGCGGTCGAAGCGCCGATTGGCCAGCAGACGGTCCAGTGCCTCGCCCAGGGGGGATGCGTCGTAGCGCCACGGGGACGTAGACGCCTGGGGCAGCGTCACGCCAACCGCGTCGGCAACGACCGCCGGCACCGGCCCGGCCGGGGCGACGAGCGTCACCTCCCAACGCGACGCCAGCGCTTCCAACAGGTGAGCGACCCGCAGCGTGTGCCCGTCGCGAACCGGCCAGGGCGCGAGCGGGGTGACGACGAGAAGCGAGGGACGGATCAAACCACGAGCCGGTTCAGAACAGCTTGTCCTTAGGCGGATACATGAGGATCACGTCGTCCGGGCCGGACAGGTTCAGCATCGCGCGCGCCTGTTCGTCCAGCGTGTCAGCCTCGATGTGCTCGGCCTGCAGGCCGCTCACCCGCCGCGTCCAGGCGACGCGCGCCGCCTGGACCTCCGCCAGGTCCGCCTGCGCCTGGGCCAGCATCTTCTTGCGCGCGGCGAACGCCACCAGACCGTGGTCGCCCTGGGTTGCGTTCCAGCAGAAATAGCTCATCAGGGCCAGGAAGAACCCTGGCGCCATGGACGCCCTGACCCGCCGCTTGATCGCGCGCGCAACCGACATGTCGTCTCCTCAATTCGAGGCGGCAGTCTAGCGCAGAATCGTTCTGCCCGCGTAGCGCGCTGTCGACCCGAGTGCCGCCTCGATGCGCATGAGCTGGTTGTACTTCGCCGTGCGGTCGCTGCGCGACAGGCTGCCGGTCTTGATCTGCCCGCAATTGGTCGCCACGGCGAGATCCGCGATCGTCGAATCCTCGGTCTCGCCGGAGCGGTGGCTCATGACCGTCCGATACCCGGCCCGGTGGGCGCACTCCACCGCCTCCAACGTCTCCGAGAGTGTGCCGATCTGGTTCACCTTCACCAGGATCGCGTTGGCGACTCCCGCCTCGATGCCGCGCCGCAGCCGCTCGGTATTGGTGACGAACACGTCGTCGCCGACGAGTTGCACGCGCCCGCCCAGCGCCTTGGTCATCACCTGCCAGCCATCCCAGTCGTCCTCGGCACACCCGTCCTCGATGGAGACGATCGGATAGCGCCCGACCAACTCCTCCAAGTAGCGGACCATCCCCGCCGCGTCGAACGTCTTTCCTTCACCCTCGAGGACGTATTGCCCGTTCTTGAAGAATTCGGTTGAAGCGCAGTCAAGCGCGAAGGCGATATCCTCGCCGGGGCGATAGCCGGCCTGCTCGCAGGCGCGTGCGATGAAGGCGAGCGCCTCATCGGCGGATTTCAGCCCCGGCGCGAAGCCGCCCTCATCACCTACGTTGGTGTTGTGCCCGGCCTCGTGCAGGCCCTTGCGTAGGGTCGCGAACACCTCCGAGCCCATGCGCACCGCGTCCGCGATCGTGCCGGCACCGATCGGCTGGATCATGAACTCCTGGATGTCGATCGGATTGTCGGCATGCCGGCCGCCATTGACGATGTTCATCATCGGCACCGGCAAGGTCCGAGCATAGACCCCGCCAACGTACCGCCACAGGGGCAATCCCAAGTCGATGGCGGCGGCGCTGGCGACGGCGAGCGAGACGGCGAGGATGGCGTTCGCGCCCAGCCGCGCCTTGTTCGGCGTGCCGTCCAGGTCGATCAGCGCGTCGTCGATGCGTACCTGCTCGGTCGGGTCCATGCCGCTGAGGACGTCGAAAATCTCCCCCTCTACGTTCTCCACCGCCTGACGCACCCCCTTGCCGCCGTAGCGGGCCGGGTCCTTGTCGCGCAATTCGACCGCTTCGTGCGCGCCGGTGGACGCGCCCGAGGGAACCGCCGCACGACCCATGGCGCCACTGTCCAGCACGACGTCCACTTCGACGGTCGGGTTGCCTCGGCTGTCGAGAATCTCTCGCGCGATAATGTCGGCGATGGCGCTCATGGGCTCAGGTCCGTTATCAAGCGGCGGGAGTGCTGCCTACCACTTCGGTGATCCGCCTACCACCCAGGCGGCCCTCCCAGGCGAAAGGAGCGTGATGCGAGTCTTGGGCGTTCTCGGCGTCTGGATCGGCATGCTGGCCGCGGCGACAGCCACGACGGCGGGTACCACCACCTATTACCGCGCCGGCTACTGGCGTGCCTTCAGCGGCACCGACGATCGGAATCGGCTGATCTGCGGCATGGCTACCGGCAACGCGACCGACGGGCGGACCCTGGAGGTCCGCGCGGTCATCGGCGATCCGCAACTGGCTTTCGTTGCGTCCAAGCCGACCTGGGACATTCCGCCCGGCACCAAGATTCCCGTGGTGATGCAGGCCGCGGGCGCGGTTCCCTGGACGGAGGAGGCAGTGGGCGAGGCGCACGCCATAAGCTGGGCGCTGTCCGAGAACGAGGCGGGCACGTTCGCTCCGGCGTTCCGCAACCAAAGCGAGATGACGGTCAGCTTTCCGTCCGGAAGTGAGCCGCCATGGCGGGTGCTGCTCGCCGGCTCCACGCCGGTGGACAAGACCTTCCGCCGCTGCATCCGCGACTACACCGCCCGCGCTGCCGCCACATCCCCGCAGACGCCAACCCAGCCATTCGGGCGCCCCGCCACCCAGCCCTTCGCTCCAGCGATCGCGGCCACCCCGCTCCAGCCGCCGGCAGGGCAGCCCGCCGACGCACCGACATCGGAGCCGCCGGTTCCCGCCGAGCCGGGTCTCCGTATCAGTAAGTAGGATAGGCTCGCGGATAGGTTATCTGGCCCGGCGGGCCGGGCGGCGTGGGCGGACCCTTCTTGCCGCAGCCGGTCAGCAACAGAGGCGCTGCCAGCGCCAAGACCAGAAGGCCGGTCCTCACAGGGCGACCCGCCAGCGCTCGGCCTGACGCGCCACATTCTCGGGCGCGGTGCCCCCATGGCTCGTCCGCGATCCGACCGAGGCGTCCACGCTCAGCACTGAGAACACCCCGGGGGTGATCCTCGGCTCGATCCCGCGCATCTCCTCCAGCGACAGGCCGGCCAGATCGACCCGCTTTGCTTCCGCCAGCGCAACCAGCCGACCCGTCACGTGGTGCGCCGCACGGAACGGCAGCTTCAGCACGCGCACCAGCCAGTCCGCCAGATCCGTGGCCGTTGCGAACCCAGCGCCGGCCATCGCGCGCATCCGCGCCGTATCAGGGCGCATGTCGCGCACCATTCCCGCGCTCGCCGCCAGCGACAGCGCCCAGGCTTCGGCGGCGTCGAACACCGGCTCCTTGTCCTCCTGCATGTCCTTGGCATAGGCGAGCGGCAGGCCCTTCATCACCGTCAGCAGCCCAACCAGCGCGCCAGCCACGCGCCCGGTCTTGGCGCGCACCAACTCGGCCGCGTCCGGGTTGCGCTTCTGTGGCATGATCGAGCTGCCGGTCGTGAAGGCGTCCGACAGCCGGACAAACCCGAACGGCGCGCTGCACCAGATCACGATCTCCTCGGCCAAGCGCGACAGGTGCATGGCCGAGATCGCCGCCGCGCTCAGGAATTCGAGTGCGAAATCGCGGTCCGAGACGGCATCGAGCGAATTGGCCGCCGGGCGGTCGAAGCCGAGCGCGCCCGCCGTCATGTCGCGATCGATCGGAAACGAGGTCCCGGCCAGCGCCGCCGCGCCCAGCGGGCACTCGTTCAGCCGCCGCCGGCAATCGGCGAGCCGGCCGCGATCGCGGTCCAGCATCTCGACATACGCAAGAAGATGGTGCCCGAACGTCACCGGCTGCGCGGTCTGCAGGTGCGTGAAGCCCGGCATCGGGTCGGCGGCATGTTCGGCGGCGCGGTCGGCCAGGGCGCGCATCAGGTCGGCGACCTGCGCCGAGAGGCCGTCGATCGCATCGCGCACCCACAGCCGGAAGTCGGTCGCGACCTGGTCGTTGCGGCTGCGCGCGGTATGCAGCCGTTGGCCCGCCTCGCCGATGCGTTCGGTGAGGCGATGCTCGATATTCATGTGGATGTCCTCCAGCGCCTCGTCGAAGCGGAAGGCGCCGGTCTCGATCTCCTGAGCGATCACCGCCAAGCCGTCGCGGATCGCCCCCTCGTCGTCGGCGGCGATCACGCCCACCTTGGCCAGCATGGCAGCGTGCGCCAACGAGCCCTTGATGTCCTGCCGCCACAGCTTGCGGTCGAAGCCGATGGAGGCGTTGATCTCCTGCATGATGGAAGCGGGCCCGGCGGCGAACCGCCCGCCCCACTGCGCGTTGGCCGCCGCGTTGCGGCGCTGGTGCGTGTCGTTCAAGGGAGGATGTCCGCGATGATGCCGACCCGTCGGGGCCTGCTGGCGGCCGGGACCGTAGCGACGCTGCTGGGCGCGCGCAAACCCGGCCGGGCGCGGGCGGCCGAGCTCGCCAGGCTGGTGCCCGTCACCCCGCCCCGGCCGGCGCCCGGGACCCCATTCCAGACTGAAGATGGCGCGAACCAGCGCATCGCCGACTATGCCGGCAAGACGCTGCTCGTGAATCTCTGGGCGACCTGGTGTGCGCCGTGCGTGGCCGAACTGCCCTCGCTGGCGGCGCTCGCGCGGAGCCTGGCCGCGGACAACATCCTCGTTCTGCCCGTCTCCTCCGATCGGGGCGGAGCCAAGATGGTGGAGACGTTCTACGCTGCCCATGGCATCACGGGGCTACCGGTGCTCACCGACAAGGATGCGGCGCTGATGCACGCCTTCGCCGCGCGCGGCCTGCCGACGACCTACGTGATCGACGACGCCGGCCGGATCGTCGGCATAGAAGAGGGCGGCATGGACTGGAACACGCCGACGGCGGCGGACCGGGTGCGCGAGCTGGCCCGGAACGGTCGCGCGCCTGACGGTCGCGCACCTGCCTGAGCCTCACGCGCGTGTGCGTTCGCGCGTGCCCGATATTATGCGTAATAGCAAATCTTGATTCGTTGTCGCAAGGCCGCAAATTGATACGCTGCCGCAAGATTACGAAGGAGCCCGCTCTTGGAAGCCGCACGCCCTCTGGACGGTACTGGAGTGTTCACGACCCGGCCCGTGCATGCGAACCTGACCGCTCCAGCGCTGATTGGGGCCTCGCTTCGCCTGGGTGAAGGGCGGCTTTCCGCCGATGGCGCGCTGATCGTGACGACCGGCGTGCATACCGGGCGCTCGGCGCAGGACAAGTTCGTGGTGGACGAGCCCGCGGTGCGCGACGATGTCTGGTGGGGGAAGGTCAACCAGAGGCTGCCGGCCGAGCGGTTCGCCATGCTGAGAGCGCGGGCGCAGGCCTATCTCCAGGGCCAGGAGCTGTTCGTTCAAGACCTGTACGCCGGCGCCGACCCCGCTCAGCGCGTACGGGTCCGGCTAGTAACGACGGGCGCCTGGCAGGCGCTGTTCGCGCGCAACGTGTTTATCCGTCCTGCGGCGAGCGAGTTGGCCGATTTCCGGCCCGACTACGTGATCCTGCACGCGCCGCGCTTCGAGGCGGACCCGGCGATAGATGGCGTCCGCAGCGGTACCGCCGTGGCGCTGTCGTTCGAGCAGCGCACAATTGTCATCGCCGGCACCGAGTATGCCGGCGAGATCAAGAAGTCGATCTTTACGGTGATGAACTGGCTTGCCCCGGCCCGCGGCGTGCTGCCGATGCACTGCAGCGCCAATGTAGGCGAGGCCGGCGACGTCGCGCTGTTCTTCGGCCTGTCCGGAACCGGCAAGACCACGCTCTCCTCCGACCCGTGCCGCAAGCTGATCGGCGACGACGAGCATGGCTGGGGCGAGGACGGGGTCTTCAATTTCGAGGGCGGCTGCTACGCCAAGGTCATCAACCTGTCGCAGGAGGCCGAGCCGGAGATCTGGTCCGCCACCCACCGCTTCGGCACGGTGCTGGAGAACGTGAGGGCGGATGCCAACGGGGACCTTGATCTCGCGGATAAATCGCTCACCGAGAACACGCGGTCCTGCTACCCGGTCGAGTACATCCCGAACGTGATCATCCCTGGGCGCGGCGGGCACCCGCGCAACGTGCTGATGCTGACCGCCGATGCGTTCGGCGTGCTGCCGCCGATCGCCAAGCTGACGCCGGCGCAGGCGATGTATCATTTCCTTTCGGGCTACACCGCACGGATCGCCGGCACCGAGAAGGGACTGGGAGCCGAGCCGCAGGCGACGTTCAGCACCTGCTTCGCCGCGCCCTTCCTGCCGCGCCGGCCAGAGGTGTACGGGCGGATGCTGGAGCAGATGATTTTGCAACACCGGGCCGATTGCTGGCTGGTCAACACCGGCTGGACCGGCGGCGCCTACGGGGTCGGCCGCCGCATGAGCATCCGTCATACCCGCGCCCTGCTGAACGCCGCGCTCGACGGAACGCTGGCGAGGGGGCCGTTCCGCCGGGATCCGTTCTTCGGCCTCTCCATCCCTGGGGCGATGCCCGGCATTCCGCCCGAGGTTCTTGACCCGCGCCAGGCCTGGGCGGACAAGGCGGCCTATGATCGCACGGCGCGGGCGCTGGTGGCCCGCTTCGAGGCGAACTTCGCCAAGTTCGAGGCGGCGGTGGGAGAGGACGTGCGCGCCGTGGCGATCCGCGCCGCCGCGTAACCGTGACGGTCACTGATACCTCCGTCTCCACCCGCTTGCGGGGGGAGAGGGGCCGAGCGGGCGAAAGTCTTCAAGACGTACTACCCTCACCCCAACCCTCTCCCGCAAGCGGGAGAGGGAGAGTAGCCGTGCATTTGCGCGAAAGCTCGCCCTGATGGCGACCGCTCCGATCGAGGCGCCCGATGGCGTCCCCCTCCCGCAGCGCTACTGGGCCGTCACGACCATCCTGCTCGGGTTGGCACTCGCAGTGCTGGACGGGGCCATCGCCAATGTCGCGCTGCCGACCATCGCCGCCGACGTCCATGCCAGCCCATCGGATTCCATCTGGATCGTCAACGCCTACCAGCTCACGGTGACGATCTCGCTCCTGCCGCTCGCCTCGCTTGGCGAGATCATCGGCTATCGACTGATCTACCGGTGGGGTCTGGTCGTGTTCACCATCGCCTCGGTGGGCTGCGCGCTGTCCAGCTCGCTCGCCTCGCTCGCTCTCGCGCGGGTCATCCAGGGCTTCGGGGCTGCCGGGATCATGAGCGTCAACGGGGCGCTGGTGCGATTCATCTATCCGCGGCGGATGATCGGGCGCGGTTTCGGCATCAACGCCACCGTGGGCTCGATCTCGAGCGCCATCGGTCCGACCGTGGCGGCGGGGATCCTGTCGATTGCGAACTGGCCATGGCTGTTCGCCGTGAACCTGCCGATCGGCGCGGCGGCGATCGCGATGGCGTGGCGCGCGCTGCCGGCTACCCCTCGGTCGGGCCAACGCTTCGACGTATCCAGTGCGTTCCTCAGTGCCGTCGTGTTCGGCACGCTGATCACCGGCATCGACGGCCTGGGTCACGGGGAACGGGTTCCGGTCGTCGTGGTGCAGCTGCTGGTCGCGGCGGGCATGGGCGGGTTGCTGGTCGTGCGCCAGCTGGCTCGCTCGGCGCCGCTGCTGCCGGTCGACCTGATGCGCATCCCGCTATTCGCGCTCTCGGTCGCGACCTCCGTCTGCTCGTTCATGGCGCAGGGTATGTCCCTGGTAGCCTTACCGTTCCTGTTCGAGACCATGCTCGGGTTTGATGCCGTCACCACCGGGTTGCTGATGACTCCCTGGCCGCTCACCGTCGCGCTGATCGCACCGTGGTCCGGTCGGCTTGCCGATCGCTATGCGGCAGGTCTGCTCGGTGGGTGCGGGCTTGCGGTCATGGCGGTAGGCCTCGGGCTGCTCGCGGCTTTGCCGGCGCATCCGTCCCCGCTCGATATCGCCTGGCGGATGGGGATATGCGGCATCGGCTTCGGCTTCTTCAACACGCCGAACAACCGGGCGATCCTGACTTCGGCGCCGCGCGCGCGATCCGGCGGCGCGAGCGGGATGCAGGCCACGGCTCGCCTGTTGGGCCAGACGATGGGGGCGGCGGTGGTGGCGCTGGTGTTCGGCGTGACGCCGCACAACGGCCCGACGGTCGTACTGATGATCGCGACCGGCATCTCCGTCGTCGCCGCGCTGGTGAGCTTCACTCGCATCGTGGAACGGCGCCGCGCGTAGCTGGGCTGAACCCTCTCCGCCGAAGGTTGCTGATTATTCATACCTGACCCGCGTCAAATGCGGGAACACTGATCGGCGACGTCGGCGCCACGAACAGCAAGCAACGGCCCGCTCGCCGGCCGGGCATCAACGGGAGGTCAGTCCATGCCGAGCCTGTCGCGCCGCCGCGCTCCTGCAGGTTTCCGCGGCCGCGAGCACCTTGCCGCTGGTCAACATCCACACGGCCGCTTCCGCCGGCCGCGTGACCTGCGCCTTCTGGGACCATTGGGTGCCCGCCGGGAACGAGGCGATGCGCAAGATCGTCGCCATCTGGGCGGAGAAGAACCACGTCGACGTGCAACTCGATTTCCTGAGCGCCATCGGCAACAAGATCGACCTGACCATGGGCGCCGAGGCGATGGCCAAGACTGGCCATGATGTGTTCGCCTTCGACCAGTGGACGGTCCACCAGTGGGCGGACGAGTTGGAGCCGGTGGACGACGTGATGGCCGCGCTGCTGGCCGAGAACGGGCCGGTGATCGAAGCGGCCGAGTATCTCGCCAAGATCAAGGGCCAGTGGAAGGCGGTGCCGAGCGGGCCCGGCAGCGCGCCGCTGTCTTGCTGCGGGCGCGTCAGCATGCTGAAGAAGTTCGCCGGGCTTGACCTGCAGGCGATGTATCCGGCGCACGAGGTCACGCCGCCGGAGGCGCCGGATTGGACCTACGAGGCGATGCTGAAGGCCGCAGAGGCTTGCCACAAGGCGGGCTTCCCGTTCGGCCTGGGCTGCGGCACCACGACGGACTCGGTGCAGACCTGGGGCACCACCTTCGGCGCCTTCGGCGCCGATCTGGTGGATGGCAAAGGAAACATCACCCTCGATTCCGATAACGTCCGCGCCGTGCTGGAGTACGCGAGGAAGATGGCGCCGTTCCTGCCGCCGGACACGGTCAGCTACGACGATGCATCGAACAACCGCGCCCTGATCTCGGGCAAATCCGCGCTGATCTGGAACCCGCCCTCCGCCTGGGCAGTCGCCAAGCGCGACGCCCCGCAAGTCGCCGCCGATTGCTGGACCTTCCCCAACCCGCTCGGCCCCAAGGGCGTGCGGCTGGTCCCGATGCGCCCATATTTCTGGGGAATCTGGACGTTCGCGCGCAACAAGGGGCCGGCAAAGGAGCTGATCCATTGGCTGATGCAGCGCCCGCAGGCCGAGGCGCTGACCAGCGCGGTGGACGGCTACGACATCCCGCCCTTCAAATCGTTCGACGACTTCAAGGTCTGGTCGCAGGTCGAGCCGCCCAAGGGCACCGTGTACAACTACCCGCTCCGCCCCTGGCACCAAGCCAAATATTACGTCCCCGGCTCCGCTGCCCCGCCCGAGATCGCCGTGCAGATGTGGAACCGCGGCACTGTGCCGACGATGGTCGCCAAGCTGATCAGCGGACAGACGCCGGAGCAGGCGATCGCCTGGGCGAGGGACGAGCTCGAGGGCTTCATCTAGCCCCTCACACGTCGCTGCTCTTCCTTCCTTGACTTGCGTCGCCGAAGGGTTGCGCAACTGGGCGGCGCGGCCACATGCCGCAACTCGATGTGGCAGGGACGGGCATGGACAGCACGGCTGTAGCGGCGGCGGATCATGCGGCGCGGAACTGGCGTTTTGGCGGCCGTTCGCCGATGCGCCGGGGGGACGACGCGTTCCGGGCGATGTTCAGCCGGATGCTGCTGGACACGTTCAATCCCTACAAGCCCTCGGTAATCGACTGGCCGGTGCTGGATCCGGAAGCACGGCAGCGGCTGATATCACTGCCGATCTGGGACATCGCCGTGCAGACCGAGGGACGCGCGCGGCTGCGCATCCTCTCCTACGCGCGCCGGATCGGCGAGAAGCTGCTGCGCGAGGCGTTCGAGCTGATGGCCTTCGAGGAGGGTCGCCACAAGGAGGTGCTGTCGCATCTCGTCCGCGCCTACGGCATCGAGCTGGACCCGGAACCGGAGTACCTCGAGCCGCGCGACCCCGAGTGGGGCTTCATGGTGACCGGCTATTCCGAGTGCATCGACAGCTTCTTCGCCTTCGGGCTGTTCGAACTGGCACGCCGCTCGGGCTATTTCCCGCCCGAGCTGGTGGAGACCTTCGAGCCGGTAATCCAGGAGGAAGGGCGCCACATCCTGTTCTTCATCAACTGGGTCGCTTGGCACAAGCGGACCATGCCGTTCTGGAGACGTCCGTGGTTCTTCCTCAAGACCTTGGGGGTATGGGCGTTTCTGTTGCGCGAGCGCATCGGCATCGCGCGCGATGTCAGCGCGGGCGGCAAAGAGGACGCGAACTTCACCGTCCAGGGCGCGAATGCGGTGGGCGGTGAGATCCGGACTTCCGAGCTGATGCGCATATGCCTGGCCGAAAACGCCCGGCGGCTGAGCGGCTATGATCCCCGCCTGCTGCGTCCGACGACGGTTCCGCGCGTGGTGCGTTTCGCGCTGCTGTTCATGGGGGGTCGGAAGCCGGTTTAGCCTAACCTTACGGTCTAGCTGGTTGCGCCTGCATCTCGCGGAATCCGGCGGCGGCTTCCTGCACGTCGGCGGGAAAATCCGAGAACTCCTGCACTTGGCGGAGCTCGATCACTTCATTATCCGAAGCCGGGCAGCGCGACGCCCATGCGATCGCCTCCTCCTTCGAGTTCACCTCGATCATCCAGTAGCCTCCGATCACGTCCTTCACGTCGCCAGAGGCGCCCACGGTCACCGTCGGCCTACCTTCGGCGAAGGTGATGCGCGCACCCATCGAGGGCGGATGCAGGCCGTCGAGCGCGCGCAGCACGCCAGCTTCCTGCAGTGCTTCGTTATACTTCATCATCGCGGTCACCGCCTTGGCATCGGGCATCGTCCCCGGCGCGGCGGTCTCGTATGCCTTCGGGATCATCAGCATCATGAAGCGCATCGCGATGCCCCCTTTCGGTTTCGGGAGTAGAACTCACTCGGTCACATGGATCATCCACGACACCCCGAAGCGGTCGGCGACCATGCCAAAGCGCGGGGAAAAGAACGTCCGGCCGAGCGGCATTTGCACCTGACCGCCATCGCCGAGGGCCGCGAACAGCCTCTCGGCCGCGTTCTCGTCCGGAACCGTGAGCGATAGCGAAAAGCCCTGGAAATTCGACGATCCGCCGCACCGCCCGTCGGAGGCCATCACCGTAGTCTCGCCGATGCGGAAGCTCGCGTGCATCACCTTATCCTCGGTGCCGGTCGGAACCATACCGGGGGCATGGGCCTCGGGGCTATCGCGGAAGCGCATGAGCATCATCACCTCCGCACCGATCGTGCTTCGGTAGAACTCGATCGCTTCCTCGCATCGTCCTTCGAAGAACAGATAGGGTTGCACCTGCATCGCGTCTTCTCCCGCCCGCGAGCGGGCGCTCTCGGTTGACATAGCAGGTTGATATCAACATACTTCGTCCGTGTCAAAGCCCGTCGCGGTCCCGTTCGAAACAACGCTTCACGTTCGTGATACCTGCCTGTGCCTGCACGTGCAGCGTGCGGCCCGCGCCGTCGCGCGGCGCTATGACGAGGCGCTGCGGCCGCTCGGGCTGACAAGTGGACAGTTCTCCCTGTTGATGGCGCTGAATCGGGCTCGGCCGCCCGGCATCGGCCAGGTCGCGGCTCTGCTCGCCATGGACCGAACGACGCTGACCGCCAACCTCAAGCCGCTCGAGCGCCGCGGCCTAGTCGAAGTGACGGTTGACGGGGCTGACCGGCGCAGCCGACTGATGGCGCTGACCGCGTGCGGGCGGCAGCTCCTCGCCGCCGCGCTCCCGATGTGGGAGCGGGCGCAGGCGATGAACCAGCGCCTTGTTACCGATGCCGATCACCTGCGGATTGATCTGCGCGCCCTATCCTGAGCGGTGTGCATCCCCGCCGACGGGGCGGCGGAACTAGCGGCGACATGGCACCCTTGCCGTCCTAGGCCGGGGCGCGGACAATCGCGGCCTGCCTTGCGCCGGAACCCGCGATGCCCGCACCCGAGACCGAACCAGGCCTGCCGCTGTCCGGCATCACCGTCCTCGATTTCGGCCAGATCTTTCAGGGGCCGTACTGCACCCTGCTGATGGCGAAGGCCGGCGCGCGGGTCATCAAGATCGAGCCGCCGCAGGGCGAGCCGCTGCGCCGGCGGGCCGAGCCGGGGAAATCGGCCATCTTCTCCTTCGCGATGCTGAACTCGAACAAGTGGGCGGTGACGCTGAACCTCAAATCCGCGCGTGGGCGGGAGCTGCTGCTGGCGATGGCGGGACGCGCCGATGTGTTGCTGGAGAATTTCTCCCCCGGCACGATGGATGGATTGGGCGTCGGCTTCGACGTGCTCTCGGCGGTGAACCCTCGCCTGGTGTATGCGACCGGCTCGGGCTTCGGCATCACCGGCCCTGATCGCGACAACCTGGCGATGGACTTCACCATCCAGGCGGCGTCGGGGATCATGAGCGTGACCGGCGCCCCGGACGGCCCGCCGATGAAGGCGGGGCCGACCTTGGTCGATATGATGGGCGGCATCCATCTGTATGCCGGCATCATGACCGCGCTGTTCGAACGTACTGTCACGGGGCGCGGCCGGCTGGTCGAGGTGGCGATGCAGGAGGCGGTGTACTCCGCGCTCGGCTCGCCGCTGGAATACTATGTCCGCACCGGCGAGGTGCCGCCGCGCGCCGGCAACCGGCAGGCGGCGCTGAACAGCGCGCCGTATAACGCCTACCCGACCCGCGACGGCTGGGTTGCGATCCATGTCGTGACCGAGCAACACTTCCGGAACCTGCTGAAGGCGATGGGACGGGAGGATCTGAAGGACGATCCCGCCTTCGCCACCAATGCCGGGCGGGTCGCCGACATGGCGGCGACGGACGCCCTGGTGGCCAACTGGACCCGCAGTCTGGGCAAATACGAGGTGTTCGCGGCCTGCAAGCGGTCCCGCATTCCCTGCGCGCCGGTGCGCGATGTGGCCGAGGTGATGGACGATGCGCACATGCACGGCCGCGGCTTCCTGGAACGGGTGCGCCATCCGGAATTCGGCGACGTCGTGCTGCCGACCACGCCGCTGCGCCTGCACGGCGTCGGGCTGCCCCCGACCGCCCCCAGCGCGACGGTGGGCCAGCATAACGAGGAGGTGTACGGCGGCTGGCTCGGCCTGCAAGCCGCCGAGATCGCCGCGCTGCACGAGGAGGGCGTGATCTGATGGGACCGCTTGCTGGGATCAGGCTGATTGAGGTGGCCGGGATCGGCCCAGGGCCGATGGCCGCGATGATGCTCGGCGATCTCGGCGCCGACGTGATCCGGGTGGACCGCGTCAACCCCGGCGGGCTGGCGCTGGTGCGCGAACCGCGCTTCCAAGTCCATCACCGCAGCCGCCGCTCCATCACGGTCGATCTGCAAAAGCCGGGCGGGGCCGAGGTGGTGCTGCGCCTGGCCGAGCGCGCCGACGGACTGATGGAGCCGTTCCGTCCGGGAGTCGCCGAGCGGCTCGGCATCGGCCCCGATGCCTGCCTCACCCGCAACGAGCGCCTGGTCTATGGCCGCATCACCGGATGGGGCCAGGAGGGTCCCCTGGCCAAGGCGGCCGGGCACGACATCAACTACATCGCGCTGGCCGGCGCGCTTCATGCGATCGGCACGAAGGAGGCGCCGATCCCGCCGCTCAACCTGGTCGGCGATTATGGCGGCGGCGGGATGCTGCTCGCCCTTGGCATGGCCTGCGGGCTGCTGGAGGCCGCGCGGTCCGGCAAGGGGCAGGTGATCGACGCGGCGATGGTGGACGGCACGGCGCTGCTGCTGGGGGCGGCATTCGGGATGCACGCGGCCGGGCTATGGTCCGACCGACGCGGCGAGAATATGCTCGATGGCGGCGCGCCTTACTACAACGTGTTCGAGACGCAGGACGGCAAGCATATCTGCGTCGGCTCGATCGAGCCGCAATTCTACAAGCTGCTGCTGGAGAAGACCGGCCTGGCCGATACCGACCTGCCGGCGCAGAACGACCGCGCTGCGTGGCCCGAAATGCGCGTCCGCCTCGCCGCCATCTTCCGCACCCGCTCGCGCGATGAGTGGTGCGCGCTGATGGAGGGCAGCGATGTCTGCTTCGCCCCCGTGCTCTCGATGGCGGAGGCGCCACGTCATCCCCATGCGCAGGCGCGCGGCGCGTTCCTGGAACTGGACGGCGTGCCCCAGCCCGCCCCCGCCCCGCGCTTCTCGCGCACCCCACCCGAGGCGCGCGCCCCTCGGCAGAGCGGCGCGGATACGGATGCGGTGTTGCTTGAGGCGGGATTCAGCGAAGCGGAACTAAGCGAGCTGCGCGGGGCGGGGGTGGTGCGGTAGCAGGGGCCTCCAGCTTCGCCGCCTTGAGCACTCCCGATCCGTGCAGCACAGCTTGATGGCGGATATTGCGTCAGATCTTCAACCTCTGATGGGGCTAAGCCTGCCTCGCAACCCGAGGTGTGCGAATATTTTTTAGACGAAATTAAGTAGTTTTTGGTTCCATATCCGCCCATGTTGTTCCCGAATGCCCGCCCAGCTACGGCCACGCTCACGCAACCGGTGTGCAGTCTTGTCATCGATGCGGAGGAGGATTTTGACTGGCAGACCCCGAGAAGGGGCACCCCGTACAGAACCACCTCCATGCGCCAGATCCGCGACCTGCAAGAGATCGTAGGCGCCTATGGCGTCCGACCAACCTACCTGCTCACCTACCCGGTGCTTGAAGAGGCAGCGGTGACTCGCATCCTGGATCGCACCCTGGACCGCAACGAGTGCGATGTGGGCGTGCAGTTGCATCCGTGGGTGAATCCGCCGTTCGGCAGTGAAACCGGCGAGGATGCGTCATTCCTCAGCAGCCTTTCCCCCGAACTCGAGGAGGGAAAGCTGGTCGCCCTCAAAAGCAAGTTCGAGCGTTGTTTCGGCCGCGCGCCGCGTGTCTTCCGCGCCGGACGTTACGGCCTGAGCGAGCACACCACCCGGTTTCTGGAAAAGCACGGCTTCACGGTAGACACCAGCCTCGCCCCGCGCACCCGCTTCGCAACCCATGATGGACCGGATTTCCTCGATTATGACTGCGATCCGTTCTGGTTCGGCGGCAGCAACAGGCTGCTTGAGCTGCCGCTGTGCCGCAGCGTGATCGGGTGGGGCGGGGCACTTGCTCCGCTGTTTTACAGGGTGTTCTCAACTCCATGTCTGTCGCGCCTCCGCATGCCGGCCGTGCTCAGCCGCCTACGCTGCGCCGAGCGCATCACTTTATCTCCCGAGGGGAACGACCACGCCGCCATGGTCCGGCTCCTGTTCCGTAAGCTGGCCTGCCGCCAAAACGTCTATTCCTTGAGTTTCCACAGCTCCTCGCTCGCCGTGGGCTGCAATCCGTACGTGCAGACCAAGACCGATCTCCACACCTTCTACGACCGGCTATCGGCGATTCTGGACACGATGGCCTCGCGCTTGGGCTTCGGCTTCGCGACGCCGGCTGAAATCCCCGCTCTGCTTGGGGAGGCCGAGCCGTGACGTCCGGCGCGGATGTGCTCTTGATCGCGAACAACTTCGCACCCGTGCGGGGCGGCTCAGCGGTCGTGTACGCGAGCCTAGCCCATCATGGCGCCGGACGCATCATGGTGCTCGCGCCCCGGATCAGCTATTCTGACGGCCTTCCGCTGATCGGCTGGCGCGAGCACGACCGACGCGCGCCATATCGGGTGGCCCGCCTGCCGTTGCTTCGGACCGTCATCGCGCAATCGCGCAGGAGGGTCGGCAGGCCCGTGCTTTTCGCCAGGGATCTCGCAATCCGCTGTCGCGTCGCACTCCGGCTATCGAGCATTCTTGTGCGCGAAAGGCCGCGGGCGGTTTGCATTGGCGAGTTGCAGGCCAGCCGGTGGATGGTCCACCTGCTCCGATTCGTGCCCGGCTTGCGCACACTGGTCTACGTCCACGGCGAAGAAATCACGACCGAGGATCCGCAAGATCGGCAGCATGCCCGCCGCCGGCGGGCCCTTCTGGCTTCCGATGGGGTTATTGTCGTCAGCCGATTTACGCAAAGCATTGTCGCAAACCTTCTCGGCAAGCAGGCGGCCAGCCGCATCATCTTGATCGAGAACGGAGTGGATACCGCCCACTTCCAGCCAGCCCCGAAATGCGCCCGCTTGGTTTCTCTTTACCAGCTCGAAGGCAGCTTCGTGTTCGTTTCGGTCTGCCGGCTGCTGGAAAAGAAAGGGATAGATCATGCGCTCCGTGCCTTCGCTGAATTGCTGCCCAGTCAGCCCGAATGCCGCTATTTGGTCGTCGGCACGGGCCCCTACGACGACACGCTGCGAGCACTGACGCGCGAGCTGGGCATCAGCCACGCCGTGGTGTTCACCGGCCAAGTGGCCGATAGCGATTTGGCCGACCATTATCGGCTCGGCGATGTCTTCGTAATGCCCAATCGGGAAATGCCGAACGGCGACACCGAGGGATTCGGCCTTGTGTTTCTCGAGGCGAATAGCTGCGGCCTGCCGGTCATCGCCGGCCGGGACGGTGGCAGCAGCGACGCCGTGAAACACCGTGAGAACGGGCTGGTGGTGAACGGTCACTCTGTTCCGGAGATCCTCGCCGCCATGACCCTGTTGCGCAAGGACGATGTCGAGCGGGCACGCCTGCGCCAGCGCGGGCTTGCGGTGGCGCTGGGAGCCGACTGGAAGAGGAAGGCCGAGATCTTCGTGCGGACTTGCGTGAATGCCTGACGCCGGCGGTGTTCGCACCTCGGTATCGAGGCATGGCAAATCTAATTCTGGGCGCAATCGAATGAGCATTGGCGTCGTTATCCCGACTTACAATCGAGCCAACCTCCTGCCAACGACGCTGGAAACGAGTCTGGCTTAAGCAGTGCGTCCAGACAAGGTTATTGTCGTCGATGACGAATTCACCGATGACGCCGCGGAAGCTCTGCGGCGCTATAATGGACGCTTAAACCTCCAGGTTGTCCGCGTGCGCAACGGTGGCGATCTCGCGGCCCGGAATGTTGGCGTCCGGCTGTGTGATACCGAATTGGTTGCTTTTTGCGATAGCGATGATCTGTGGACCGCCTTCAGGCAGGACTACGACGGAGTTCGAGAAATCTTCGCCATGCTTCCTCCCGCCGAAGCGGCGCGACCTCGGTCAAGGCCAGCGTCGCGGAGCTTCCGGGGCCGCTACGCTGGTTAACGGCGAATGCCCTGCTAATGGGCGGCAGTCTGCGGTCCAGGATTTTCTGGATCGGACGGAAGCCCACGACCGCTGATTTCCATGGGACAGGGCAGCGGGCAGTAATTGCAGATGCCCCATGGCCACGGTTAGGCTCGTCTATTTCGACGAATTTCGACTCTTCGCGAGGTGGTCATCGGCTTCCATGCGGACGAGACCATGAGAACCGAAGTGACCTCAACGCGGCAGATCGGCTATGATTAGGGCCCGTTGCACCCTCCCAAGCCGTCTTTTTTCGGACGCAAGGGCACCCATGAAACGCCTGATTTTCTGCCGCCAGGATGAAATGATTAGTCCTGTAACCGTGATCGTGCTGAGCTATAACAACACCGCTGATACGCTCGCGTGCCTCGACAGCTTGACGCGGGATCGCGGCGGAGAATTCGACACTATCGTCGTGGATAACGGATCGACGGATGGCGCAGTGGCGGCGATACGAGCACAGTACCCCAATGTCACGCTGATCGAGCTTGCGCAGAATTGGGGCTGGGCCGGAGGCAACAATGCCGGGATCCGCTGTGCGTTGGAGCGCGGCTCCAAGCTTATCTGCCTTCTCAACAACGATACCATAGTGCCGGCGGGCACGATCGCGGCAATGGCCCAAAAGTCCTGGCGTCTCGGCCCTTGCTTGCTGCATCCGGCAATCGACTTTGCCGAGCCCTCGGAGGGCGCGCAGCTCGATCCCCGCCAATCTATACCTAGGGCATTCAAGCGTCTCGCCCAGGAAAACGAAGTGTTCGAACTCGACTTTGCTTACGGCGCCTGCTTGATGATTCCGGCCGACCTGTTCCGCGCAATCGGCATGTTTGACGAACGCTTTTTTCTTCAGCTGGAGGAAACAGATTTCTATTGGCGGGCCCGCCAATCCGGCGTCCGATCCCTGTGCATGACCAGTGCCCGCATTACCCACGCGGAATCCCGCAGCTTCGGCGGTCGAAAAACGCCAATGAAAACCTACTACTTCGTGCGGAACACCCTGCTCCTGACCGAGAAGCATCATCGCTCGCCACCTGGGGTGCTTAGGGCGTTGCTGTCTCTTTATTGGTCGCTTTCACGGATCGCGCAGCAGGACGAAGCCCAGAAACCCGACAGAGCTTTTTTGTCGTGGTTCGTCTCGCGCAGCCCATTTCCGGCTGCTGCGCGCGCCGGTTTACGGGATTATCTATTGCGCCGCTTTGGCCGGATTGATGGAGCGAGCCTTCGCGCCATTACTCCTCAAAGCTAACCTTCTCCCCAGCTGGGCCCACCAGCGCCGCTGGCTCGGTTCCGCAGTGGAGATTGGCTGTATTTGTTCCGGAGGCGGCGAAATCGGCTGGTGCGCCGTAGAACCGGCATATGCCCGAAGCCGCGTCGGATGACGATAACGGGCCAGCTACACGATCGCCACAGCATGTCCACGACGCTACTCTCTGCACCCGCCGGGCGCCCAGTCGCCAGCCATAAGCTGGCGACCATGCCCCCATAGACAACTGCACCCAAGGGAACCGCCGTCAGTAGGTTGGTCAGCACGGCTGCGCGGTCATCCGGCACTCGGCTCCAGCCGAAGCCGAGGGCAGCCATGACGGCGGCCATTGCGCCGGCGCTCAGCAGGGAGCGCCATGTGCTGGCCAGCACGTCAGTTGCAGTCAGATGCAGACGACGCAAGGCCATGACCAGATATGAAAGGTGCTCGACCGACGTGGCGAGCGCCATTCCGATGGCGGCGCCGAGCAGACCCATTCGTGGCACGAGCACGAGCATGAGCGGGATGCGGACCGCAACCGAGACGAGCTGCACACGGAACATGCCTCGCAACACGGCGTAAGCGTTCAGCAAAGACGCGCTGATCAGCCCCAGAATCATTACGGAGAGGGCCACTCCCAGCAGTTGGATCACGATCGTCGCGCCAATCCACCGGGAGCCAAGAGCAAGTTTCACGATCGGATCGGCGACAAGCGAGACACCCATGCTAGCCGGCAATGCGAGCAGCACGGCGCTGCCGATGACCCGGAGAAAAATCCGCCCCGTATCATCTTTCAACCCGGCATTGCGCGCCGACGCGAAGCCCGAAAAGCAGGCGCGGGCGAGGGGAGAGACCAACTCCGTCGCGGCGAGGGACGCGATCTCCACGCCGACCGAGAAGATGCCCACCTGGGTGATGTCGAGCAGCCGGCCGATGATGAACGAGTCGGAGCGGTCTCGCGTCAGGCTCGTCAGACTGAGCAACCAGGACCAGAACGAGAAGCCTGCGATCTGCCGCCAAGCCCGCAGACTGAGCCGCGGGCGGTACGGATGGAGTTTGTAGCCCATTGCCACCCGAACGATATTTGAGGTCAGGATTGCCGCGATCAGAGCCCAGTAGCTGCAGAAAATGCAGGCCAGCCCGACCGAGACCACGATGCTGGTCAGGCGGGGAACCGACATGAGAAGGAACTCCTTCTCGAACGCAATGCCGCGCCGGAAATCGACGATGCCGATGTTCTCGCATGATCCCACCAGGGATCCGGCGGCCAGGGCCAGCATCACCGGAAACAGCCTTGCGTCATGAAAGAACAGTCCTACTGGCCAGGCGGCTACCGCCAGGATTGCCGACGTGGCCAGGCCACGGATGACATTGATAGTGAATGCACTGTCGTAAAGGTCGGAACTCGGCGCCTTCTCGCGGATGACCGCTTCCTCCACCCCGAGCGAGGAAAGTGCGTCAATCGCCTGAAACAGGCTCATGGCCAGGGCAACCAACCCGAAGTCGTCCGGCAGCAGCAAGCGGACGAGCAAGAGCGTGTTCGCCAATCCCAAAATGCGCGTGAGCATGCGCCAACCGATGATCCAGCCGGCGCCAGTTGCCGTCTTGGCCAGGATCGAGGTCCGGGTCACCTCTGCCATTGTCCAGCTCTCCTGGCTCACTGTCCCAAGCCGGCTGTCGCCGACAACGCCCGTTCCCTAATCCAGGGCACCTTGAAGCCACCCTCGTCAGCCCAGCCGAAGGTCTATCTGGAACGTCCTCGGCTCCCTCATACCGCGTTCTGGTGAACCGATTCATAACAAGGCAAGAACGCCGTGTGCATCCTGCGTTCGCTTGGCAGGATTCAGACCAGGTCATGATGCGCGCAGTCAGCGGAAATTCGCGACCGCTATGCCGCAGCCACCGAAAGCGCCAAGAAAATGGGAATCGTCGGCTCGCCGACATTCGTCAGCAGGCGAAAATGTGTTTCGGGAAGACAATCGCTCAGAGGACGCAATCGGCTGGTGCGTTGCCGGACATCCCGACCTGCGGAGCGCCCGTCACGCCAAAGGACGCACGATCGCACCTGGCCGATGCGTCGTACCAACCGCCCCATGTCGGGTCCATGGCATCGTGCCCGCAAAATCGGGCCGTCCGGAGCGCCGCACCGAGCTCCGTGCCGTTCCCCTGGATTCCCGCTTTCGGGGGAACGACGGACGACAGGCCGCGAATCAATGCCGCTGGCCTCAGGTCTAGGCGGTGACGTCCCGAGCGGGAGGAAAGGCATCGTCACCGCTGACCGCCCTACCCCGGGCTGATGCGCGCCGATGCGGGATGTCCGGGCACCTTGAAACGTTTCCCGGTATCGGTCAGCTCGCTGCCGTTCACCCGGAAGATCCAGAAATCATGGTCGAGGTAGTTCCCCACGTAAAGGTATCCGCCGTCGGGAGTGAAGGCGACCGCCTCGGGAACGGCGCCGACCTCGATCACCTTGCCGGGCGAGACCTTGACCCCGTCGATCCGCAGCACGGTGATGACGCCGTTCTTGTGGTAGAACCAGCTCCCCTGCTTGTTCGAGCCGTTCACGCTGGCAACCACCGCCACGTCCCCCTTCGGACTGACCGCGAGGCCCTCCGGCGCATCGGCCACGGCGATGCGATCGACGACGCGCGGCGGCTGCGCGGCGAGATCGATCACGCTGACCACGTCCACGCTGCCGTCGGAAATGCCGTTGTCGGCCGTCAGCGCAAGCTGCCCGTTCGGCGTCACCCCCAGATTGTACGGCATCAGATAGGTCGGGAACGTCGCGACCTCGCGCAGCGTCTCGCCCTCCACCGACAGCAGCGCCACCTGATTGGCCGGGGTCTTGGCCACCAGCGCGTGCCGTCCGTCAGGGGTGAACTCCACCGCCGAGACGCTGCCGCCCATCGGCACTTGCCCAGCGTCGGTGACTTGCTGGCCCTGGATCTTCAGAAGGCTCAGCGCGTTGCCGGCGCGGTCGGCGACCAGCGCCAGATCGCCCGCGGCGTTGATCGCCAAACCCGACGGCTGCTTACCCACGGAAAGCGTCTGCGCCAGCCTGGGCGGGTTCGCCTTCAGGTCGATCACGTACAGCTTGTCGGTCGGCACCTGCTTCGGCTTGCCGCCCTCGTCCACCACCGTCACCGAGTCCGCGACCAGCCCCAGCCCATTGCCGGGCGTGATCGCGACATTGGTCGGCGGCCCGACCACCGAGTTCTCGATCGGCAGGTTGGCGATGATCCTCGGGTTCTCCGGCTCGGCGAGATCGACGATCAGCACGTTGTCCTTGCCGGCCGGCTTGAGCACGGCACCGCCATGCTCGTCCCACAGCAGCTTCTCGTCATCGCCCACGATCATGAATGGCGCGGCCCAAGAGGCGGTCAGTGGCATGGCGACTAGCAGTGCGGACGCCGCGACCGTCAGACGCAGTCTGCGCGAGAGCATCCCTTCGTTCCCTCCGTTGTATTGATGGCAGCATAGGAACGCCGCGCTGCCCGCGTCCAGGGCGCGCCCCTGCTCCGCCACGTCCCCGGCGACGCTCCGCAGGACGGAGACCGCCCGCTCCGTCGCGTGCGCCGCTCCGCTCACCGCGCCCACGCCCGCGCTCGCATCCGCGGGTACTGGCGCGGCCCGCGCCACGCTGCGGGCGATCTCCTGGGCCGCCTGGCCCTGCTGGGTCACAGCCCCGGAGATGTCGGAGGCCATCGGCGTCAGCTCGTCGATGGTCCCGGCGATCCGGGCGATCGCGCCCACCGCCTTTCGACGTTCGACCACGGCAGTCCTCTAGCAGGGGACCATCCGTGTATCGCGGGTGCGTTTGCGCCCGGTTAATGGCATCCGGCTCCGCGGTTTCACCAATCGTTAGGGCCCATCTTGTCTAGTAGGCTTGCAATGGGATCGCCGCGCAGGACAGAGCCGCCGATGACGGAGCCATCGATCGAGGACGCACCGCCGCGGCGCCGGCTCAGGGCCGGGACGGCGAAGGCCCGCTGGGCGACCGGCGGTCTCGATGACCATGACATCTTGACCGGTCTTGCCAACCGCCGATCGTTTCACCAGCGGCTGGGATGGATGCTGGCCGCCGGCGCCCGCCAGTCCGAGCGCCCGGCGTTGCTGATGATCGATCTGGACCGCTTCAAGCCGGTCAACGACTCCTTCGGCCGGCGGACCGGCGATGCCTTGCTGTGCCTGGTCGCGGGTCGCCTCCGGGCGACGCTGCGCGACGGGGATCTGCTGGGCCGTATCGGCGGCGACGAATTCGCGGTGGCGCTGCCCACCGGCGGCACGGCGGAGGCACTGGCGGCGCGTTTGGTGGATATCCTCGGGCGCCCTTACCTCGTGCAGGGAAAGGGCGCGAATGTCGGCGCCAGCATCGGCATAGCCATTGCGGAAGGCGGGCTCGATTGCGACGAGCTGATCAGACATGCCGACCTCGCTCTTCATCATGCCAAGTCTGGAGGCGGGCGCAGCTTCCGGATGTTCGACCCGGAGATGGACGAGCGGGCCCGCCTGCTCCAGTCGCTGGAGGCAGATCTGCGCAAGGCCTTGCCGATGCGACAGTTCGAGCTGCACTTCCAGCCGCAGGTCAACCTTCGAACCCAGCGTCTGGTAGGCTTCGAGTCGCTTTTGCGATGGAACCACCCTGAGCGCGGGCTCGTCTCGCCCGTCCACTTCATCCCCATGGCCGAGGAGATCGGCCTGATCGCGCCGATCGGGGAGTGGGCGCTCCGGACTGCCTGCAAACAGGCATCGCAATGGGCTGGAGGGCTGACCGTGGCGGTGAACGTCTCGGCGGTGCAGCTCGAGGACGGCGCGCGTCTGGTCAGGGCGGTCAGGGGCGCGCTGGGGGCCGCGGCGCTGCCGGGCCATCGGCTCGAGGTGGAGATCACCGAGAGCGCGCTGGTGCGGCGCGCGGCCGAGACCCTGGGGGTTCTGCACGAGCTACGCGGGATGGGCGTCAAGGTGTCGATGGACGATTTCGGCACCGGCTACTCCTCGCTCAGTCAGCTCCGCAGCTTCCCGTTCACCAAGATCAAGATCGATCGCTCGTTCGTGCAGGATCTGGAAAACAACCCCGAGGACATGGCCGTAGTGCGCGCCATCGTGGCGCTCGGCACCGCGCTGGGCATGTCCACGACGGCGGAAGGGGTGGAGACCGCGGGCCAGGCGTCCATCGTCCAGGCCGAGGGATGCACCGACATGCAGGGCTACCTCGTCAGTCGTCCGCTCGCGCCCGCGGAGGCGGAACGGTTCATCAAGGAGTACGATCCGTCCCAAAACGGGCCATTCCGAAGGAGAACGTGAGTCCGATGCCCGACACAATTCATCGACCGAGGAGACGTTCGAGCGCATCCAATGCGACCCGCGCCACGGCGACGTCGCCATCCTGCGGATCGCGCGCTCAATCGGCGCGCTTTCCCGGATTGGTCGATGGCCTTCGCCGGGACCGTCCAGGCCGACCACAAGCCGACAGGGCGGGCGCTCGGTCGCGTCCTCGCCGAGCCGGACTCCGAAGCGGGCGAGGGCATCGTCGCGCTGCTGCGCGAGCTGGCGCAGCGCGAGCCGGAATGGGCTGTGTGAGGCCGGGCCTCAGACGATCCGCGCCTCGAACGGCGGCATGAGGTCCGGAGCCTCGAATTCCAGCACCCAAAGGTCGGGGTCCCGGCGGACCTGGCGGGCCACGTAGGCGTCCGCCGTCGCATCGTCCACCGGCGCCGCCCCGGTCCCGCGCAACCAGGCCGGGACGGCGTCGGCGGCGCGCACCTGCGAGAGCACGCACAGCCCCGCGCGCCCGCGCAGCACGACCAGGATGCCGCCCGAATCCGGGTCGCCCTTGCGCAGCACCGTGCCGGGGCGGTTGTTCAAGTCGCCGATCCGCACGGCCATGCTGACCCACAGCCCCGCCTTCACCCTGGGTTCACTCATGGCGCGGCCAGAAGCTCGGAACCGGTCAGACGTCCGACGGTCCGCGGCCCCTGATCAAGCTTAGCGAGCGGCAGTGCGCGACGATGCGCAAGCTCAAGGCAAGCCGTGTCATAAGGTGTCAGGTCGAAGCGGCCGGCCATGGCAAAGATCCCTGTCGATGATTGCGCTCCGGTTTGCGGATCGAGCGAGATCGGCAAGCCTGTTCTTCGCCTCAAAGGCGTCGATCTGTGTCACGCAGGCCTCCGTAGGCTAGATCAGGCTAGCTTGAGTTCGAGCGTGCCAAGCAGCAAGCCCGACCACCTATCACCATCACGCCCATTGATGCAGGATCGGCGCTATCCGATCCGGAGGATGCCCGCCATGCGACGCGCCGCCGCCTTCAGCCTCGTGATACTCGCCGCGCTCTTGGCCGGCGCGTTGCCGGCCGCCGCCGCCGACCATGTCACGTTCGGCCTGGATTGGAAGGCGGAAGCGGAATACGGCGGCTATTATCAGGCGCAGGCGACCGGCATCTACGCGCGCCGCGGCCTCGACGTGACGATCGAGCAGGGCGGGCCGCAGGTGAACCATACGCAGTTGCTCATCGCCGGCCGGCTCGACTTCAACATCACCTCGAACGCGCTGCTGGCACTGAACTTCGCCAGGCAGGGCATCCCGTTCCGCGCTGTCGCGGCGATCTTCCAGAAAGACCCCTCGGTGTTGATCGCGCATGCGGGCCAGGGCAACGACAGCTTCGCCGCGTTCAAGGGCAAGCCCATCATGGTCGGCGCGGACACGCGCGCGGGCTGGTGGAACTTCCTGAAGGCGCGCTTCGGCTACACCGACGCGCAGATCCGGCCGTACACCTTCAACCTGCAGCCCTTCATGGCGAGCAAGAGCGCGATCCAGGAGGGCTTTCTTGGATCGGAACCGTTCTCGATCCAGCAGGCAACCGGAGAGAAGCCGGTGGTGCTGCTGGTCGCGGACTCAGGTTATAACGGCTATGCCAGCCTCATCGGCACCTCGGACAAGCTGATCGCCGAAAAGCCCGATCTGGTGCAACGCTTCGTCGATGCCTCGGTCGAGGGCTGGTACTCCTACCTGTATGGCGACCCCTCGCCCGCCAACGCGGCGATCAAGGCGGCCAATCCGGAGATGACGGACGCGCTGATCGCGTACGGGCGCCAGACGATGAAGGAACACGGCATCGTCAATTCCGGCGACGCGCTGACGGACGGGATCGGGGCGATGACCGACGCGAGATGGAAGGCATTCTACGACGAAATGGCGGCGATCGGCCTCTATCCGAAGGGCATGGACTACAAGAGAGCCTACACGCTGCAATTCGTGGACAAGCGCGTGGGCATGAACATGAAGCGTTGACGCGGATGTGGTCCGATCGGCCCTCACCCTCCCAATGCGGGTGAGGGTGCGTGCTGCGCCTCTCCAACGTCGGCCGCCGCTTTCCCGGCGGGGTAGAAGCGTTGCGGGATGTCGCGCTCGACATCGGAAGCGGCGACTTCGTTACGCTGCTCGGACCCTCGGGCTGCGGCAAATCGACCGTGCTGCGCCTGATCGCCGGCCTGGATCGGCCGGACGAGGGGTGCCTCGAATGGAAGGCCGGCCGGCCTCCCGAGCCCGGCGGAATCGGCATGGTCTTCCAGGACGCCACGCTGCTGCCCTGGGCAAGCGCCGAAGAGAACGTCTTCCTGCCGCTCCGCCTTCGGGGCTTCGGGCAGGCGCGGGCCAGGGCGGATGTTCGCGCCGCGCTGGCGCATGTCGGGCTGGCGGGATTCGAGCGCGCCCGCCCGCGCCAGCTCTCGGGCGGGATGCGGATGCGCGTCTCCATCGCCCGGGCGCTCGTCACCCGTCCGCGCCTGCTGCTGATGGATGAGCCTTTCGCCGCGCTCGACGAGTTCACCCGCCACCGGCTGCAAGCCGACCTGCTGGCCCTCTGGCGCGAGCTGGGTTGCACGGTCGTCTTCGTCACCCATTCCATCTACGAGGCGGCCTTTCTCGCCCGGCGCATCGTGCTGATGTCGCCCCGGCCCGGCCGCATCGCGCGCGAGATCGCATCCACGCTGACCCCAGCGCCGGAAACCCGGCTCGACCCGGCCTATGCGGCGCTGGTGGCCGAGGTGGCGCGCGGCATGGAAGCGGTGCTCGACGGATGAGAGCGACGCTGCTCCGCGCCGCCCCGGTCCTGTTCGGCGTGCTCGCGCTGGTGATCTGGGAGGCGGCGGTCCGCGCGTTCCATGTCCCGCCCTATCTGTTTCCTGGACCGGCCGCGATCGTCGGCGCCTTCGCCGCCGACCCGGCCGGGCTGCTCGGATCGCTGCTGTCCACGCTGGCGGTGACGCTTGTCGCGCTGGCGGTGGCGTCGTGCCTGGGATTGGCGATGGCGTTGGCGATCGAGTTCAGCGCTATCGCCCGCGCGGTGATCCAGCCCTGGGCCGTGGTGCTGCAGGTCACGCCGGTCGTGGCGATCGCGCCGCTGATCATCGTGCTGGTAGGCGATCCCTTCGCCTCGCTGGTGGTCTGCGCCACCATCGTCGCGTTCTTCCCCGTGTTCGCCAACACCGCCTCCGGCCTCGCCTCCACGCCGCCGGAGCTGCGCGACCTGTTCCGCCTGTATGGAGCCGGGCGCTGGCAAACTCTGCGGCTCCTGCAGGTGCCGGCGGCGGTGCCCTATTTCCTGTCCGGTCTGCGCATCTCCGGCGGACTGGCGCTGGTCGGCGCCGTGGTGGCGGAGTTCGTGGCGGGCTCGGGCGGCTTCGCCTCGGGCCTTGCCTACCGCATCCTGGAATCCGGCTATCGGCTGGAGATCCCGCGCATGTTCGCCGCCTTGGTGCTGCTCGCGCTGGCCGGGATCGCCATCAATGTCGGGTTGGGCGGGCTGGAGCGGCTGGCGGTGCGGGATGGCGGGCGCTGAACGCGGATCAGCTCGCAGGCGCGAATCGCGTCCGCGTCCAGGTTGGAGCGCACGCGCACGCACGTAGCGCGCTGCAGACCGTAGGCGGCCAGGGCGAGGTCGGCCTGCCCCGGCTGATCCTCCGGCAATTCCAGGCCCCAGAGCGGCCCGTCGTGACGCGCCACCGCCGCCCTCGCGGCGCGGCCCAGCAGCGTGTCGTCCTCCGGCCGCAGCAGGTTTGAGTTCACACCGGCAAACCGAACCCCCGGCGGGGCGAAGGCCGCGATATAGGCCATCGGCGCGGGATCGAGCAGCAGGACCAGGCTGCCCGCGGGGAACGCTGGCAGACCGACGTCAGCGGCGAGCGGCCCCGGCTTTGCTCGGCCCCAGTCGGGATAGATCGTGACTGCCGCGATTGCCGCGAAAAACGGCGCGAGCGCCCAGGCACGCATCGGGCGCCCGCAGCCTGGACAGCGCCAGGGCGACGGGGATGCCGGCCAGAAGCTCCAATGTCGCGACGTAGCGCAGGATGGAGAACCGCGCCTCCCACGCGACGAAGGCAACGACCCAGAAGGCCAGCAGGGCGCGTGTCGGCGCCGGAAGCGATTCGCGCCGATACGCGGCGTTGACGAGGACGACGAGCCAGCCGATCCAGGCCAGCGCCAGGCGGGGATCGCGGACCGGCAATTCGGAAACGAGCCGGCTCGCCTGGACAGCCCAGAAAAACGGGAAGAAGGCCGCGTGCAGCGCGTCAGCAGGCAGGAATCGGGTATCGGTCATCGGCGCGGCGGGCGCCCAGGCAGAGCGGAACAGGCCGTTGAAATAGGGGAAGAGCGGGTTGCCGGTGTGCGCCCAGATGCTCCACCACCACGGCCCCGCGACGGCAAGAGCCGCGGTGGCCATGCCACCCAAGAAGAGCGGCAGGGATCGCCAGCGCCCGGACGCCAGCAGCGCCGCCGCGAGCCCCGGCGCATAGATGGCGACGGTCAGTTTCAGGCCGATCGCGACGCCCGCAAGGATGCCGGCACCAAAGGGGCGAGCGCACAGCAGCCCCAGTCCCGCCAGCACCAGACACTCCGGCACCGCCTCGCTCATGCCGGTCCCCAGGGTGGGCAGTCCCGCCGCCCCGGTGGCCCCGAGCAGGATGGCGAGCACGGCCACCACGCGCGGCAGCCCGACGCGGAGCGCGATCCCGAGCGCGAGCCACGCTGCCAGGGCGTGCGGCAGCGCCAGCACGATCGCGAGCGCCGAGGGATGCGCGTTCAATGCGCGGCGCAGCGCGAACTGCGCCAGATCCAGCGTCGGCGCGTAGAAGCTTTGCAACTGTGCGGGCGCGATGTCGCGCCACAGCGTCCCGCTCAGCAGCGCATGGGGATCGTAGAGATGGTAGTTGCGCAGATCCCAGCTCGCGTCCGGCCCGAACCGGACCGAGAGGGCAGAGAACAGCGCGGCGAACAGCCCCAGGCTCCACAGCGGGGCGCGCGGTGCGGTCGGCGGGGCGACTGGGGCCTGCACACCCCAACCTGCCCCCTGTCAGGTTAGGACGTGGTTAAGCCGCGTCCGAGAACCACGCCATCGCCGCCTCCACCCCGCCGTGCCCATGCGGGACGCCGGCGATGCGCAGGCTCATCTCCACCGCGGTCAGCGCGCCCAGCACCATTGGCTCGTTGAGGTCGCCCATGTGGCCGATCCGGAACACCCGGCCGCCCAGCTTCCCGAGGCCGGCGCCGAGCGAGACGTTGTAGCGTTGCCGCGCCATCCGCCGCACCGCCTCGGCGTCGTGACCGTCCGGCATCCAGATCGCGGTGACGAAGTCCGAACAGCGCGCCGGGTTCGTGCAGAACAGCTGCGGGCCGTCATTGCCGGCCCAGACCCGCACCGCCCGGCGTACGCCTTCCGCCAGATAGGCGTGGCGGGCGACGACGTTGTCCAGCCCTTCCTCGTCGATCAGCCTAAGCGCCTCGTGAAGCCCGTAGAAGGCGTTCACCGGCACCGTGCCGACGAAGCTCTTATGCGGTTTGCGGCCGAGCATGATCGTCCAGTCGAAGTAGAAGCGCGCGAGCCGGGCCTGCCTGTGCGCCTCCATCGCCTTCTCGGAGGCGGCGGTGAAGCTCATCCCCGTGGGGCACATCAGCCCTTTCTGGCTGCCGCCCACCACGCCGTCGATGCCCCAGTCGTCCATGTGGAACTCAAGGCTGGCGAGCGAGGAGATCGTGTCCACCAGGAGCAGCGCCGGATGCGCCGCCTCGTCCATCGCCCGCCGCACTTCCGGCACGGGCGTGAAGAGGCCGGTCGCGGTCTCGTTGTGGACCACGCAGACAGCGCGGATGGCGTGTGCTTGGTCCTCCTCCAACGCCGCCTTGATCTGCTCGATCTCCACCCCGCGTCGCCAGTCAGCGGCGACGGTGCGCACCTCCACCGCGTGCGCGGCGGCCATCTTCGCCCATTCCTCTGAGAAGTACCCGGATTCAAGCACCAGGATCGTATCGCCCGGCGAGAGCAGGTTGGTCAGCGTCGCCTCCCAGGCCGCATGACCCGATCCGGCGTAGAGGAACAGGTGCTGGGAGGTGCCGAGCACGCGCCTGAGACCGGCAACGGCCTGCTCGTAGATCGCGACGAAATCGGGATCGTGGAAGTCGATCGTCGGCCGATCGATGGCGCGCAGCACCAAATCCGGGATGTTGGTCGGACCGGGATTGGCGAAGAACTGGCGGCCGCGCAGGACTTTAGGCGTGGTGGCGCTCACCGGTGATCCCTTCAATCAGCAATACAAGTATCTGGCCTCAATAGGGCCTTTTCGTCCATATCTGCGACCTCATCGGGCGTGTCGCCTGTGGGTCGGGCTGCGCATCGGGCGGTTCCTACTTGACACCGGCCAATTTTGGATATACGTTCTTCCAGACGTATATCCATGGAAGGCTGCGATGCAAGTCGCCAAATGGGGCAACAGCCTAGCCGTCCGCCTCCCCACCGTCGTGGTCGAAGCGCTCGGGCTTAAGGCAGGCGACGAGATCGAAATCCATGTCGCCGATGCCCGGCAACTGGGTATCGCGCGCAAACCCGGGCGCGACGAATTGCTGAAGCGGCTTCGCGCCTTCCGCGGTCGTCTTCCCCCCGACTTCAAGTTCGACCGAGATGAGGCGAATGCCCGCTAGCTTCTTCGACACCAACGTCCTCGTCTACATCGCGTCGAGCGATGCCATGAAGGCCGACAGAGCGGAAAGGATCATCGCCGGCGGCGGCGCGATCAGCGTGCAGGTTCTCAACGAACTCGCCAATGTCGCTCGCCGCAAGATGCGACTGTCGTGGACAGATGCAAATGCGTTCCTCTCCATGCTGCGCGGCCTCTTGACCGTCCATCCGGTCACAGTCGAGACGCACGAGGCAGGGCTAGCGCTAGCCGAACGGTATAGCCTTTCCATTTACGACGCCATGATCGCCGCCTCGGCGCTTCACGCCGACTGCGACACGCTGTGGTCTGAGGACATGCAGCACGGGATGGTGCTTGATGAGAGTCTGCGCATCGCCAATCCGTTTCTCGTAGCGAGCTGACCGTGGACAAGGAGACCAAAGGTGGCTGACTACTCGCGCAATCAATCCTCATTCCGACTCGATTGTTCTGAGCGATCAAACCTTGTTGAACTGACAGGGCAATTTGTTTTCGCGGACGTCGAAGAACCGTCTCGCCGATCCGTCAGGAATTTGCGCTCTTGATTTCGCAAGGGAATCCTCGCGGCTCGGACTCTGATCGGTTTCAACGACTATCGGCATCGATCGGTCAATTCTTAAAATCCGCGGGCGAGCGGAGTTAACCGCTCGGCCGAAAAAAGACCGTCTGCCATGACGGGTGAAGCGTCGCCCATACATCATCACGGCTCCCTGGACTTGGCACTATCCGATTTAGCGAACGCCGATCAGGCCCGGTAGGCGCCTCACCATCTCTCGACCCACGGTCGTAGCACGACTTCGAACGCCCAGGTCGACCGATGCTGGCGATGCAGCTGCAAATAGGTCTCCGCGATGCAGTCCGGGTCGGCCATATTGTCGTCGACGGTCGTTCCAGCCCTTCGGTGCGCGCGGGTACCGTCTTCCTGCGTCCAGCCGATCGCGGCGTCAATCGGCACATTTGCTATGTGGATGCCCTGCGGCATCAGTTCCCTTGCCATGCTCTGTGCGAGTCCGGACTTGGCATGACATGCCATTGTAAAGGCGCCGCTCGATGGAAACCCTTTGAGCGCTGCGCTCGCGTTCGTGAAGATGATCGTTCCTTTCGTGCCGTTGGCGTTCGTTTTATTCTCGCGCATGAGTTGAGCTGCCTGCTGACCCACCAAAAACGCGCTGAATGCCGAATTCCGAAGTGTCTCGAGCACCATGCCTGGGTCGGCTTCGGTAATGCCCTTGTGAAAAATGCCGGGGACCCGGCCGTCGATGTTGTGCATGACAAGCGTAGGAGCCCCAAGCTCTCGAACGACATTCTGGAACAGCAACTCTACAGCTGTCGGTTCGCCTGCATCGCACTCGTATCGACGCACGCCATGTGTTTTCTCCAGGTTCAGCAGGACCGACTTATCCGGATTCCTGGCCGCGATGCCGACACGCATGCCGCTTTTCGCGAACAGCCTCGCGCAACTCGAACTGATCCCGGGGCCACCTCCAACGATGAGTGCAACGTCCTGTATGGAAGGTTGAGGGCCACTTTTGTCGGATTGGGTCATGTGTCGTGCTCCCATGTGTCGTTCAGGAAAATGAGCGAGGACGCCAGGTGTGGCTAACGCGACGCCAATCGGGTCCGCGCGGCGGCCAGTATGCGGTCCGACAATTCCGGATCGTCGACGGCGCGCGCCAAGGTCAGCGCGCCGACCATCGTCGCGACAATGGCCAGCGCCTCGTCCTCGGACTTGCGGCGGCCCGGCATCAGACCGGCGATCCGTTTCATGACCGCCCGCACGGCGTCCGTGAAGCTGTGCCGGATCGCGGCGCCCTGGCGCGGGATTTCACCCGCCAGAGCCGCCATCACGCAACCATCGCCGCGCCGTTCCCGATGGTCCGCGGACAGGTACCGGGTGATGTAGTCGTCCAGAGTCCCGGTGTCGCTCATGCGTGCCGAACTCGTACTCAGGGCGTGACTTAACGCCTCGGCGGCCAGACGTTCCTTGGAGCCGAACTGGCTGTACAGGCTGCCGTGGGTCAGTCCGGCGGCGTCGGTCAGGGCATCGACGCCAACGCCTGACAGGCCGTGCTCCCGGAACAACCGGGCGGCCTCGGTCAGGATACGCTCCCGATTCTCGGCTGCTTTTTCCTTTGAAACCCGCATGACTCCACCTTCTCGGCCGCGCGAAAACACGCCTTGACATTATTAATGGCGATCGCCACTAATGGTGTCAATCATGACGATCGTCATCAATACGACGATCCCCAACTGGCGGAGTCCCACAATGTCAAATTCCAACACCGCGCTCATCACCGGCGCATCCGCCGGCATTGGCGCCGTATACGCGGACCGCCTGGCACGCCGTGGCCATGACCTGATCCTGGTGGCGCGCGATGAAACCCGGCTGAACGCTCTGGCCGCACGCTTGCGTGCCGAGACCGGCCGTTCCGTGGACATTCTGACCGCGGACCTGGCGGCGCGGTCGGATCTGTTGCGGGTCGAACACCGGCTGGGTCAGGATCCGTCCATTTGCATGCTGGTGAACAACGCGGGCGTCGCCGTCTCCGGGCGGATGCATGGTTCCGACGTGGACCGGCTGGAGGCGATGGTGAACATCAACATCACGGCGGCACTCCGCCTGGCGCATGCCGCCGTCGAGGGTTTCGTGGCGCGTGGCCGGGGGACGCTGATCAATGTCTCTTCCGTTCTGGCCCTGGCGCCCGAGCGGTTCAACGCCGTCTACAGCGGGACCAAATCCTTCATGCTGAACCTCAGCATGGCGCTGCAGACTGAGCTGGCGAACACCGGCATCCGCGTCCAGGCAGTGCTACCCGGTGCCACCCGCACCGAACTCTGGGGCAAGGCCGGCGTCGATGTCGCGGCGATGCCGGCGGACAGGCTTATGGACGTCGACGAAATGGTCGACGCGGCGCTCGCGGGTCTGGACATCGGCGAGGTGGTGACAATCCCCTCCTTGCCGGACATGGCCGAGTGGTCGCGGTTCAACGACGCGCGTCTCGCGATGGGACCGAATTTGTCGCTGGCGCACTCGGCCAGGCGATACCATAGGGCGGGAGAAGCGGCGTGACCGCGGCAACGAGGCCGGGTCAGGTCCTGGCTATCGTTTGCGCCGGCATCGTGCTGGCCAATCTCGACCTGTTCATCGTCAATGTGGCGCTGCCGAACATCGCGCAGGAGTTCAATGACGCGAATCTGGGGAATCTGTCCTGGATTCTGAACGGCTATGCCATCGTTTACGCGGCGTTGCTGGTATTTTGTGGCAGGCTGGCCGAACGCTTCCCACGAAACAAAAGTTTCCTCGCGGGCATCGCCGTGTTCACCGCTGCGTCGGCCGCCTGCGCCCTCGCGAGCAGTGTCGAAACCCTGGTCGCGTTCCGTCTTGTGCAGGCGGCCGGGGCGGCGCTGCTCACCCCGACGTCGTTGGGGCTGATCCTGGCGACCTTCCCGGCTGAGCGCCGCGGCGGCGCGGTCCGCGTCTGGGCCGCGGTCGGCGGGTTCGCCGCCGCTCTGGGACCTTTGGTAGGCGGATTGCTGGTCACGGCCAGTTGGCGGTGGATTTTTCTGGTCAACGTGCCGATTGGTCTGCTCGCATTGGTGGTGGGCTGGATCAAACTCCCCAGGGTTTCCGGCCACAACGTTCCTACGCCGCATTTTTCGGCGGCCGCTCTGATCACCGCCGGCATTGCCACGCTGATATTCGGGATCGTGAAGCTGAACGACTGGGGTTGGAATGCGCCCGCGGTCGCGCTGAGCTTCGCGGCGGCGGCTGCGATGTTGGCATTGTTTGTTGCTCACTGCCTGCGATCCGACAATCCGTTCGTCGATCCGGCCCTGTTTCGGATCGGGGATTTCACTCGTGCGACTTTGACGATGGCCCCGTTCTCGACCGCGTTCGGCGGTTTTCTGCTCTCGCTCGTGTTGTGGGAGGAAGGCCTATGGCACTGGCCCGCCATGAAGATCGGTCTGGCCATCGCGCCGGGTCCCTTCATGGTTCCCGTCACGTCGTTGTTGTTGGCCGGACGGTTGATCGCCCGTTTCGGCGCCGCGGCGGTCGTGGCGGCGGAACTCGTCGTCTTCGCCGCAGGCGTGATCGTGTGGGCAGTGCTGGCCGGATCGCACCCCGACCTGGGGTTCGCTGTCCTCTGCGTGATTCCGTCGGGCATCGGTGTCGGGCTGACGCTGCCGACGCTGATGGGGGTCGGCACCTCGGCGCTTCCGGCGTCATCGTTCGCAACCGGGTCCGGCGTGATCAACATGGTTCGCCAGATCGGTTTCGCCGTCGGCGTCGCCATCTTCGTCGCCATCGTCGGATCCCCCGGATCGGCGGAGGCACACATGGCGGCGTTTCGTCTCGCCTGGTGGGTGATGGCGGTGATCACCGCGCTTGGCCTGCTTCCGCTGCTTCTGCTGCGGCGATGGAGGCACACCCCTGCCGTCATGGAACCCGCCTAAATTGGCCCGACCCAACATTTGTGTCGCGAATAGCGGCTACGACTTGGAACTCGCCACGTCGCGGTTGGCCGAGGGCAAGGCCAACCTGTTCGCCTTTGGTCGGCCGTTCATCCCCAAGCCCGACCTTGCGGAAAGGCTGAAAACCGGTGCTCCGCAGGAAATGCTCAACCAGGCCACGCTCCATGGCGGCGGCGCCGAGGATGTACGGACTATCCCGCCATCGCAGCCTCAAGTCGTCGCCGACCCCATGGGGCCGCGCGCAGGCGCGGCCCCGATCCAGTCACGTTGGCTGCCGCAGCGGTTCCGTCCGGGGGCCGGCGTTTAGCAAGACAGCGGAGAACAGAAAATCATGAAAGCCTTCATCCTCGATCGATACAAGAAGAAGGGAGCCCTGCGGTTTGGCGACATGCCGGAGCCGCAGCTGCGGGACGGTGATGTGCTGGTCGAAATCCATGCCGCTGGCCTCAACCAACTCGACTCCAAGATCAGGGACGGAGAGTTCAAACTCGTTCTGCCTTATCGCTTGCCGCTCATTCTCGGCAATGACGTGGCCGGGGTCGTAGTCCGGGTCGGACGCAACGTGCGGCGGTTCAAGCTGGGCGACGAGGTCTATGCGCGGCCACATCAGGACCGGATCGGGACTTTCGCGGATTTCATTGCGATGAATGAAGCCGACGTCGCGCTGAAGCCGAAGAACCTCACCATGGAAGAAGCGGCTTCAATCCCTCTGGCGGGTCTGACCGCCTGGCAGGTGCTGATTGAACGCGCCAAGCTGAAGAAGGGGCAGAAGGTTCTCATCCACGCGGGCTCGGGTGGCGTGGGAACATTCGCGGTTCAGCTTGCGAAGCACATTGGCGCGACCGTGGCGACGACGACGAGCTCGGCGAATGTCGATCTGGTCAAGAGTCTCGGCACGGATGTCGTGATCGACTACAAGAAAGAGGATTTCGAGAAGGTCCTGAGAGATTACGACGTCGTTCTGAACAGTCTAGGCACCGATACGCTCGAAAAATCTCTCAAGGTGCTGAAGCCCGGCGGACAGCTCCTTTCCATCTCCGGTCCGCCGGATGTCGCGTTCGCGAAGGAAAACGGGTCGAACTGGTTCTTGCAGCAGGTCATGCGTCTATTGAGCCTCGGCATCCGCGGGAAGGCCAGGCGCGGTCGCGTCGGCTATTCGTTTGTTTTCATGAGAGCGAACGGAGAGCAGTTGCGCGAGATCACGTCTCTCATTGAATCCGGATTCATTCGCCCGGTCATGGACCGCGTCTTTCCCTTCCAAGCGACAAACGACGCCCTAGCTTACATCGAGACAGGACGCTCGAAAGGCAAGGTCGTCGTCAAGGTGAGATAACACGGCCTCGCCTTTATTGGCCCTATCAACCGCCCACGGCTCGGCTCGCCCATGAATGGGGAGCATAGGCGGCAAAGGATCTGATTGGGCAAGTCTGCCGCGATAAGCGAAGCGACGAGCACATGCATGTTCCATCAGCCGCAATTCGGCCAAGCAGCACCTGGAAGAGTGTGCCGACCAAGTTCGTCGATGTTGACGGCGGGTGGAATCCCCGAGTGGTCGACGGCATCGCCACGAGACGTAGCGTGATCGCCTTCCACTATCGACTACTATCGCAGGGACAATATCGTCTCTCGTACCCTGGACCATCCTCCTCTACTCCACAGTACTCTCCCTCACTCCCACTCGATCGTCCCCGGCGGCTTGCTCGTAATATCGTACGTCACGCGGTTGAGCCCCCGCACCTCGTTGACGATGCGGTTGGCGACGCGGGCGAGGAAGCCGGCATCGAACGGATAGACATCGGCGGTCATGCCGTCGGTGCTGGTCACGGCGCGCAGCGCGCAGGCATGGTCGTAGGTGCGCTGATCGCCCATCACGCCCACGGTCCGCACCGGTAGCAGCACCGCGAAGGCCTGCCAGATCGCGTCGTACAGCCCCGCCGCGCGGATCTCCTCCAGGAAGATCGCGTCGGCGCGGCGCAACAGTGTCGAGCTTCTCACTTGTGATCGCGCCGGGGATGCGGATGGCGAGGCCGGGGCCGGGGAACGGATGGCGGCCGACGATCGCCTCCGGAATGGAAAGCGCGCGGCCGAGCGCGCGCACCTCGTCCTTGAACAATTCGCGCAGCGGCTCGACCAGCTTCAGCCGCATCCGTTCGGGCAGGCCGCCCACGTTGTGGTGCGACTTGATGGTGGCCGAAGGCCCGCCGGCGACGCTGACGGATTCGATCACGTCCGGATAGAGCGTGCCTTGCGCCAGGAAGTCGGCCCCGCCGAGCCTGGCCGCCTCCTGCTCGAACACCTCGACGAACAGCCGCCCAATCGTCTTGCGTTTGGATTCGGGGTCGGTGACGCCGTCCAGCGCCGCCAGGAACAGCGCGGATGCGTCGCGATGCACCAGGCGGATGTTGAACCGGTCGCGGAAGGTGGCGACCACCTCCTCGGCCTCGCCGGCGCGCAGCAAGCCGTGATCGACGAAGATGCAGGTGAGCTGGTCACCGACCGCCTCGTGGATCAGCACGGCGGCGACCGAGGAATCCACGCCTCCCGACAGGCCGCAGATCACCCGCCCGACGCCGATCTGCGCGCGCAGCCGGGCGATCTCCGCCTCGCGGAAGCCCTGCATGGTCCAGGAGCCGGACAGGCCGGCGACGGAGTGCGTGAAATTGCGCAGCAGCGCCGCGCCGTGCGGCGTGTGGACCACCTCGGGGTGAAATTGCACGCCGTAGATGCGGCGCTGATCGTCGGCGATGGCGGCGAAGGGGGCGCCATCGCTGACCGCGACGGTGCGAAACCCTGATGGCAGGCGCGTCACCCGGTCGCCGTGGCTCATCCACACAAGCTCGCGCGCGCCGATGCTCCACACGCCCTCGAACAGGATGCAGGGGGCTTGCACGTCAACGAAGGCACGGCCGAACTCGCGATGGCCGGACGGCGCGACCTCGCCGCCCAGCTCGGCGCAGATCAGCTGTTCGCCGTAGCAGATGCCCAGCACCGGCACATTCAGCTCAAAGATGCCCGCCGGCGCGCGCGGCGCATGCGCCTCATGCACCGAGGCCGGGCCGCCGGACAGGATTAGCGCGCGCGGCGCCCAGGCGCGAATGCGCGCGGGATCAGTGGTGCAGGGCCAGATCTCGCAATAGACGCCGGATTCACGCACGCGACGGGCGATAAGCTGTGTGGTACCTGAGCACCGAAATCCAGGATCAGCACACGCTCGGCTTCGAGCTGGGCGAGTGGGTCGTCAGCCATGGCCGCCCCTCACCCGCCGCGCCGAGACGCGGCGACCTCTCCCGCAAGCGGGAGAGGGTATTTTTTCGCCGCTCTGAATTCACCTCTCCTGCTTGCGGGAGAGGTCGGCGCGCGCAAGCGCGCCGGGTGAGGGCACGGCGGCACTACCGCGCCCGCTGGATCGTATAATCGGCCACGTCGCGCAGCGTGCGGCGCAGGCGGCTGTCGGGAAAGGCGTCCAGCGCGCGCTTGGCGGCCTGGGCGAAGCCGTCGGCGCGATCGAGCGTCGCCCGGATCGCGCCGTGACGCGCCATCAGACCCAGCGCGTCGTCCAGATCCGCCTCGGTCTGCTCGCAGCACCCGATCGTGCGCTGCCAGAAGGCGCGCTCGGCGGCATCGCCCGCGGCATGCGCCGCCAGCACCGGCAGCGTGATCTTGCCCTCGCGGAAATCGTCGCCCACCGTCTTGCCGAGACGCGCCTGGTCGGCGGCGTAGTCGAGCGCGTCGTCCACGAGCTGGAAGGCGATGCCAAGGTTCATGCCAAACTCAGCCAGGGCGACCTCCTCCCGCTCCGGCCGATGCGCGACTACGGCGCCGATCTGGCAGGCGGCGGAGAACAGCGCCGCGGTCTTGCCGCGCACCACCTCCAGATATTGCGCCTCGGAGGTCGAGAGGTCGTTCTGCGTCGTCAGTTGCAGCACCTCGCCCTCGGCGATCGTGGCCGCGGCGCGCGACAGGATGTCGAGCACCCGGAGCGAACCGTCCGCCACCATGAGCTGGAAGGCGCGCGCGAACAGGAAGTCGCCCACCAGCACCGATGCCTGGTTGCCGAAGACCGCGTTAGCCGAGGCGAGGCCGCGACGGAGCTGGCTCTCGTCCACCACGTCGTCGTGCAGCAGGGTGGCGGTGTGGATGAACTCCACGCAGGCAGCGAGGGCCACATGCCGGGCGCCGCCTTCCGGCCCCGGATAGCCGCACAGCCGCGCCGCCGCCAAGGTCAGCAGCGGGCGCAGGCGCTTGCCGCCGGCGGCGACGATGTGGGCCGCAAGCTGGGGGATCAGCGCGACCGGGCTGTGCATCCGTTCCACGATCAGCCGGTTGGTCGCGGCCATGTCGCCGCCGACCAGCTCGATCAGGGTGGAAAGCGCGTCCTCCGCGCACGAGGCCTGGGACGCGCTGGCCTTCTCCTGCGTGGCGGCGACGGCCAACGATGTCTCCTGGCTTGCAAGTTTCGGGGTCACTGGCACCATATCGGCCGTGCGGAAAACCGGTCAAGGCAAGGGGACGGCGCCTTCATGCGCGTCATCGCGACATCAAACGACCCGGTACGGCTCTCCTTTCTAGCCGCCCTGCTGACCGACGCCGGCATCGCCTCGCTGCTTTTGGACCAGCACGCTTCGGTGATGGAGGGCAGCATCGGCGCGATCCAGCGCCGCCTGGCGGTGGCCGAGGCGGACCTTCTGCCCGCTCGGCGCGTGCTGGCCGAGGCCGGCGAGATCTCGAGTGGAGACCACCGACGCCACCCTGCTCGGCGGCCGCGTTTGCTATGCTCAGCCAGCCCACGGCTTCCGCAGCGGGATCGAACCGGTCCTGCTGGCCGCCGCCGTTCCCGCGCGTCCCGGCGAACCTGTGCTGGAAGGCGGCAGCGGCGCCGGGGCCGCGCTGCTATGCTTGGCGGCCCGGGTTGCCGGGCTGTGCGGCGTCGGAGTCGAGCGCGACGCGGCATTGGCCGCGTTGCTGCGCGACAATGCGCGCGCCAACGTTTTCACCACGATCCTCTCGGTCGCCGGCGATGTCTTGGCGCTGCCGGTCCAGGGACCGTTCGCGCACAGCTTCGCCAACCCGCCCTATCATGACACGGCCGGCACGCCGCCCAGGGCGGGGCGGGCTGGCGCCAAACAGGAGGCGGCGGGCCGGGTCGCGGACTGGGCGGCTGCGCTCGGGGGCGCCTTGCGCAACCGCGGGACCCTCAGCCTGATCCTGCCACCGGCGCGGCTCGAGGAAGCGCTGGCGGGCTGCGCGCGTGTGGGCTGCGGCAGCGTGCGGCTCTTCCCGCTTTGGCCGCATATCGGCGAGCCTGCCAAGCTGCTGGTGCTGAATGCCGTGCGCGGCGGTCGGGAAAAGTTGGCCGTGCTGCCCGGTCTGGTGCTACATCAGCCGCTCGGCGGGTTCACCCCGGAGGCAGAGGCGTGTCTGCGCAGAGGCGAGGCGCTTGCCGTGAGGCGGCCGGCGGAGGTCAGACGATCTCGCTAGCCGTGATCGCAGCGCGGCAGCCAGCCTTGATCGCGGCGGAGAGCAGGCGGTAGGCGGGTGCCTGTTCGGCGCCGTGCGCCAGGCCGATGTCGCGGTGTTCCAGCTCCTCGGCCCGGAACTCCTCGATAGTGGCGCGCAGTTCGGGCTCGCGCCCCGTCAGGCTGGCGGACTGACTCGCGTAATGGGCGTCGATCGCCTCCTCGACGGCTACCGTGCAGGCCATCGCGGCGCGTTCGCCGAGCACGGCGGTCGCGGCGCCCAGGGCGAAGCCCGCCAGGTGCCACAACGGCAGGAGCGCCGTCGGGCGAACCCGGCGGCGGGCGATCAGAATCCTCGAAGGCGCGCAGGTGACGCTCTTCCTGCGCTTGCATGTGCCGCAACACCTCCCCGCTAGGCCGTCCGCCTAAAACGGCGAGCTGTCCCGCGTAGATGCGCGCCGCCCCATACTCGCCGGCGTGATCGACCCGGATCATGCGCCCCACCTCCGTCTCCGGCCTTGGGTCGCCCGGCAACCGCATCCGCTCCGTCATCGCGTGCTCCGCCTCGTCCGCGCGAGATAGATGGCGAGCATTCCGCCCACAGCCAGGGACGCACCGAGGTTCATGGCCGCCATCGATACCGGCAGGCGCGGGATCAGGTAGGTGGGCGCGTCGCAGGGCTTGGCCGGTCGGTCGGGCATCGACGCGAGCCGCTCGGCGAGGGTCGCGCCACGGACCTGCGGAGCGGCGCACTCTGGCAACGGGCTCGGCCAGGCGCCCTGCTCCACGCCGACATGCGTCGCACCGAGCCCCGCCCCGGCCAGGAGCGCCAGCACGCCCAGCCCGAGCGCAAGCCGCGCCGGACGTCGCGGCAGCAAAACGCCGAGCAGGCCGAGCACGATCGCCACACGCCAGGGCCAGCGCTCGACCAGACACAAGGCGCACGGAACGACGCCACCCCAGTGCTGCGCTGCGAGCGCCGCCCCCAGCACCGCGCCGGCGGCGAGGGCGAGGAGAAACGCGGCCGCTTGGGTGCCGGGCAGCCTCATCGCCTTTCCATGCCCGGCTTCCGTCCGAGCCGCAACCCGCCTAGCTTTGCTCTCCAGGCGAACAAGGCCAGGCAAGCAAGGGAGGCAACGATGCGCCGCATCCTATGGGGCCGATCCACGTCGAGCAACGTGATGAAGGTGATCTGGCTCCTGGAAGAGCTGAAGCTGCCATACGAGCGCGTGGATGTCGGCGGACCATTCGGCAAGACGGACACGCAAGACTACCGCGCGATGAATCCGACCGGCCTGGTTCCCACTTGGCAGGAAGACGGATTCACGCTGTGGGAAAGCAACGCCATCCTGCGCTATCTCTGCACCGCCCACGCGCCCGATGCCGCGCTGTTTCCGCGCGAGCCGCGCCGGCGGGCCGACATCGACCGCTGGATGGACGCGCAGCAGACCGTCCTGAACCGTCCGCAAGGCGTTCTGTTCCAGGGCCTGATCCGCACCGCGCCGGAGAAGCGCGACCAAGCGGCGATCACCGAGGCGATCCGGGTCGCGGCGGGTGCCTGGGGGCTGATCGGGGCCGAGTTGGGCAAGCATCCCTTCATCTGCGGCGATAATCCGACCCTGGCCGACCTGTGCTGGGGCGTTCACGTCCACCGCTGGCTGAACATGCAGTTCGATCGGCCCGATGTGGCGAACCTTGCCGCCTGGTACGACCGTCTGCTGCAACGGCCGGTGTACCGCGCGCATGTCGCGCGGGAGATCGTGTAGGCGTCACCCTCACCCGACCTTTCCCGCCAGCGGGAGAGGGAGTGCCTAAGGCACGGACCTCCCTTTCCCTCTAAGAGAGGGGCGGGGTGAGGGATGGCGCGACCGTTCAGCGCGCGCGGCGCACCAGTCCGAGCCCGAGCAGGCCGGTGCCGAGAACCGCGAGGCTGATCGGCTCGGGGACTCCGACAGCGACCCCGACCGCCTGGCCGCCCGTGACCACGCGATACGTGCCGCAGTTCGTGCATTCATAGGACTGGCCGATCCCGAACCTGCCGACCGCGGTAATAATCGGATCCGCACCGGCCATGGTCAGCGCATGCTGGAACGAGAGGGTGATGTAGTTGCCGTTCTGTGAATAAAAGGAATTCGGCGTATCCGCGAAGTAGCTCGGCTGCCCGGTGACGCTGGTGTAGGTCGTCCCGCCGAGCCGGCTCCCTGCGGTGGTGACGATATCGACGCTCTGCACCTTCCCCGTCGAGGAATCCGCGATGAACGTGCCGCTCGCGGTGCCGCCGTCATCGAAGGTGATGTTCCCCAGCGTGAAATCGATTACCCCGGCTTCGGCCTTGGTGCCCCCGATCAGCGTGGCGGCTGCGAGCAGGCCGGCGACCGCGGCGGCTCGGGACAGATGGGCTGTAGCTCGCATGACGTCTTGTCTCCTGGGATGGCCGGCACCGAGGGGCGCCCCATAGCCACGCCGGAAGATTACACATTTTTCATGCTAACAAGCAACAACGTCCTGACTCGGTCCAGCTCAGCTCTTCCACGCGCCACGGGCGGAGCGCGGCAGGCCCAGGTTCTCGCGCAACGTCGCGCCAGCGTAATCTTCATGGAACAGCTTGCGCCGCTGCAGCTCCGGCACGACGAAACGCACGAAGTCCTCGTAGGTGCCGGGGATGTGCGTGCCGCCCAGCACGAAGCCATCGCAGGCCGGCTCCGTGAACCATTGCTCGAGTTGGTCCGCCACCTCTTTCGGGCCGCCGACGAGGGCGTCGCGCGGACGGCCGCGCCTTGTGATCTCCAGGAAGTCGCGCACCGTGGGGGTGGACTTGCCGGACGCCTGGATCACGCGGTCGCGCATCGCCTGCATTCCCGACATGCCGGCCAGCTCTTCCTCGGTGAAGGCCTCGTCCAGTCCCTTGCGCGTGAAATCGAAATTGAGCGCCTCCGACAGCAGCGACAGCCCGTCCACCGCGCGGTACAGGGATTCGATCAGCGCCATCTTGTCCTCCGCCTCGGTGCGGCTCGCGCCGACGACCGGATAGGCGATGGTATTGAGCGTGACCAGATCGGGGTCGCGACCGTGCCGGGCGATGTCCGCCTTCATCTCGGCGTATTGGCGCTTGCCCTCGGCAAGATTCGGATAGGAGACAAACACCGTCTCGGCCCAGCGCGCCGCGAAATGCTTGCCGCGCCCGCTCGCGCCGGCCTGGATCAGGACCGGATGGCCCTGCGGCGAAGGCGGCACGGTGAAGGGTCCGCGCGAGCGGAAGAAGCGCCCCTGATGATCCAGCCGATGCACCTTGCCGGGGTCGGCGAACAGGCCGCGCGCCTTGTCCACGACAAGCGCGTCCTCCTCCCACGCGCCCCAGTGACCGAGCACCACCTCCATGAACTCGTCGGCGCGGTCGTAGCGCAGGTCGTGCTCCAGATGCGCGGCCAGGCCCATGTTCATCGCCTCGCCGTCGTTGACGGAGGTCACGATATTCCACGCGGCCCGCCCGCCGGTCATCAGGTCCACCGTCTGGAACAGCCGGGCGACGTGGAACGGCTCGTAGTAGGTGGTCGAGCAGGTGGCGCCCAGGCCCAGACGCTCAGTCTTCGCGGTCATTGCCATCAGCACCACGACCGGGTCCATCTTCACGCAGCGTATGCCGTGCTCGACGGTGTGGCGGTGGTCGCCTCCCAGCATGTCCGGCATCGCCAGCCGATCGTCGAAGAAGGCGAGCTGGAACTTCCCCGCTTCCATGATCTCGCCGATGCGCTGGAAATAGGCGGCGGTGGTGAAATCGGTGCGGCTCTCGGGATGCCGCCAGGAACTGGCCAGCGTCGTGCAGTTCTGCGCCTGGAGAAATCCGACGAGGATCATTTGCCGGGACATGCGCGCCTCTCTCAGAACTGATACCGCCGCAGCCCGCCATCGACGGGGATGACGGCGCCGGTGATGTAGCGGGCGCGCGGGGAGGCGAGAAATACCGCAAGCACAGCAAGATCCTCCGGCTCGCCCCAGAATCGCACCGGGATCTCGGTCTCGGCGAAATGCCTGCGGTAGTCCTCGGGATAGTTACGGCGGATCTGCTCGCTCATGATCCGGCCCGGCGGGATCGAGTTCACCGTGATGCCATGCCGGCCCACCTCGCGCGACAGACCCTTGGCCCAGGCGTGCATTGCCGCCTTGGCGGCGAAGGCGGCGTTCAGCCCCTCCGGCTCGCTTTTGCCGGTGACGTTGATGATGCGTCCCCAGCGCCGCTCGATCATGCCCGGAAGCAGTGCGTGCGTAATCTGACGCTGGCGGGTGAAGTTCAGCGTGATCGCCTCCTCCCACTTCGCCTCCGGCGCATCGACCGGCAGCGGCCGACTGCCCCCGGCGCAGTTGACCAGGATGTCCACGGCCCCGAGCGCGCCCAGCGCCGCGTCGCGCAGCCGCGGCGCCGTGTCCTCGTCCATGATATCTTGCACAATCAACGCCGGCTTGGGCCCGCCCTCGGCCTCGATCTCCGTCCGCAAGCTCTCCAGAAGCTCGGCCCGCCGCGCGACGGCAGCGACCCGTACGCCCTCCGCCGCCAACCCTTTCGCGATTGCCCGGCCGATGCCCATGGAGGCGCCGGTCACCAGCGCGGCCTTGTCGCGAAGCTGCAAATCCATTCTCTTGTGCCGGCTGCCGTTTCCCACCCGCGACGCTAGGTGAAGCCCCCTCGCCCCGCAAGGAACCCATGTCGATCTTCGAGACGGACCTCGATCGCCGCGACGCCAACTACGTCCCGCTCTCGCCGGTGTCGTTCCTGGCCCGCGCGGCGCTGATCTACCCCGAGCGGATCGCGGTGATCCATGGCGCGCGGCGCTACAGCTACGCCGTCTTCCTCGACCGCTCCCGCCGCCTCGCCTCGGCGCTGTCGCGCGTCGGCGTGGGCAAGGGCGATACGGTCGCCATCATGGCACCCAACATCCCGGAGATGCTGGAGGCGCATAACGGCGTCCCCATGCTGGGCGCGGTCCTGTGCCCCATCAACACCCGCCTGGACGCCGCCGCCGTCGCCTTCATCCTGGAACACGGCGAAGCGAAAGTGCTGCTCACCGATCGCGAGCACAGCGCCGTCGTGGCGCGGGCGCTGGCGCAGCTCGAAAAGCCGCCGCTGGTGATCAACATCGACGATGCGCTGGCGACCGACGGCGAGCGGATCGGCGCCGCCGACTACGAATCCTTCATCGCGTCCGGCGACCCCGAGCACCCGGTCCGCCTGCCCGACGCCGAATGGCAGGCGATCACCCTCAGCTACACGTCAGGCACCACCGGCAATCCCAAGGGCGTGGTGCTGCACCATCGCGGCGCCTACCTGAACGCCTGCGCCAACGCGCTCGCCTTCCAACTCTCCCCGCGTAGCGTCTATCTCTGGACGCTGCCGATGTTTCATTGCGACGGATGGACCTACACCTGGGCGGTCACGCTGGCCGGCGGCGTGCATGTCTGCCTGCGCCGGGTCGAAGCCGCCCCCATCTTCGAGTCCATCGCCGAGCATGGCGTGACCCATATGTGCGGCGCCCCGGTAGTCCTGAGCATGCTGATCCACGCCCCTGCCTCCACCCGCCGCGCCTTCCCGCAGACCGTGCAGGTCGCGACCGGCGGCGCCGCCCCGCCGTCGGCGGTGATCGCCGGCATGGAGCGCCTGGGCTTCGCCGTCACCCACCTCTACGGCCTGACAGAGACCTACGGCCCGTCCGCCATCTGCGCCTGGCAACCCGGCCTCGACGAGATGCCGCTCGAGAAGAAGGCCGCCTTCATGGCCCGCCAAGGCGTCGGCCACCCGCTGCTCGAAGCCGCCGCGGTGCTCGACCCGACGACCATGCGCCCGGTGCCCGCCGACGGCGCGGCGATGGGCGAGCTGATGATCCGCAGCAACACGGTCATGATGGGCTATCTCAAGAACCCGATGGCGACGGACGAGGCCTTCGCCGGGGGATGGTTCCACACCGGCGACCTCGCGGTGATGCACCCGGACCACTACGTGGAGATCAAGGACCGCGCCAAGGACGTCATCATCTCGGGTGGCGAGAACATCAGCTCGCTGGAGGTGGAGGAGGCGCTCTACAAGTACCCAGCGGTGATGGAGGCGGCCGTCGTCGCCCATCCCGACCCGAAATGGGGCGAGACGCCGCACGCCTTCGTGGCGCTCAAGCCGGACGCCGAGCCGGTCACGGCGGCCGACATCATCGCCTGGTGCCGCGCCAGCCTCGCCCACTACAAATGCCCCCGCCACGTCACCTTCGGCCCGCTGCCCAAGACCTCCACCGGCAAAATCCAGAAATTCGAGCTGCGCGAGCGGGCGCGCGGCGGCTGAGATGGTCGTTTTTTATCCGTAATGGCCGGTCTCGGCCCGGCCACCCACGTCTTCATGGCCGCGAGCAAGACGTGGGTGCCCGTGCCAAGCACGGGCATGACGGTGTACGTGAGACAGGAGCAACTCATGCGGATCACCCCCAACCCTCAGAGCCTCGGCGCCCGCGTCGAGGACATCGACCTGAGCGAACCCCTCTCCGATCCCGACTTCCACGCCATCCTGCGCGCGCTCGGCGCGCATGGCGTCCTGTGCTTTCCGCGCCAGACCTGCGACGTCGCGCAGTTCGCGGCGTTCGGGCGCCGCTTCGGCGAGCTGGAGGTCAACGTCGCCAACACCCACCACGCGCCCGACCATCCGGAGGTGATGATCCTGTCCAACATGCGTGACGCCGACGGAAGGCCACTCGGCCTGTCGGATGCCGGGCAGGGCTGGCACACGGACATGTCCTATTCGCGCGATATCGCGCTCGCCAACATCCTGCACGCGCAACGTGTGCCGCGCCGCAACGGCAAGCCGCTCGGGCAGACCCAGTTCCGCGACATGCACGCCGCCTATGGCGACCTGCCCGACAGCTTCAAGCATCGGCTGGAGGGCCGCACGGCGACGCACGATTTCAGCAAGTTCTGGGACATGATGCGCGCCCGCCCCGGCTCGACCCGCCCGCCTCTCACCCAGGCGCAGCGCGACAAGAAGCCGCCCGTGTCACAGCCGGTCTTCCGCCGCCACCCGATCACCGGGCGCATGGTGCTCTACGCCAATCCCGGATACGCCATGCACATCGACGGCATGGACAGCCAGGAAAGCGGCGAGATCCTCGACTTCCTGTTCCGCCACCAGGAGCGCGCCGAATACCTCCACGCACATCACTGGACCGAGGGCGACGTGCTGATGTGGGACAACATCGGGACAGTCCACAACGCCGTCGCCGACTACCTGGCCGACGAGCCGCGCTATATGCGCCGGATGCAGGTGATGGCGACGCTCGACTACGCGACGCTGGCCGCCTGAGATGGCCGCCCCCATCGGTTCGGCCTTCGCTGGCCGGCGCATCGCCATCACCGGCGGCGCCGGCGGCATCGGGCGCGCGACGGCGCGCGCGTTCCTGGAAGCCGGCGCGCATGTCCTGCTGATCGACATCGACGCCGACGGCCTTGCCGCCGCGAAGCAGGAGCTTGGCCCGACGCGCCTTGCCGTCTGGCACTCCGACCTCGCCACACAAGCTGTCTGCGCCGAGGCGCTGGATCAGGCGGGCGGCAGCATCGACGCGCTGGTGCATCTCGCCGGACTGTTCGAGCGCGACCCGCTTGATCCCGATACGCACGACATCTGGGACCGCGCCATCGCCGCCAATCTGACGAACGCCTACGACATGGCGATCGCCTTCGCCGCGCGCGCGGAACGCAGCGAGCCCGCCCGCATAGTGCTCACCAGCTCGATCGCCTTTCGCCGGGGCAGCCCCGAGAACGTCGCCTACGGCGCGGCCAAGGGCGGCATCGTCGGCCTGACCCGCTCGCTGTCGCGCCGCCTCGCCCCCGACATCCTGGTCAACGCCATCGCGCCGGGCCTGATCGAGACCCGCATGACCGCCGAGGTGATCGCCACGCGCGGCGAGCAGATGCGCGCGCAGATCCCGCTGCGCCGCTACGGAAAGCCCGAGGACGTGGCCGGTGTCATCCGCTTCCTGTGCGGCCGCGACAGCGCCTACATCACGGGACAGACGATCACCGTCGATGGCGGGCTGACCAACGCGTGAGGCGTTTGGTTTGCTATCTTCCACTTGCGGAAAGGTGATCACAGGCTTTGCGAAGCCGTTTTCCACCACAAGCCAGCGGTCACGTTCGCTCGCTGGACTGAGGTTCGCTGCGCGGGAGGTTGACTGGCGAAAAACCGACCGTGTAACGAATCACAGATGTGCGTGCTATCCAGCCGCTAAACCAGACACCGACAACAATTTGTGGCGGTCAGGCGCATGTCGTTCGACGTTGCCAGACGGCCGGTTACGCCCATTGCAAACTCGCGAGCAACCGCAGCTCAGGTAGAACTCAGCATGGTGAGCGTCTGATGAGTTCTACCCGCCGCAAAATAGAGAAACAGCCGAAGGAGGTCCAAACAGAATGAAAAAGAGCGAAACGACTGAGGGCGTGTCCCCTTCTCGGCTAATCGACGCGAGGATCAAGGAACTGGACGACTGGAGGGGCAAAACGCTCTCCCATGTCCGCGCTCTCATCAAACAGGTGGACCCCGAAGTAGTCGAGGAGTGGAAGTGGAGAGGCGTTCCGGTGTGGTCCCACGATGGACTAATCTGCACCGGCGAGACGTACAAGAGCGTCGTGAAGCTGACTTTCGCCAAGGGCGCCTCGCTCAAGGACCCTTCAGGTCTGTTCAACTCTAGCCTTGAAGGCAACACCAGGCGCGCTATCGATTTCCATGAGGGCGATGAAATAGATGAGGATGCCTTAAAGACGCTCATACGTGCTGCTGTGGCCCTGAACAGGTCCTCAGCCCGATAATCGAATGCGGCTCCTCAAGGTTTGACGCCAATCGTGACCCTGCGCCCCGACCACCCTCGCTGCTTAATCACCTGTACATACATCATATGTGGACGGCCCCCGCCTGCGAAGGGGTTGAGTGCGTTTCCGGCGAGATGGTCAGGTGCAGTCATATGTCCGGCCTCTCGGTGCGGTGCGTATGACCGCGGGCCCTGATGGAGTTCGCGGGTCGGGTCCCAATCAAGACTACGCGCTGCGCTGCGCCTTGAATTATCCGGGTCTTCCCGAGCCACGGCTCGACCGTTCGCCATCAGTCCTCTTCACCCCCGCATACGGGCCTGCGGCTGCTATGCCGTCTGCCCGATCACGTTTATTGAGCGATAGGCTTCGCCGCGCGTCATCACCGCCCAGGCGATCCGGGCAGCCTTGTTCGCCAGCGCCACCGCCGCGACCTTGGCGGGTCGCCGCGCCAGCAGCGCCTGCACCCAGGCTGCGTCCTTGGTCGTTCGGTTGCGGGTGTGCCGCAGCACGGCGACCGCGCCGGCGACCAGCAGGCAGCGGATGTATTTGTCGCCGCGCTTGCTGGTACGGCCCAGCCGCTCCTTGCCGCCGCTGGAATGCTGCCGCGGCGTCATCCCAAGCCAGGCCGCGAACTCCCGGCCCGATCGGAACAGCGCCGGGTCGGTGACGGTCGCCGCGATCGCGGTCGCGCCCATGATGCCGATGCCGGGGATTGTCGCCAGCAATTGGCTGAGCTTGCTCGCCCGGTGCCACTTCGCGAGCCGCACTTCGATCTCCCGCACCCGCATCACCGTGTCGCGCAATTGCTCCACGACCATCCGCAGGATCGAGCGCGCCAGTTCGGGAAGCCGCTCCTGTTCATGAGCAAGTTCGCGGACCAGATCCTCGACGTTGCGCAGCCCCTGCGGCGCGATGATGCCGAACTCGGCCATGTGCGCCCGCAGCGCGTTGACCAGCATCGTGCGCTGCCGCACCAGCAGGTTGCGGGCCCGATGCAGCATCAGCACCGCCTGCTGCTCGGCAGTCTTCACTGGCACGAAGCGCATCGACGGGCGGCTGACCGCTTCGCAGATGGCTTCGGCGTCGGCCGCGTCGTTCTTGTTACGCTTGACGTAGGCCTTGACGTAGCCAGGCGGCATGAGCCTGACCTCATGGCCGAGCGCCGTCAGCTCGCCTGCCCAATGGTGCGCGGTCGCGCAGGCTTCCATCCCGACCAGGCAGGGAGACAGCGATCGGAAGTACGCGCCTACCTCGCTCCGCCGGAGCTTCCGACGCACAACGGTCTGTCCGCGGTCGTCGACGCCGTGGACCTGAAACCAATGTTTGGCGAGATCGAGACCAATCGTGGCAATGTTCATGGCGGACGGCTCCCCTCATGCGTGGCGTTCAGCAACAACCACTGTAAGGCACTCCGATGCCGGGAGCGGGGGCCGTCCACCCCATCAAGACTTTTGTCGGTCAAGCTGGCGCGAACGCCATTAGTAGGTTCCGCTTTGCGGAAGATATGACCGAAACCAAGCTGCGAAACTGCCGCCTCGGCTATGCCCGCCAAGATTTTCCGCGAGAAGGTGACGGGAGCGCGAGCCCACCGGCGCGAACTGTTGAGGCCGCTAAGTGCCATCGCCCCCGGCGACGTGGTGATGGCGACGCGCATTGACCGCCTCGCCCGCTCGACCTTCGACCTGTTCGCCATCGTCAAGCAGATCGTGGACGCCGGGGCGCAATTCCGGTCATTGGCGGAGCCGTGGGCAGACACGACCACCAGCACCGGGCGGCTGATGATCGCCGTGCTTGGCGGCTGGCGGACGTAGAGCGCGACCTGATCCGTACCCGCACCGCGGAAGGCCGCAGCCGGGCGAAGGCGCGCGGGCAGCACATGGGCCGCGCCGAAGCTCACCCGGCAGCAGCAGAAGGAAGCACGGCGGCGGAGGGCGGAGGGCGCGACACTCAAGGAGCTTGCGAAAAGCTACAACGTGGCGCGGCGACGATTTCGAGGCTGGCGGGGTGATGGCTCCGTCTGCTACGCAGCTTCCCCTTTTTCTCGCCAAGAGTGATTGCATGTCCGCTATCGCTGCCAAGGCTGCGTCGGTCAACGTATGGAAAGCGATGCACTGGGATGAGGGAGCTCTGATCCCTGCTTCGGAAGTGCTAATCTGCTGGAAGGATGGCCTTTTGCGCGGCATCACCGATGTGATGGTTACGAGATTCCCCAACGACGCCCACTACTTCGATAACTATTGGGATGGCACATCCGGAGCCTGCTACGGTGATTGGTTGAAGCCCGGCGAGCACACAACGACTCCAGAAAACATGTTTGGTGAAATGCCTGCTTTTTATGGCTTTGCGACCAAGGAAGTAGCCGAAAAGGCGATTATAATGTTTGCTCGCATCAAGGAATGCAATTGGGCGCGCAAGATGCTGGCCAGCGATAGTTACGAACGACTGGCAAAGGCCGGGCTTGTCGCTCATTGGAGATAGCGTCTGACATGGCAACTCAGAAAGACCATCGCCGCCAAATCGACGTAGGCCCGAATATGAGGCAAGTCAGCCGGTATCGCATTGGTACAAAAGCGGCCATTTCAAGAACGAGGACGAAGCACGTGGAGCATTTAGGTTGGCTTACCAGCAAGGGCTGGATGGAATGGGCAACTCCATTTCTGAATGAATGGGACTAACGCCAGAGCAGTACGACGCTTGGATACGAAACGATTCACTTCCATAGCAGCACTTTGCGCCAACCCGACTTTCCGTAAAGCGCATTCTCCCTACTCCTACTCTTACACGCCACAGGACCGCTGCGGGTCGAGAGCGGCCGTGTGACAGGGACTCCTGGCATCACTTACGCAACCTCGGCAGGCACCACGCCGGCCAGCCGCCCGATCAGCGCCACGTACCCCGCAATCGTCTCGCGCAAGTCCAGCCGAGCGCTTGCGAATCGCCGAGCCCCCTCGCGCAGGCGTCGCGCCAGAGCCCGATCAGCAAGCACGCGCAGCACCGCCTCGGCCAGTGCCGCCGGGTCGTGGAACGGCACCAGCAGCCCGGTTTCCTCGGGCAACACGAACTCCCGCACCGGCGCGGTATCGCTGCCAATCACCGCGCAGCCCATCGCCAGCGCCTCGCGCAGCGACCAGGAGGCGACGAACGGATAGGTCAGGTACACATGCGCGTCGGATCGCTGCAACAGCCTTCGATACAGCGCGTAATCGATGCGGCCCGGCAGAACGACGCGCGAGGTGTCGATCGCCCTGCCAAGCTCCTCCAGCATCTGCTGGCGCCACGTCCCGCGCGGTGGCGGGGCGCCATAACTCACGCCGTCGCCGCCGACCAGCACCACCTTCACGTCCTTCCGCGCGGCCAACAGCCGCGGCAGCGCCCGCATGACGACGTGGAAGCCGCGATACGGCTCGAGGTCGCGCGATACATAGGTCACCAGCCTGTCGGCGGGCGCGACGCGCATCCCGCCGACCTCCAGCACTTCCCGCCTCACCTGCGGATCGGGCCGGCACAGATCGAGATCCGCGCCCTCGCGCAGCAAGGTGATCTGGGGCTGCGCCCATTCGGGATAGGTCGATCTTTGCCACTCGGTCGGGCTCTGGCCCTGCCTCTCCAGCCCCAGCGCCAGCAGGTTCACCGCGTTCTTCGCCCGCACCCGCGCGAACTCCTCCGGCCGCATCGGGAACTCCGGGTCGAAGTTCACATCCGCGCCCTGCAGCCGATAGAAGAACTCCAGGTAGCCGACGATCGGCGCATCGGGCCACACATCCGACAGGTTCAGAAGCTCGCCCCAGCCATGATGGCCGATGATCGCGTCCGGGGTGAAGCCGAGGTGGCGCAAGCTCCGCGCCGTGACCGCGACGGCCTCGGCCCGCCGCATCGCGGTATCGAAGTCGCGGGCCGCCTCATGGACCATCCCCGGCGCGGCGGGCGTGGGCGGCCGGTACGGCACCTTGCGCACGCCCGGGAGCCGGTTCTCGTTGGGCTCGGTCACGAAGACGATCTCGTGCCGGCCGATCGCCGCCAGATGGCGGACGATGTGCAGATACTGGCCCGGAAAGTTCTGGTGGACGAACAGCAGCCGCACGAGGATCGCTCAGCCCCGCCGCGCGGCCTTCCGTCCGGGGGTGGCGCTCTCGGGTTTGGCGGCGTTAGCACCGGCCCCCTCGCCAGTCCGGCGGCTCGCGCGCGGCCGGGTCGGCTCGGCCGAGGCGCCGCCTTTCGGCTGCAAATTGATCCGGAACGCCTCCAGGGCGGCCAGGCTCTCGGCCTGGCACGGCTCGCCCGCCTGCATCGGCCCTGCCGTGGAGCCGTCCACGAAGCTTGCCTCATAGGACAGCTCGTGCGTGCTCGCCGCCTCCCCCTTCAATCGGACGGTGAGGCCGAGCAGCGGCAGCGCCATGCCGCGGCTGCCGCAGAACTTGCCCCCCTCGACCCAGGGGGAGAGCCAGTCGCGTCCGAGCACCGCCTGATACTCGACAGCCGACGCCGCGATGCCCTTGCGCGGCGCGATACCGAACCCCTCGATCCAGAGCCGGCTGCCGCGCGTGCCCATCCAATCGCCAAACTTGACGCCAATATCGCCCATGCGTTGGACATGCCCCACGACATCGGCATCGGCCGGCGTCGGGCGGCCGCCGGCTCCTTGCGTCTGGGCGCCCGGGATCGGCGCATCGCCGCTCAGGCGTAGCACCTGGAGGCGCGGCGCCTGGTCGGGGGTGGCCTCGGGCGCCTGATAGATCGTGACCAGCACCTGCGCGGGTCCATCGACGACCCGGACCAACGCCGCGCCGTCGCGCTCGCCGAGCCATCCGTCCTCGCGGAAGGTGCTGATGCGCACGCCCTCGGCACGGCCGAGCGCACCCGGCGGGAGCGAAAGGCGCACGCCTGGAAGCCCGTTGGGCGAGCCGGCCAACTGAGCGGTTTGCACGATGCAGAACAGCCCCGGATCGAGCGTCATCAGATGACCGGAGACTTTGAGCTCCGTCACTCGCCCTGTGGCGGGATCGCGCGGGCTCTGCCCGGCGCCGGAAGAGCGAGCTGGTGCCTGCGTCGAATCGGGCATTACGGACCTGTTCGTTTTTCGTCGCGATGCGCGCCTTCATGACGCGAGAACCCGCAGGCCGCAAGCAGAGCGTCGTTGATCTGCGCGGCAGACGAACCCGGCGCCAGCAACAGGCCGCGCCCGGTCGCGCGGATGCGCTCGGCTGGCGCGCCCATATCGAAAGCGACCGCGCGCAGCCCGGCCCGCCACGCCTCGCTCAGCGTGAAGCACCAGGTCTCGGGCACGACCGATGGGATGAAGGCGATCGCGGCCTCCTGCGCCCGGATCAGCGCCTCCGCCTCCTCGGGCTCGTAAGGGCCGGTGATGAAGACGCCGGATGCCATCAGGCGCGCATCGTCGATCGTGTGCCCGATCACGACGAAGCTGAGCGGCAGCGAGCGGGAGACCGCATCGCGCGCGCAGGCCAGCAGCACGTCGTAGCCCTTCGCGAAGCCCAGGGCGCCGACGACGGCGACCCGGCACGGCAAGGCCCGGCGCAAGGTCAGCGGCACCGCGGCTATCGCGGCGACGTCCTCGTGCGGCACGACCTCCGGTCTGGTTGCGGGGAAGTGTCGCGCGATGCGCACGGCGGTGTCGGCCGAGGGAACCAGCACGCGCCGCGCGGCCCCGAGCACGCGCGCGCTGCGGGCCCGCAGCGCCGCCGGGCCGATCGGCTCGTCAAGCAGGCTGCCGAGATCGGCGACACAGACAGCGCAACCCTCCGCATCCGGCTCCTCGCAATGCCGATTCCTGGCCCCGAGCAGCACCACGCGCGCGCAAAGCCAAGCGTAGTCGTGGACATGCACCTCGTACGGGACCCGGAGCAGGCGTGCCAGCTCCAGCACCTCCGGTGCGTGGCCGAGCAGATGGTGCAGTTGCACATGCAGAATCCGTTCGGCCCGCAGCAGGCGGACCAGCGCCGCCAGTTCGTCGGGAATGGCGAAGATCAGGTTCGGCGTCGGCTCGCTCGCCCCTGGTTCCTCCACCAGCGCACCGATCCGTTTGTCCGGCAGACGCGCCGGCCGCAGCATGATGGCGCGCAGCCCCTCGGCGCGGAGGCTCGCCGCGTGCGCCAGGATGGCACGCTCCACCCCGCCGCCCTGGTCGTGGGTCACGAACAGAACCGCGCCCGGCCGGCGCCCCTCCCGCCAGCGCAGGGCGTCGATCCGCCGGCGCGGCTCGGCCAGCGAGTCGGCAACGGCATGCGCGGCGATCAGGGCATCGTAGCCGGGGTGCAGCCGGTTTAGGACCAGGCCGTTGCGCGCCCGCAGCGCCGCGCCCGCGCCGCCAAAGGACTGCCCGCCTAGATGCGCCACGAACACGCCTGCCGCGGCGACATGGCGCCAGCCGAGATGGCGCGCGCGCAGACAGAAATCATTCTCCTCGCCATAGCCCTGCGCGAACAGGTCGGTGCGCAGCAATCCGGTCGCGCGCAGGCAGTCGTTGCGGATGTAGAGGCAGAATCCGATGCCGACCGGGATATCGACCGCGCGCCCGGCATTGGCCCGCCGCGCCAGAGCCGACAGACGGCGCGTCGCCGCCAGATCGGGCACGGGGTTCGTGCCCTCCGGGCCGGGATAGCTGAGGATGCTGCCGCTGTTGGAGAGCGGGGTGACGGTGCCGATGTCGAGTGCGCCGTGGGCGACATCGCGCAAGGCTTCCAGCCACCCCGGCGCGACCAGCGTGTCGCTGTTCAGCAGCACGACGTCGCGCCGCGCAACTGCCGCCGCGCGCAGTCCGGCATTGGCCGCACCCGGAAAGCCGAGCTGCGCCGAATGTCGGATCAGCACGATTTGCCCGCCCGCCGCGAGCGTGTCCAGCGCGCGCGCCAGATCGCGGTCCTGACTGGCGTCGTCGACGACGAGGACGCGAACCGGCTCCGCCACGCGCGCGAGCACGCTGTCGATGCAGGCAAGCGTGACCTCGCGCCCGCCATGCACCGGAATGACCACATCAATGCCCACCGGAGCTTGCCCGGCCGCTTCCGCCTTTTGCCACGGCGAAAGCCCGACCGGGATCGCGGGCGGGACCTCGGAACCCGGTCGCGGGCGCGAGATGGGGCCAGCGGCGGGCAGCAGTGCCGCGATGATGCCGGCCGCATGACAGGCGGCGCGGCTCTCGGCGCGCGGATCGAGCGGGCTGCCCAGCAGAATCCCGACCGTCCCCAAGTACCCGGAACGGGCCATGCAGCTCGGCCAGCCTCTCGCCCGGCACCGCGAAGCGTCGCCGCCGGGCGAGCAGTCCGCCGCCGGACTCGCCCTCGGCTTCGGCGGTGACCACGGCAAAGGCGCGGCCGCGCGCCGGGCGAACCGTCAGCACCGGATCGGCGTCAGGGTTGCCCGGCTTCCACACCCAGCCTGACAGCCCGCCGTCCTCCGCCGGCTCGACGAACCCCTCCACCCGGCCGATGTGGCGCGCAAGCAGTGGACTGCCGAGCAGAGCGCGCCCCTTGTCGGCCACCGCCAGCCGGTCCGCGCCGCGCATCTCCTGCGTCAGGCGCGAACGCGCCGGCCGCTTCGGACCGTCATCGGCACGCAGCGTCGGCGCGAGCCCAGGCGGCCCCCACACCAAGCTCCCGTCCGGCGCCAGCGCGCACCAGCCCGGCGCTGCAGCGGCCCGTGCCACCGAATCGGCGAACGCGGCAAGCGCCGGAGGAAAGGCATGGCGGGACAGCGCCCGCGCCAGCGCCTCGGCCGCGCCGCCGGTATCACCCAGACCCACTCGCGCCGCAGCCAGGGCGAGCCAGACTTCGCGCACATCCTGCCCGGTGGCGAGCGTTCGCAGCAGCCGCTCGGCGCGGGCATTATCGCGACCGATGCAGGCTTCGGCGAGCGCCAGGCGCAAGGTCGGATCGGCCGGCAACAACCGATGCGCCCGGTCGAGCCAGAACAGACGCTCGAACAAGTCGGCGGCGGCTCGGCCAGCCTCGAACGCAGTTCGCGCCAGCCTGACGCGGTCGGCGGCGTGATCCTCGCGCACAGCCTAGCGGCTGGCGGCCTGCGGAGCGGGTTCCGCCTCACCACTCCCCTCGGCATCCGCCGCCTCGTCTTCCGCGGGGACGGACGCGGGCGGTAGCGCGGCGAGGTCGGTGCGCGCCTCGGCGAGGCCCTGCGCGACGGCGCGCTCCAGCCACTGCCGGGCCTGATCGGGGTCACGCTCGCCGCCGAGACCACGAGACAGATATCGACCCAGCATCATTTGCGCGTAGGCATGTCCGCGCTCGGCCGCCGCGCGGAACCATTTCTGCGCCACGCCACGATCGGTCGGCACGTCATGGCCGCCGCCCCACATGGCACCGCAGGCGAACATGGCGCCGACATGGCCACGCCCCGCCGCCTTCTCGAACAGCGCCAGCGCGCCGGCATGATCCTTTGGCCCGCCGCGCGCGTTGAGCATGAGTTCCGCGAGCGCGACCTCGGCCTCGACCATGCCCTGCGCGGCTGCCCGGCCGATCCAGGCGCGTCCCTCCTCGGGATTGGCATCGATGCCGCGACCTTCGAGCAACATCCGCCCGTACCGGTACCTGCGCGTTGACCACTCCGTCGGCCGCGCGGCGCAGCCACTCGGCCGCCTTTCGCTCGTCGCGCTCGATGCCCACGCCCTCGGCGAGGCAGACGCCGAAGTTGAAGGCGGCGACCAGATCCCCGGAGGCGGCCGCCTGCTCGAACCACTCGCGCGCGCGGAGCGCGTCCTCCGCACCGCCCGCGCCCTGGCGCACCAGATTGGCGAGATCGATCCGCGCGCGATCATCGCCGGCATCCGCCGAGATGCGGAACCAGTGGGCCGCCTCGCGCTGGTCGCGCGGCACGCCGGCCCCGGTCAGGTACAGCATCCCCAACGCGCGCGCCGCCCCCTTGTGGCCGGCCTCGCTGGCGCGGCGGAACCACATCGCCGCTTCGGCATAGTTCGGCGGCAGCGGGCCGCCCTTGGCATAGAGATCGCCGACCAGCGCCGCCGCTTCCGGGTCGCCCGCGAGCGCCGCCTTGCGCAGCCAGCTCTCTCCATCGGTCGGGTTCGCGGTAACTCCGAGGCCTTGCATCAAGGCCAACCCATAACGCGCCTGGCCCGACCGGTGCCCCTTCTCGGCGGCATGTCGGTAGAACTCGGTGGCGGCAACCCGATCGGGCTCGACGCAGAAGCCGCGATCGGTGATCTCGCCCAGCAGGAACAACGCGGTCGGCAGCTCCGCCTCGGCCGCCTTCTTCAGCCAGTCCACGATGGCCCGATTGTGCTCCTCCCCGCCTTGCACCTGGCCGAGAGCCAGAGCGTACCCGAGCGCGCCCTGTGGGGAGCCAGCCTCCGCCGATTTCCGGTACCACGCGCGGGCCTCGTCGAGGTCGCGCAGCTTCTCCGGACCCGAGGTCAGGATGTAGCCAAGCAGCGCCTGCCCGTCAGCCGAGCCTCCTTCGGCCGCCTTGCGCGCCCAGCGTGCCGCTTCCTCGTAGTCCGGATCGGTCGAGCCTTGATTGCTGGCGAACACGCTGGCCGAAGCGGCATGCGCCGACTTGGCGACGAACCCGTGCAGATGGAGCGTCGCCAACAGGGCCTGGGCCTCGACAAAGCCCTGATCTCCCGCCTTCTCCAGCCAGCGCACCGCGTCGGCACGGCTGACCGGCACGCCGGCGCCTTCCAGGTAGCACTTTCCAACCTGGAACTCGGCCTCCGCGATGCCGGCGCGGGCGGCGCGCGAGAGCAGGCGGAACGCATCGCCGGTGCGGCCGCGTTCGCGGTACTTGGGGGCACGCCGCAGTGCCAGCCGCGGCGAGACGGCGCCGGCCAGGCGATCGAGCAGCCTCACCACCTTCTACGGCTCGCGCATCGCGTCGTTTGTGACCGGCAGCACGCGCGACAGCATGTAGGCCAGCATGGTGTGCTTGCCGACCTTGATATCGGCCGTGACCGGCATCCCCGGCGCGAGCTGGAACCCATCCGGGACGCCGTGCAGCGCGACCCGATCGAGGGTGATGCGCGCCCGATAGAACGGCTCGGCCGAATTGGTCGGGATCGGCACGGTTCCGGACACGTTGCGCTGCTCGTCCTGCGCGGTGAAGCTGTTCGCGCTGACCACTCGCAGCGTGCCATGCGCCATGCCGTATTGGGTGAACGGGAAGGTGTCGAACTTCACCGCTACGGGATCGCCCACATGCACGTAGCCGTCATCCTTGCCGTCGATGGTGGCCTCAACCTCCAGTGGGGCGTCGGTCGGCATCAGCGTGAAGAGTTGCTCGCCCGGCTGCAGCACCGAACCTGCGGACACCTTGGCCACGGTCAGCACCGTCGCGTCATGCTCGGCGCGCAGCTCGACAAGCTGGCGGTGGAGCTGCGCCTTGGTGAGCTGCTGGCGCGCGTCCGACAGTTTCTGCGTGGCGTCGGCAAGCTGCTGGGAGATGTCGGCGTGCCAGGACTGTACGTAGCCGTCGCGCTCGGCGACCTGGGCGGCAAGATCGCGCGCGCCCTGCCGGGCCTGCGCCTCCGCGCCCTGCAGATCGCGTTCCATCTCGGCGGTGTTGTCCATCGCGGTGAGGGTGTTGAGCTTGCTGCCGACGGCCTTCTGCTGGAGCTCGCGGCGCATCTGCTCGATATGGCGCGCCACGTCCAGCCGCTGCCCGAAACCGACCGCGTCATTGTTGGCCCGCTTGATCTGGTCGATCAGGCTGTTGACCTTCTCCGCGTAGTTGCGCAGGCGGTAGTCGTACTCCGCCTTCTTCTGCGCGGCGATCGCGGCTTGCAGCGACAGGTTCGGGTCCAGCCCGGAATAGGCGAACGGCCTGTCGTTGGCCTCGGCCTGCAGACGGGAGACCTGAGCCTGGAGAGCGGAGACCTGGGCGGCGAGGGCCGATAGATCGGCGGTGGCCAGCGTGGGGTCGAGACGCGCCAGGATCTGTCCCGCGTGCACCTTCTCGCCCACATGCGTGTCGATCGAGCGCACGATCGCCGGGTCGAGCGGCTGCACCACCATGGTGGCGGCTCGCGACACGACCAGGCCGCGCGACGTCACCACCCGATCGACGCTGATCAGGCCGGCAGCGGCGACCAGGGAGACGAACATCGCCCCGATGATCCAGATGACGTGACGCGCCGCTCCGGGAATCGGCGCCCGGAGGACGGCGACAGACGGCGACTGGAACTCGAGCAGCACCGGAAGGGCTTCGTCGTCGTCACGCAGGGCAGGAAGGTTGGTGCGCATCTCAGTCTCCCTGCGCGAGCGTCGGCGCGAGGGCGGCATGGCGCGGCCCCTGCGGCTCGAGGTGGCGGTTCTGTTGCGCCCAGAGCTGGCGGTAGACCGAGCACCGCTCCACCAGGGTGCGGTGCGGGGCGATATCCATCACCTTCCCCTTGTCCAAGACCAGGGTCTGGTCGCACTCGGTGAGCGAGGACAGACGGTGCGAGACGATGACCATGGTGCGCCCGCGCGCGATGCGCAGCAGGTTGGCGTTGACCAGTGCCTCGCTCTCCGGGTCCAGTGCGCTGGTGGCCTCGTCCAGGATCAGCAGGCGCGGGTCCGTGATCAGCGCGCGCGCGATCGCCAGACGCTGCCGCTGCCCGCCCGACAGGTTGGGCGAGCCCTCCTCGATATAGGTCTCGTAGCCGTTGGCCATCCGCTCGATGAATTCCTCCGCGCCCGCGAGCCGCGCCGCGCGCACCACGTCGTCCAGAGCCAGACCAGGCCGGCCGGCAATGATGTTCTCGCGGATGGACCCTCGGAACAGGAAATTCTCCTGCAACACCACGCCGAAGCTCTGGCGCAGGTGCCGCAGATTGATCTCCCGCAGATCGCTGCCGTCAATCTTCACGTACCCGGTGTAGTCGCGGTTGATGCCTTGCAGCAGCCGCGTGATCGTGGACTTGCCGGAGCCGGAGCGGCCGACGATGCCGAGCATGGTGCCGGCGGGAATGGAGAAGCTGATGCGGTCCAGGGCCGGGGTCTTGGTGCCGCCATAGGTGAAGCTCACGTCGTCGAAGCTGATTGCGCCGGCGAATTTCGGCCGCAGGCCGCCCGACGCTGAATCCGCCTCCAGCGGCCGGTTCAGCACCGAGGCTGCCTCTCCGATTGCCGCGCCGACTTCCTCGTAATCCTCTATCAGCCGGGCAAGCCCGACCAGCGGCTGCGACACGCGCTGCGACAGCATCATGAACGCGAACAGGGAGCCGACCATGTAGCCGGTCTGATCCGACAGTGCCAAGTAGGCGCCGAGCATGATGGTGCCGATCCACATGAACCGCTCGAACGGGGTCACCAGGGTCTGCGGCCAGTTCGACAGCTTGCCGAAGACGAGGCGCCATTTCCCCGATTCCGCCACGCGCTCGTCCCACAGCGCCTTGCGCGCCGGCTCCAGCGCCAGGGCCTTCACCGTCTTCACGCCGAAGATTGTCTCGCCCAGCGCCGAGTGCTTGTTGGTCTCGGCATCGACCACGCGCTTGTACACCACGCGGAGCGGGCGCAGATAGGCCAGGATGATGAGCGTGATGCAACAGGCGCAGGCAACCACGATCCAGGCCAGGGTCGCATTCAGATAAAACAGGAACGGCAGCAGGACGCATAGCGTGATCAGGTCGAGCAGCGTCATCAGCAGCTTGCCGGTCAGGAATTCCCGCACCTTATGAATTTGCGTGACCTTGTGCATGGTCTCGCCCGCCGGGTGGCGCTCGAAGTAGTCGAGCGACAATCGGACCAGGCGATTGAAGACATGCAGGTTCAGCCGCGTATCGATGCGGGCGCCGATGGTCACGATGATCAGCCGCCGCGCGAAGCCGAGGATCGTCTCGTAGAGGACGAACACGCCCAGCACGACCGAGAGCAGGATCAGCGTGGAGTAGCTCTGGTGCGTCATCACCCGGTCGGTGACGGTCATCACCAGGAACGGGGGGAAGATCGTGAGGCAGCTCAGGGTGAAGGAGGCGATGACGATGTCGCGCAGCGACTTGCGCTCTCCCAGCACCAGCTTGACCAGCCAGCTCAACGAGAACGGCTCGTCAGCCTCCACCAGGCCGCGATTGGCGCGCAACAGCAGCGCCTCACCCGACCAGACCTCGGCCAGCCGCATCTCATCTACCGCGACGGGCGGGTCCCCCTCGGGGGAGAGCGGGTCGCGGATCAGCACGACCTTGTGCTCGTTGTTCGAACCGACCAGCAGTCCGGCGCCGCCATCCGTGAACAGCAGCACCACCGGCCCGGTCTCGCGCAGCCGCATCAGATGGCGCCAGCGCAGCCGCACCGCGCGCGCCCACATGCCGGCATTCTGTGCCCACACCGCCAGCGACGCGGGGGAAGGCACCTCGCTCAGTTCGACGCTGCGGAAATCCTCCGGCGCGAGCTCCATGCCGTAGTAGCGGGCGGCCATGACCACGGCGTGCAGCCGGGCACGGGCGGGATCGCGCCGGGGCGCGCCGTCGCCACCGGCATGCCCTCCGATCACGCTGCCCTCGTTGGCCACCGGACCCGGAACCTGACCCTTGGAATGCTTCAAGCGTAATTCCCCTCTAGCGGCGGGCCGGCAGGACCGGCGGGTGCTCGGAAGTGGCATGGCGTTCCGCAAGCCATGGCCGGCTGTTCGGTGCCGTGACTTCCGTCGAGTCACTCACATTTTGCCAGCGGGACTGGCGAGGCTGACCTAACATGACGGCCCAACGCAACCGAAATAGACGGCGCGCGGACGGGTATGCCACAAACGGCTGCTCACGGAAAAGATATTCGAGCGAAAGTGCCAGGATGATCCGCATTCGTTATGTTCCATGCTAGCCCGCGAGGACACCGTGGGCGCATTCGTGCCCGGGCCGCCGATCAGAACTCGCCCCGCTTGGTACTGGCCGCCTCAGCGGATTGACCTTCGCCGTCGAGGATGCGGTCGATGTTGCCGGCGCGGTCACCACCTGCGGCAACCCCGACTGGGCGCGCACCCATGGCCCGTCGCCCGTCACCGCGCCCGTCGTCACGGCCCTGCTCCAGGCCGGCGCCGCTCTCATTGGCAAGACCAAGACGGTCGAGCTCGCCTACGGCTTGACCGGAGAGAACCCCTGGCATGGCATGCCGTCCAACCCAAGCGCGCCCGGTCGCCTGCCGGGCGGCGCCAATGCCGGGTCCGCCGCCGCGGTTGCAGCCGGGTTGGTGGATTTCGCGCTCGGCACCGATACCGCCGGCTCGATCCGTATCCCGGCCAGCTATTGCGGCCTGTTCGCGATCCGCCCGAGCTTCGGCGCACTCAGCAATGCCGGCGTTCGTCCGCTTGCTCCGAGCCTGGACAGCATCGGCTGGTTCACCCGCCGTGCCGCCCAGCTCCTGGAGGTGGGCGGCGTGCTCCTGGCGGGCGAGCGCGCGGAACTCGCTGGCCCGCTGCTGCGCCTGGAGGAGGCGTGGATCACCGCCCAGTTCGGGGTTGCCGAGGCGCTGCGCCCCGCGCTCGAGCGGCTGGAGCGGCTGCGTGGCCGGGCCATCGGCCTTCGCTTGCTGCCGGAGGGCGTGGACGCGCTCTACGATCACTTTCGTGCCCTTCAGGCCGAGGAAGTCTGGGCTACATTGGGCCCCTGGGTCGAGCGGACCAATCCTCGGATAGGACCGGCTCTGGCGGAGCGGCTGGTCGCGGCCAAAACGGCCGATCCGGCGACGGCCGCCGCCGGACGCGCCTTCCGCCGGATTCTTCAAGCGCGAGTCCACCCGCTGCTCGCCGGAGGCGCTGTGCTAGTCGCACCCACCTCCCCTTTTCCGGCGCCGCTTGCCGAGGCCGGTCCAGAGGAACTGGGGGCAGTGCGGCAAGCGACGATCGGCATTGCCGGGGTCGGGGCGCTGTGCGGCCTGCCCGAAGTGACCCTGCCCGTCGCAAGCATCCACGGCGCACCGGTCGGCCTGTCGCTGATCGCCGGCCCCGGGCGGGATCGGGCGCTGCTTGCGTTTGCGTGCGACGCTGCCGCCATGCTGGGGTTGCCGCTATGAGCCCGTCCTACTCCTTCCAGACAATGCACATCCGCCACGCCACCCCGTCCGACGTGCCGGAGATCCAGTCCATCTACGCCCACCATGTCCTGCACGGGACCGGAACCTTCGAGGAAATTCCGCCCTCGGTCGAGGAAACGGCCGAACGCTTCGCCAAGGTGGCCGAGCGCGGCTGGGCCTGGCGGGTCGCCGCCGATGCCTCCGGCATCCTGGGCTACGGCTACTACACGCAGTTTCGCGACCGGTCCGCCTACCGCTTCACGGTCGAGGACAGCATCTACGTACGCGACGACGTGCGTGGCCAGGGCGTCGGCAAGGCGCTGGTGCGCCAGTTGCTCGAGGATGCCACGGTGCAGGGTGTCCGGCAGATGATCGCGGTCATCGGGGATTCCCAGAACGTCGGCTCGATCGGCGTTCATGCCAGTCTTGGCTTCCAGATGGTCGGCACGATGCGCGCCGTCGGTCTGAAATTCGGCCGCTGGCTTGATGTGGTCACGATGCAGCGCCCGCTTGGCCGGGGCGCGGCCGATCTGCCGGACGACGCTCCCGGCGAGGTCTAGGATGCCTGGGTTTCGTCCAGGCGCAGGATCTCGACCTCTGGCGGGGCAAGAAGGATTTCGCTGAATGCATGCATCCAACTGCCGGTCTCCTGCGGCGAGCCGACGGCGCTCTTTCGGAACTGGTCAAGCTGATCGAGGCTGGTGAGCTCAACCTCGAACTGGAGCGCTGCTCCGCCTTGGCCGCGCGTGATCGGCACGAGGAGCCGCGCGTTGAGGTTGTTCCCCCGCGCCGCGCCGACCTCGCGCCTGATGAAATCGACCGCGCGCTGACGGTTGGCCGGCAGCACCTGATACGAGAAGCGAGCGATGTACATGGCGACCCTCCTCAAGCCCGACGCGCCTCCGCCTCCTCCGCCGACAGCGGCACCGGCAGGTACTTCACGAACTCCTTCGGCACCACCTGCCAGATATGCGGCACGGTACGGTCCCAGTCGTGCAGCAGCCGGGCGGCGTAGCTTGAGTTCGTCTCGGCGGCGTGCGCCGCCACGAGATCGCGGACGACCTGATCCCAGTGCGGATGGGCGATCCGCTGCCAGGTGAGCGTATCGGGGTTCACCCGCTTTTCAAAGAGCGCCTCCGGATCGTACACGAACGCCATGCCGCCGGTGAATCCAGCGCCGAAATTGTCGCCAAGCGCGCCGAGGATCACCACCGTCCCGCCGGTCATGTACTCGCAGGCATTGGAGCCGCATCCCTCGACCACGGTAGCCGCGCCGGAGTTGCGCACCGCGAACCGCTCGCCAGCCTGGCCGGCGGCGAACAGCGTGCCCGCCGTGGCGCCGTACAGCACTGTGTTGCCGATGATGGTGTTGGTGTTGCTACGGAGATTCGACGACGGTCCGGGGCGGACGACGATGGTCGCGCCCGACAGCCCCTTGCCGACATAGTCGTTGGCATCGCCCAGCACCTCCAGCTTCAGCCCTTGCACCGCGAAGGCGCCGAGCGACTGGCCGGCGGAGCCCCGCAGCCGCACCGTCAGATGCCCCGGCTGCAATCCGGTCATGCCGAAGCGGCGGGTGATCTTCGACGAGATCTTGGTGCCGATCGCCCGTTGCGTGTTCCGGATGGAATATTGCAACTGCATCTTCTCGCCGTGCTCGAACAAGGCCGCGGCGTCGGCGATCATCTGCGCGTCCAGGGTCTCTGGCACGTCATTGCGGCCCTGCAGCGTGCAGTAGCGCGCATAGGGCCCCGGATCGGCCTGCGCCAGCAACGGGTTGAGATCGAGGTCGTCCAGGATGTCGGCGCCACGGCTGACCTGCTGTAGCAGATCGGTGCGCCCGATCACCTCGGCCAGGCTGCGCGCCCCGAGCTGGGCCAGGATCTGGCGCACATCCTCGGCGATGAACGAAAACAGGCTGATGACCTTTTCCGGCGTGCCCTCGAACTTGGCGCGCAGCTTCTCGTCCTGCGTGCAGACGCCGACGGGACAGGTGTTCGAATGACACTGGCGGACCATGATGCAGCCCATGGCGATCAGGCTGGCCGTGCCGATGCCGAACTCCTCGGCGCCCAGCATGGCCGCGATCACCACGTCCCGGCCCGTCTTGAGACCGCCGTCGGTGCGCAGCCGCACGCGGTGGCGCAGCCGGTTCAGCATCAATACCTGGTGCGTTTCCGACAGCCCCATCTCCCAGGGCAGGCCGGCATACTTGATCGAACTCTGCGGACTGGCGCCGGTGCCGCCGGAATGACCGGAGATCAGGATGGCGTCGGCCTTGGCCTTGGCCACGCCGGCCGCGATCGTGCCGATGCCCGAGCGCGCGACCAGCTTCACGCAGACCGTCGCCTCCGGGTTGATCTGCTTGAGATCGTAGATGAGCTGCGCCAGATCCTCGATCGAATAGATGTCGTGATGCGGCGGCGGGCTGATGAGCATGACCCCCGGCGTCGAATGGCGCAGCCGACCGATCAGCGCCGAGACCTTGAGCCCCGGAAGCTGGCCCCCCTCCCCCGGCTTAGCGCCCTGCGCGATCTTGATCTCGATCTCGCGGCAGTTGTTCAGATACTCCGCAGTGACGCCGAAGCGGCCCGAGGCGATCTGCTTGATGGCGGAACTGGCGTTGTCGCCGTTCGCGCGCGGCTTGTAGCGCGCCGAATCCTCGCCCCCTTCGCCGCTGTCGGAGCGGGCGCCGATGCGGTTCATCGCGATCGACAGCGTCTCGTGCGCCTCGGGCGACAGCGCGCCGAGCGAGATGCCGGGCGAGACCAGGCGTTTGCGGATCTCGGTGATGCTCTCGACCTCGTCCACCGAGATCGGCGTGCAGGCGTTCATGCGGAAATCGAGCAGGTCGCGCAATGCCAGCGGCGGCAACCGGCGCACCGCCTCCGCGTAGCGCCGATAGCCTGCATAGCTGTCAGACGTGACCGCCGATTGCAGCATGTGAATGAGTTCCGGATCGAAGGCGTGCGTCTCGCCGCCGTGCCGGCGCAGCTTGTACAGGCCGCCCACCGGTAACGTGACCACGTCCTCGTTCCATGCCGCCGCGTGCTGGTCGAGCACCTTGCGCGCGATGCCCGGCAGGCCGATGCCGGAGATGCGCGACGCCATGCCCGGGAAGAACTCCGCGACCAGCGCGCGCGAGAGCCCGATCGCCTCGAAGTTGTAGCCGCCGCGATAGGACGAGATCACGCTGATGCCCATCTTGGACATGACCTTGAGCAGGCCCTTGTCCACCGCCTTCTTGTAGCGGTTCACGACCTCCTTCAACGTCCTGGTGCCGAACAGGCCACGCCGGTGGCGATCGGCGATGCTCTCCTGCGCCAGATAGGCGTTCACGGTGGTCGCGCCGACGCCGATCAGTACGGCGAAATAATGCACGTCGACGCACTCGGCGCAGCGCACGTTCAGGCTGGTGAAGGTGCGCAGGCTCTGGCGCACCAGATGCGTGTGCACGCCGGCGGTGGCGAGGATCATCGGGATCGGCGCCCGCTCGGGCCCCTGCGCCTCGTCGGTGAGGATCACGTGCGTGCAGCCGGCGCGCACGCCCTCTTCGGCCTCGCGGCGGATGCGCTCCAGCGCGGCGCGCAGCCCGGCCTCGCCGTCCGCCACCGGAAACGTGCAGTCCACCGCGCAGGCCGAGGCGCCCATGAAATCGCGCATCGCCTGGAACTCGGCGGTCGATAAGACCGGGCTCTCAAGCTGGAGCAGGTCGCACTGCGACTGGTCCTCGTCGAGCACGTTGCCGAGATTGCCGAGCCGCGTCTTCAGCGTCATCACGCGCGTTTCGCGCAAGCTGTCGATCGGCGGATTGGTGACCTGGCTGAAGGTCTGGCGGAAGAAATGGTGCAAGCCGCGATAGCGGTCCGACAGCACGGCGATCGGCGTATCGTCGCCCATGCTGCCGACCGGCTCCTGGGCGTCCTCCACCATCGGATGCAGGATCATCTCCAGCTCCTCCAGCGTGAAGCCCACGCCGAACTGGCGGCGGCGCAGCTCCTCGCCTTCGAATCGCACCGGCTCGCCGGCATCCGTCTTCACGATGTGATCGAGCTGGATGATCCGCTTCGCCCACTCCCCGAAGGGCTGGCGGGCCGCCAGCATGTCCTTCATCTCGTCGTCGCGGTAGAAGCGGGCGGATTCCAGATCGACCCCGATGATCTGGCCGGGGCCGAGACGACCCTTCTCGGCCACGCGCTCGGGCTCCAGCTTCACCATGCCGGTCTCCGAGCCGACGATCAGGAGCGCGTCGGAGGTGATGGTGTAGCGTAGCGGGCGCAGCCCGTTGCGATCGAGCCCGGCGATCACCCATCGCCCATCAGTGGCGGCGATCGCCGCCGGCCCATCCCACGGCTCCATCACTGCGTTGCAGTAGAGGAACATATCCCTGTGGGCCTGCGGCATCGTGGCGTCCTGGCCGATGGAGGCCGGGATCATCAGCGCCTTTGCCATGGGGGCGTCGCGTCCGGCGCGGACCATCAGCTCGAACACGTTGTCGAGCGTGGCGGTGTCGGAGCCACCCGCCTGCACCACCGGCTTCACGTCCTCGAGATACGGCCCCAGCTCGTCGGCGGCGAGGCGCGTCTCATGGCTCTTCATCCAGTTGATGTTGCCGGCAACGGTATTGATCTCGCCGTTATGCGCGAGCGTCCGGAACGGCTGCGCCAGCCGCCATGTCGGGAAGGTGTTGGTCGAGTAGCGCTGATGATAAATCGCGAAGCGCGAGACGAAGCGCGGATCGAGCAGATCGGGGTAGAACTCGGTCAGATGCTCGGCGAGGAACATCCCCTTGTAGATGATGGTGCGCGAGGACAGCGAGCAGAAATAGAGCTCGGGGATCTGCGCCGCGATCGCCTGCTTCTCGATCCGCCGGCGGATCACGTATAGGTCGCGCTCGAACTCCGCGCCCCCGGTGCCGTTCGGGTTCCAAATCATGATCTGCTCGATCTCGGGACGCGTCGCATTGGCCTTCTCGCCGATGCACCCGACATTGATCGGCACCTGCCGCCAGCCATAGATCATGTACCCGAAATTCAGGATCTCGGTCTCGACAATCTGACGGCATCGCTCCTGCGCGCCGAGATCGGTCTTGGGAAGGAACACCTGTCCGACCGCGATCGGACCCGGCATCAGCTTGGCGCCGCCGCGCTGCACGGCGTCGGCGAAGAAGTCCTGCGGGATCTCGACATGGATGCCGGCGCCGTCGCCGGTCATGCCGTCGGCATCCACCGCGCCGCGATGCCAGACCGCCTTCAGCGCGTCGATGCCCGCCTGCACCACCTCCCGCCGCGCCGTGCCGTCGAGCGCCGCGACGAAGCCGACGCCGCAGGCATCGTGCTCCTGCGCGGGGTCGTACGTGTGCGCGAGCACCGCTCGATTGGCGTTCCAGGAAGCGAGGAACTGGGCGGCGGATTCGATGGATGCGCTCATGTCGCCACTCCTTCGCTACTCGTTCAGAGCCAATGCGTCCTGCTCGCACTCGGCGCACGGTCGTATCGTCATGCCCGTGCTTGTCACGGGCATCCACGCCTTTGTGCCGGCAAGCGAAGGCGTGGATGCTCGCGACGAGCGCGAGCATGACGTTGAAAATGTCGGCAAGCGCCGTTCCACGCCAATCACTCGGCCGCCACCGGCAGCGCCGCCCGCTGCTCGATATATCTGTGCATCTGCTCCGCCGCGTCCCGCCCGTCGCGGATCGCCCAGACCACCAGGCTCGCCCCGCGCACGATGTCGCCGGCGGCGAACACGCCCGGCAGGCTGGTCATGAACGTGCGGTGGCTGATCTTCAGCGTGCCCCAGCGCGTGACGCCCAGCGCCGGTTCGCCGAACATCCCCGGCAGATCCTCGGGGTCGAACCCGAGCGCCTTGATGACGAGATCCGCCTTGAGCGTAAAGTGGCTGCCCTCGATCGGCTCCACCGACTGGCGCCCCGTCGCGTCCGGCAGACCGAGATGCATCCGCACCGCGCGTACGCCGCTCACGCCGGCATCGCCCAGGAACGCCTCGGGCGCCGAGAGCCACACGAACTCGACGCCCTCCTCCTCGGCGTTCTTCACCTCGCGCATCGAGCCCGGCATGTTCGCGCGGTCGCGGCGATACAGGCACTTCACGCTGGCCGCACCCTGGCGGACGGCGGTGCGCACGCAGTCCATCGCGGTGTCGCCGCCGCCGATCACCACCACGTCCTTGCCGCGCGCGTCGAGCAAGCCGGAGGTGAAGTCGGGCACGACATCGCCCAGGTTTTCCCGGTTCGACGCGATCAGGTAGTCAAGCGCCGGCACGATTCCCGGCAGCCCTACGCCAGGGCCGCCCAGCTCGCGCGCCTTATAGACGCCGGTGGCGATCAGCACCGCGTCATGGCGGGCACGCAGCTCGTGCAACGTCGCGTCCCGCCCCACCGCGCAACCGGGCTGGAACCTGATGCCGCCCTCTTCCAGCAGCGCGTGGCGGCGCAGCACCACCGGCTTCTCCAGCTTGAAGTTCGGGATGCCGTAGATCATCAGCCCGCCTACCCGGTCATGCCGGTCATAGACCGTGACCTGATAGCCGCGGCGGCGCATCTGCTCGGCCGCGGCCAGACCGGCAGGGCCGGCGCCGATCACCCCGATGGAGCGGTCCAGCTCGCGACGGGGCCGGATCGGCCGGACCCAGCCGCGCTCGAACGCGGTATCGGTGATGTAGCGCTCGACGGCGCCGATGGTGACGCTCTCGAAGCCCTTCTCGATGACGCAATTGCCTTCGCACAGCCGATCTTGAGGGCAGATGCGGCCGCAAATCTCCGGGAAGTTGTTGGTCGCCGAGGAAATCTCATACGCCTCCTCCAGCCGCCCCTCGGCCGTCAGCTTGAGCCAGTCCGGAATGTGATTGTGCAGCGGACAATGCACGGTGCAGAATGGGATCCCGCACTGGCTGCACCGGCTGGACTGGCTCGCCGCCTCGGAATCCGCGAACTCGCGGTAAATCTCGCCGAAATCGGCCCGACGCTCGAAGACATCGCGCTTGGCGGGCATCCGTTGCGGCAGGTTTACGAACCGCAGCATCCGCTCCGCCATCTCGTCGCTCCTTCTATCGCCCAGCGCTACCGACGTCGCGCAGCTTAGGGTGTCTGGCCTGACTTGGCTAGAGGGAGGCGTCTAATCAGGTCTCGTATGCTGCCCTTATTTAGCGACCTGTCTGGTCGAACAGATTAGATCGCATCACTGATTGGATAGGATAGGTCCGATTTGTCGCCTTTAGCTTCCCGATTGCGGATCACGCGGCGTCCACCGCCCGGGCGGAACCGGCGCAGATAGCCCGGGACCACCATCTCCACCGGCGTCGCCGTCACGCCCAGTTCCCGCAGGCCAGGCGTCCCCGCCGTCACCACGTTGTCGCGGGCCAGCATTCGCAACTGATCGCGCGTCAGCGGCTTGCCGGGCAGCCATTCCATCACGCTCGCCATCAGCCTCGCCAGGACGTGCGGGACCGGTATCATCGGCCGACGTCGGCCGGTCTGCTCCAGCACGAAGCGCAGCACTTCGCGGAACGACATCACGCGCGGCCCGCCCAGCTCGTAGATGGCGCCCGCCGCCTCGGCGCGGGCCAGCGCGGCGATTACCGCATCGGCCACGTCGCCGACATAGACCGGCTGGAAGCGCGTGGCCCCGGAGAACACCGGCAGGATCGGCGACAGCATGGCCATGCTGGCGAAGCGGTTGAAGAACTGATCCTCCGGGCCGAACAGGACGGACGGACGCAGGATGGTCGCGCCGGGGAAGTGCTGGCGCACCGCCTGCTCTCCGCCGGCCTTGGAGGTGCCATAGCGGCCAGGGCTCGCCGGGTCGGCGCCGATCGCCGAGACATGGACCAGCCGAAACACCCCGGCGGCGGCGGCAAGACGCGCCACCCGGCCCGCGGCCTCGGCATGGATGGACTGGAAGTCCCCACTCCGGCGTTCGGCCAGGATGCCCACCAGGTTCACCACCAGATCGGCGCCTTCGACGGCGCGTGCCACGGTGGCCTCGTTCGCCACCGACGCATAGAGCGGCACGATCTGCCCGACGGCGCCCATCACCTTCAGAAACCCGGCGCTCGCCGGGTTGCGCACCGCCACGCGCACGACGTAGCCCTTGTGGGCGAGCCGCTGCACCACGTAGCGGCCGATGAATTCCGAGCCGCCGAAGATCGTCGCCACGCTGCGCGTCGCCATGCCCGCCTCCTTGCCTGCGCCTGATTAGAGCCGTTTCACTCGGACTGGAACCCGCCGACGGCGCCTCCCCCCGGCCCCCTCCCGCAAGGCAGGGTTCACGCATGACCTTGGCCCCGAGCCGGAAACAATTTGTCAGTCGACTGAACCCGATGCCAGCGCGAGGAGCGATCGTTGCCCTCGCTGAAGGGCGCTACACGGGCAAGCCGCGCCCCGCGCTGGTCATGCAATCTACTGCCTGCGCCGACACCGGCTCGCTCGTGGTCTGCTAGCCACATCAAGCCAGCAATTGCCGCTTGATGGCCTCCAGAGATGCCTTCACCACCTCGACAAACGCCGGCGTGAGAATGACGCTGGTGCTATTCGGATCCACACTCGTCCAGTTCACCACAAAGCAGAACGTGACAGGCGTTGCGTTTACAACCATTTGCCCGGCGTACGATTGCACGTGGAAGTCGGTCACGGTAGAGCTTTCGGCTACCGTATCAAGATTGCCGCCCTTGGCATAGCCGATGGTGTCATCCGGGAAAGCCAGGTTGGTCAGGTGGATGCGTTTGAACTCCATCAAGGTCTCGGGCTCGGTGAAGAACTGCCCTGCCAGCGCCCGCTTGTAATACGATACCATATCGTCGGCGCTGCTGGCCAAGGTCTCCTGCTCATTGAGCGGCGGGTGCGGCGGGCCGGGCAGTTGCCGCAAAGCTTGCTGCAGTCCTGCCCAGCCAAGGTCCACGCCCAGTGGTGCGCCATAGTTGTAGGAGAAGAAGCGGCGCAGCGAATCCGGAATGAGCGTTGCGCGAAGTCCCGCGGCGGCAATGAGGGAACGCACCCGGTCCGGGCCGACACGCAGCAGGGCGATGTCGGTCGCGGTGTTGTCGCTGTGCGTGATCGCTGCCTCCAGGATTGAGCGGGCCGGAGTGGTGCCCGTCAGGTTTAGAAAGACGGGGCTGCCGACGTTGCGAACGCTGTCGTTGACGGGTAGCTGTTCGTCCTCGGATAGACGACCCGCCTCGACGTCGCGCAGATACTGACAAACGATGAAGGTCTTGATCGTGCTGGCAACAAACAGCTGGCTTTCAGGAACTCGGCGGCCACTGTGTCACCGCCGACATCAATTCGGAAGCTCGTGGTTCCTGGGAACCCTTTGAACCGCTGGAGCTGAGTTTCCAGGCCACCGGATGCCTTTTCCGCCGATGCGGGACGCGCGGCCGTCACGCCCGTGAGCGTTGCGAAAGCCAGTGTACCGAAGCTTCGGCGATGCATGAGTTTGCTCCTCTGTCCCGGCATCCCCCCGGATGCCCGAGTTCCTTGTGCCTAAGGTGAGCCGGTCAGACCAGCGCCGCACTGCTCCCATCCTGTCCAGTTGGGGTATATACCCCAGGGCAAACGCATGAGGCCACTCACCCTCTGAGCAGCCTGGCCATGCAGGTGTCACCCCACGCTGCGGTCTTTCGCCTGCCCTTCAAGCTGGCTCTGACCGAATGGTCGGCGCGCAGCAGATCGAGCGCGATGCGGCGCAGGACAGCAATGTTGCGCGCGGCACAGCGCTCGCGCACGCGGCTGCGGTCCTCGCCGAAGCCCACGTCGAGCACCCAGTGCTGTCCATTCTCGATGGTCCACTGGCGCCGGATCGCCTGCGCCAGCGCCTCGGGAGGCGCGGTCGCGCTGCTGAGATAGTGGCGGATCTCGGCGGTGACCACGCCGGTGCCGTTGATGCCGCGGATGGTTCTCGTTGCGAGCACCGTGGCCAGCTGTGCCAGCACGAGGCCGCGCGCGGTGGCGTAGGCGCTGACCAGGTGCAAGGGCGAGCGGCCGCGCTTGCGGTCGAAGGAGTGGCGGACCGCCTTGCCGTCGACGGCGATCTGCTCCGGCGCGTTGGCCGGGTCTTGAGAGAATGCCTCGCGCACCCAGGCCAGGAAGCAGCGCTCGAACGCGTCGGGGTCGATCAGCATCAGCACGCGGCGGAACGTGTCGTGCGAGGGGATGCCGCCGGGCAGCGCGAGGAAGCCTTGCAGCCATGCCTGCTTGCAGCGGCCGTAGAGGGCGATGTCCTCGAACGTCTCGGCCCCGGCCACCACGGCGCAGACGGCGACCACCAGGACGTCCACGAGCCGATGCTCGACCTTACCTGCCTGCGCAGCGCGGGTCGCCCAGCGCCGCGAACTGCTCGATCAGGCTTTCGATCATGGCGCGCCTCCTCGTGACCCGCGCCGAGCAAAGCGTCACGACGCCGCCCCAATCGAGCCCAGGCGCGCCCAACCGTAGGCGACCTCGGCAAGGATGAGGTCCTCGCCGCGTCGATCCTCCCGCTCGCCGACAACCCGCCCGCCGAGCGCTTCGTAGAAGCCTCGGGCAGACTGGTTGCCTTCCAAGACCCACAAGGCGCCGCCCTGGAGGCAACGGCTTGCGAGATCCCGTGCCATCGTGGCCATCAGCGCGCGCCCGACGCCACGATGCTGGGCGGCACGGAGGACGTAGATCGCCTGGAACTCCCCGCCGAAGCCTGCGTCAGCCAGTTCCTGCGAGCGCTGCCGCCCGCAGGAGCCGAAGCCCACGACAGAGTCACTGGGCGCGCAGGCGACAAACGCAGCCGTCCCGATCGCCGGGTCGGGCGCGCCCAAAATGCAGCGCCAGCGAGCAGAGCGCTCGTCCACGGATAGGCCCGCCAGCACCTCCGCCGCCATCAAGCCGGCATAGGTCTCCCGCCACGCCGCGACATGCACGGCGGCAATCGCCTCGGCGTCGACCGCGCAAGCGCGCCTGATCCTGATGCGGGTCTCGGTCACGCCAGTCTGTATAGACCTTGGCGCCGGGTGAAATCAGTCAGGTCTCGTGCGTTTGCCCTCCCCTTGCGAGGGGGGTTAGGGAGGGGGAAACGGCGCCACAACGTGGTTACCAGCCTGAAACGCTTCCGGCGCGCGGACGCAACGCCTCACGCGGCCGGCCGCGGCTCCGTGCGGAAGCCGCTGAACCGGTGCGGGATGCGCTGCACCGCCTCGATCACCCGCCGCCGCGTTGCCGGGGTATCGCCGGGCAGGAACGCGAGCGAGACAGTGTCGGTCAGCCCGCCGAAGCGCCGCTCGATCGCCTCCGCGATACCCTCATAGGGCGCGCGCGCCGTGAACAGGTCGAGCACCTCGTCCGAAACCTGCGCCGCCATCTCGCTCCAACGCCCCTCGCGCGACATCTGGTTGAGCCGCACGCCGAGATCGGACAAGCCGTGCAAGTCGAACACGCCGCGATAGGCCGGGGTGGAGCCGTAGAAGGCGATGCGGTAGCGGATCGTCTCGGCGGCTTGGCGCACCGAGGCCTCGTCCGGCCCGGTAGCGACGAAGCCGCCGCCGGTGATCTCGAAGGCCTCGCGGGGCTTGCCATGCGCGGCCAGCTCCGCCTCGATCAGCGGCAGGACCACCTGTTCCAGGTAGGCGCGGGTGGCGAAGCCGTGCAGCCGGACGCTGTCGGCCAGCCGCGCCGCGGTGCGCGTCATGAGCGGACCCACCGCCGCCAGCGCGACGGGCGGCAGGGGCAGCCCGACGGGGGGCGGGGTGAATTCCGGCGTCATCAGCGTGAAGCTGTAGTGCTTGCCCCGGTAGTCGAGCTTCTCGCCGAATTCCCAGCAGCGGAAGATCGCGCGCAGCGCCTCGATGTACTCGCCCATGCGCGCGGCCGGTGCGACCCAGCGAACGCTGAAGCGCCGTTCGTTATGCGCGCGCACCTGGCTGCCAAGCCCGATCACGAACCGCCCGCCCGAGTGGCGGTGCAAGTCCCAGGTTTGGTTGGCGACGATCATCGGGCTGCGCGGGAAGGCGATGGCGACCGAGGTCGCGAGCTGTGCCCGCTCGGTCGCCAGCGCCGCGAACGCGAGCGGGGCGAACGGGTCGTGGCGCAACTCGTTGCTGGCGATCGCGTCCGCGCCGTCGGCCTCGGCCGCGCGCGCGGCGGCGGCACACGCGCGCCAATCCTCGACCGGCAGTCCTACGGAGATGCGCATCGCTCCCTCAGCCCTTGGCGAACCGGCCGCGGCCGAACACCCGGTCGAGGGTCTCAGGTGCCGCCTTGTCGAACTGCGTGGTCCTGGCGCGCACCTCGTCCGCCGCCGCCAGCGCCCGCCCGACCGCAGGGCGCGCGGCGATCTTCTCGATCCAGGCGAACAGGCTCGGGTAGTCGGAGGCGGTCCCGCCCAGCAGCGCACCGATGTTGCGCGCCCAGGGAAAGGTCGCGACATCGGCGACGGTGTACTCGGCGCCGCCGAGGTAGGGCGCGTTCGCCAGCCCGCGCTCCAGCACCTCGCACAGCGTGCGCGCCTGCGTGCGGTAGCGGCTCAGCGCGTAGTCGTTGCCCGGCGGCGCGAAGCGCATGAAATGGACATACTGGCCGAACATCGGCCCGACACCGGTGAGCTGGATCATCAGCCATTGGATCGCGTCGTATTTCGCCGCTTGATCGGACGGCAGCAACCGGCCGGTCTTCTCGGCCAGGTAGAGCAGGATCGCACCGGATTCGAAGACCGTGTAGGGGCGCCCGCTCGGCCCCTCGGAATCGACGATCACCGGCACCTTCGCGCTCGGATTCAGCGCGATGAAGTCGGGCTTGAATTGCTCGCCGGCAAATACATCGACTGGGTGGACGCGGTACCTGCAAGCCAAGCTCCTCGAGCGCGATGTAGATCTTCAGCACGTTCGGGCTGCCCATGGCGTAGAAGTCGATCATCACTGCCTCCGCTCGATGGCGAGAGGCTAGCGCCATGCGGACCGCGTGGCGAGCGCGCGGGCGGGGCCGCCGCGCATTGCGGCCCCGTCATGCTCGCGCGAAGCCACACCAAGCGCGAGCATGACGGTGGTATAAGGAATGCGCTCTAAATTGACGGGCGGCGCATTCTCAGCTCAGCGAGTCTCGATCTTCTCGTAATCGGTGTGGACCTGCAGAAGCGCCGGACTGCCGCCGACAACGGCGCTTGTCACGACGGCGTGGAGCTTGCGCCCGTCCGCCGCGATGACGAGCGCGTTGGAACGCTCGTTGCCGGGTCCCAGGGTAATGTTGGTGGTTCCGGTGCAATCGTCGTTGATCGAGTAGGTGCCGGTTTCGCCGGTGTGAAATCCGCTTGCATTGGGCGGACCGCCGGGCGCCTGCGTCCCGTTCCTGACGATGAAATCCTGTTGCGTCAGACTACCGTCGCCGTCGAACGTGGCCACGCCCACGCCATCGATCAGTCCCGTGGTCGTCGTTCCGTCCGCCGATAGGCTCACCCCATGGACGGTGAATGCGTAATCACCGCGTAGCGTCCTGTCGGAACAGCCTGCGCGGGCCGCGCCCGACATCAATAGTAGGCTTGCCATACCGGCAAGTGCTGTCGAAATCACCGTCTGCATGGTTTCCCTCGTATTTAGTTGCTAACGCCGTCCAACTAACAGATCGATGAAGGCGAGAGTTGGTTTGCAATCACACGATCGCTTGAGGCGCCTGTCCCGCTTCCGTTTGCTCCCGTGCGGGGCGCGGTGCCGCATCGTTTCAGGAAGGCGGCACCTCCGGCGCCCGCGCATCGGTTGCCTGCGTCAGGCTCAACGAACGCACCATGTTCAACTTATCAAAATCACCCGCCAAAACAAGAAAAGCAGCTCGACCACTGGTGGGGAGTTCCCTCCCCGGTGAACCCTGCTCACTCCGCCGGACGGCAAGACGTAGTGCGAGGTTCCTAGGATCCCAGCTCGGTGCCGTGACGCACGGCGAGGATCACGATCCGCGAGCCGTGGAGCCGGTAAGGGCGAGGTAGCCGCTGCTCCGAATGAGGTCCACCCGTATGAGGCGATCGCCTTGTGCATGAGCCAGTCCGGAGCGCGGCGTTGCGCCTCGGCCAGGCGACGCAGGCGGTCGCGCAGCTCAACGTCCCGCCACGTATTCGGAACCGCTTCGGAGGCCCTTCCAAACCGCTCCCGCGATTCGCGAGTAACGCTACGTGCATCGGAAGCGAACACTGGAAGTGCCCTCCTCGCGGCTCGGGCTTAGCCGGCCCGGGTCGAGAGCTGGTTGACGCCGGCTTTCCGGCGCACACATTCATCGCGGTCACGGAAGGGGATATTAGTGGCGGCAATCGCGAGGCCGGTGCGACGCCGGAAGGTGGCGCCGTGGCGGGACCGGCAGGGGCGGCTTTCATGGCTGAAGGCGACCACCTTGGCCGGATGCATTGCTCCCGGCGTGGTGCTGGCCTACCGGCTCGGGATCGGCGACGCGGGCGCCAAGCCGATCACCGAGGCGCTCCACGTCACCGGGCTTTGGACCATCCGCTTCCTGCTCATCTCGCTTGCGCTGTCGCCGGTGCGCCTGGTGTTCGACTGGCCGCGCGCCCCGCTGATCCGCCGCATCGTGGGCGTCACCGCAAGCTGCTACGCGCTCGCACATCTGTCGCTCTACATCGTGGACCAGAACGGCCGTCTGCTGACGGCCGCCTCTGAAATCATCCATCGCTTCTATCTGACGATCGGCTTCGTCGCCCTGCTCGGGCTGATCGCGCTTGCCGCCACTTCCACCGACGCGGCGACGCGGCGCATGGGCAAGGGATGGAAACGGCTGCACCGGTTGGCCTACCTCATCGCCACGCTCGGCTTGCTGCACTATTTCATCCAGTCCAAGGCCAATGTCGGCGAGCCGATCGTCTTGGCCGGGCTGTTCCTATGGCTGATGCTATGGCGTGTGCTGCCAGCGCGTTGGGCCGGGGCGCTGTGGGTTCTGCCTTTACTGGCGCTGGCTGCGGCGCTGCTGGCCGCCGGGGTGGAGTTCACCTGGTACCGGTTGGCCACCGGCATCAATGCCGTGCGCGTCGTCTATGCCGAGGGGGCGCTGCGCTTCGGCATTCGCCCGGCGCAATGGGTCGCGATCTCCGGCGCCGCCATCGCCGCGCTGGCGGTCCTGCGGCGCGGGCTCCGGGCAGGATTGCGCCTCCGCGCGGCTCCCACGAAGCTGGGCGTCCGCAGGATCTAAGGAGACCGCCATGCCGCGCCGGCTGATCGACATTTCCGTGCCGCTGAAGGCCGGCATCGCCAGCGACCCGCCGCACATGCTGCCGCAAATCGAATACCTCGACCATCACCAGACCGCGCCGGCGATGGCCGAGTACATGGGTGTGCGTGTCGACCAGCTTCCGCAGGGCGAATACGCCGCCGTCGAGCGGGTCGGCATCAGCACGCATAACGGCACGCATCTCGATGCGCCCTATCACTACTTCTCGAGCATGAATCACGCGCTGAAGCCGGGCGGGGAGCCGTCATGGCGGATCGACGAGGTGCCGCTCGAGTGGTGCTTCCAGCCCGCGGTGAAGCTCGATTTCCGTCATTTCGCAGACGGCTACGTGGCTCAGTCCAACGACGTGGAGGCGGAGCTGCGCCGAATCGGACATGCGCTCCGCCCGCTGGAGATCGTGGTGGTGAATACCGCCGCCGGCGCGCGCTACGGCGAGGAGGACTATGTCGATCGGGGCTGCGGCATGGGCAAGGCGGCGACGTTGTGGCTGCTGGAACGCGGCATCCGCCTGGTCGGAACCGACGCCTGGAGCTGGGATGCCCCGTTCTCGCACACCCGCCGCAAGGTTGCCGAAACCGGCGACGCCGGCCTGATCTGGGAGGGCCATCGGGCGGGCCGCGAGATCGGCTACTCGCACCTCGAGAAGCTGCACAATCTGGAGATGCTGCCCGCCGACGGGTTCGAGGTCGTGTGCTTCCCGGTGAAGGTCCACCGCGGCTCCGCGGGATGGACGCGGGCCGTGGCAATCCTCACGGCATAGGCGCCCGGCGGAGCGGTTCGACGAACATGCGCCTGGCGGTCCGGCGGGAATATGTCAGGGCTGCCTTGCCCACGCGGACAACCGCGGGAACGTCTTTCTCCCAGGATTTCTCCCAGAAGTGAGCAGCGATCGTATCCGGTGAAATGCATTCCGCGGTGAACTCCTCGTCCCAACTGAAGGGGAAGAACACCCGAACGGGATGGACAAAGATGTCTCTCACCTGGACACCCTTCGGGGAATATATCGCCAGTCCCTGTTGTCGCAGCAGCCGCGTGAAGAGCTTTGGCCCATACCGGGTTGGCCGGTCGATGCCGAACGCGCCGCGCTTCATGTTCAGCGCCTGGCCCAGTGCGTCCCGCACGAACCAATGTCCGGGCTCCGCGCCGAAGACTCCGTTGCAGACCCAGTCGGTCGGATGCGCTTCGCGCTGGAATGCGCAGAAGCAGCGAGCGTCCAGAAGCCTGTCCAGGGGCTTGTACACCTCGAAGTCGGTGTCCAGGTAGATGCCGCCATGCTGGTGGACGGCCATGAGCCGCGCGATATCGGCGACTGTCGACCATTTGCCGCGGCGATAAGCCTCCCGAATGACCGGAACGTGGAAATCAATGTTGTTTTCGTCCCAGCACAAGACCTCATAGGACGGATTGGTTTTCCTCCAGGTCTCGATGTAAGCTCGTTGCTTGTCCGGGAGCGGGCCTCCGACCCAGACGTAATGGATAATCTTAGGGATCATGCGACATCTTTTCTGAAAGCCAGCAAGCCATTATCGGGAAGGCAGCACGGACAGCCGTGACGGGGCAAAACCATGGCGCCAACGACTTAAGCAGATCGCCAGCCTTGGGCAACCGCCTCGATGTCGTCGCCGCTTCAAAAAGCTTTCAGGAGTCCTCGGCCCGCGCCTATGGAACGATTTCCCGCGCCATGGAGCCGCTCGGTAAATTTAGCGAGACGGCTTGGGTCGCATGAGACTTGCGATCACGGTTTCGTCAGCCCTCTGTGCAAGGCGCACTATTGGCTACACAACGGGGCTATGATCGAATTTGACTCGGACGCGCTGGACGCGGATGCCCTCGCCGATATCCACGCCACAAGTGGAGCCGGTCGCACCCAACTCACTGATTTCGCATGCCGATGCGAGTCGCTTACGAGTTCGGAGGTTTGCCGATTACGGGTCCTTCGATCAGTTCTGCGTGGGGGATTACCGGACCTTCTGGCGCCTCTTTTTAGAGTGGTCAGGGATCCCGCGCGAGGGGAATGCAGATCCGGTCTGTGTCGGCGATGCTTGCGAAACGGCCACGTTCTTTCCCGACGTCCGCCTCAGTTACACTGAGAGTCTACTGGAGGGGGATCCCGACAGTCCGGCCTTGACGGCGTGTCATGCCAATCGCCGCCGCGAACGAATGACGAGAGGCGAGTTGCGCGCTACTGTAGAGCGCCTCGCTGCTTCGCTCTGCCACTTGGGCGTGCAATCTGGCGATCGTGTCGTCGCGATCGCCCGAAACAACGCCGAGGCAGTCGTCGCGGCACTCGCCACGGCTGCGGTCGGTGCGGTCTTCTCGAGCGCCGCGCCCGACATGGGCGGGTTTGCGATCCTGTCGCGCTTCGCTCCCCTCAGGCCTGTCGTGCTGATGGGCAATCTTCGGGCAGAGGCATGGGATGTCGGCGCTCCCGTCGCGGCCCGCGTGGCCGAGGTCGCGGCCGGCCTGCCGACACTCACCACGATCATCGCTCTCGACGATGGGGCGATACCGGAGGGCTTGCCGGTAGCCGCGCATCGCCTCGCCGAGCTGACGCGCAATGATGTCGCGGCCGGCGTTTCGTGGCGGCGCGTCCCATTCAATCATCCGTTGTTCATCTTGTTTTCCTCCGGCACTACGGGTGCTCCGAAGTGCATCATGCACGGCGTCGGCGGCACGCTGCTCGAGCATATCAAGGAACACCGACTGCACTGCGACCTGCGCCGCGGGGACAAGCTGTTCTTCCAGACCTCGTGCGGCTGGATGATGTGGAATTGGCAGCTTTCCGCGCTGGCTTCGCACGCCGAGCTGGTTGTCTATGATGGCCCTATCGAAACTCCGGAGACGCTGTGGCGGCTCGTTGACGAGCAGGACGTGACGGTGTTCGGCACGAGCCCCGCTTACCTGCAGTTCTGCGAGACGGCAGGCTTCTCGCCAAACCGCGGCTTGGGCCTGTCTGCCCTGCGGGCCGTACTGTCCACCGGGTCGATCCTGTACCCGCGCCAGTACCGACTGGGTTCGCCAGGCGGTGAAGCCGGTGCCGCTGCAGTCGATCTCGGGCGGCACCGATATTCTCGGCTGCTTCGTCCTCGGCAATCCCGATCTTCCGGTTCACCGGGGAGCGGCGCAGTGCCGCAGCCTCGGGCTCGATGTGCGCGCGCTGCCGCCACCCGAGGACCCGGCCGCGCGCGTTGGGGAGCTGATTTGCGCCAACCCGTTTCCGTCCCGGCCTCTCGGGTTTTACGACGATCCGGATGGCAGGCGCTTCCATGGCGCGTATTTCAGCCAGAATCCAGGTGTTTGGACCCATGGCGATCTGGTCGAGAGGACGCCCGAAGGCGGCTGGGTACTGCATGGCCGCTCCGACGGCGTCCTCAACATTCGTGGCATACGCGTCGGACCGGCCGAGATTTACCGCATTCTCCATGACATCGACGAGATCGCGGAGGCGATGGCGATCGAGCAGCAGGCCGATGAAGAGCCCGGCGGGACGCGGCTGGTTCTTCTGGTCGTGCTTCGGCCCGGAGTGCGTCTTGACGGCGAGCTCACCAAGCGCATCCGGCTTGAACTCGCCCGGCGCGGCTCGGCCGCGCTCGTTCCCGCGCGAATCGCTCAGGTCGACGCGCTTCCGATAACGCACAGCGGCAAGCGGTCGGAGACGGCCGCTCGTGATGCGGTGAACGACCGGCCAGCACGCAACCGCGACGCGCTGCAAAACCCCCACAGCCTCGACGCGATTGCCAGCCACCCGGCGTTGCGGGCTGCGTTGCCCGAGCTCCAGCCCCAGGCGCCCCAGGGCGATGACTTGATGTCGGGGGACGCGCTGGAGCGGGAGCTTCAGGGCATCGCCGAGAGGACGCTCGGCGTCGCGCCGGTGCAATGGTCCGACAATCTGGTGGAGCTCGGCGCCGACTCCCTGACGCTCATCAACCTTTTTCTCGCGTTCGAGGACCGCATCAAGTCCGGCCTCCCCGAGTCCTCCCTCTTCGAGGCACCCACGATCGAGAGCTTCGCCGCTCTCGCGCGTGCCGCCCGCAAGCAGGTGGAACCAGGAACGGGAGAGAAAGACGGGACAGAGACCACGACGAGAACTCCGCCCAACCCGTCGGGCCTACGAGTTCGTCCGGTGGAGCCGTCCGATATAGAGCCATTGTGCCGGTTGTTGCACGAGGGATTCATCGCGAGCGGAGCTCCGCCAAGCCAGGTGCCCAAGCCCGCGGACTGGCGACGCCTCTTCGATTACCGCTGGCTCGACCAGAAGCCGGACCTCGGGTCCGTGCTGACGGCCGGAGACGAAGTCATCGGCTTTCTGGGCGCGATTTACGCACGACGTCGGATCGGCGGCACAGCCGGCCTCGTGTGCAACCATACGACCTGGTACGTGCGGCCAGACCATCGCGGCTGGGGTCCCGCGCTCGTCAGCCAGGCCTTGAGAGACGCGGGAATAACCTACACGACGTTTACGCCGAGCCCGCTCACGAGGACCATGTATGAAGCGATGAGCTTCCGCCAACTCGACGAGGGCAGGATCATGCTCCCGCCTTTCGCTCACGCGGACACGCTCCTCAGGCCGCGCCCGAGGATCAGCTTCGACCCGGACGCGGTACGCCGTTCGCTCGACGACCCGCAGCGTCGCATCTTCGACGATCATGCGTCCTATCCCGTCCTGCAACTGGTGCTGGAGGATGGGTCGGACTACGCGTACATCGTGATCAAGCGTCGCATGTTGTACCTGACGCGGTTGCGGCTGCCGCTGCCGAAGGGCACGCGGGTGCCGTACTCGGACCTGCTTCATTGTAGTGACCCGAAGCTCCTGGCGCGTCATCTCGAGCGCGTCAAACTGGCGATCCTGCGCCGGCAGCGGACGGCTCTGCTCGTGGCCGACGCACGCATGTTCGGCGACGACCGCCCGCGCGGACCGACCTTGAAGCAGCCGGCCCTGTATCGTTCGCCTGTGTTCGACGCCGGGGAGATCGACAAACTCTATTCTGAAATCGTTCTGCTGCCCGTCTAGCAGGCGGGAGCCAGCCGTCACACGGCCAGATCGACCGTCACCGGCACATGATCCGACCCTCGCGTCCAGTCACGGGCGTTGCGCAGCACCGTATGCCCGCGCAACCCGCCGACCAGGTCGGGGGTGACCCAGACATGGTCGAGGCGCCGGCCCCGATCCGACCGGCGCCAGTCGCGGTTGCGATATGACCACCATGTGAACAGCTTATCCTGGGCTGGCACGAAGTGGCGCACCGCATCGACAAAACCGGTCGCCTGCCAGGCGAGCAGGGCCTCGGTCTCGACCGGCGTGTGGCTCACCACGTCGAGCAGTTGCCGGTGGCTCCACACGTCCCGCTCCAGTGGCGCGATGTTGAGATCGCCCACCAGCACCGAGCGTTGCAGGCCAGGACGGGCGGCGAACCAGGCCCGCGCCTCGGCGACGAAATCGAGCTTATGGGCGAATTTCGGGTTCCGCGCGGGATCGGGCACATCGCCGCCCGCCGGAACGTAGAAATTGTGCAGCTCGACAGCCCCGCCCGCCGCGTCCACGCGCACCGCCAGGTGCCGGCAGTCGCCCTTGGCGCACCAGTCCGGCGCGTCGGCGAGCACCTCGATCGGGCGGCGCGAGAGGATCGCGACCCCGTTGTAGCCCTTCATGCCGCGAAAGGCGGCGTGCGGATAACCGAGTTCGCCGGGCGCCTCGGACGGGAACAAGGCGTCCGGAACCTTCGTCTCCTGCAGGCAGATCACGTCCGGGTCCAGGACGGCGACCAGCTCGCGCACCAGACCCAGCCGCAGACGCAGCGAGTTGATGTTCCAGGTCGCGACCCGGAGCACAGGCATCGAGGCTGCTTTCTACATCAGGCAGCGGCGGCGGGCAGGCCGCGGCGCAGGCGCACCGCCTCGCCGAACGCGGCGAAAATGCGGCGCGATAGGGCGTCGGCCTCGAAATCGTATTCGGGGTGCCATTGCACGCCGACGGCGAAGCTTGGCGCGTTAACGACCCGGACCGCTTCGATGAGGCCATCGGGTGCCGTGCCCTCCGCCACAAGTCCGGGCGCGAGCCGGTCGATGCCCTGGTTGTGCAGCGAGTTGACCGCGATCTCGCTCGCGCCGGCCAGCCGGTGCAGCCAACTTCCGGGCACCACGCGGACGCTGTGCGCCTTGCCGATGCGTACCTTGCTGGAGGGCTGCATAGGCGTCGAATGGTCAAGCCGTCCCGGCAGGTCCTGGATCCGCTGATGCAGGCTGCCGCCGAGCGCCACGTTCAGCTCCTGGAAGCCCCGGCAGATCGCCAGCACCGGCACGCCCCGGGCCACCGCCGCGCGGATCAGCGGCAGGGTGGCGGAATCGCGCGCCGGGTCCTCCGGCACCCCGTCGGGGTGCGGCGGGCCGCCATACAGGCTCGGCTGCACGTTGGAGCGGCTGCCGGTGAGCATGATGCCGTCCAGCCGGTCGAGCAGCGTCTCGACGCATGCCGCGGTGCCGCTCGCGGGAATCAGCACAGGAACGCCCTGCACCACGCCGTCGGTCGCGCGAATGTAGGTGTCGGATGCCGCGTGGTTCGGCATCCCGAACACCCCGAACTGCTTAGTGCAGCAGCTGATGCCAATGAGCGGCTTCACGTCGAAGTCGAATTCCTTATCGTAGCGGATAGTCAACGATAGATGTGGCGGAAACAAGTCACAAGCATTGCGGCCCTACCCCGCGCCGCCGCCCTCGCGCTGCGGATTCACCGAGGGCGCATTCGTATCGAATAAGGTCTGGTCGAAGCTCCCGCCCGTCCGCGCGTCGGTCAGCGTGACGGTCGTGCGCTGCTGCTGAGGATCGGTCACGCTCCACTGGCGAAGGCTCAGCGGATCGGTGGCGAAGGTCAGCGTCAGACTGCCCTCGCCGGGATTGGCGCCGCGGACCAGCGTGACTTGCAGCTCGCCCGGCAAACGGCGGATCTCGGTGACGCGCAGCTCGCCGCCGGTCAGGTCGATGCGTGGGGCGAGCAGGATGCCGAGCGGCGTCTGCCCGATCGGGATGTTGCTCGTCTGGCCGAGCTTGCTATCGCTGAACAGCACGAAGCCGTGGCCGGCGACCAGCAGCAGCGGAGTCGGCGGATCGTACTGGAAGCGCATCCGTCCCGGCCGCTCCAGCCACGCCGTTCCGTGCGTTACCGCGCCATCAGGCGCGACCTGGAGGAAGCGCGCCTTCAGCGTGTGCAGGCTGTTCAGATAGTTCTGGACCCGCTCGATGGCCGCTGCGTCGGATTGGGCGCCGTCCGAACGCTGCCCGGCGGCCCCGGCCATGGGAATCGGAGCCGCTGGCCCGGCGGCGCGCGCCGCGATCGGAACCGCCAGCAAGCAAACGAGAACCGCGATACAGGCGTTCATGACTCCGAACTGGGGCGCCAGGGGAGAGATTTGCAGGGTCGGAAGCGCCGGACGGGCATGCTCCGAGCGCACCTCAAGTCTCCTTCGTCCGGTGCGGTTCACATGTAGGCGAGAATTTTCGGGATTGCAACTATACCAAAGCGAAACACACTGGAAAGTTGTAGAACCAGTTCGTCCACACGCACGAGGAACCAGATGACGACCCGGTCCTGGATTGGCGGCCATATGGGCAACGACATGTATGCCGCTTCCAACTGGTCTCCCGCCGGTGTGCCGGGTTCCGGGGACACGCTATCCATGGCAAGCGGCGTCGCCACCATGAACGGCGGTAATCTCGCCGGCGACACCCTCGCCATCGGCGCCTCGGCAAGCTCCAACGTGCCCTATTCGGCGACGGTGAACCTCGCCGGAAAGGCAGTGCTCTCGGCCTTGGTCTCGAATGCTGCCGGCACCCGCCAGCAGGTCACGTTCAACGCCGCCGGAATGGCGACGCTCGATCTGAAGGAGCAGGCGAACTACGCCGCGACCACCACGATCACCGAAAACATCGCCCCGCATTCGACCCTGCAAGGGCACTTCGTCGGTCAGGGACACAACCCGAGTATCACGGTGAACGGGGCCGACGGAACTTCGCGCTTTGCCAATACCGGCGCCAGCAGCATCGCCGGCGGGGTGGCCGTCATCGATGCCGACGTCATCGGCGTCGGCAGCTTCACCGCGGGATTCTTTTCCGGGATCAGCTTCCTGGGCTCCGTCTCAGCCGGGCAGGTCGTGAACTCCGGGGGGTTTGACCGGATCACGATCGGCAAGCCGGAAGCGTTCCAGGGCCTCGTCAACTATGCCGGTGGACCGACCAACACGATCGACCTTCTCGGCATCACCACGGCCGACAGCTACAGCTATAGGAACGACATCCTGTCGCTGTACCAGGGCGGGAAGGTGGTGGACACGCTACGGATGGCCGCCGGCGCCAGCCAGTTCCAGGTTACCGAGACCACGCGCGGGGTCTCCGTCGGCGGCCTTCCCGGGGCTCCGCCGCCGGCTGGCACGCTCGTCCTGCCGCGGCTTCCCTGATCTAGGAGGCGTACGACACCAGGGCCTCGCATGGCACGTCGAGCCGCGACCGTCCGCGAAGGAACGTCAGTTCAATGAGCGCCGCCGCCGCCGGAACCACGGCGCCCACCTTGCGCAGCAGCGCGATGCCGGCCGCCATGGTCCCGCCGGTAGCCAACAGATCGTCCACCACAACGACGCGCTGCCCCGGCTCCACCGCGTCCGCCTGCACCTCGATCCGGTCGGTGCCGTATTCCAGCGCGTAGTCCAACCCGATCGTCTCGCCCGGCAGCTTGCCCCGCTTGCGCAGCATGACGAAGCCGCAGCCGAGCTTGAGCGCGAGCGGCGCGGCGATCAGGAAGCCGCGGCTTTCCACGCCGGCCAGCAGATCGGGCTGGTAGGCGCGCACCGCCTTCGCCATCCGCCCCATCGCCACCTGCCACGCATCGGCATCCCGCAGCAGGGTCGAGATGTCGTAGAAGAGGATGCCGGGTTTGGGGAAGTCCGGGATGCCCCGGATGTGGTCCTTGAGATCCATGCGGGCGTCCTGTCGCGAGCGTGCCCCGCTTTAGGGCCGGAACGGCGGACGGGCAACACGGCGACGCGCGATTGCCGCCCCGCCGCCGGCCGGCCCACACTGCCGCCGGGCACGGACGGGAGGCCGCGATGGCTGATGAGTTGTACAACACCGATCTGGATGCGGCGCTGACCGAGACAAAGCAGGATTATGCCGCCCGCAACCCGAAGAGCCGTGCCCGTTATGAGGAGGCTGCCGCCGTCATGCCGGGCGGAAACACGCGGACGGTGCTGCACTACGACCCGTTCCCGATCGCCGTGGCGCGCGGCGATGGCTGCCGGCTGCGTGACCTCGACGGCGCGGAGTATATCGACTTCCTGGGCGAGTACACGGCCGGCATCTACGGCCACTCCCACCCCGCGATCCGCATCGCCGTGCAGAAGGCAATGGGCGGCGGGATCAACTACGGCGCGCATAATCTGATTGAGGCCCGCTTCGCCCGAGCCGTCGCCGACCGCTTCGGGCTAGCGCGGCTGCGCTTCACCAATTCGGGGACCGAGGCGAACCTGATGGCGCTTGTCCATTGCCCGCGCCTTCACCGGCCGGCGGCGCATCCTCGCCTTCACGGGCGCCTATCACGGCGCTGTCTTCACCTTCGCCGGCGGCGGCAGCAGGATCAACGCGCCCTTCGATTTCGTGCTGGCCCCGTACAACGACACGGACGCCACGCTCGCGCTGATCGAGCTTCATGGTGCGGAACTCGCCGCCATCATCCTGGAGCCGATGATGGGCAGCGGCGGCTGCATCCCGGCCGAGGTGGAATTCCTTCACGCGCTGCGCGCGGCCGCCACGCGCGTCGGCGCGCTGCTGGTGTTCGACGAGGTGATGACCTCGCGCCTCGCCCCCGGCGGGCTCGGTCCAGCGCGCGGCGTGGCGGCCGACCTGACAACGCTCGGCAAGTACGTGGGCGGCGGCATGTCCTTTGGCGCGTTCGGCGGGCGCTCGGATGTGATGGACCTGTTCGACCCTCGCCGGCCCGACGCGCTGCCACATGCCGGCACGTTCAACAACAACGTGCTCACCATGTCCGCCGGGCTGGTCGGCATCACCCAGGTCTATACCGAGGCGGCGTGCCTGGCGCTCAACGCGCGCGGCGAGGCGCTGCGCGCGCGGCTGAACGCGCTGTGCGCGGACGCGGGGGCGCCGATGCAGTTCACCGGCATCGGCTCCATGCTCGCCCTGCACATGCTCCGCGGTCCCGTCCGCTCCCCTGCCGACGCCGCACGCGGCGATGCGAAGCTGAAGGAGTTGTTCTTCTTCGACATGCTGGCCCAGGGCATCTGGCTCGCGCGCCGCGGCATGATGGCGCTCAGCCTGCCGATCGGCGAAGCGGAGTGCGACCGGCTGGCCGGCGCGGTGGAGGAGTTCCTCGGCGGACGGAGTTCCCTGCTGCGCCGGAGCCCGTAGGCGCGCGCAAGTCGGGCTCTCCAGGCCGGAGTTTACCATTCATTGACCCGACCCGCGCCATCTTCGGCCCATGCACAGCGTTGTCGGAGACCTGCTCGAGGCCGTCCGCCATCATCGGGCGGGCCGACGGGCTGAGGCCGCCGCGATCTGCCGGGCCGTGCTGACCACCAATCCCGGCCAGCCTCGGGCGCTGTTCCTGTTGGGGCTGCTGCTGCTGGACGAGGACCGCCCGGATGACGCCGCCCGGATGTTCGCGCACGCGGTCGAGCGCGATCCGACGCACCAGGCGGGGCGCATCAATCTCGCGCGCGCGCTGATCGCGACTTCGCGATACGACGAGGCCTTGGCGGCGGCTGAGGCAGGTCTCGGCGCGTTCCCGGACGCGGCCGAGTTGCATTTCGTGCGCGGCACTGCGCTGAACGCCGCCCAGCGGCCGAGGGAGGCGGCGGCGGCGCTGGCGCGCGCCGTCGCGCTCGATCCGGGGCACGCGCCGTCCTGGCTCAATCTCGGCAATGCCGAGGCCGACCTCGACCGGCTGGAGGAGGCGGAGCGTCATATCCGCGCCGCACTCCGCCTCGCCCCCGGCCTGATCGAGGCTCAGGCCAGCCTGGGCTTCGTGCTGACCGCGCTCGGCCGGCTCGACGAGGCGCGCGCCGCGTGCGCCGCGGCGATCGCGCTTGCGCCCGACTTCGCCCAGGCACACTGGAACCTCGCCACCGCCGCCTTGCTTGCCGGGGACTACGAGACGGGCTTTCGCGAATACGAGTGGCGCAAGCGCCATGACCGCTTCCGCCACGATTTCATCGACCTGCCCGGCCGCGTGTGGAACGGCGAGGCGGTGGACGGACAGGATCTGCTGGTGCAGGCCGAACAGGGGCTGGGCGATACCATCCAGCTCAGCCGCTACATCAAGCTGATCGCCGCGCGCGGGGCGCGGGTGACTTTGGCCTGCGACCGCCGGCTGATCCCGCTGCTGCGCCGCGCGCCCGGACTGCACGCGGCGATCGACAAGTCCGGGCGGCTGCCCGCGTACGATGTCTGGATCGACCAGATGAGTTTGGCCCGCGTGTTCGCTACCACGCCGGCGACGATCCCCTCGCCTTCCGGCTGGCTCACGCCCGATCCGGCGGCGGTGGCGCGGCTTGCGGCCGAGCTGCCGGCAGGCCGGCGCGTCGGGATCGTCTGGGCGGGTAATCCCGCGCACTCCAACGACCGGCGCCGTTCGCTGCCCGTGGCGGCGGTGGCCCGCCTCGCCGCGTCCTCTGGCACGCGGTTGATCAGCCTCCAGGTCGGCCCGCGTGCTGGCGAGGCGGCGGTGTACGGCTTTCACGATCTCTCGCAGCGCCTGACTGACTACGCCGCCACGGCGGCGGCGGTGGCAGCACTCGATCTCGTGATATGCGTGGATACCTCCGTCGCCCACCTTGCCGGCGCACTCGGCAAGCCGGCATGGGTGATGCTGCCCCACGCCCCCGACTGGCGCTGGATGCTGGGGCGCCACGATACGCCCTGGTATCGGACGCTGCGGCTGTTCCGCCAGGATCGGGCCGGCGACTGGGCCTCGGTGATCGCGCGGGTCGGCGCGGCCATCGCCGGCTACTCCGCGTGCGAGGCCGACGTCCCGCCGATCGCGCAATAGCGGCCGGACGCGGTTTTCGCGAGGACGCGGATCTGCCCCGGCACGGCATCCGCGAATGCGATCCAGCCGGTCCGCTTCTCGTTGATGCCGAGCGCGCGCTGGACGTCGTGGCGGGTGCGGCCGAAAATCCCGCTGCCGATCGTATGCCCGTCAGGTCCGACGACGGCGATGGCCCGAGGCGCGGCCTTGTGCCCGCCGTCCCAGGCCCAGCCCTCGAGAACGATTTTCCCCGGTGTCGCAGTCGGCTGTGCAGTATCGATGCGCCCCGGACAGGTTCCGTCCGCAACCGGCCGCGTCGGCGGGTCGTCGAAGCCCGGCACGTCGCGACCGAAGATCGACAATCCTTGCGCCCGCGCCCCATTGGCGACATCGATCAGTCGGGCGCGCGTCGGATAGAGCGGCCCGATATAGCGGTCGTCGTACACGGCGCTGCGCAGCGCCAGCCCGCCGACCCTTTGCACGAACAACTCCGCCCGATCCGGTCGCAGCGCCTGGTTCTGGGCAGCGCCGAGCCCGACGAGAACCACGCCGAAAAGCAACAAGAGTGGGCGCTGCGCTTTTCCCGACAGGTTCAGAATGAAGAACACCAGAAGCGCGCTCCACGCGGCCAGCGCCTGGGTCGTGTAACGCGAGTTCAGCGCCTCGCGCAGTCCGAACGGAAGGCGTCCGCCCGCGGTGATCACGGCGCTGAGGCCGGCCGATACGGCCATCATCCAAAGCTGCGGGGCGCGAGTCCTGGCTTCGCGGTTGATGACCAGCGCCAGGCCGGTGAGCAGCCCGGCCGATACCAGTAGCCCGAGCCCGATCTCAACTCCGCGTTGCCACGGGCCTCCACCGCCGAACACGTATGCGGCCGGAGAGCCGAGATACAGCAGGACGAACCCAACAGTTCCGATGGGATCATGCGCGACCACGGAGAGCGGCGACTCCTGCGCCATCGGACCGGGCATGTGGTAAAAATAGGCTGCCCAGGTGACGCAGGCGGCGATCGCGGCAATGATGGCATGACGCCGTGGCAGGCCGAGCAGGCACGCGAAAAGAGCGCACAACGGTAATATCAGAAGCCCGTTCGCCATCGAGAGCGCCGCGGCCACGCCCGACGTGATGGACAGCGCAAGCCAGGCGGCCGATCCGCCGCGCTGGCGGCAAACCGCCAGCGCATGGAAGCTCCCCAGACCGAACAGGCAAACGGCGAAGAATGGGATCTGGAACCCGCGCGTAAAATTGTCGAACTGCGCCCAGGAGACGCCGCAGGCCACCACGCCGCCGCTCAGGAACAGGCGCATGGCAACGCCCGACTTCTCCGAATTAAGAAGCAGGATGCGCAGGATCAGCGCGATGAACAGCAGGCAGAGCAGCAGATTGACCGCGAGCGACAGGCGGTCCAGTCCGCCGAACCAGCCGACATCGGGAAAGAATATCAGTCGCGCCAGTACCTGCCGGTGCTCGTTGTGCGGCACCCACAACGCCGTCCAAGGTAGCCTCTGGAACGCGATGTACTCGGCGATGTAGCCGTCCCATTGATCGTAGAACGGGACAGGCGAGTAGTTCAGGACCACCCCGGCGCAGGTCGAGATCGCGACATAGAGCCCAAACGCGAGCGCGCTGATCCCGGACACAAGCGCCAGACCGTGCGCGTGGGCTCGCAATCGGTGGTGAAGCATTCCGCCTTTGCCTCTTCAGCCGGCCGCCATCACCGACTCGCAGGCTGCACGGCATTGACGGGAACCGGGTGGCCATACCACCGTCCCCCCCTCGGCGCCAAGCTTGTCGCGACGTCGGAGCGTAGGCGGCGCGGGTGACACAGGCGGATCAAGCGCGATGCCGATACCGGACCTATACCAGAAGACCCGTCCCCTCCCCGTGACCGACCCCTTGTCGCGCGCCCGCGCCCTTGGCCCGGTTGTGGCCGAGGCGGCCGACGCGATCGAGCGCGAGCAATGCCTGCCGCCCGCCCTGCTCGACGGGCTGCACGGGGCACGGCTGTTCCGCCTGCTGCTGCCACGCTCTGCGGGCGGGGAGGAGAGCGAGCCGGGTCCGTATCTGCGCGCGGTGGAGGAGATTGGCCGCCGTGACGGCTCGGTCGCGTGGTGCATGTTCGTCGCCAACAGCGCCGCCCTGCTCGCCGCTTATCTCGAACCCGCTACCGCCCGCGCGATCTTCGCCGACCCGCGCGCCGCCATCGCCTGGGGGCCGCCCGGTCCCGATCGCGCGTTCGGGGTTCCAGGCGGCTATCGGGTCAGCGGACGTTGGCGGTTCGCCAGCGGCTGCCGGCACGCGACCTGGATGGGCGCGCATTGCCTGGTCGAGGAGCCGGACGGCTCGCTCCGGCTGAACGACGCCGGGCGGCCCACCATCCGCACGCTGCTGTTCCCCGCCGACCAGGCAAGGCTGATCGACGATTGGGACGTCATCGGTCTGCGCGGCACCTCCAGCGGCTCCTATACCGTCACCGACCTGTTCGTTGCCGAGACATACAGCTCAACGCGAGAGGACCCGGCGCTGGCGCGCGAGCGCGGGCGACTCTACGCGTTCCCGCAGCAAGGCCTCTACACGGTAGGGGCGGCCGGAACCGCGCTCGGGATCGCGCGGGGGATGATGGACGCCTTCCTCGCGCTGGCGACACACAAGACGCCGCGCGCCCTGGCTGGACCGCTCGCCCGCAGCGCCGCGGTGCAGATGGAGTTCGCCCAGGTCGAGGCGCGGCTCGGCGCCGCGCGCGCGTATCTGCTGGCGATGCTCGACGACATTTGGTCGGATGCGGAGCAGCGCGCCCCGATCGACGTGCCGGCGCGCGCCCGGCTACGCTTGGCCGCGACCCATGCAATCCAGAGCGCGATCGAGGCCGCCGACTGGACCTATCGTGCGGCCGGCACCGACGCGATCTTCGCCGGAAGTGCCTTCGAGCGCCGGTTCCGCGACATCCACACCGTTTCCCAGCAGATCCAGGCCCGCATGGCCAATTTCGAGGCGGTCGGACGGATCATGATGGGCATCGAGTCGGAGGCGCCCTTCCTGTAGCCGCACTGCTGGGGGTTAGCGAAACGATTCGTGAACGCCGCCCCCGCATTAACTATTTGCTAACTTTCAGGACATGTTGCTATTTTTGAGACACGGCGCACGTGGTCGTCGCGACTGCAGGAAAAAGGATTACCCGAATGTCTCGTTGGATTCCCGCCGCCGTTGCGGCCCTTGCCATGACCCTGGCGAGCGGTGCAGCCCTGGCGGACCCGATCACCTATGCAGGGACTTTCTCGATCGTCGACACGTCTTCACCCAACAACAACGCGTTGAATGTCACATCCACGCCAAGCGGCTTCTCGGTGCCGCTGAGCCTGAACAAGGAAGTCGAGGATGTAACCCTGGCGAACTACTTCACCACCGACCCGAACCATTCTTGGCTCAGCCTTGCCTCCGACACGATCGAGGGCACGTTCACCTTCACAAAGCCCGTCAGCGAGGTCAACTCGGTCGATGGCACGGTCACGGAAGGCACCGCCAACCTTTGGGGCCGTTTCTCGTCCGCCGGCGTCCTCACCTGGGACCAAAACGACCTCGATGTCGGGTTTTCGGATGGATCCGCGCTGGACATCGACCTTGGACCGTCGATCTTCGGAAACCTGAACGGTACGGGCGACGCCGGGACCGTTTCGGCCAACTTCACTCTGGTCAAGGAGCCCGTCGCGGAGCCGGCATCCCTTGCCCTGCTCGTCGCTGGGCTGCTTGGCCTTGGCATGACCGGCCTGCATCGGCCCCGCAACCCCCGGATCGCCTGATCCTGAAGCCTCGACTGCGCCCCAAAACGGGGTGCTCTCCACCGCATCAGCCGCCGGACGCGGCCGCCGCCGCCCCCGCCCGGAACGCCGCCAGCACGTCGCGCACATCAGCTTCGGTATGACAGAGGCCCACGTAGCATTTGCTGTCGCTCTTAAGCACGCCGTTCGCGCGCACCACCTCGTTGAACCGGCGCATCCTGCCCGCATTGCCGCGCAAGGTCGCGCGGTAGTCGGACACCTCGCCCCTGGCGAAGATCACATCGAACATCACCGGGCAGCCGATCACCTGTCCCGGCAGGCCGGCCTCGTCCAGCAGGGCCGAGAGGCCGTCCATCATGGCGCGGCCAGTCGCGAAGACCTGCTCATAGGTGCCGGAGCGGCGCAGGATTTCCAGGCATTTCAGCCCGGCGGCGGCGGCGACCGGATTGCCCGACAGCGTGCCTACCTGGAACAGGAACCGGTCCTCGCCGACCGCCCCCTTGTCGAACAGGCGCATGATGTCGGCCCGACCCGCGATGGCGGCGAGCGGGAAACCGCCGCCGATCACCTTGCCCAACGTGCAGATGTCCGGTGTCACGCCATAGTATTCCTGCGCCCCGCCATAGGCGAAGCGGAACCCGGTCACTACCTCGTCGAAGATCAGCGGGATGCCATGCGCCTCGGTCGCCCGGCGCAGCGCCTGCAGGAAGCCCGGTTTCGGCCCGATCAGGCGCTGGAACGGCTCCAGGATCACGCCGCCCAGCTCGTCCTTGTGCGCTTCGATCAGCGCCACCGCCGCCTCAGCATCGTTGAACGGCGCGATCAGCATGTCGTCCACCACGCCGCGCGGGATGCCGGGGCTGTCCGGCACCGCGCGGGGGAAGTTGCCGGGACGTTTCGGGGCGAGCGACATCAGGCTGTAGTCGCTCATGCCGTGATAGCCGCCCTCGAATTTCAGGATCTTGTCGCGGCCCCGGAACGCACGCGCGAGCCGCATCGCGTAGGCGTCGGCCTCCGTGCCGGAGCTGACGAACCGCACCATCTCGGCACAGGCCACCGCGTCGACGATCGTGGCGGCGAGGCGGATGCCGGGTTCGCTGTTGGCGAAGAACGTGGTGCCGCGCCCGAGCTGCTCGCGGACGGCCTCGGTCACTTCGGGATGCGCGTGGCCGAGGAACATCGGCCCCGAGCCGAGCAGCAGATCGACGTACTCGTTGCCGCTCGCGTCCCAGACGCGCCCGGCGCGGCCTTCGGCGATCACCATGTCGAAGGGCACGTTGCCGAAGCTGCCGGCGGGAAGGACGCGCCTTGCGGTCTCCACCAGCGCGGTCTCGCGGTCGCTGCGGCGATGTGCGTTCATGATGCCTCCTTGCCGGGATCGGGTTCGCCCCCGAGAGGATGACACGCCGTGCCAAGCCAGAACAGCAGTGTGCGGATGCCGGGCCTATGCGGGTGCGGCTTCGCGCCCCCCGGCACGCCGCCGTTGCGCTCTATGACGCGGCGGGAGGCAAGGTTGTCCTCATCGCAGGTGATGAGCAGGCGCGGCAGCCCCCGCGCGCGCGATCGGCAGCAACAGCCCCAGCGCACGCGTCGTGTGGCCTTGCCGCTGCTTCCACGGCACCACCGCGTACCCGACATGGCCGGAAACGTGCGGCGGCAATTCCTCCGTGCCCGGCTGGTAGCGCAGATTGATCGCCCCGCAGAACCCGCCGTCCCAGATCCACAGCACCACGCCGGGCAGGCGCGGCACCTCGCCGCCACCGGGCAGCCGGATCATGCCAGCGATCTCGCTGCGCAGCCGCGCCAGATGCGTTCTCGGCGGTGGCGGCAAGCTCCTCCGACGTCACGTCGCGGGTCGTGTTGGGCGACCAGCCTGCCCGCGGCGCGGCGATGTAGCCATCGAGTTCGATCGACGGTCGGCGCGACAAGCTCCGTGCGCGGCATCATCGCGGCCAGGGCGTCAACCCGCCCCGATGCGCGCCAGGTACTCGTCCCTGAGCGCCTTCTTGTAGAGCTTCCCCGTGGGCAGGCGCGGCAGCGCCTCGACGAAGTCGATCGTCTTCGGCAGCTTGTAGCGTGCGAGATGCCGCCCTGCGTGGTCCAGCAGCTCGGCCGCCAGCGCCGCGCCCGGTTCCGCGCCCTGCATCGGCTCGATCACCGCGACCACGCGCTCGCCCATCTCCGCGTCAGGCAATCCGAACACCGCGACGTCGCGCACCTTGGGATGGGCGATGAACACATCCTCGATCTCCTGCGGATAAATGTTCACTCCCCCGGAGATGATCATGAACGCCTTGCGGTCGGTCAGGAACAGGTAGCCGCCCTCGTCCACGTAGCCGACATCGCCGAGCGTGCTCCAATTGGGGTGCGCGGGATGCTGCGCGGCGCGGGTACGCTCGGCGTCCTTGTGATAGGCGAAGGACAGCGCGTCGCGCTCGAAATAGACCAATCCCTGCTGACCGGCGGGCAACTCGGCGCCGGTCTCGTCGCAGATGCGGATGATGCCGAGGCGGGCACGGCCGACGGAGCCGGGGCGCTCCAGCCACTCGGCGGACGATAGGGCAGTCCGCCCATTCCCTTCCGTGCCGCCGTAGTATTCGAAGATGATCGGCCCCCACCAGTCGATCATCGCCCGCTTCACCTCCACCGGGCAGGGCGCGGCGGCATGGATCGCGCAGCGCAGGCTGGAATGGTCGAAGCGCGCCCGCTCCGCCGGATCGAGCTTGAGCATCCGCACGAACATCGTCGGCACGAACTGGCCATGCGTCGCGCGATACCGCTCGATCAGCGCCAGCGCCTCGGCGGCATCGAAGCGCGGCATCATCAGCACCGTCCCGCCGCAGCGCTGCACGATCAGGGAAAAAGCCAGGGGCGCCGCATGGTAGATCGGCGCCGGCGAGAGATAGACGGTATCCGGCCCGAAGCCGTAATCGCCGACCATCGCGGCGAGCGGATCGTCGCCGGGAGGCACGTCGCGCAGCTGGCGCTTCACCCCTTTCGGCCGCCCGGTGGTGCCGGAGCTGTACAGCATCAGCTCGCCGGCCCACTCCTCCGCAAGCGGCTCCGGGCCGAACGCCGCAACCGCCGGCTCGTACGCCTCCCAGCCGGCGATCGCGCCATCGGTCATCAGGAACCGCCGGCAACGCGGCAAGCGCGCCGGCATGGCGGCGGCGACGTCGGCCATCGCCGCGGATGAAACCAGCACGAAGGCGTCGCAGTCGTCGATGATGTAGGCTGCCTCCTCGGCGGTGAGATAGCGGTTGACCGCCGTCAGATAGAGGCCCGAGCGCAGCGCCGCCCAGACGATCTCCAGGAAGCGGATGTTGTTCTCCATGAACAGCGCGACGGTGTCGCCGCGCCGCAGTCCCTCTTCGTGCAGCAGCCGCGCCAGCCGGTTCGATCGTTCGTCGATCTCGCGATAGCTCAGCGTCTCGCCCGTGCCCGCGTGGATCACCGCCGGATGGTCGGGCCGCGTTCGCGCGTGGTCCCCGATATACATGGCCGCCCTCCCGATTTGCCCGCCAGTATCGGTCGCCCCTAGGATCGCGCCAAGCGGGAGGCGACCATGAACTTCGAGTTCAGCGAGGACAGCAGATTGTTGCGCGACCAGGCGCGGCGATTCCTGACCGAACATTGCACAAGCAAGCAGGTGCGCCAGGTGCTGGAAGGCGGGACGCCGTTCCTGCGCGAATTGTGGCAGGAGATGGCCGGCATGGGCTGGCTCGGCGCCGCGATTCCCGAGGAATACGAGGGCGCCGGCCTTGGCCACGAGGCACTCTGTGTGCTGGCCGAGGAACTCGGCCGGGCGCTGGCGCCGGTGCCGTTCACCTCGACCGTGTGCCTGGCTGCCGAGGCGGTCCAGGCGGTTGGGTCGGAGGCGCAGAAGCGCGACCTCCTGCCCCGCATCGTTCGCGGCGAGCTGATCGCGACCGTGGCACTCGGCGCCGGCCCCGGCGAGCCTGGAGCCGCCCGTGTGCAGGCGCGCGCGCAGAACGGGCGCATCAGCGGCACGGCCTGGCCGGTCCCGGATGGCGGCATCGCCGAGCTTGCCGTGATTGCCGCGCGCGACGGGGCGGGCGTGTCGCTGTTCCTGCTCGACCTCGCCGGCCCCGGCGTGACGCGCGCGCCGATCGAGACCATTGACCCCACGCGCGACCATGCCCGCCTCACGCTGGACCAGGCGCCGGCAACCCCGCTCGGCCCTTCGGGACAGGGGGACGAGATCATGCGCGGCGTGCTGGACCGCGCCGCCGTGCTGGTCGCGTTCGAGCAGGTGGGCGGCGCCTCGGTTTGCCTGGAAATGGCGACCGCCTACGCCAAGGAGCGTCATGCCTTCGGCCGCCCGATCGGCTCGTTCCAGGCGATCAAGCACAAGCTGGCGGATGTGTATGTCGCCACCGAGCTGGCACGCTCGAACGCCTATTACGGCGCCTGGGCGCTCTCGGCCGGAGCCGCCGAACTGCCCCTCGCGGCGGCCACCGCGCGGGTATCGGCCACCGAGGGATTCTTCCTCGCCGCCAAGGAGAACATCCAGGTGCATGGCGGAATCGGCTTCACCTGGGACATGGACTGCCATCTGTTCTATCGCCGCGCCAAGCTGCTCGGCCTTTCGCTTGGCAGTGGGCGGTATTGGAAGGATCGGGTGATGAGCGAGTTGGAGACGCGCAACGCGGCATGAGAGCAGGAGACGCACATGGACTTCGACGACACACCTGAAGAAGCCGCCTTCCGCGCCGAGGCGCGCGCCTTCCTCGACGCCAATGCGCGCCGCAAGGACGGGCGCGCGCGGGTCAGCCGCTACGGTGACACGACCGAGGCCGACATCGCGGCGGCCAAGGCATGGCAGGCCAGGAAGGCCGATTCCGGCTTTGCCTGCCTCACCTGGCCCACGCAATGGGGCGGGCGGGGAGGAACCCAGATGCAGCAGATCATCTGGAGCCAGGAGGAGGCGAAGTACGATGTTCCGCAGAACGTCTTCCTGATCGGCCTGGGGATGTGCGTGCCCACCATGATCGCCTACGCCAAGCCGGAACAGCTTGCGCGCTTTGTGCCGCCCGCCGTGCGCGGCGAGGAAATCTGGTGCCAGCTCTTCTCCGAACCCTCCGCCGGTTCGGATGTCGCCGGCTTGCGCACCCGCGCCGAGAAGCAGGGCGATGAGTGGGTCATCAACGGCCAGAAAATCTGGACCTCGGGCGCGCACTACTCCGATTACGGGCTGCTTCTGACGCGCACCGACCCGAACGTGCCGAAGCACGCAGGGCTGACCGCGTTCTTCATCGACATGAAGGCGCCGGGGATCGAGATCCGGCCGATCCATCAGATGTCCGGCGCGTCGAACTTCAACGAGGTGTTCTTCACCGACCTTCGCGTGCCCGACGCGCAGCGGCTCGGCGCCGTGGGCCAGGGCTGGAAGGTCGGGATCACCACGCTGATGAACGAGCGGCTGGCGGTGGGCGAGACGCGCCGGCCGGACGCGCTCGACCTCTTGGAATTGGCGCGCGGCGTGACCCTGGAGGACGGCCGTCCGGCCACCCAGGACCGCGCCGTGCGCGAGCGCATCGCCGAGTGGCACGCCCAGGGCGCCGGCCTCAAGAACACGCGGCTGCGCATCATGACCGCGCTGTCGCGCGGCGAGACGCCGGGGCCGGAGAATTCCATCGCCAAGGTGGTGAATGCCGCCACGCAGCAGGGCATCGCGTCGTTCGGCATGGACCTGCTCGGGATGGCGGGCGGCGTCATGGATCAGGAGCTGGCGCCGATGCACGCGCTGTTCCAGGACGCGCTGCTGTCATCGCCGGGGATGCGCATCGCCGGCGGCACCGACGAGATCCTGCGCAACATCATCGCCGAGCGCGTGCTGGGCCTGCCCGGCGACGTGCGGGTGGACAAGGATCAGCCGTTCAACAAGCAGGCGGGCCGGTGATGACCGAACGCACCCTGCGCGGCAAGGCCGCGATCGTCGGGATCGGCGAGACGCCTTACTACAAGCACGGCAAGTCGCCCGATTCCGAGTTCAAGCTGGCGCTGATGGCGGCCGTTGCCGCCTGCAAGGACGCCGGCATCAGTCCGCATGACGTGGACGGCTTCGCCTCCTACGGCAACGATCGCAGCGACGCCGGACGGCTGGCGGCGGCGCTCGGCTGCAAGGAGTTCCGCTTCTCCAACATGTTCTGGGGCGGCGGGGGCGGCGGGGTGTGCGGTGCGGTCGCCAACGCGGCGGCAGCGGTCGCGACCGGGATGGCGGATTGCGTGGTGGCGTTCCGCTCGCTCGCGCAAGGGCAGTACGCGCGTTATGGGCGCGGCGCGCCCGTGACCAGCGTGGGCGGCGACGATGCCTTCCTGTTCCCCTACGGTGTGATGTCGCCTGCGCAGCGCTTCGCCATGAAGATCACGCGCTTCATGCACGAGCACGGCATACGGCAGGAGGCGCTGCGCGCGATCTCGCTCGCCTGCTATCACCATGCGCAGAGCAACCCGCGCGCAGTGATGCGCGGCAAGCCGCTGGACGAGGCGAAATACGATTCCTCGCGCTGGATCATCGAACCGTTCTTTCATCTTTACGACTGCTGCCTGGAGAACGACGGCGCGGCGGCGGTGATCGTCGTGTCGGCGGACCGCGCGAAGGACTTCCCGCGCAAGCCGGCATACCTGCTCGGCGCCGTACAAGGCTGCGACCATCGCAGCGCCGCGCCGGTGCATAACATGCCGGGCTACCCGAGCTCGCATTTCCGCAGCCTCGCGCCGCATCTCTACGAGATGGCCAAGCTCGGCCCGTCGGATATCGGCGTGGTGCAGTGCTACGAGAACTTCACCGGCGGCGTGCTGATGAGCCTGGTCGAGCACGGCCTGGTCAAGCCCGAGGAGGCGAACGAGATGCTGGTGAAGGAGAACCTGATTGCCCCGAACGGCCGGATGCCGCTCAACACCAGCGGCGGCAACCTCGCCGAATGCTACATGCACGGGCTGGAGCTGGTGATCGAGGCAATCCACCAAATTCGCGGGGATGCGATCAATCAGCTCAAGCGCAATGACACGGCCATCGTGATCGGCGGGCCGATGGTGACGCCGGTCAGTTCCCTGATCCTGGGCTCGGAGGCGGCGCTGTGAGCGACTTCTATCTGCCCGGAAGGGCTTCCTGCCCCGTCCGCCGCCCCCGATGGGCTGTCGCAGCCCTATTGGGAGGGCACGCGGGCGGGAAAACTGCGCATCCAGAAATGCCGCGGCTGCGGCACCTGGCAATGGGGACCGGAATGGGTCTGCCATCGCTGCCACAGCTTCGATCTCGGCTGGGAAGAGATCAGTGGGCGCGGGCGCATCTACTCCTATGAGCGCCCGCACCATGCGGTGCATCCGGCGCTGGCCGGGCACGGACCGTACATCGTGGTGCTGGTGGAACTGCCCGAGTACGGCAATATCCGCATGGTCGGCAATCTGCTTGGCGATCCCAGGCAGGAGGTGCGTATCGGCGCACCGGTCGAGGCGGTGTTCGAGCCGCACGCGGACTTCACCCTGGTGCAGTGGCGAATCGTCTAGTCTAGACGCCTCGCGCGGCGGGCTGGGCCGCCGCGTTCAGGCTCCGCAGGACGGCTGCGTATGGAACCAGCGCTCCCAGGCTGAGCGCCGCCGCGAAGAAAAGCGGGGTGCGCGCGTCGCCCGAATTGTCCCGCAGCACACCGGCCAACCACGGCGAGACGGTCATCGCCGCATAGGACCCGGCGCTGTACCAGCCGAAGACCACCGCGCGCGCCGCCGCGGGCGTCGCCTGTCCCACCTGCGCCGTGAGCGGCCCCGGCGCCATGGCGAACACGAGTCCGAAGGCAAGCAGGACCGGAACGGCGCCTCCTGTGAGCACCACGGCCACCATCAGAGCCGCGGTTCCCAGTACGCCAATAACGACAGCCGCGCTCCGGCCGAGGATTCGGTCCGCCAGCAGCCCGCCGAACGGAATCGCGATCGCCGGCGTCCACACGGCAAGGCTGGCCGTTGCTGCGGCAGTGTCGATGGACCGTCCACCGGCGACGAAATAGCCTGGCAGGAACCCCACAACGACGGCCAGCACGCCGTTCATCAGCGACCAGCTCAGTACCGCGCCGACAACAAAGGTTCCCGGTGGGCTCCCAGGCTGGTCCTCCGGGGTCGCCGCAGCGGGCACGCGGGCGGCGGGCCGCCCGACAAACGAGGTGAGCAAGATCGCCAGCAGGGCCGGTGCGCCTGCCAGCCCGAGCGTGCCCCGCCAGCCAAAAGCGGCCGGAACAGGCCCGAGCGCGATGAGCCCCAACGCGAGTCCGGCGGGCCAGCTTGTGATGGTGATGGAAGAGGCGGTCGCCAGCCAGGACCCGACATACCGGTCGGCGGTCATCTTGATGATGAGCATCAGCACCGATACGCCGCCCGTGCCCGCCACCGCGCGCGCGGCGAGCAGGCCCGGAAAGCCCGTTGCCTGGCTCGCCATCAACGCTCCCAGCGCGACCAGCATGAGACCGCCGCACAACACCGCGCGGTCGCCGATCCGCCGGGCAAGGAGGCCGGCGGGCACGCTGACGGCGATGCCCGGCAACGTGAAGGCGCCAAGCACGAGGCCTGCTTGCGCGTGATCCAGCCCAAGCTCCGCGATCAGGCTCGGCGTCGCGACGGCGGCCGCCTGGAACGCGAAGCCGGGTGTCAGCCGGATCAGGAACAGCACGACCAGCGGCAACGCCCGCATCGATCGGCTTCAGCCCGCCAGCGCGCGCTTCGCCACGCTCGCCAGGTAGGTCGCCGCGACCGGCAGGATCGCATCGTTGTAGTTGTAACCGGCGTTGTGCAGCTCCGGGCTTGGCCCGTTGCCGATCCACACGAAGGCGCCCGGCTTTTCCGCCAGATACCAACTGAAATCCTCGCCGGTCATGGCTGGCGCCATGTCGCGACGCACGGCAAGGCCAGCGGTGGCGGCGGCCTCGGCGGCCAGATCGGCCTCGGGCCTCGTATTCGCGGTGACGAGGTTGCCGTGCCGGATGGCAAGGTCGATCTCCACCCCGAAGGTCTGGGCCACGCCGGCAGCGATCCGGTGCATCGCCGCGTCGGTCGCCTCGCGCACCTCCGCGCGCAAGCTGCGCATCGTGCCGCGCATCACGGCCTCGTCGGGGATCTGGTTGGCGGCGCTGCCCGCCTGCATGGTGCAGATGGAGATCACCGCCGAATCCAATGGGCTGGTTTCGCGCGAGACCACCGATTGCAGCGCGATCAGCAGGTGCGCCGCCGCAATCATCGGGTCGCGCGCCTGATGCGGGATGGCAGCGTGGCCCGAGCGGCCGCGTACCCGGAACTCCAGCCGCCCGCCGGCGGCCATCACCGGCCCGTGATGGACCTGCACGGTGCCCGCCTGCAACCCCGGCCAGTTGTGGTAGCCGAAGATGCGCTCCATCGGAAACCGCGCGAACAGCCCGTCGGCAATCATCGCCTTCGCGCCGCCTCCGCCCTCCTCGGCCGGCTGGAACACGAGATGCACGGTGCCGGTCCAGTCCGGGTCCTTTGCAAGCAACGCGGCGGCGCCGAGCAAGGAGGTGGTGTGCCCGTCATGCCCGCAGGCGTGCATCACGCCGTGGTTGCGCGATGCGTAGGGCAGGCCGGTCGCTTCGGCGATCGGCAGCGCGTCCATGTCGGCGCGCAGACCAACGCTGCGATTGGAGTTGCCGCGACGGATCGTCGCCACCACGCCATACCCACCCACCCCAGCGGTGAACGACACGCCGAGCTCTGTCAGCCGCGCGCCCACGAAAGCGGCGGTTTCACTCTCCTGGTTCGACAGCTCCGGGTTGGCGTGAAGATGACGGCGCCAAGCGGCCAGCGTATCGGCGAAATCGGGATCCATCACGCTCATGCGTAGTCAGGCCGGATCGTGGCCAACCCGGACCAACAGCTTGCCGAAATTCTTCCCTCCGAGAATCCCCGCCAGCGCGTCCGGCGCCAACTCCAGGCCGTCGATCGTATCCTCGCGATAGCGCAGGCTGCCCTCCTCCACCCACGACTTGGCCAGCTTGCGCCATTCCGCGAACCGCTCGGGCTTGTCGGAGACGATCAGCCCCTGGAGCAGCACGCGCTTGCCGACCACGAACATCAGGTTGGGGCCGGGCGCCGGCTCGGTGTCGTTGTACTGCGACACCATCCCGCACATCACCACGCGAGAGAACGGGTTCAGCAGATCGAAAGCGGCAGCTTGTACCCGACCGCCGACATTCTCGAAATAGACGTCGATCCCGTTCGGGCAGGCGGACTCCAGCTCGGCGCGGAGATCGGCGCAGCGGTGATCGACGCAGGCATCGAAACCAAGCTCCTCCTGCACGAAGATGCACTTGTCCGCCCCGCCGGCAATGCCAACCACGCGCGCGCCGGCGCGCTTGGCGAGCTGGCCGGCGACGGAACCGACCGCGCCGGAAGCAGCCGAGATCACCACGGTCTCGCCCGCCTTCGGCCGGCCGATATCCGTCATCCCGGAATAGGCGGTAGTTCCCGGCATCCCGAGCACGCCGAGATAGGTGGACAGCGGCGGCCCGTGCCGATCCACCTTCGCCAGCTGCTCAGCCCGCGTGACCGCATGGGTCTGCCAGCCGCGCGCGCCCACGACGATATCGCCCGGCGCGAAACCCGGCGCCTCGGAGGCGATCACCTCGCCAACCGTCTCTCCGGTCATGACCTCGCCGATCTGCACCGGGGGCGCATAGGATTTCCGATCCGACAGGCGCCCGCGCATGTAGGGGTCGATCGACAGCCAGATCGTGCGCGTGAGCACCTCACCCGGGCCGGGCGAAGGGATCGGGTTCTCGCGCAGCTCGAAATCGGCGCGGCGCGGCGCCCCGTTGGGCCGGCGCTTGAGCAGAATGGCGCGGCGCACATCCTGCGCCCGGCCTTGGGGGGCCATCTCAGGCCGCCTCGGCGCGCAACACCAGCCGGCCGGTCACCTTGCCGTCGCGCAGGCGCATCAGCGCCTCGTCCGCGCGCGATTGCGGAATCGTGGCGACCGGCAGCGGCTGCACGTCGCCGGCCTGGGCCAGCGCGACCAGCTCGCGGAGATCCTTCACCGTGCCGACATAGCTGCCTTGCACGGCAAGCGCCCGCATCGCCATGATCGGCAGCGGCAGCATCAGCTCGCCACCGAACAGGCCAACCTGCACCAGCTTGCCCCCCTTGCGCAGGGCCCCGAAGGAGAAGCGCGCGGTGGCGGTGCCGTTCACCAGGTCGATCACCGCCAGCACCGGCCCGCCGGCGGCCTCCATGATGCGCTTGGCGACGCCCTCGCCATTGCCGTCCACCACCTTGCTCGCGCCGGCCTTCAGCGCCGCCGCGCGCTTCTCCTCGCTCACATCGACGGCGAGGATGTTGCGGTGTCCCAGCGCCTTCAGAATGGCGATGGCGTTCAAGCCAAGCCCGCCGGCGCCGACCAGCACGATCGCCTCCTCGGGCGCGATCGGCATGACCTTGCGGATCGCCGAGAAGACGGTGATGCCCGAACAGGCATAGGTCGCGGCCACCGCCGGGTCGAGCGTGCCGGGATCGACCAGGTGGCGCGGGTGCGGCGCCAGGACATGAGTGCCATAACCGCCATTCTGGTAGACGCCGAGGCTGCGCGGCGTGAGGCACATATTGTCCTCGTCGTTGAGGCAGGCGGCGCAATGCCCGCAGCCGACCCAGGGATAGACGATGCGCAGGTCGCCCAGTTTCACGCCGGTCGCCTCCGGACCGAGCTTGACCACGCGGCCGACGATCTCGTGGCCCATGGCGATCGGCAGCACCAGGCCGCGATCCTTCATGGACATCTTCTGACCGCCGCCGATGTCGTAGTACCCTTCCCAGATATGCAGGTCGGAGTGGCAGACGCCGCAATGCGTGGTCTCCAGCAGCACCTCGGTCCCCTTGGGCTCCGGGGTGGGCAGCTCGATCTCCTGCAGCGGCTTCCCGTTCTCGACGACGGCCCAGGCGCGCATTCATTCCTCCCGCGAGTGTCGTGTGGAACCGCTTTGGACGCCGCACTCCCTAGCGTCAAGCCGTGCTACGCTGCGCGGCCAGCACCTCGGGATTCGCCACCCGGATCGGGTGCCCGTCCAGGAACGCCAGCACGTTCTCCACGCTTTGCGGGTAGAACTGCGCCCAGACCTCGCGCACCCCGTAGCCGAGATGCGGAGTCAGCACGGTGTTGGGGGCGCTGCGCAGCGGATGGCCGGCGGCCAGCGGCTCCTGGTCGTACACGTCGAGCGCCGCCACGATCCGACCGGCACGGACCGCCTCGATCAACGCCGCGTCGTCGACGATCGGCCCACGCGAGGTATTCACCAGCACCGCGCCCGGCTTCATGCGCGCGATCTCGGCCCGGCCGATCAGGCCGCGCGTGCGGTCGGATAGCACGAGATGGAGGCTGACCGCATCGGCGCGCGCCAGCAGATCGTCCTTGCCGACCCGCGTCGCGCCCTCCGCCTGCGCCTTCTCCTGGGTCAGGTTCTGACTCCAGGCCAGCACCTCCATCCCCAGCGCGCATCCGTAGCGCGCCATGCGGGCGCCGATCCGGCCGAGGCCGATCACGCCTAGCGTCTTGCCCTCCAGCACACTGCCTTCGGGCACGCCGCGCTGGAACCCGCCGGCGCGAATCGCCGCGTCGCCCGCCGGGATGGGCCCGGAATCCCGCGATCAGCAGCCCGAGCGCCAGCTCGGCCGTGGCCGCCGAGCCCGGACCGCTTCCGGTGTTGCAGACCACGATGCCGCGCTCGGTTGCAGTCTTCATATCGAGCGAGAGCGTGCGACCGCTGGTGGTGCCGAGCATGCGCAGCTTGGGCAGCCGGCGCAGCAGGGAGTTGGTGAAATGCGTGCGCTCGCGCATCGCGAGCAGGATGTCGAACTCGGCGAGGGCGGAAGCCGCCTCGTCCTCGGTCGCAAAGGCGTCGGCGAAGAACGTCACCTCGGCCCGCGCCTGGAGCCCCGACCAGTCCGCCGAGCCACGCGCCACGCCCTGCCAGTCGTCCAGCACCGCGACCTTGACCATGAACCCCTCCCGCCTGCGGCGGCAGGGTGGAACCGGGGCCGCTGGTGTGCAAGACGTGGTACGCCGCAGCGGAGGGCTGGATGAGCGAGACGATCGAGCACGCCAGGGAAGGGATCGAGCACGCGCACCATGCCCATGCCGAGGGCGACGCAAGCGCGCGCTGGATCGCCGTGCTGGTCGCGATTCTCGCCGCGGCGCTGGCGATCTGCGAGCTGGGTGAGAAGTCGTCGATGACGAGCTTCCTCGCCCGGCATATCGCGCTCTCCGACGACTATGCCTACTACCAGGAGAAGCATGTCCGCCTGACCACCATGCAGGCGGAAGAGACGCTGCTGCTGAGCCTGCCCGATGCTGCCAACCCAGTGATCCAGGATCGGATAAGGGCATCGCGCCAGGAGCAGGCGCGGTTGCAGGACAGCCCGCAGAGCGGCCAGGGCATGAAGCAGCTCCAGGAGCAGTCGGCGCAGGACAAGGAGGTGCGCGACCATGCCGCCCACCTTGCTCATCAGCTCGAGATTTCGGTTGGTGGATTGCAGATCGCGATCGTGCTCGCCTCGGTCTCGGTCGTCACGCGCGTCCGCGCCCTCGCCTGGGGCGGCGCGGTCCTCGGCGTGGCCATGGCGGTGTATGCGGGGCTGCTGTGGACGGGGGCGATCTGATGTCCTCCGGCGACGAAAGGAGAACTGATCGATGATCGACCTCTATTACTGGCCCACGCCGAACGGCCACAAGGTCACGATGTTCCTGGAGGAAGCCGGGCTGCCATACCGGATAGTTCCCGTGGACATCAGCGCCGGCGATCAGTTCAAGCCGGATTTTCTCGCCATCTCGCCGAACAACCGGATGCCGGCGATCGTGGACCATGCGCCCGCCGATGGCGGCGAAGCCGTTTCGGTCTTCGAATCCGGCGCCATCCTGCTCTATCTCGCCAAAAAGGCGGGAAAGTTCCTGCCGCGCGATCTGCGCGGGCGCAAAACGGCCAGCGAGTGGCTGTTCTGGCAAGTGGGCGGGCTGGGACCGATGGCTGGCCAGAACCATCATTTCGGGATCTACGCGCCCGAGAAGATCGACTACGCGATCCAGCGCTACGTCAACGAGACGAACCGGCTCTATGGAGTGCTCAACCGGCATCTCGCCGGCCGCGATTTCGTCGCCGGGAAGGACTACAGTATTGCGGATATGGCCTGCTATCCCTGGATCGTGCCCTGGAAGCGCCAGCAGCAGAACCTGGACGACTTCCCTGACCTGCGCCGGTGGTTCAATGTGATTCGCGCCCGGCCGGGAACGGTGTGCGCCTACGAGCGGGGCGAACCGTACTCCAACCGCCCCGCCGTGACCGAGGAAGGCAAGAAGCTGCTATTCGGACAGACAGCGGCGAGTATCCGGTCACAAGCCTGATCAGGAACGGAGCCATCCTCATGGCGCGGATCGAAGACATCCCCGAGCCGACCCGCACCGCCGTCCAGACGGCGCCGTGCCCGAGCTTTGAAACCCGCCCGTGGGTCAACGGCCCGCCCCTCGCGCAACGGCGCGTGGCGATCGTCAGTTCCGCGGCGCTGTTTCGCAAAGGCGAGGCGCCGTTCCACTTCGGCAGCACGGAATCGCGTCGCCTGTCGGCGGATTTGCCCGCCGGCGATATCCTGTTGAGCCATGTATCCATAAACTTCGACCGCAGCGGTTTCCAGCGTGACATCAACGTGGCGTACCCGATCGACCGCCTGCGCGAGCTCGCCAGGGAGGGCGTGATCGGCGGCGTGGCCGAGACGCACTACTCGATCCTCGGCTCCACCGAGCCGGTGGGGATGGAGGACACGGCGGAGCAGATCGCCGGCCAGCTTCGTCAGGAGCATATCGACGCGGTGCTGCTCAGTCCCGTCTGACCCGTCTGCACGCGCGCCGTGAGCGCGCTGGCACACAGGCTCGAGGAACACGGACTGCCGACGGTGGCGATCGGCCTCGTCCGCGCGCAGATGGAGAAGGTGCGGCCGCCGCGCGGCCTGTGGGTTCCTTTCGAACTTGGCCGCCCGTTGGGCGAGCCAGATGATCCGGTATTCCAGCGCCGCGTGCTGCTTCAGGCGCTTCGCCTGCTCGAATCCGACAGCGGGCCATGCGTCATCGAGGATTTCCCGGACGATCCGCCCGGTTGGCTGGACCGGCCAGGCTGGCGGGCTCCCTTCGGCCTCCCGCGCCCGATGCCCCTCCCCCAATCCAGTGCCATCTGGGCGGAGCGTGTTGCGGCGGAGATGGCGGTCGTCAGGCCGTTCTGGGACGCCGCTCGCGCTCGTTTCGGCCGCACGACCGTCGGCCTGTCTGGCCTGGTCCCGGAGGATTGGCCGGAGTTGGCGGCGCGTTTCCTCGAAGGCGGTCTGCCGACCGTCGCCGCGCATGGCACGCCTGCTCTCGCGCTGCGCTTCCTGATCGACGATCTGAAGGCCTTCTACTCCGAAGCGGCGCAATCGGTCGGCGAGCCGCCGGCCAGCCGGCAGATCGATCGCTGGTTCTGGGCCGAAACGCTGGCGGCGCACTTCCTATTCGCGCTCCGCGCGTCGGCGATGACCAGCGACAACAACGCGCTGCGTACGGTAGGCGGCCGGTTCTTCGTCCCGGCGCCATTCCTGCCGAAGCCTGCCGGATGATCGGTCGGGGACCGCTCTATCCTTGCACCATCGGGCAGCCGCCCTGGTCCATCGGGCGAAACGCCTGGTCGGCCGGGGTCGTGTGCAGCAGCGTATAGTAGTCCCACGGATAGCGGCTCTCGGCCGGCGATTTCACCTGGAACAGGTAGAATGGGTTCAGCTTGCGCCCGTCCGGCCGGATCACGCCCTTGCCGAACAGAGGATCGTCCGCGGGCGTGGCCTTCATCGCCTGGACCACCGCGCGCCCATCCGCCTTGCGTTCCACCCCGATCGCGGCCAGCGTCTTGAGGTAGTGCGTCATGGCCGAGTAGTCGCCGGCCTGGAGCATGGTCGGCATGAAGCCGTTCATGCGCGGCGCGAACCGCCTGGAAAAAGCGCGCGTGCCGTCATTCATGTCCCAGTAGAACGCCGCGCTCAGGACCAACCCCTGCGCGATTGGCAGCCCGATTCCATGCACGTCGGCGATCGTCAGCAGCAGCGCCGCCAGCCTCATGCCCCGATCGCGCAACCCGAACTCGGCGCCTTGCTTGATGCAGTCGGTCGTGTTGGTGCCGCTGTTGGCCAGCCCCAGCACCTTCGCCCCGCTCGCCTGCGCGCGCAGCAGATAAGAGGAAAAATCCGTGGTCTCGGGGAACGGCGTGTACACGGTCCCCAGAACCTTGCCCCCGGCCCCGGTGACGAAGCTCGAGGTGTCGCGCGCCAGCGCCCGGCCGAACGTGTAATCGGCGGCGATGAAGAACCATGTGTCGCCGCCCGAGGCGACCAGCGAGGCGCCCGTGCTGTGGCCCAGCGCCCAGGTGTCATAGGTCCACTGCACCTGGTTGGGGCTGCACGCCTTGCCGGTGAGGTCGGAACTGGCCGGTGCGGTGAACAGGGCGACCTTGTTCTTCTCCCGCACCAGGCTCGCGATCGCCAGCGCGGCGGCGGAGTTGTTGACGTTGGAGATCACGTCCACGCCCTGCTGGTCGATCCAGCCCCGCGCGATCCCCGTGGCGACGTCGGGCTTGCTCTGGTAGTCGGCGGCGAGGATCTCCACCCGCGTGTCGGGGTGCGCGGCCATGAAGTCCTCGGCGGCCATGTGCGTGCTCGTGACCGATCCCTTTCCGGTGCCGGCGGAGTTCGGGCCGTTCAGGTCGGTCAGCACGCCGATCCGCACCAATCGCGCCTCGGCGCGGGCGCGGCGAAGCCCGAGGGGCGCGGCGGCCAGGCCCGCGCCGCCGAGCGTGGCCCCCAGCACCGCACGGCGCGTGATCGCGGTGGTCATGCCGGCGTCCCTCCTCCGTTGGCGGCAGTCTAGGCCAGGGCAGCGGCGGCGCGTAGAGTGCCGCCATGCACGTCGCCACCAGTCCCGCCTTCAAGGAGAATGCCCGCCGCGCCATCGCCGATCCCGGCTTGCAGAAGGCCCTGGCGCGCAGCGGCCCGGAATTCGTCGCCCGCCGCGCCCGCGCCGTCGCTGCGCTGCCGGAGTTCGAGCGGCTGCGCGATATCGGGCGCGACATCAAGAACCACACCCTCGCCCATCTCGACTTCTATCTGGAGGAGTACGAGGCCAGGGTCCGCGCCAGCGGAGGAACCGTGCATTGGTGCGCCACCGCCGAGGAGGCGTGCGCCGCCGTGCTCGACATCTGCCAGGCGGCCGGCGCACGGACCGTTACCAAGGGCAAGTCGATGGTCAGCGAGGAAGTGGGTCTCAACAACTACCTGGAGCGGCACGGCATCCAGCCCTTCGAGACTGACCTCGGCGAATACATCCTTCAGCTCCGCCGCGAGATCCCGAGCCACATCATCGCGCCCGCCTTCCATCTCAACCGCGAGGACTGGGAAGCGCAGTTCCGCGCCTCCCACACCGAATTGCCTGCCGGGCGCGTGTTCAACGAGCGGCGCGACATTCTGACCGAGGCGCGTGCGCGCCTGCGCGAGCGGTTCCTGGCGGCGGATGTCGGCATCACCGGGGCGAATTTCCTGATCGCCGAATCCGGCAGCAGCGTGATCGTGACCAACGAGGGCAACGGCGACCTGACGCAGACCCTGCCGCGCGTGCATGTCGTGCTCGCCAGCATCGAGAAGGTCGTGCCCACGATCGAGGACTGCGTGAGCCTGCTGCGCTTGCTCGCCCGCTCGGCCACAGGGCAGGAATTCTCGGTCTACACCACCTTCTCCACCGGCGCGCGCCAGCCGGGCGACCTCGACGGGCCGGAGGAGTACCACGTCGTCCTGGTGGACAACGGCCGCTCGGCCATGATCGGCACCGAGTTCCAGGACATGCTGCGCTGCATCCGCTGCGCCGCGTGCATGAACCACTGCCCGGTGTACGGCGCGGTGGGCGGGCACGCCTATGGCTGGGTCTATCCCGGGCCGATGGGCAGCGTGCTGACGCCGGCGCTGATCGGCGTCGATCAGGCGGGACTGTTGCCCAACGCCTCCACCTTCTGCGGCAAGTGCGAGAGCGTCTGCCCGGTGAAGATCCCCTTGCCCGGCCTGATGCGCCACTGGCGGGAGCGGGAGTTCGAGCGCCACCTTACCCCGCGGGCGCAGCGGCGGAATCTCGCCGCCTGGGCGTGGATGGCACGCCGCCCGGCGCTGTATCGCGCGCTGACCCGCGCCGCCGCCGCCGGGCTCGGCCTGCTCGGCAGCCGACGCGGAGGGCTGGGGCGCGTGCCGATGGCCAGCGGCTGGACCGAGGGCCGCGACCTGCCCGCTCCCGAGGGCGATACGTTCTTCGCCCGCTACGCCCGCGCCCAGCGCCAGGCGCGGCGCGCGTGAGCGACCGCACGGCCATCCTGACCGCGATCCGTCGCGGTCTGCGCCGGGGCGAGTTGCCGCCCGACATGGCCGAGGCGCTGCGGACGCGGATGCGGGCGCACCCGCGCCACCTGATCCCATCCCGCTCCCGCCTGCCGCGCGCCGAGCAGGTCGCCCTCTTCGCCGCTAACCTGGAGCGGGAGTACGGCACGCTGGCGCGGGTGCCCGATGTCGCGACGGTGCCGGACGCCATCGCCGCCTATCTCGCGGCACAGAACCTGCCCAGCGCGCTGGTCATGGCCCCGCATCCGGAGCTGCGGGCGATCGACTGGTCGAGCCGGCCCATGCTGGCGTTGCGCGAGGGGCGGGCCGAGGCGACCGACGCCGTCAGCCTCTCGCACGGCTTCGCCGGCATCGCCGAGACCGGCACATTGATGCTCCCCTCGGGCCCGGAGCGCCCGAACACTCTCAACCTGCTGGCCGACACCGAAATTGTCGTGCTGCGCGCCAGCCGGATCGTCGGCGCCTATGAGGAAGCGTGGGACATGCTGCGGGCGGAGACCCGGGGCGGGATGCCGCGCACTGTCATGCTGGTGACTGGCCCCTCGCGCTCGGCCGACATCGAGCAGACGTTGGAGTTGGGCGCCCATGGGCCGCGCCGGCTGCATGTCGTTCTGGTGGACGACGAGCCGGGGGCGGCGTAGAGACTCACGCAATGAACGCGTCTCTCCGCAAGCCGATGACCCGCGACGAGTTCCTGACCTGGGAGCGGCGCCAGGAGCTGCGCTACGAGTTCGACGGGTTCGCGCCGATCGCGATGACGGGCGGCACGTTCGAGCATGCGATCATTCAGGCGAATCTCATTCGCGCGCTTGGCAACCGGTTGCAGGGCAAGCCGTGTCGGGCTCTTGGAAGCGAGCTCAAGATCGCGGCTTCGGGCATCATCCGCTACCCGGACGCCTTCGCGGTGTGCTCACCAGTGCCCCGGGGACGCAAATTATCGACGACCCGGTAGTGGTATTCGAAATCCTCAGCCGCTCGACCGCGGTCACGGACCGCGTGGTGAAGAATCGCGAGTACCGCGATACCCTATCGATTAGCCGCTACGTGATGCTGGAACAGTTCCAGCCGGCGGCTACCGTCTTTGAGCGTGGGGACAATGACTGGATCGGGCATGTCCTCGAAAGCCCGGCCGTGCTGCTGATGCCGGAGATCGGGATCGAGCTCCCGTTCCCCGAGATTTACGACGGCGTGCAGTTCCCCGACACGCTCGACGACGACTGACACGCCATCGGCCATGACCGACGCGGCAGAAGCGGCCGAGCCGCACGGCCAACGTGCCTCCGTCGCCCGGTCGCTGCGCGAGATGCCGATCTGGCCGCTCGCGGCCACGCTCGCCGTGCAGACGCTGGCGACTGCGGCGCTGTTCTCGGTTCCGACGGCGGCACCGGAGATCGCGCGTGACCTGAACGTGCCGGGGCCGCTGGTCGGCGTGTTCGTCTCCGTCGTGTACAGCATCGGTATCCTCTCCGCCCTGCTCTCGCCGGGGTTCATCTGGCGCTATGGCGCGGTGCGCGTCAGCCAGGCCGTGCTGGTGAGCGTGGTCGGGATGTTGGCGATCGGGGCGGGCGGCGGGACGGTGGCGATGCTGGGGCTTGCCGCGGTCACGCTGGGGCTGGGCTATGGGGCGACGGCACCTGCCAGCACGCATCTGCTGGTACCGCAGACCCCGCGTGCGGTGTTCAACTTGGTCATGTCGATCCGCCAGATCGGTGTGCCCCTGGGCGGCGTGCTCGGCGCGCTGATCGTGCCGCCGATCACGCTTGCCCTCGGCTGGCGCGTTGCCTTGCTGGTGCAGATCGGGCCTGTGCTGGTACTGCTGGCGATGATGGAATTGCCCCGGCGAAGCTGGGATATCGGGCGCGACCCCACGCGCCCGCTGCTGAGCGGGGCATTGCTGCAGCCGTTCCGGCTGCTGCGCCAGGACCGCCGCCTGCGCACGCTGTCGATCGCCAGCTTCTTCTATTCCGGCGTGCAGCTCTGTTTCATCGCTTTCATGACCGTGCAGCTGACCACGGTCGCGCGTTTCAGCCTGATCGATGCCGGCTACGCGCTGGCCGCCTACCAGATCGCAGGCGCGGTGAGCCGTCCGATCTGGGGCTGGATGGCCGACCGACTAATTTCGCCGGCCCGCACTCTGGCCTTGCACGGCGCCGGCATGGCGGCCGCGTGCGCCGCTTCCGGCTCGTTCGCGCCGGGCTGGCCGGCCGTTCTGATCGTGCTCGTGGGACTGCTCGCCGGCGCGACGGCAAGCGGTTACACCGGGGTCGCCTATGCCGAGTACGCCCGGCTGGGCGGGAGGTGGCGGACCGAGGCCACCGGACTCGGCACGGCCGCGATGTTTTCCGGCGTCATGCTGATTCCTTCCGCATTCGGCGTCGCCGTCACCCGGCTGGGCGGATACATGCTTCCATACTCCGCGCTCGCCGCGGCGGCGATGATGTCGGCAGTCCTGCTCTGGTCGGAGCCGAACACAGGGCGCGGCGAGGGATAATGGCGAACAGGGGTCTGACGGATGCCGACCGCGACGCCTGGGCGGCCTATGCAAGCCGCGTGACCCCGCTAGCCGGGCGCCTCCGCCCCGAATTCCGGTCCACGCCGCGGCGACCGGCCGAACCGCCGCCGAGCCGTATGATCCCCAAGATCAAGGACGCGCGTCCGTCACCGAGTCGGGCTGTCGCACGTCTCGCGATCGGAGCGCATCCTCCGGGACTGGACAGCGCAACTTGGCAGCGATTCCATACCGGTGGCATGCCAGCCGCCCGACGTCTAGATCTGCACGGGCACACCGCGCAGCGTGCCTTTCAGGCGCTGTTTCACTTCCTGAAAGTCGCGCACGCCGAGCACGTGCGTTGCGTGGAGGTAATCACCGGTCAGGGCGGCTCAGGGGGCGGAGTAATCCGCCGTGAGTTGCCGTTTTGGCTGAATCTGCCGGAACTGCGCCCCTTGATCCTGGCCGTCGCGCACCCGACTCCCTTCAATCAGGGGGCGGTGCGGATCCTGCTGCGACGGGTGCGCGAGTAGGCGTGAACAGCGTCGTGGCCGCGAAATGGAGCGCAATCGCCCAGGCGGCGCGAGTCAGCGCCGTGGGCAGCGACCTCCATGCCGGCGGGGCTGACCTGGGGAGGGTCCGCGGCGCCATCATCGGTCCGACGTGCGTGGTCACCTCTGGCAAGCAGACAGGGTGAGGCAGCGGCGCGGATTTGGGGGTGCGCACAGCCGCAAGGACGTCCAGCAGGCGGTTCAGACTGAATGGCTTGGCGAGGAAGGGCCGGTTTCCGCCCCCTTGTGCCTCGATCTGCGCTGGGTCGCCGCTGGTCAATACGACCGAAACGCCCAGCCGCTCGGCATGCGCGATCAGATCGGCCACCCCGCCACCCGGCAGGATACAGTCCAGGAGCACGAGGTCGAACTCGCCATCTCGCAGAAGGGCAGCCGCGTCGCGCGCGCAGGAGGCAAGCGTTGCCCGATAGCCCTCTTCCAGAACACACAGGATCGTCTCGCTCACCAGCGGATCGTCCTCGACGACCAGGATGCGTTGCATGCAACACCACCTCTTCAACCACCGATCGATCACTCGCCGGTTCCGAAAGAGTGACGTCAACAATCCGTCAACGCAAGCTGTTTCTTAATGCATCGTAAAAATTCCGATGAATGGCCTGCAACTGCCGTTATTGGCGTCTCTGAACGCCGCTTCCTTTCGAAAGGTAGGCACAAATTAACTAGCCGTCATAATTTTGAGACTAAATCGCCAAATCCCGGCTCGCGACGACGCCAAGGCACGAACCGACCGGAACCGCCACCTTCCACCCTTGTATCACACACAAGGGGTATGGAGGGGGCGCCGAACACGGTTGCTGGTGCTGCCGGAGAGGATTGAACTCTCGACCTCCCGCTTACCAAGCGGGTGCTCTACCACTGAGCTACAGCAGCCTCCCGACGGAACTGGCGCGCCCCATTACCCCGCCGAGGAGGCGCCTGCAACCCGTCTCGCCTACTGGATACCCACGGCCGCTCCCAGCGTCTCGCCGATGGGGCGGCGCAGCACCAGATCGGCAAGCGAGTCAAGGTCCGTCGGCTCGCGGTTGACAATGATGAGGCGCGCACCCGCCTCCTTCGCCAGCCGAGGGAAGCCCGCGGCCGGATACACCACCAGCGAGGAGCCCATCGCCAGGAACAGGTCGCAGGCCAGCGTCTCGGCCTCGGCCCGCCGCATCGCCGCAACCGGCATCGCCTGGCCGAACGAGATGGTCGCTGTCTTCACGAGGCCGAAGCAGCGCGTGCAGCGCGGCGCCTTGCCCTCGCGCTCGAATTCGGCGCGTATGGCGTCGAGTTCGTAACGGGTCTCGCAGTCCAGGCAGGCGGCGTAAGTGGTGTTGCCATGCAGCTCGATCACCGCCTCGTCGGACACGCCGGATGCCTGGTGCAGCCCGTCGATGTTCTGCGTGATCACCGCCGCGACCTTGCCCTCCCCCACCAGCTCGGCCACCGCCGCGTGGCCCCGGTTCGGGCGCGCGGCGCGCAGCACCTCGTCCATCGCGAACCGGCGTCGCCATGATTCCGCCCGGGCTTCCTCGGAGCCAAGGAACGCCTCGAAATCGATCGGCTTGTGGCGCGTCCACAGCCCGCCCGGACTGCGGAAATCCGGGATGCCGGATTCCGTGCTGATCCCCGCCCCGGTGAAGACCACCGCGCGCCGCGCGCCGGCGAGCATGGTCCTCAGACGCTGAATGCCCTGATCCATGCCCGGACTCTGCCAAGCTCGCGCACGCAAGGCCAGTCTGCGGCTTGTCCGACGCCGAAGCGACTGAGTACAACCCGACCATGGATGCCTTCAACCGCCCGGGGGTCGTCGTTGCTCCCAGCCTGCTCGCCGCCGATTTCGGCCGCCTCGCCGACGAGGTCGCCGCGATCGAGGCGGCAGGCGCCGATTGGCTGCATCTCGACATCATGGATGGGCATTTCGTGCCGAACATCAGCTACGGTCCGGCGGTGCTGCGCGCATTGCGCGGGCGTACGAAGCTGCCCTTCGACGCCCATCTGATGATCGCGCCGGTCGATCCCTACGTCGCCGCCTTCGCCGAGGCTGGCGCCGACCACATCCTGGTCCATCCCGAAGCCGGACCGCATCCGCACCGCACGCTTCAACTGATCCACCAACACGGCAAGCGGGCCGGACTGGTGCTGAACCCGGCGACACCGGCCGATGCGGTCGAATGGGTGCTCGATTTGGTGGACATCGTGCTGGTGATGACCGTAAACCCCGGCTTCGGTGGTCAAAGCTTCCTGCCCTCGCAACTGCCGAAGATCGCCGCCTTGCGGCGGATGATCGATCGCGCCGGCCGGGCCGCGCGCCTGGCCGTGGATGGCGGCGTGGAACCGGAGACCGCGCGGCTGGCGCTGGCGGCAGGCGCGGACACGCTGATCGCCGGCACCGCCGTGTTCGGCAAGCCTGACTATGCCGCCGCGATCGCCGCGCTCCGTGAAGGAGTCGTCGCGTGACGCCGAACAATCCCCGTCGCTGGCTGCGCGATGCGCGCCGCGTGCTGGCGCGCGTGCCGAGCCTGCGGGTCGGCCGCGTGCCGGATGCGCCCGCGCTGCCGGTGCGTGATCCCTGGCCCGGCGACCCGGCCCGCGCGGCCCGCCTGCTGAAGAACGAGCTCGAGCTGGACGGCGCGACGGCGCCGCTGCGTCCCGGCGCCTGGCCGGACCCCGCGGCCTCCGACCCGTTGCGCGCCGCCGCGCACGGCTTCACCTGGCTCCGCGACCTGCGCGCGCTCGGCACCGATGCGGCGCGGCTGCGCGCCCGTGCGCTGGTTGCGGACTGGATGGGGGCGCAGGCCACCGACCCCGTGGCGCACCGCCCCGACGTGATCGGGGCGCGCATCGCCGCCTGGCTCGGCCATTACGACTTCTTCTTTGCCTCCGCCGACGACGCCTTCCGCCAGAAGCTGATGGCGCGTCTGGTCTCGGACGCCCGCGCGCTGTCCGCGGCGCTGCCGGCCGAGGAGGTGGACCAGCGGGCGCTCACCGCGCTCAAGGGTCTGATCGCGGCGGCCGTGGCGCTTCCCGAGCATGGCGGCTTTCTCGCCCGCGCGCTGCGCTTCCTGCCGCAGGAGATCGCGCGCCAGATCCTGTCCGACGGCTGCCATGCCGAGCGCAGCCCCGCGGCACTTCTCGCCGCGCTCCAGGACCTGACCGAGATCCGCGCCCTTCTCCAGGCCGCGCAAGCCCCTGCCCCGGCTTCGCTTCCCACTGCCATCGAACGGATGGGTCCGGCATTGCGCGCCCTGCGCCATGCCGATGGGGGCCTCGCGCTGTTCAACGGCGCCAAGGAAGGCCATGCCGCGCTAATCGAGCTGGTGCTGGCCCAGGCCGGAAGAGGCGCGCGCGCTCCGGCGGCGCTGCCCGAAAGCGGGTTTCACCGCCTGCAGGCGGGGCGCACCTTGCTGATCGTCAATACCGGCGCGCCGCCGCCGCCTGGGCTCGACCGCAATGCCCATGCCGGCACGCTCTCGCTGGAAATGTCGGTGGGACGTGACCGCCTGGTGGTCAATTGCGGCGCCTTCCCGGCCGGCTCCGCCGAGTGGCGCGACGCGGCGCGCGCGACCGCCGCGCACTCGACCCTCGTGATCGCCGACACCAACTCCTCGGAACTGCGGCCCCAAGGTCTTGGCCGGCGTCCGGTCGGGGTGGAGACGCAGCGGCAGGAGGCGAACGGGGCGCATTGGCTGGAAGCGAGTCACGACGGCTGGCTGAAGCCGTTCGGCGCCATCCACCGCCGCCGGCTGTATGTGGCCGAGAGCGGCGAGGACGTGCGCGGCGAGGACGTGATCGAGGCGCCGACGCCGCAGCCATACACGCTCCGCTTCCACCTGCACCCGACCGTGCAGGCGAGTCTGCAGCAGGACAACGAGACGGTGCTGCTGCGCCTGCCCTCGGGCGGCGGCTGGCGGCTGCGCGCCGACGGCGCGCGCATGTCGCTCGAGGAGAGCATCTATCTGGGAGGCGCGCAGCCGCGCCGCGCCGAGCAGGTGGTGCTCACGGGCCTCGCCGACGGTCCCCAGCAGGTGAAGTGGGCGATCAGCAAGGTCAAGTAATCGGCGCGGCCGTGCGCCCATGAAGGTGATCGAGGTCACCAACGTCGATTTCTCGCTGCGCCAGTTCCTGCTGCCCTTGATGCGCGCCATCCGCGCGCGCGGCCATGAGGTGATCGGCGCCTGCGCCGAAGGGCCGCTGCTGCAGGACGTGCGCAACGAGGGTTTCCGGGTCGTCGGCCTGCCGCTGGAACGCACGCTCGCGGCCGGGGCGCACTGGCGCGCCTATCGGGCGATGGTCGCCCTGTTCCGCGCCGAAAAGCCAGACCTGGTCCACGCGCACATGCCGATCAGCGGCTTCCTCGCCCGGATCGCGGCGCGGGCGGCGGGCGTGCCGCGAATCGCCTATACCGGCCACGGCTTCTGGTTCAACGCGCCGGGGGCGGCGCCCCGGCGTGCCGCCGGCTTCGCCATGGAGTGGCTGGCCGCGCGCTGCACCGACGTGTTCATGACCGTTTCGGCCGAGGAAGCGGCGGATGCGCGCCGGCTCGGCATCAGCGGCGGCGCCGTGGCGATCGGCAACGGGCGCGACCCTGCCCTGTTCCGGCCGGACCCCGACGCGCGCATCGCCGTCCGCCGCGCACTCGGGATGGCCGAGAACCAGGTCGTGGCGCTGGCGGTCTCGCGGCTGGTGCGCCACAAGGGCTATCCGGAACTGGCGCGGGCCATGCGCGACGTGCCCGGCGTCGAGCTGTGGGTGGCCGGCGAGCGTCTGGCCTCCGACCGCGGCGACGACATGGCGGCGCTGCTCGCCGGCAGCGGGCTCGGCGGGCGCCTGCGGATGCTCGGCTATCGAACCGACATTCCGGCCCTGCTGGCTGCGTCGGACATTTTCGTCCTGCCCAGCCATTTCGAGGGCCTGCCGATGTCGGTGATCGAGGCTATGCTGACCGGCTTGCCGGTGGTCGCGACCGACATCAGGGGACCGCGCGAGCAGGTCGTGCATGGCGAGACCGGGCTTTTGGTCCCGCCCGCACAAGCCCCGCCCCTCGCCGCCGCGCTGACGCGCCTTGCCGCCGACCCGGTGCTTCGCGCCCGCATGGGCGCGGCCGGGCGGGCGCGCGCGCTGGAGTTGTACGACGAGGCGCGCGTCATGGCGCGCACCCTGGACCTGCTCGGCTTGTAGGATTATGCGCCCGGCCATGAGCGAAATCGTTCCCGTCCGCCGCGCGCTGATCTCTGTTTTCGACAAGACGGGCCTGGTGCCGTTTGCGCGCGCGCTGGCCGCACAGGGCGTCGAAATCCTCTCGACCGGCGGCTCTGCCGGCACGCTGCGCGAGGCCGGCGTGCCGGTGACGGAGGTCTCCGCCCACACCGGCTTTCCCGAGATCCTGGACGGTCGGGTGAAGACGCTGGTGCCGCAGATCCATGGCGGGATTCTCGGCCGGCGCGATCAGGCGGAGCATGTGGCACAAATGGAGGCGCATGGGATCGCGCCGATCGATCTTGTGGCCGTGAACCTCTATCCGTTCGAGGCAACCGTCGCCGGCGGCGCGGACCTGGCCGATTGCGTCGAGAACATCGACATCGGCGGCCCGGCGTTGATCCGCGCGGCGGCCAAGAACCACGATTTCGTCGTGGTGCTGACTGAGCCCGACCAGTACGCGCCGGTGCTCGATGAATTGCAGGCCCAAGGCGGCACCACAATCGCGCTCCGCCGCCGCCTCGCCGCCTCTGCCTATGCGCGCACTTCGGCCTATGACAGCGCCATCGCCTCCTGGTTCGCCGACCAGCAGGACGCTGCATTCCCCCGCCGACTGACGATCGCGGGCACGCTGCGCCAGACGCTGCGCTATGGCGAGAACCCGCACCAGGGGGCCGGATTCTACGCGACCGGCACGCGGCCAGGGGTGGCGACCGCGACGCAGGCCCAGGGCAAGGAACTGTCCTACAACAACCTGAACGACACCGACGCCGCGTTCGAGTGCGTCGCGGAGTTCGACCAGCCGGCGGTGGTGATCGTCAAGCACGCCAACCCGTGCGGCGTCGCGCTCGGCACCACGCTGGCCTCGGCATGGGACCGGGCGCTGCGCTGCGATCCGGTCTCGGCCTTCGGCGGCATCGTGGCGCTCAACCGGACCCTCGACGGGCCGGCGGCGGAGCGGATCGCGTCGATCTTCACCGAGGTGATCGTGGCTCCCGATGCCGATGCCGACGCCCGCGCCGTGCTCGCCCGCAAGAAGAATTTGCGCCTTCTGCTGACCGGCGGCCTGCCCGATCCGGCCGCACCCGGCCTCGTCTTCCGCAGCCTCGCCGGGGGCTTCCTGGCGCAGACGCGCGATGTCGGCCGGATCGAGGCCGGCGATTTGAGGGTCGTGACCGGACGCGCGCCGACCGAAGCGGAGCTGGCTGATCTCGTCTTCGCCTTCCGCGTCTGCAAGCATGTGAAATCGAACGCGATCGTCTATGCCAAAGGGACCGCGACGGTCGGCATCGGCGCCGGGCAGATGAGCCGCGTCGAACTCGGCGCGGATCGCCGCCTGGAAGAGCGCAGAGGCCGCCAGGCAGGCCGGCGAGGCGGAGCCGCTCGCCAAGGGCAGCGTGGTCGCCTCGGATGCCTTCTTTCCCTTCGCCGACGGGCTGCAAGCGGCGGTCGAAGCAGGTGCGACGGCGGTGATCCAGCCCGGCGGCTCGATCCGCGACCAGGAGGTGATCGCCGCCGCCGACGCCGCCGGTGTTGCCATGGTGCTCACCGGGATGCGTCACTTCCGGCATTGATGCCGCAGGGGGAAGGACGCGGTGGAAAAGGAGCGACTGGTCGCATTCAGCGATGGCGTGATTGCCATCATCATCACGATCATGGTGCTGGAGCTGAAGGTTCCCCATGATGCCAGCCTGAGCGCGTTGGCGGCGGTGACGCCGCTCTTCCTCAGCTACGTGCTGAGCTTCGTTTATGTGGCCATTTACTGGAATAACCATCACCACTTCTTCCAGATGGTTCGGCAAGTTGACGGCCTGATCCTGTGGGCCAACATGCACCTGCTGTTCTGGATGTCGCTCGTTCCTTTCGCGACCGGCTGGATGGGGGAGAATCACTTCGCCCCACTGCCGACAGCCATCTATGGCGTCTCCCTACTGATGCCGGCGCTCGCGTGGTACGGGATGCAGAGGGCCATTATCCGCGCGCAGGGCATCAACTCGGCGCTGGCCCGGGCGATCGGCCGCGACCTGAAGGGGAAGCTCTCGCCCCCGTTCTATCTGGCCGGCCTTCTGCTCGCGTTTGTCGATGTCCGGATCGCCGCCGCGATCTATGTCCTGGTGGCGCTGATGTGGCTCATCCCCGACCCGCGCATCGAGAGGGCAGTGCGCGGCAATTGATAAATCGTCCGCGAGTGAATGCCGCGCTCACGCCCCGAATGAACCAGGGCCTTATCCATGCCTTGTAGGACCGCCCTCGACCTGTAGCGGACCCTCACACTGGAGTCCTCATGCGCGCCAAACGCTTCGATGCGCTAGCGCGCTGGCCCTTTGCCTGGAACAAGGCCCCCGCCAAGCCCAGGCCGTAAGGCGGCATATTCACATAGACCGATTCCGAATGGCCCTGCGGCACGACATAGGTTTCGTGCCAAATACCCACGTCGCCCCTGCTCCCGACCTGTCGGTTGAACGCCTGCCAAGCCGGCAGGTGTACCTTATTCGACGCATGGGCATAGGCCTGCAGATGCTCCGCACTTTTCCAGGTACTGCAGCACCATCAGGTTGCGCAGTCCGTAATGGCCCCGTGCGGACAGCATCCCAAGTTCGGGGTGTGCGGCGAGCTCCTTCAGCATCTTCGGCATGGCTGCGACGACAGGGAGCCACTTCCATACCTTCCAAAGCTTGTTGATGCGCATCCCGATCAGGAAGACCACGACGTCTCCCTCAACCTCCGCGCAGACCCTCTCCGTAACAAGTTTGGGCATCTGGAAATCTCCTTGAAGTTGCCGACCTCGACTGGTCAGGCTTGATACGCTCCGTCCCGCTCAGTCCTCGATCGGCGCCGCTTCCGCTTCGGCAAATCCCTGCTGTGCCATCCTGCGAAAAGCTTCCACGACCTTCGCGCTATCGAGATACGCATGCAGGCTGACCACCTTGCCCCAGCGCATCCGGATGACGTGCGTGCCGTCGTTGAAATACGAGGTGTCATCGTTGGCCAGCGTCGCCGTGTCACGCCACTCGATGACCGCCGTGGTGTTCCAGGGCGTGCCGCTCACCGCGATGTGCTTGATGGTGAAGTCGATCTTCTTGTTAAGGCGGAACAGCCGCTCCAGCCAGAGACGCATGCCAGCTTTCGTGTGCCGGGTGCCGCCGAGCGCGTGCGTGCCGGAAAAGATGTGCTCGAAGCGCGGCGCCATGCCGGCGAGCGCGAACTCATAATCGCCTCGGCTCAGCGCCTCGAAAGTCTGGGCAACCTTTCGTCGTACGATGGCGTGATACATGACAAGGGTTCTTCCTGCCAATGTTGACGGTGTCACGATAAGCGCAGGTGTTGACGATGTCAACATCAATCGGCAAGATAGCTTCATGAGCTCTGGCGCAGGGCGGACGACCTATCACCACGGGGATGCCCGCAATGCGCTGCTTCGCGCCGCAGCGGCTCTGCTTGAGCAGACGGGAGCGAGTGGCCTGTCGCTGCGCCAGCTCGCCGAACGGGCGGGCTTGTCCCGGCAGGCGCCCTACAATCACTTCGCCGACAAGGAAATGCTGCTCGCCGAGTTGGTCCGCGACGGTTTCGAGCGGCTCGGACAAGGCATAAAGGTAGCGGGACACAGCGACGCCGAACCGGTCGTCCGGCTGGAACGCGCGGCGGAATGCTACATCGCCTTCGCCCAGAGCGCACCCGCGCTGTTCCGCCTCATGTTCTCCAAAGAGCTCGTGGACCTGCCGCGCCACCCTGCTGCTCAGGCCGCCGCCTCTGCCTCGTTCGCGCAACTGGCCGAGATCGTCGCCGCGATCGCGTCCCCGGAAGCTGTGGCGGACCTCAGTCTCGTCGCCTGGTCGCTCGTGCATGGATACGCCACGCTGTGCATAGAAGCCGGGCTTGAGGGACCTGAGCGCCGCCGGGTGCGCGCAGCGTTGTTCGCCAGCACACTCGCTTCATCGGCCTCGAAGTAAGGTCACGCCGTTCCAGGAGCAGGACTGACCGCCAGGGCTTGAAGACCCGCGCCTGCATTGGCCTGGTCCACCCGGCCGAAACGGAGAGCGCACCGCAACTGCCTGCCGCTACGGTTTGCGCAGCAGCCAGGGAGCGGGCGGTGCTGGCGCGACGCACTCGCGACCGTCGCGAGCGCGTTTACGAGAACACCCTGCTGCTGCCGCGGCCGGCCCGGCCCCGCCCACGTATCCCGGCACAACGCAACCCCGGCGAGGGCCATCACCAGCTCGCCCGCGTAGTGTTCCTCCCGACCTTTCCTCGTCATTCCCGCGAAAGCGGGCCGCGCTGAGGCAAAATGCCCGCTCACGCCCCCAAATAGAACCCCCGGATCAGCTCGTCGTCGTTCAGGTCCTTGGCCGAGCCGCCGGCGAACTCAATCCGGCCATGCACGATCACGTAGCCGCGGTCGGCGATGCGGAGGGCCTGGGTGAAGTTCTGCTCGGCTATCAGCACCGTGAGCTGGTAGCCCTCCTTCAGTTCCTGGATCTTCTCGATCGTGCGCTTCACCAACGCCGGTGCCAATCCGACCGAAGGCTCGTCGATCAGCAGCATGCGCGGGCTCGACATCAGGGCGCGGCCCAGCGCCAGCATCTGCTGCTCGCCCCCCCTCATCGAGCCGGCGAGCTGGCGGCGGCGCTCCTTCAGGCGCGGGAACAGCCGCCGTCCCTCCGGCACGAGCGCGATGCCGCGATCCACGATCGCCTCGGTCGAGAGCGCCAACAGATCGTGAAGCTCGCCATCGATCTCGGCGACCACGCGCCCGGAGGTTGGGCGCACCATGCCCATCACGCATTTCATCAACGTGGACTGCCGTTGCAGTTGGTGCCGAGCAGCGCCACCGTCTCCCCGGCCGCCACCGTGATCGAGACGTCGTCGAGCACGCGCACCACACCGTAGCCGGCGCTGACATTCTCGATGCTGAGGCTACTCGCCCAGGTAGGCGCGCTCCACCTCGGGGTCGCGGATCACCGCGGCCGGGTCGCCGTTGGCGATCTTGCGGCCGGCGACCAGCACCACCAGACGCTGCGAGAAGCCCATTACCGCGCGCATGATGTGCTCGATCATCATGACCGTGACGCCGGCCGCGTTCAGCCGCAGCAGCAGCGCCAGGATGTCGTCCACCTCGTTGTTCGACAAACCCACCATCGCCTCATCGGCGATCAGCAGCGTCGGTTCGGCCGCCATCGCGCGCGCCAGCTCCAGCTTGCGCATCTCGATCTGCGTCAGATCGGCCGGGTGCTGCGCCGCCTTCGCCTCCAGCCCGACCGAGTCCAGCAGCGCCCGGCAGCGCACGCAAATCGCGTCGGCGCCCAGATGCTCGCACAGGGCGTACTCGATCGGGATGCGCAGATTGTCGAGGACCGTCATGGTCGGGAACGGGCGCGGCAACTGAAAACTGCGCGCGAGGCCGAAGAAGAAGGCGAGGCCGCGCAGGCTCTGATCGCCACGCCGCTCGAACGAGAGGTGATAGATCTGTTAGATCCCGGCGCCGAGCGCGTAAAAGGCCGGAAGTAACAGCAGGCTGGCGAGGATGGGGTCGATCCTCCACCGGTTGTTCAGCAGCCAAGCGCCGTAGGAACCCAGGACGATGAAGGCGGGATGGGCGATATTGACGATGTCGAGCATCCCGAGGAGATCGACACGCCGATCGCCACCGCCGCGTAGAACCCGCCCAGCAGCAGGCCGGAGACCAGCGCATTGCCGAGCAGGTCGAAGGAGAGGTCCAACGGCTTACCCTTCATCGGCTGGCGTGAGCGTCATGCGCCCTACCGATTCCGCCACTCGGGCTTGCGCTTCTCGGCGAAGGCCCGCGGCCCCTCGATGAAGTCCTCGCTTTCGGCGTTGTCCTTCTGCCCCGGATAGAGCGTTCGGATCGCCTGTTCGAGCGTCGGCTCGCCGAAGCCCCGATACACCGCCTGCTTGGAGGCGCGCACCGCCTTGGGGGAGCACTCCAGGATCAGGGCAGCCCAGCGCCGCGCCGCCTCCAGCGCCTGGCCTTCCGGCACCACCTCGTTGACGAAGCCAAGCTCCTTGCCCTCGCGGGCCGGAACGCGCCGGCCGGTCAGGATCATGCCCAGCGCCTGCTTCCGCGGGATGACGCGCGGCAGCCGATGCACGCCGCCGGCGCCGGCGATCAGCCCGACGCGGGGTTCCGGGAGCGCGAACACGGCGTTCTCGGAGGCGATGATGATGTCGCAGGCGAGCGCGGTCTCGAAGCCGCCGCCCATGGCGACGCCGTTCACCGCCGCGATCAGCGGCTTGTCGAGGTCGAAGCGCAAGGTCAGGCCGGCGAAGCCGGTGCGCGCCGGCGGTCCGCGCCGCCCGGCGGCCTGCACCTTCAGGTCGTTGCCGGCCGAGAAGGCGCGCGGCCCGGCGCCGGTGACGATTCCCACCCAGAGATCGTCGCGCGCGGCGAACTCGTCCCACACACGCTCCAGCTCGTGGTGCGCCTCGCTGTGCAGCGCGTTCATGACCTCGGGACGGTTCAGCGTGACGACGCGCACGCGGCCGTCGTCCTCGACGCGGCAGTACCTGGTAGTCGGTCATTTCTGGGCCCCTTCGATAACTCCATCCGCCCGCAGCGCCGCGATCTCCGCCTCGGCGTATCCCGCCTCTTGCAGCACGTCGGCGCCATCGGCGCCCGCCTCTGGCGCGTGACGCGGCGCCACCTTGTCCTGGCCGCCGAGCCAAAACGGCGTGCTCACCGTCAGCAGCGTGTCGTCGGCGAACGGAACCAGGGCGCCACTCGCCACCGCCTGCTCGTCCGGCATGTCCTCCATCTCGGCGACGATGCCGAACACGAGCCCGGTCGGCTCCAGCGCCGCGCACCAGGCGGCGCGCTCGCGCGTCGCGAACACCGCGTCCAGCGCGGCGGTCAGCGCGCGCCCGTGGCGGGCGCGATCCTCGACCGTGGCGAAGCGCGAGTCCTCCAGCGCCGGGCTTTCCAGTGCCCGACGGAACGCCTCCCAGCGCCGCTGGTCGGGCACGATCGACAGCAGCAGCCACTTGCCGTCGGCGCAGCGGTAATGGTTGCGAAGCGGATGGCCGGACACCGTCCGCGCCGGCTGCGGCGCCACCGTCTCTCCGCACAGCCGCGCCTGCACCTGGCAGGCGTTCGCCCACAGACCATTGGCGAGCAGGGACGAGCCGACCGCCATCCCGCGCCCGGTGCGCTCGCGCTCGAACAAGGCGGTGGCGATGGCGGCGTAGAGCGCGATCCCGGAGGGATGATCGCCCATGCCGGACAACGACCGAGCCGGCGCCGCATCGTTCGCCCGCACCAAATGCATCAGTCCCGAACGTGCCCACCAGGCGGTCGCGTCGAATCCAGGCTTGCTCGCCTCCGGCCCCGCCTCGCCGTAACCGGTGAACGAGGCATAGATCAGCCGCGCATTGAGCGGGCCGAGTTCCTCATGCGTCACGCCCAGCTTGCGCCGTACATCGGGCGGGGCGTTGGTGATGAACACGTCCGCTTCGCCCACCAGGCGGCGCAGCACCGCCCGCCCCGCCTCTTTCGTCAGGTCCAGGATCAGGCTCCGTCGGGCGCGCCCGTCGACGATGAAGTTGGGGCTGCTCGGATGGATATGGCCGGACGCGGGGAGCGCGGCGCGCTTCCGGTATGGATCGCCGCCCGGCGGCTCGATTTTCACCACCGCGGCGCCGAACTCCGCCAGCACGGTCGCGGCCGAGGGACCGGCGATGTAGCTGGCGCAGTCGATCACCTTCAGCCCGTCGAACAGCGCCATTCGGCGTCCCTCCCGAAGCTGCCACGATCGGGCAAGGCCGGCTCGGGGGCAAGCCTTTCGCGGTGCGACGGGGCAGGGTACGGTGGAACCAACCAAGAGGGGGATCACGAGAGATGACCATTCGCTTCGACGACCGTATCGCCATCGTCACCGGAGCCGGCGCCGGGCTCGGCCGCGCCCACGCGCTGCTGCTCGCCGAGCGGGGGGCCAAGGTGGTGGTGAACGATCCGGGCGGCGCGGTGGACGGGCGCGGCGGCGCCAACGCGGTCGCCGATCAGGTCGTGGCGGAGATCAAGGCCAAGGGCGGCGAGGCGGTCGCCAACCACAATTCCGTCGGCGACTGGGAGAGCGCGCAGCGCATCATCAAGACCGCCACCGACAGCTGGGGCCGGCTCGACATCCTGGTCAACAACGCCGGCATCCTGCGCGACAAGGCATTCAACAACATGGATGTGCAGGATTTCGAGACAGTCGTGCAGGTCCACCTTATGGGCACCGTGTACTGCACCCGCGCCGCCTGGCCGGCGATGCGCGCGGGGAATTACGGCCGCGTCGTCGTCACCTCCTCCACTTCAGGCATTTTCGGCAATTTCGGGCAGGCCAATTATGGCGCGGCCAAGGCCGCTGTCTGCGGGCTGGTGAATTGCCTGCGCTTCGAGGGAGCGAAGTACAACATCCTCAGCAACGTCATATCCCCGGCCGCCCTGACCCGCATGACCGAGGGGCTGATGAACCCGGCGACCGCGCCGTACATGAAGCCCGAGCTTGTCTCCCCCGCCGTCGCCTGGCTCTGCAGCGAGGAATGCAACGTTTCCGGCCAGATCATCCTGGCGCAGGCCGGCGGCTTCACCCGGGTGCAGTATTTCGAGACCGACGGCGTGCAGTTCGACCCCGACAAGCCGGTCACGGTCGAGATGTTCGCAGAGGCGTTCCCGCGCATCTCCAACCTGGCCAATGCGCACCCGCTGCGCACGATCATGGGCGAGATGGAGAATAAGCTGCGGGGGATCGGCAAGATCGGCTGATCTTCCGGCCATGGCGCATGTGGCCGTCATCGGCGCCGGCATCATCGGCGCCGCCAGCGCGGTCGAGCTGCTGCGCGACGGGCACCGCGTCACCATCCTCGACCCCGGCGAGCCGGGCGGCCCGCAGGCGGCGAGCTTCGGCAACGGGTGCTGGCTCTCGCCCAGCTCCGTTGTGCCGATGTCGGCGCCTGGCATCTGGCGCAAGGTGCCCGGCTGGGTCGCCGATCCGCTCGGCCCGCTGACGATACGCTGGCGCTACCTGCCGCGAATGTTGCCCTGGCTCGCGCGCTTTCTCGCCGCTGGCGCCACCGAGGCCAAGGTCGCCGCCACCGCCCGCGCGCTGCGCCCGCTGCTTGAAGCGTCCCCCGAGCGGCATCTGCGCCTGGCGCGGGAGGCAGGGGTCGGGGAGCTGATTCAGCGCACCGGCCTGCTCTATATTTTCCCCTCCCGCGCGGAGTTCGAGGCCGAGAAGCTGGCCTGGCGCGTGCGCGCCGATACCGGCGTGCGCTGGGTCGAGCTGGACGAGAACGAACTCCGCCAGCGCGAGCCGGCGGTCGATCGGCGCTACCGCTTCGGCGTGCTGGTCGAGGAGGGCGGGCATTGCCGCGACCCGGGCGCATATGTCGCGGCGCTGGTGCGCCACGCCGAGTCGCTCGGCGCCATGCGGCGCGTCGCCAGGGCCACCGGCTTTCGCATCGAGTCCGGCCGGCTGCGCGCGGTGCGCACGGAAGCGGGCGAGATCGACTGCGACAAGGCGGTGATCGCCGCCGGCGCGCGCTCCCGCGCGCTCGCCGCCGCCGCGGGCGATAGCGTGCCGTTGGAGAGCGAGCGGGGCTATCACGCAACGATCGCGCATCCCGAGATCGCGCCGCGCCTGCCGGTGATGCCGAGCGACGGCAAGATGTCGATCACCCATATGGAAGGCGGGCTGCGCATCGCGGGGCAGGTGGAGCTGGCCGGGCTGGAAGCCGCGCCGAACTGGCGCCGGGCGGAGATCCTGCGCGACTTCGCGCTGCGCCTGTTCCCCGGCCTGCCGCGCGACCTGCCCGCCGAGCGGGTCTCGTTCTGGATGGGGCACCGCCCGTCGATGGCCGATGGCCTGCCCTGCATCGGCCCGGCCTCTTCCTGCCCCGATATCGTCCACGCCTTCGGCCACGGCCATGTCGGACTGGCGGCCGGCGCGACGACGGGCCGGCTGGTAGCCGATCTCATCAGCGCCCGGCCACCCGCCTTCGAGATGCGCCCCTACCGCGCCCAGCGCTTCGCACGGCGAAGAGGAGAAGGTGGTTGACGGGGCTCGGCGTTCTGGAAGTGGGCGTGCTTGGGCTCCTCACCGCGAACGGGCTGTCGCGTCCTCGCGCCCGGCCCTGAGGGGTCGGCCCGATTTCGCCCGGACCGGCCTGATCCCGACCCTGGCGCCTTGACCGTCTGCATCGTGCGCGACCATTCTGCGCCCGGCGCCAGGGCGCGGCGATGCGACGGACAACTCAGGGGGACGCAATGCCTCAGGTAAGCCTGACGGTGAACGGCAAGCAGCACACGGTCGAGGTCGAGGGGCGCACCCTCCTGGTGGAATTGCTGCGCGAGAAGCTGGGGCTGACGGGCACCCATATCGGCTGCGACACCAGCCAGTGCGGCGCCTGCGTGGTGGACCTGAACGGCGGCAGCGTGAAGTCCTGCACCATGCTCGCGCTGCAGGCCGAAGGCGCGAACGTCACCACGATCGAGGGTCTGGCCAAGCCGGACGGCACGCTCCATCCGATGCAGGAGATGTTCCGCGAGCACCACGCCCTGCAATGCGGCTTCTGCACGCCGGGGATGGTGATGAGCGCCGTCGATTTGGTGCGGACCCACCCGGACGGCCTGACCGAACACCAGATCCGGGAGGGGCTGGAGGGCAATCTCTGCCGCTGCACCGGCTACCACAACATCGTCAAGGCGATCGCGGCGGCTTGGCCGCTGATGCACGGCAAGCCGATGCCGGCCGCCGCCGAATAAGAAGACCGATCGGGGAGAACACCATGGGCCATGAGGGGATCGGCGCCTCCGTCCGCCGCAAGGAGGATCGGCGCTTCCTGAGCGGGCGGGGCAATTACACCGACGATATCAACCGTCCCGGTCAGCTCTATGCCTCTATCCGCCGCTCGGACCGGCCGCATGCGCGCATCGGCCGCATCGACACCGCCGCTGCGTCGCAGGCTCCGGGGGTGGTCGCGGTGTTCACCGGCGCCGACATGCAGGCCGAGAATATCGGCGGCGTGCCATGCGGGTGGCAAATCCATAACAAGGACGGCTCGCCAATGGCCGAGCCGATGCACCCGGTGCTTGCCGTCGGCAAGGTGCGGCATGTCGGCGATCCGGTCGCCGTGGTGGTCGCCGAGACCCGCCAGCAGGCGAAGGATGCCGCCGAGCAGATCGAGATCGACTACGAGGACCTGCCCGCCGTCGCCGGCCTGCGCGAGGCGGTGGCACCCGGAGCGGCGCTGGTGCACGACGAGGTGCCCGGCAACATCTGCTACGACTGGCACCTGGGCGACAAGGCGCTGGTGGACCACGCCTTCGCCAACGCGGCGAAGGTGGTGAAGCTCGAACTCGTCAACAACCGGCTGATCCCCAATGCCATGGAGCCACGCGCGGCGATCGGCGACTTCGATACCTCCAGCGGCGACTTCACACTCTACACCACCAGCCAGAACCCGCATGTCATCCGGCTGCTGATGGGCGCCTTCGTGCTGCACATCCCGGAGAACAAGCTGCGCGTGGTGGCGCCCGACGTGGGTGGCGGGTTCGGCTCCAAGATTTTCCACTATGCCGAGGAAGCGATCGTCACCTGGGCCGCCGGCAAGGTGCGCCGTCCGGTGAAGTGGACCGCCGAGCGGACCGAAAGCTTCATGTCGGACGCGCACGGGCGCGACCATGTGAGCACGGCCGAGATGGCGTTGGATGCGCAAGGCAACTTCCTGGCGCTGCGGGTGCAGACGCTCGCCAACATGGGGGCCTATCTCTCCACGTTCGCAACCAGCGTGCCCACCTATCTCTACGCCACGCTGCTCTCCGGCGTGTACAAGACCCCGGCGATCTACGCCGAGGTGAAAGCGGTGTTCACCAACACCGTTGCGGTGGACGCTTATCGCGGCGCCGGCCGGCCGGAGGCGACGTTCCTGCTGGAGCGGCTGGTGGACGTGATCGCCCATGACACGGGCCTCGATCGGGTAGAGCTGCGCCGGCGCAACTTCATCTCCGCCGATTCCTTCCCCTACCAGACCCCGGTCGCGCTACAGTACGATAGCGGCGACTATGTCGCGACCTTGGACGCGGCAATGAAGGCCGCCGATGTCGCCGGCTTCGAGGCGCGGCGCCGGGCGGCGGCGGCGCGGGGCAAGCTGCGCGGCCTCGGCTACTCCACCTATGTCGAGGCGTGCGGCATCGCGCCGTCCTCGGTGGTGGGCTCGCTCGGCGCGCGCGCGGGCCTCTATGAATGCGCGAACATCCGCGTTCATCCCACGGGCAGCGTGACGGTGTTCACCGGCTCGCACAGCCACGGCCAGGGGCACGAGACGACGTTCGCTCAGCTGGTCCACGAGCAGCTTGGCGTGCCGTTCGACCAGATCGAGGTCGTCCACGGCGATACCGCGAAGATCCCGTTCGGCATGGGCACGTACGGCAGCCGCAGTCTCGCGGTGGGCGGCAGCGCCATGGTGAAGGCGATGGACAAGGTCATCGCCAAGGGCCGCAAGATCGCCGCGCACATGCTGGAGGCGGCGGTGGACGATGTCGAGTTCAAGGACGGCAAGTTCACCGTGGCCGGCACCGACCGTGTCGAAGGCGTTCGCCGAGATCTCGCTCGCGGCCTACGTGCCGCACAACTACCCGATCGAGGAGCTGGAGCCGGGACTGGAGGAGACCGCCTTCTACGACCCGAAGAACTTCACCTATCCGGGCGGCTGCCATGTCTGCGAGGTGGAGATCGACGCCGAGACCGGCGTGCCGGAGGTGGTGGCCTTCGTGGCGGTGGACGATCTGGGCCGGGTCATCAATCCGATGATCGTCGAAGGCCAGGTGCAGGGCGGCGTCACGCAGGGCATCGGCCAGGCGCTGCTGGAGGGCGCGGTCTATGACGCGTCGGGTCAGCTCGTGACCGGATCGTACATGGACTACACCATGCCGCGAGCCGACAATGTGCCGTTCATCACGGTTGGCACCGAGATGACGCTCTGCACGCACAATCCGCTGGGGGTGAAGGGCTGCGGCGAGGTGGGCGCGATCGGCTGCCCGCCCGCAGTCATCAACGCCGTGGTGGATGCGCTGCGCGACTACGGGGTGCGCCACATCGACATGCCCGCCACGCCGCAGAAGATTTGGTCGATCATCCAGGCCGGGCGGCCTCGGATGGCGGCTGAGTAACCGGCCTTTCCAACGGACTGACGAAGGAACAGCGCGATGTACGACTTCGGCTATCAGCGGGCGGGCAGCGTGGACGAGGCGGCGCGGCTGCTCGCGGCGGACCCGGAGGCGAAGCTGATCGCCGGGGGGCAGACCCTTATTCCGGTGCTGAAGCAGCGGCTCAATCGGCCGTCGGCGGTGATCGACCTCGCGGGCGCGAAGCTTGCCGGCATCAAGGCCGATGGCACGACGGTGACGATCGGCGCGATGACGCCGCACGGTGCGGTGGCCGCTTCGGCGGACGTGCGCCGGCTGATCCCGGCATTGGCGGAGCTGGCCGGGATGATCGGCGATGAGCAGGTCCGCCACCGGGGCACGATCGGCGGCAGCATGGCCAACAACGACCCGGCCGCCGACTACCCCGCCGCGGCGCTCGCGCTCGGCGCCACCATCCGCACCAACCGGCGCGCGATCAAGGCCGAGGAGTTCTTCCTCGGCATGTTCACGACAGCCCTGGAGCCGGACGAGATCATCACCGCGGTCGAGTTCCCGGCGCCCGAGAAGGCGGCCTACGAGAAATTCCGCAATCCGGCGTCGCGCTACGCCATGGTCGGCGTGTTCGTGGCCAGGACCCGCGAGGGCGTGCGGGTCGCGGTCACCGGTGCGGGGCAGAACGGCGTGTTCCGCCATACCGCGATGGAGCAGGCGCTGGCGTCGAACCTGTCGCCCGACGCGATCGCCGGTGTGGCCACGCCGGCCAGCGACATGAACTCCGACATCCACGGCAGCGCGGAATATCGTGCGCACCTGGTGGGCGTGATCGCCAAGCGGGCGGTAGCGAAGCTGGGCTAGGATCCGGGTCGACGGAGTTCGAAGCAAGCCTGGCGGCCCTGAGAGGACTGACCGGCAGGCTTGCATGAGCAGCCTCCGTTTGAGGCATCTTGTATTCCTATAACGAATAATTTTTGTTCTTGTCTCAAATTTGTTATGATGCCGCTCCAAATCTCTCCTGGGGCGCCAATGACCCATTTCGCGGGCGTATTTCTGAAAAATGACAATGCCCGGCCGGAGCACCACGCTGCTGAGCTGAAGCGCCATCTCTCCCGCTTTGCCGGTGAGCAGATCGGCGAGTTCACATCGGACGACTGCTATCTCTGTCATTTTGACGTTTCGGGATACCCGGAGGTGGACCGCGTTAAGACTAGGGACAGGCTGACCCTCGTCTGCGGCACGCCGCGGACGATCGCCGGCGCCGATGCAGCCACCGACAAGCGGGAACTGGCCCGACAAATGACCGCGGGCGATGAAGGGTTGCGGGTGGCGCGCGGGGTCTTCTGCGGGATGGCGCTGGACCACGTCCGGCGTGAGGTCAGGCTGTTCACCGACCGACTAGGAGTCCGGCCGATATACATTTATGAGAACGAACGGCTGGTCGCCTTCGCCTCCGCGCTGCGCATCCTCTCCGCCTGCTCGTTTTGCCCGAGCGAGATTGATCTGCTCGGCGCGATGGAGACGGCGCGCTTTGGCGGCGGGATTGGCGCGCGGACCGCGTTTACGAAAATACGTGCCGCCCGGCCCGCCGAGATTTTCCGCATCAACCGGCAGGGCGTCACCTCAAGCTTCTACTGGCGTTGGGATGAGATTGAGCCGCGTCGGGAGTGGCCGGCTACAGGGGCCTCGGACCTTTACGAGCTGTTCCGAGAGTCAAGTTGCCCTGCGGCGTGGCGCTGGCATGCAGGAGCACGCCTTCCTAAGCGGCGGCATGGATTCCCGCGCAATCGTTGCAGTACTACAAGCGATTGGCGCTGAACCACGAGCCTACTGCTTCTCGCCGCCCAGCCTGCTCGATGGAGTATTGTCGGCGCAATACGCGAAAGCCGCTGGGATTAGTTATGTTAACCGACCGCATTACCGGATGGTGATACCCGAGGTGCAAGGATTGATGGCGCGGGAACTGCGCGCGCTATATGGCGAGCGCGCCGTATTGCCGCCTGCGTGGTCGGGCGATGGCGGCAGCGTCGGATTTGGGCATGTCTACACGGAACCAACCGCGATCGAAGCGCTTCGCGCGGGGCAGCTGAACGAGGCGATCCGACGCTTTCTGGGCCATTTCAAATTCGGAATTCCGCGCGGCATCGTCACCGATCAAGCCCATCCACGCATTCAGTCCGCTATGATCCGCGCCATTCAGGAAGAAATCCGAAGCTATGACCCGCTCTCGCGGGATCGTTGGCTGTGGCTCTTCCTTCTTTGCAATGAACAACGCCATCATCTTAGAGCTCATTTCGAGGAGCTGGACATTAACCGGCTGGAGCTGATCCTGCCTTTCTTCGACTGGAGATTTCTGGCGTACATCTGCGCGTTGCCGATCGACGAATGCCTCTGGCACCAAGCCTACAACCGCTTTTTCGACCTCCTGCCGGAATCGGCCCGTGCGGCCCCATGGCAAACCTACCCCGGCCATGTTCCATGCCCCTTGCCGATGCCGGCAGACGCCATTACGCAATGGGAGAATCGCCTGCACTGGCGTGTGAGGCTTATGAATCGGATGGTTAGCCTACGAGCCCTGCGGTACGCGCTGTCGCCCCATTTTCCTGCGGCGTTACTCGACCGCCCTGGGACGTCGCTGCGCGCAGTTGCCGACCTCGCCTGGTTGTCAGATCGCCATTACGAAATGAAGCCGGTCGCGTTGTGCGCCGAGATGGCTAGGATCGGCCGCAAGGTCGTGTTGGTCGGAGGGTGTTAAGGGACGATGGACCTACAACAGTCGGACGGGTTGCACGTCTCGAATTCTCCGCCGTTGCTGCTAGCGGAGATCGGCCACGAGCTTGGCCCGGCGCGCCATGTCGAGCACGCCTGAGCGCGACCTTGACCCCGGCGACTGGAATGCGTTTCGTGCTACCGCGCACGCGATCCTGGACCAGATTCTCGACTACACGCGCGATATCCGGGATCGGCCGGTCTGGCGACCGGTCCCGGAGGCGGTGCGCGCGCGTCTACGCACGCCCATGCCGCGCAACGCCGAAGGTCTGGCGGCGGCTTGCGACGAGTTCCGCGACGCCATCCTGCCCTACGCGACGGGCAATGTTCATCCCCGGTTCATGGGCTGGGTGCATGGCGGCGGGAACCCGGCCGGCATCGTCGCCGAGATGCTGGCTGCCGGCCTGAATGCCAATCTCGGTGGGCGCGACCACGCGCCGATCGAGGTCGAGCGGCAGGTGATCGGCTGGATGGCGGAGCTGTTTTCCCTGCCGGCGACGGCGGGAGGCCTGCTCGTGACCGGCACCTCCGTCGCCAACCTGATCGCAGTCCTGATCGCCCGTCGGCAGGCGGACAACGCGGTTCGGCGATTCGGGGTCGGGGAATCGCGGCTGGTCGCTTATGCCTCCGCGGCGGCGCATGGCTGCGTCGCCCGCGCCATGGATATGGCTGGGCTGGGCACCGACGCGCTGCGGCTGATCCCGACGGATGAGGCCGGACGGATGCAGGCGCCGGCAGTGGCCGAGGCGATCGGGCGCGATCGCGCCGCCGGGCTGCGCCCGCTCCTTGTCGTTGGCACGGCAGGGAGCGTGAATATCGGCGCGATCGACGATCTGCCGGGCCTCGCCGCGCTGAGTCGGCGCGAATGCTTGTGGTTTCACATTGACGGCGCCTTCGGCGCCCTGGCCGCGCTGTCGCCGGAGCTGCAGCCTCTGCTCTCGGGGATCGAGCAGGCCGACAGCATCGCGTTCGACTTCCACAAATGGGGGCAAGTTCCGTATGACGCCGGCTGCATCCTAGTGCGCGAGCGCGCTCATGCCGAGCAAGCCTTCGCCGCCCCCGCCGCCTATCTGCAACGCGAGGCGCGCGGCTTGGCGGGCGGGGCGCCCTGGCCGTGCGATCTCGGTCCCGACCTCTCGCGCGGCTTCCGTGCCCTCAAGGTCTGGTTCACCTTCAAGACCTGGGGCGCCGACCGGATCGGGGAGAGCATCCTGCACACCTGCGAGGTCGCCCGCCATCTCGCCGCGCTGGTGGACGCGGCGCCGCTGCTGGAGCGGCTCGCGCCGGTGGAGCTGAACATCGTCTGCTTCCGCTACCGGTTCGCCCGCGATATCGACCGGCAGAACGCCGAACTTGTCGCTGACCTGCAGGAATCCGGCATCGCCGCGCCCTCCACGACCACGCTCGACGGCAGGCTCGCGATACGCGCGGCAATCGTGAACCACCGGACGCGGCGCGAGGATGTCGAGGCGCTGGTGATGGCGGTGCTCGACATTGGCGCGCGCCGTGCCCGATTACGCCAATGATAGGGGAGAGACGTCCGATGAATCGCCGCGACATGCTCAAGGCCACGCTCGCCGGCGCCGCCGCGCTCGCCGCGCCGCGCATCGTCCGCGCCGAGGCGCAGCGCGTCCTGAAATTCATCCCGCAAGCTGACCTCGCGTCGTTGGACCCGATCTGGACCACCGCCGATGTCACGCGCAATTACGGGTTCATGGTGTTCGACACGCTGTACGGCATCGACAACGCCTACCGCCCGCATCCGCAGATGGCGGCCGGGCACACCGTCAGCGGCGACGGGAAGCAGTGGGACATCACCTTGCGCGACGGGCTGAAGTTCCACGACAACACGCCGGTGCTGGCGCGTGACTGCGTCGCCTCGCTGACGCGCTGGGGCAAGCGGGACACGTTCGGCACGGTGCTGATGGCGGCGATGGACGAGATGTCGGCGCCGTCCGACAAGGTGCTTCGCCTGCGGCTGAAGAAGCCGTTCCCGCTGGTGCCGGACGCGCTCGCCACCATCACCAATATGGCCTGCATCATGCCCGAGCGGCTGGCGCGGACGAGCCCGTTCGAGCAGGTCAAGGAGGTAATTGGCAGCGGGCCCTATCGCTTCGTCGCGTCCGAGCGCATCACGGGCGCCAAGGTCGTGTTCGAGAAGTTCGCGGGGTATGTGCCGCGTTCCGACGGGCCGGCCCAGTACACCGCCGGTCCGAAGCCCGTGCACTTCGATCGCGTGGAATGGACCGTCTCGCCCGATCCCGCCACCAATGCCGCCGCCATGAACGCCGGCGAGTTCGATTGGTGGGAGCAGCCGACCATCGACCTCGTTCCCTTGCTGAAGCAGAACCAGGATCTGGTGACTGGGGTGAAGGACCATACGGGCGAGATCGGGTGCCTGCGGTTCAACGAGCTGTTCCCGCCCTTCGACAACCCGGCGATCCGCCGCGTCGTGCTGTCGGCGGTGAACCAGCGCGATTACATGGAGACGGTGGCCGGCGCCGATCCGAGCTTAATGCTGGACAAGGTGGGATTGTTCGTCCCCGGCAGCCCGATGGCGAGCACGGTCGGCATCGCCGAGGCGATCCGCGGCGAGAAGGACCACGCCAAGCTGAAGCAGGCGCTGCAACAGGCCGGCTACAAGGGCGAAAAAGTGGTGGTGCTCGCCGCGTCGAACTTCCCGACGATCAACGCGATCGCGCAGGTCGGCGGCGACATGCTGAAGCGGATCGGCTTCAACGTCGATTACCAGTCACTCGACTGGGGCACCGTCGTGCAGCGTCGGGCCAGCAAGAACCCGATCGACCAGGGCGGGTGGAACATCTTCTTCACCTTCCTGGGCGGCATCGGCAACGTCACCCCGGCCTCCGATATCGCCATCCAATCCAACGGCAAGGGCTGGTTCGGCTGGCCGACCGACCCCAGGATGGAGGCCGCGCGCCTCGCGTGGTTCGACGCGCCCGATCTGGCCGCGCAGCAGAAATTGTGCGCGGACATGCAGACTGCGTTCTTCGCCAACCCGTCCTACGCGCCGCTGGGGATGTATTTCCAGCCGACGACATACCGGGCGGCGCTGAAGGATGTTCCCGAGGGGATTCCGCAGTTCTATCGGGTGCGGCGGGTGTAATACAAAATCCCGCTGATCGGAACCCATGCAGCCAATGCGGTGATCACGGTGCAGAGGCGGTCGATAGGTTCCAATCAGAGAAACTAGGTATTATGAGTAGCGAATTCTACGCCGAAGCCGTGGCCTACCAGCAGGCGGCCGTACAAGAGCTGGAACCCCGTGCCTCCAGCGTGCAGGCCATGCTTCCCCTCAAGGACAAGCGGGCGCGATTGCGCGTGGCAGCCCGCCACATAAAGAATGGCACGGTGAAGTTTCCCCGCAAAGACTGCGAGCAGCTTATAACGCAGTTACTTGGTTCGGTGCGGAAAAGCACGACGACTTGGTGGACGCCCTAGTGTGGCTCATCTTGGGTGTGGCGGGGGATGGAATTGAGCAGCAGCGGGTGTATCACGTTTAGGGATAGGGAGTCGCGACCTGTAGCGGAGCAGGAAGTATATAAGCGTAATACAGAACGTAGGGCAAGACGTCGGCCATATGTGATAAGCACTCTGTACTCCTTCAATAAGGCTCGTAGCCTTGATGGAACAATGAGCGAAGGGTCAAGATCCGGTAGCTACTGCCTAACTGCGGCTCGTGTGTCTATGGGGTGGGGAACGGTTTCTCATCGCTTTTGGCCTACACCGCGCGGGAGAGTTAAATGGCCGCCTGAAGAGCCACCAGGACTCGACCATAGTAATTGCTCACGTCCCCAGCCTCGCTGAGCCGTCCAGGCACCTGAGTGATCAGCGATCGGCTTGACACGATCACGGTTGGTTCGATTTACCGTGACCGTGGACCGCGAAACTCTGCTCGCCCTCTCCAAGGATGACCTGATCGCTCTTATCCTAGCGCAGCACGCGCAGGTCGAGGCGCTGACCGCACGGATTACGGAGTTGGAGGCCAAGCTCAACGCTCCTCCCAAGACGCCGGACAATTCGAGCACGCCCTCCTCGAAGGCCCAGAAGCCGAACCTGCCCGAGCGCCCCAAGAAGCCTCGCCGCGGCCGACCTGGCGCCTGCCGCACACTGGCAGCCAACCCCGACCGCATCATCGAGGCGACACTCGGCGCCTGCCCGCATTGCGACCACGCGCTTGGCGCCGCTGACCAGCCCGACATTCACGCCTACGACCACATCGACCTGCTGCCGATCCACCCCATTGTCACCCGCATCAACCGCCATCGCGGCGTCTGCCCGTGCTGCCGCAAGCGCGTGGCCGCCACGGCGCCGGAGGGCTTCGAGCCCGGCTCGCCGTTCGGGCCAGGGCTGTGCGCGCTCATCATCCATCTCCACGTCACCCAGGCGATCAGCTTCGAGCGCCTGGCCCGCCTGCTGGCGGAGGTGTTCGGACTGAGCATCAGCGAGGGTGCTATCGCCAACATCCTGGCCCGTGCCGAGGCGCCGCTGCTGGCTGCCGCGGCGCCGATCGCCGATGCCGTGCGCGCCAGCCCGATCGTGGGCTCCGACGAGACCTCGGCGCGGGTTGGCGGCAAGACCTGGTGGCAATGGGTGCTGCTGGGCTCGACCGCGATCTGCCACGTGATCGCCGATACAAGGGCGGCCTCCGTCGTGACCGCGTTCCTGGGCGGCGCGCAGCCGGAAGTCTGGGTGGCCGATCGCTATGGGGGGCAGTTGGGCCATGGCGCAGTCCGCCAGTTGTGCCTGGCGCATCTGCTGCGCGACGCAACGTATGCGATCGAGGAGGGCGATGACGGGTTCGCGCCGGGCTTTCGCTTCCTGCTGTTGCGGGCCGTGGCGATCGGCAAACGACGCGACGCGCTGAAGGGCAGCACCTTGGCACACTACCATGCCGATCTGGAGCGGCGGTTGAACCGGTTGCTGTCGGCGCCCACACCGCAGCGACCCACTGCACGCCGCCTGTTCCGCGCCATGCGCCGCGACCGCGACGACCTGTTCCGCTTCGTCACCCGGCGCGACGTGCCCTACACCAACAACGCCTGCGAGCGGGCGCTGCGGCCTTCGGTGATCTTCCGCAAGGTCACCGGCGGGTTCCGTGCCGAATGGGGAGCCAAGGTCTATGCTGCTGCGGCAAGCGTGATCGCCACCGGAAGACTGCATGGCCTGACCGCGTTCGAGGCGCTACGCGCCGCGCTCGACGGACGGACCGTCATGCGGGCGGGCTGACCCCGAACGAGGGGTGAGCAATTACCGACCATATCGCACGTTTCAATCGGTAATTTTTCTCACTTCAGAATTCGTAACTTGTATGATGCAAAGGTTTCCCTAACAGCAGGTGGGCTCTTTAGCTTTGCGGTCCCTATCACCCAGTCCTGGCGTGCGGCACCGGACGGAGTGATACCAATGCCAAGTACTACGAACGAGTTAGGCGAGTTCCATGCTGTTTTAGCTGTCGGATATGATGATACTACTCAGAGATTGGCCTTTCGTAACTCCTGGGGGAGCCACTGGGGCCGAAACGGGATAGGCTTTCTCCCTTACGAGTATTTTGAAACCTATTTCAACGATGCTTGGGTTCAGTGTCCATATAGACTAGGGAGGTGGCGGCCTGATGCTATGATCGAGCTATTTGCACAACGGCTTGAGATATTCAGCAACCCTCTGGGACATATTTGTGCGCTCATTGACTTTTGGGACATGAAAAATGATATCCGGCTTGCCTGGTGTCTCATGACGCTCAGAGACGGGTACCTCGACATAGAAGACTTTTTTGTAATGCCAGAGTTCCAGGGCCGTGCTCACGAGAGCCGTGTCACGCAAACAGTAATAAGGTTTGCAAACCAGCAGCAACTTCCTCTAAGGTTATGGATAGCACACGCGGATGTTCGCTACTGCTCGGCAAATTTCGGCATCATCAATAATTTCTTACGCGCGACAGGCATGAAGGTTCGACGGAGCCCTTTTGGTTGGGCCGCTCACGTTGCGCAGTGAAGCGAAATACTGCTCTACATACGGGGGAAACAGCCGCGGACGTGCTTGAGGCCCTACTTCGCCGGAAGAGAATGCTCTCCTATCCGTTCCGCGCCGCCCCGGTCCACACCTCATGATACAGCGCCACAATTTCCTCCTTGCTCGGCACGCGCGGATTGTTGGCCGGGCTGCCCGAGGCCAGAGCCTGATCCGCCATCAGCTCCATCTTCGCGTTCCAAGCACTTTCCTCAATGCCGAACTCTCCCGGCGAGGGCACCGACAGCGAGGCGTTCAGCGCCTCCAGCCCGGCGACCAGCCGGGCGCAGGCGGTCGGGTCCGGGTCGGAGTCGCCGGCCAAGCCAATGCGGCGCGCGGCCTCGGCGTAGCGCGCCTCCGCTCCGCTGATCGAGAAGCGCGTCACGGCCGGCAGCAGCATCGCGTTCGACAGCCCGTGCGGAACGTGGAAATGCGCGCCGATCGGGCGCGACATGCCATGCACCAGCGCGACCGAGCTGTTGGAGAAGGCCAGCCCCGCCTGGGTCGCGCCGAGCATCATGCCCTCGCGCGCTTGCGCGTTGCGCGGCTCGGCGTAGGCGGCGCGCAGGTGCTTGCCGATCAGCGCCATCGCCGAGACGGCGAGCGCGTCGGAGAACGGGTTGGCGCGCTTGGAGACATAGGCCTCCAGCGCGTGGGTCAGACTATCGACGCCGGTATCGGCGGTGGTGCGGGCGGGGACCGTGTAGGTCAGCTCGTAATCGACGATCGCGGCCAGCGGCAGGGCGCCGAGGCCGGAGATGAGCATCTTCTCGTCGCGCTCGGTATCGGTGATGACCGTGAACCGCGTGCATTCGCTTCCCGTGCCGGCGGTGGTCGGGATGGCGATGATCGGCAGATCGGCATGGTCGGCCTGCACCGGCACCTTGTAGTCGCGCATCTTGCCCCCGCCCGAAGCGAGGATCGCCATCGCCTTGGCGGTGTCCATCGGCGAGCCGCCGCCGAAGCCGATCAGGCAGTCGAAATCGCCGGCACGAATGACGCCGACGCCGGCCTCGATCACGGTGTCGGCGGGATCGGAGATCGTGTCGCTGAACACGGCGTGCGCGATCCCGGCGGCGGCGAGCGGCTCCAGGCAGCGTTGCACCAGGCCCGTTTTCACCATGACCGGATCGGTCACGACCAACGGGCGCGACAGGCCGAACTTGCCGAGCAGCTCGGCGACCTGGGCAACCGACCCGCCGCCCACGAGCATGGCGCGAGGGGCGGCGATGGTGGCGTTGACCGTGGACATGGCGGACCTCCTCAGCCTGGCGCGGATGCCGCTGCCAGGGCGGCGCGGCGCTCCTCGTATAACGCGAGCCGGCGGGAAGCGGCCGGTGCGATGCCGCCTGCGGCTTCCTCGGTGTACTGCGGCAGTTCGGCGGCGCGGTGGCACGCGGCAAGGTGGCCCTCGCGCCAGGGCGCCAGCGGCGGCGCCTCGGCGCGGCAGCGGTCGATGACGAACGGGCAGCGCGTGTGGAAGCGGCAGCCCGCGGGCGGGTTCATCGGGCTGGGCACGTCGCCCTGCGCCACCTCCCGCGCCCGCTCCCGGTGCGGATCGGGGCGCGGGATCGCCGCCAGCAAGGTGCGGGTGTAGGGGTGGCGCGGGTCGGCGAACAATTCGTCCTTGCGCGCGATCTCGACGATCTGGCCGAGATACATCACCGCCACGCGGTCGGCCACGTGCTTCACCACGGCGAGGTCGTGGGCGATGAACAAGTAGGCGAGGCCGAGCCGCGCCTGCAGATCCTTCAGCAGGTTGATGACCTGCGCCTGGATCGAGACGTCGAGCGCGGAGACCGGTTCGTCGCACACGATCAGCTCCGGCTCGACGGCGAGGGCGCGGGCGATGCCGATGCGCTGGCGCTGGCCGCCCGAGAACTCGTGCGGGTAGCGGTGCGCGTGGTACGGCGCGAGGCCGACCAGCCCCAGCAATTCCTCGACCCGGCGCTCGCGCGCGCGGCGCGTGCCGATGCGATGCACGACCAGCGGCTCGGCGAGGATCGCGCCCACGGTCATGCGAGGATTGAGCGAGGCGAATGGGTCCTGGAACACGATCTGCATCCGCCGCCGCAGCCGGCGCAGCGCCGCGCCGGTCAGGTGCGTGATGTCCTGCCCATCGAAGCGGACCGATCCAGCGGTGGGTTCGATCAGCCGGAGCACCAGGCGCGCGGTCGTGGACTTGCCGCAGCCCGATTCCCCGACCAGCGCCAGCGTCTCGCCGCGATCGAGCGCGAAGGAGACGCCGTCCACCGCGCGCACCACGCCCACCATGCTCGACAGCACGAGGCCGCGCCGGACCGGGTAGTGCTTGGCGAGGCCGACGGCTTCGAGGAGGGGAACTCGTGCCTTGCCCCCCTCACCCCGACCCTCTCCCCCCGCCAAGCGTGGGTGGAGAGGGAGTTGCTGAGATGCATGGCTCCCTCTCCCGCTTGCGGGAGAGGGTTGGGGTGAGGGAGGTGCTGCTCGTGATTTCACCCGACCAGCGCCTCCACCGGGGCGCGGACGCAGGCGGCGCGGTGGCCGGGCGACAGCAGCCGCAGCGGCGGTTCGGCCTCGACGCAGGCCCGGGCGGCGAAGACGCAGCGGGGATGGAAGCGGCAGCCGGCCGGCAGAGCGAAGGGGGTCGGGACGGCGCCGTCGATCGCGAGCAGGCGGTCGCGGGTCTCCTCGACGCGCGGGATGCTGCCGAGCAGCCCCAGCGTGTACGGGTGCTGCGGGTCGTCGAACACCGCGGCGCCGGCGGCCTGTTCCGCGACGCGGCCGGCGTACATGACGGCGACCTCGTCGGCCATCTCCGCGACCACCCCGAGGTCATGGGTAATGAGGATGATCGCCATGCCGGTCTGCTGCTGGAGATCGCGCAGCAGATCGAGGATCTGCGCCTGCACGGTGACGTCGAGCGCGGTGGTGGGCTCGTCGGCGATCAGCAGGTCGGGTGCGCAGGCGAGCGCCATGGCGATCATCACCCGCTGGCGCATCCCGCCGGACATCTGGTGCGGATACTCGTCGAAGCGGCGCTCGGGCGAGGGGATGCGCACCCGGCCCAGCGCCGCGACCGCGTTGGCCCGCAACGCCGCGGAGGAGGCGGCGCGGTCATGCGCGCGCATCGCCTCGGTGATCTGATCGCCGACCGTGAACACCGGGTTGAGGCTGGTCATCGGCTCCTGGAAGATCATGGCGATGCGCCGGCCCCGGATGGCGCGCATCGCCGCCGACGGCAGCGTCAGCAGATCCTGCCCGTCGAACAGGATGCGCCCGGCGGCGACCCGCCCCGGCGAGGGGACGAGGCGCATGACCGACAGCGACAGCATCGACTTCCCGCACCCGGACTCGCCCACGATCCCGAGCGTGCGCCCGCGCGCCACCGCGAGATCGACCCCATCAACGGCCGCCACCGTCCCCTGATGCGTCTGGAAGACGGTGCGCAGGCCCTCGATGGAGAGGAGGGGATCAGGCATCAGGTTCGGTAGTCGGGCCGGTCGTTCTCGATCAGCTCCAGCGCCGCCGTCCACACCATCGCGTAGTGCTCGTCATTCTCCTGGCGGCGGAACTGCTCGGCGGTGTGGCGGCAGACCTCCTCGGGCGGCTGCAACAGCTCGGTGCCGCCCGACAGGGCCGCGACCTGGCCCTGGCAGGCGCGCTCCAGCATGTAGAGCATGTGGAACGCCTCGGCGATGGAAGTGCCACCGACCAGCAGCCCATGGTTCTGCAGGATCATGGCCTTGTGCTCGCCGAGGTCGCGCACCAGGCGCTCCCGCTCGTTCAGGTCGAGCGCGATGCCCTCGTATCCGTGGTAGGCGAGGCGGCCGTAGAACTTGAGCGCGTGCTGCGACAGCGGCAGCAGCCCGTGTTTCTGCGCCGAGACGGCGATCCCGGCTGCGGTGTGCGTATGGGCGACGCACATCAGGTCTTCCCGCGCCATGTGGACGGCGGAGTGGATGACGAAGCCAGCCGCGTTCACCCGGCGGCTCTGCGGATCAACCCCGCCTTCGACAACGTTGCCGTCGAGGTCGATCTTGACCAGGTCGGAGGCACGCATCCTGTGGAAGTTCACGCCGTACTTGTTGATCAGGAAATGGTGGTCGGGTCCGGGCAGCCGCGCGCTGATATGGGTGTAGATGAAGTCGGTCATGCGGTAGTGCGCGACCAGCCGGTAAAAAGCGGCGAGGTCGCAGCGGATCTTCCATTCCTGTTCGGAAATGCCGGCCAGCGCGGCCGGGGAGGTGATGACGTTCATCTTGGCTATTCCTCTCGAGTGAAGCTGAGATTTTCGCGCCCGGGCATGGGCAGCGTCAATGCGCGACGCCTCAGAACGTCAGCTCCGGCGGGATCTGGTCGCGCTTGACGCCTTCCAGCTCCAGCCCGCCGATGATCCACTCGCGGAGTTGGCCGATGCCGCGGTTGAAGTCGAGCCAGGCGTTCAGCACATCCACGAAGCGTGTGTCGGGCTCGTACTGCACGGCGAGCGAGCTGGGCAATGCGACGGTCGGTTGGGCCAGCAGGTACCAGCGCCCCAGCGCCGGGTTCTTCGCCACCGCCGACAGGCCGAGCAGCGCGGCCAGGATGTCCACGTCGGCCCGGCCGGCTTGCAGCGCCAGAAGCGCCTGGTCGCGGTTGGGGAAGCCGACGTGCTGGGCCTTGGGCGCGAACCGCTTCGCGACCGTCTCGTGCAACGATCCGATGTCGAAGGCGATGCGGATGTCGGGCTTGTCGATGTCGGCCCAAGTCTTCGGCTCCAGCCCCGATCGGGCGAGGCAGCCGAAGGGATGGATCAGCATGGGATGGGCAAAGCGCACCGCGAGCGCACGCTCCGGCGTCGGGTTCAGCGCGAAAGCGAGATCGACCTTGTCGCTTTGCAGGTCGAGGATCGAGGTGCCGTAGGTCGCCTCGACATAGTCGAGCTTGACGCTCAGCAGCTTGGCGATGCTGTTCGCCATCTCGATCGCCGCGCCGCTCCAGGCGCCGGTGGCGAGATTCTTCTGGAAATAGGGCAGCTCTCCCGGCAACGCCGCGATCCGCAGCGTCCTGGTGCGGCGGATGCGATCGAGCGTGCTTTCGCTCGGCGTCTGCGCCCGCGCCGTGCCGATCAGCGCCGCCGCCGGCAACAGCGCCGCGCCGCCCGCCAGTGTGCGCCGTCCCAGCTTGCCGGTCATCCTGGCGCCTCCCTCACCCTTGCTTGCTTGACCATACGTCTTGTCGGCCGAGGGCGGAACGGCCCATGCTGGCGCGATGAGCGAGGTCGCGGAGAGCGCCCGGAACATCGCCTTTCTGGGCCATACCGACAATGCCGGGCACGGCGACTGCGTGCAGGTGATGGTCGCGCGCGGGCATGCCTACATGGGTACGCGCACTAGCCGAGGCGTCGCGGTGGCCGATATCCGCGATCCCCGCGCACCTCGCCCGGTGAACTGGCTGCCGGTGCATCCGAACTCCTGGTGTCTGCACCTGCAGGCGGTCGAGGACCTGCTGCTGGTGATCGAGGAGCTGGACCTCAAGGCGCTGCTCTCCATCGAGGAGTACGACGGCCAGTCAAACCAGGTGGACAGCCGGCGCTACGGGACGCGCGGGCAGGATTTCTCGGCCGGTATGCGCGTCTATGACATCAGCGACCCCGCCAACCCGCGCCCGATCGGGTTCATGGAGGTCGAGGGTCTGGGCCTGCACCGGATCTGGTGGACCGGCGGACGCTACGCCTATGCCTCCGCGCTGCTGGATGGCTACACCGACCACATCCTGCTGGTGATCGACATGCGCGATCCCGCGCGGCCGGTCGAGGCGGGGCGGTGGTGGATTCCGGGGATGCACGCCGCTGCCGGCGAGGTGCCGTCCTGGAGCAATCGCGTGGCGCTGCACCATGCAGTGGTGGCGGACGGCGTCGCGTATGGAAGCTGGCGCGATGGCGGGCTGACGATCCTGGACGTGACCGACCCGGCTGCGATCCGCCTGGTCGCGCATCGCAACTGGTCGCCGCCCTTCGGCGGCGGCACGCATTCGGCGCTGCCGCTGCACGCCCGCAACCTGCTGGTGGTCGCCGATGAGGCGGTGACGAACATCGACCAGGAGCAGATGAAGCGCATCTGGATGTTCGACATCCGCGCGCCGCACAGCCCGGTGTCGATCGCGACCTTCCCGGTTCCGTCCGAGCAGGACTACGTGGCCAAGGGCGGCCAGTTCGGCCCGCACAATCTGCACGAGAACCGTCCCGGCTCGTTCGTCAGCGACACCACGATCTTCGCAACCTATCAGAGCGCGGGCGTGCGCGTGTACGACATCGCCGACCCGTTCCGCCCGGCCGAGATCGGCTACTTCGTGCCGCCGATGCCCACACGTTGGATGGAGCCGCTGCGCGGACGCGCGCGGATGCGGCACACGGCGGACATCTTCGTCACGGCCGAGGGTCTGATCTATGCCACCGACTATGATGCCGGCCTGTACATCCTCGAGTGGAAGGGCCCGCGCGCCTAGAGCAGCACCAGATCGTCGCGGTGGATCATCTCGTCGCGGCCGCGCCAGCCGAGCAGTCGTTCGATTTCGTCCGATCGGTGTCCGGCGATCCGCTCGGCATCGGCGCTCGCGTACGCCGACAGCCCTCGCGCCAGCGGGGCACCATCGGGGCCGCGCACCACCACCGGGTCGCCTCGGTCGAACGCGCCCTCGATGCGCCGCACGCCGGCGGGCAGCAGCGAGCTGCCCGCGGCCAGGGCCCGGGCGGCGCCCGCATCGACCACCAGCGCCCCGAGCGGGGCCAGCGCGCCCGCGATCCATCGCTTGCGCGCCGAGCGTCCCTCGGGCGCGGGCAGGAACCAGGTGCAGCGCGCGCCCTCCAGCAGCGCGGTCAGCGGCCGGTCGGGGTGGCCGAGCGCGATCGCCATGGCGCAGCCAGCCTGCGTCGCGATCCGCGCCGCGACCAGCTTGGTCCGCATCCCGCCCGAGGAATACCCGGGCGGAGGGTCGCCGCCCATCGCCTCGATCTCCGGGGTCAGCGCCTCCACCGTCGGGATGTGGCGCGCTTCGGGATCGCGCTTCGGGTCGGCGGTATAGAGCCCGTCGATATCGGAAAGCAGAACCAGCTGATCCGCCTGCATCATCTCGGCCATGCGCGCGGCCAGCCGGTCATTGTCGCCGAAGCGGATCTCGGTCGTCGCCACCGTGTCGTTCTCGTTGATGACCGGGACGCAGCCGAGGGACAGCAGCGTGTGCAAGGTGGCGCGCGCGTTGAGGTAGCGGCGGCGATCCTCGGTGTCCTCCGGCGTCAGCAGAAGCTGCGCCGCGGTCAGGGACTGCGCCGACAGCGCCTCGGTCCAGGCCTGGGCCAGCCTGATCTGCCCCACGGCGGCGGCGGCCTGCTTCTCCTCGAGGCGCAGGCGCTTGCGGGTGAGGCCGAGAGCGCGCCGAGCGAGCGCGATGGCTCCCGAGGAGACCACGATGACCTCAACGCCCCGCTTGCGCAAAACGGCGATATCGGCGGCGACGCCGGCGAGCCAGGTGGCACGCGGCGTGCCCTGCCGGGCATCGACCAGCAGCGCACTGCCGATCTTCACCACCAGCCGGCGGGCACCGGAGAGCTCCGGCAGGCTGCTCACGCCGCGCGATCGCGCTGTGCCGCGCCGATCGCGCCGTGCAAGGCGCGCAGCGCCTCCGGCACGCCCTGGCCCGTAGCGCCGGAGATCAGCAGCACCGGCCGCCCCGCCGCACGCTGCAAGGCCGCGCGCCGAGACGCCGCCTCGCGGGGGGTCATGGCGTCCGCCTTGTTCAGGGCGACGATCTCGGGCTTGTCCGCCAGACCCCCCCCGTAGGAGGCAAGCTCGGCCCGGATCGTGCGCCAGGCGCGCACCACATCGCCAGCGGCGCCGTCAATCAGATGCAGCAGCACCGCGCAGCGTTCGACATGGCCGAGGAAGCGGTCCCCGAGACCGGCGCCCTCGTGCGCGCCTTCGATCAGGCCGGGGATGTCGGCAAGCACGAATTCCTCGGTGTCGATCCGCACGACACCGAGCTGCGGGTGCAGCGTGGTGAACGGGTAATCCGCGATCTTGGGATGGGCGGCGGAGACGGCTGCGAGGAACGTCGATTTTCCGGCATTGGGCAACCCGATGAGCCCAGCATCGGCGATTAGCTTGAGCCGCAGCCACACCCAGCGCTCCTGCCCCGGCCAGCCCTTATCGGCGCGGCGCGGCGCGCGGTTGGTGGAGCTTTTGTAGTGCGTGTTGCCGAAGCCGCCGTCGCCGCCGCGCAACAGGACGACCCGCTGACCTGGCGCGGCGAGGTCGACGAGCAGCGTCTCGCGGTCCTCGTCCAGGATCTGCGTGCCGAGCGGGACCTTGATGACGATGTCGGGCGCGCCGGCCCCGGTGCGGTCCGATCCGGCGCCGTTCCCGCCTTTCCTGGCGCGGAAGTGCTGAGTGTAGCGGAAGTCGATCAGCGTGTTCAGGTTGGGCGCCGCCTCCAGGACGATGTCGCCGCCCTTGCCGCCATCGCCACCGTCCGGTCCGCCGAACTCCATGAACTTCTCGCGCCGGAATGCGACAACGCCGTCGCCGCCATCGCCGGAGCGGAGATAGATCTTAGCCTGGTCGAGGAACTTCATTCTGGAGGGTTCCACTCGGCAGCGGAGTGACCGAGACATGAACCCGGCCTTCGGCCTTCCGGTGGAACGCCACCTTGCCGTCGATCAGCGCGAAGATGGTGTGGTCGCGGCCGAGACCGACATTCTGCCCCGGTTTCCACTTGGTGCCGCGCTGGCGAACGATGATGTTGCCGGCGACCACCGCCTCGCCGCCGTACTTCTTGATGCCGAGTCGGCGTCCCGCGGTGTCGCGCCCGTTACGCGACGAGCCGCCTGCCTTCTTGTGAGCCATGTCTCAGACTGCTCCTTCAGTCGGTGCGGCTCCGGATTCATCCGCCGTCTCACCCGTCGGCGCGGGCGCCTCGGTGGGCGGCGGGGCCGGCGCGGGTGCGGGTTCGGTCGGCGCGGCGCCGGATTCGTCGGCTGTCTCGCCACCGCCGCCCGCCGGGGTCGGACTTGCCGCTGCGAAAGGGCGGAGCTCGGCGCCGTTCGCGCCGATGATGCCGGTCACGCGCAGCACGGTGACGTGCTGGCGATGCCCCCGCTTGCGCCGGCTGTTCTGCCGACGGCGCTTCTTGAAGACGATCACCTTGTCCAGCCGGTCCTGCGCGATCACGGTGGCGATGACGGAAGCGCCTGTCACGACGGGGCCGCCGAGGGTCAGCCCGTCCGCGTCGCCGACCGCCAGCACGTCGTTGAAGGTAATGGTCGCATCGGGCTCGGCTTCGAGCTTCTCCACCTTCAGCACCGCGTCGGGCGTCACGCGATACTGCTTTCCGCCGGTGCGGATGACTGCAAACATAGAGGCTTCCCAAAGGCTGCCGCCGGCGGTCGCGGGCGCGGTCGCCGGGGAGGGCGGGTTATAGCGGCCGGGGGCGGGTTGTCAACGCGCCCGGTGGTGGGCTATTCGATCGTTGCGACGTTCGGATGCAAGCCTGCGTTGCCTTGACCCGTTCAGGCTTCGCGTTTGCCACTCGTTCGGAACCGACCAAAAAGCCGCGTGTGAAAAGGGGAAACATCTTGAAGGGTTTTTTGCTTTTAGTCGCAGGGATCGTCGCTTTCTCTGTTCAGGCATCGGCACAGCAAGCCAAGCCGTCCGTCGCGCCGCCGGTCACCGAACGGGCACCCTCCAGTCTGAGCGTTAACCTCGAATCCAGTAAAGGCTCTCTGTGTTTCTGGCAGAGCTCAGCCTATAGCCCCGGCTCTCTCGTCATGTTCTACGATTCGGCGAGGAATGCGAATATCTGCTTCCACTGCAACGCTGACGGGACCTGGGACAAACCCTGCCAGTAGGAGCGCCCCACGATCTGACCGGAACGGGGGCAGCGACGCTCAATCCGCATTGACCCGATCGCCGAGTCCCAGCTTCGCCTGCCGTGCCGCTCGCGCGCCGCGCGCCACTGACTGGCTTGCTTCCATATCCGCCAGCACGCGCGCCAGCCCTGGGTCATCGTCCGGGGCGAAGTCCGCGCAATGTCGTCGGGTGCGTGCCGCAACCTCGCTGGCGAGTAGGCGCAGGCCGATCGCCTCGGCTGCATGATCGGCCAAGTGCCCCGCGTCGAGCGCCGCCGCGACCCTGGCGGCGCCTGCCTCCAGCACTGCGGTCAGGGCCACCACTGCTCCGAGCGATAGTGTCGCCTCGGTGCTGGGCGGGTGCGCCAAGCGCGCGGCCAGGAACCGGCAAGCGCCGGCCAGTCCCGACAGGCCGACCGCGTCCTCCACGTCGCGAAACGGAAGGGCCATCGCCTCATAGGCCTCGTTCGGCGTCCCGAGCAGCGAGGCGTGCGGCACCGTGCAACCATCGAGAACGAGGCCGCAATGGCGGGACGGCGGCATGGCGCGGAACGCCTCGGTCTCCTTGACCGACAGCCCTGGCGTCTCGCGCGGCACCAGGAAGGCGCCGTATCGCTTGCGATCCGCTTCCTGGGCCATGATGGCGAGCACGACGAAAACGCCGGCGAGCGGCCCATTGCTCACCCAGGCCTTCTCGCCGGTGATGCGCCAACCCTCTTCGGTCGGTTCCGCCCTCGTCGTCAGGTGCTTCGGGTGTGCGCCCACGCCGGGCTCGGAGATCGCGACGGCGGCGGTCGCGCCCTGCCAAGCGGCGCGCTGCGCGGCGGTACCGAATCCGCCGATGAAAAATCGCGCGACCAGTTGCCGTCCGGCGAACGCCGCGCCGAGGCCGAGCAGCCCGGTGCGGGCAACCAGCGCCGCCTCGGCGCGCGCGATCGCGGCGTAACCCGGCTCCGTCCCGAGGCCGGTCTCCAGGAGCGCGCCGAGGCCAGCGAACGGGTCGGCCTCGTCCACCGGCTCAGGCGGCCTGCTTGGCCAGCATCCCCTGCGCGATCAGCGTCTCGGCGATCTGCACGGCGTTCAGCGCCGCGCCCTTGCGAAGGTTGTCGGACACGCACCAGAAGGAAAGGCCGTGCTCCACCGTCGGGTCCTTGCGGATGCGGCTGACATAGACTGGGTCCTCGCCGGCCGCTTCCAGCGGCGTGACATACCCGCCGTCCTCGCGGTGATCGACCACCTCGACGCCTGGCGCCTCGCGCAGCGCGGCGCGCGCCTCGGCCACCGTCACTGGCTGCTCGAACTCGACGTTCACCGCCTCGCCGTGGCCGATGAACACCGGGACGCGCACGCAGGTGGCGTGGACCGCGATGTCGGGGTCGAGGATCTTTCTGGTCTCGACCGCCATCTTCCACTCCTCCTTGGTCGACCCGTCCTCCATGAACTTGTCGATATGGGGGATGCAGTTGAAGGCGATCTCCTTGGTGAATTGCTCGGGCGGGCTGGATTCGTGGACGAACACCGCCTTGGTGTGGCCGAACAGCTCGTCCATCGCCTCCTTCCCGCCGCCTGAAACCGACTGGTACGTGGCCACCACCACACGCCTGATCCTGAAGCGGTCATGCAGCGGCTTCAGCGCGACCACCATCTGGATGGTGCTGCAATTCGGGTTGGCGATGATGTTACGCCGGGCGAATTTCTTCAAGGACTGCGGGTTGACCTCCGGAACCACCAGCGGCACGTCAGGCTCCATGCGGAACTGGCTGGTATTGTCGATCACCACGCAGCCAGAAGCCGCCGCCCGAGGGGCGTGGGCCGCGGAAACCGCCGCCCCGGGGCTGAACAGGGCGATATCCCAGCTGTGGAAATCGAAGCTGTCCAGCGGCTTGACCTTGAGCACCTGCTCCTCGCCGAACGAGACCTCGGCGCCGGCCGAGCGGCCGGAGGCGACGGCCGCCACCTCATCGGCCGGGAAGCGGCGCTCGGCCAGGGTTTTCAGAATCTCGCGCCCGACCGCCCCGGTGGCGCCGACGACCGCGACCCTGTAGCCCATCTCGCTCTCTCCTTCCGGCGCGGCCCGTTGCCGCGCGCCGCCCGGAGTTACAGGCGCGCGGCACCCGCCGCAAGCATCCCGTGCCGATCGTGTCTCAATGCGCGACGGGAGGCTTGGCAAGCTGGGCCCGAAGCAGGAGGGCGAAGGCGGCCGCTTGCATCGGGCGGGCGAAGTAGAAGCCCTGGAACAGATTGCAGCCCATTGCGTGCATGGCCCGAACCTCGGCTAAGGTCTCGGCGCCTTCGGCGAGCACGGCGATGCCCAGACCGTGCGCGAGTTCGATCACGGCCCTGCAGATGGCTTGGTTGTTGGACGCGGCATCGACGCCGCTGACGAACTCGCGGGCAATCTTCAGCTTGTCGAATGGCAGATTGCGCAGATAGGTGAGATTGGAATATCCGGTGCCGAAATCATCAAGCGTTATGCCGACCCCAAGCGCGCGCAGCTGGTCGAATGTGTTGCGAGTGCGTTTCGGATCGGTCATGGCCACGCTCTCGGTCACTTCGATTTCCAGGCGCCGCGGGTCAACCTGGTTGGAGACCAGCATCTGCCCGATCAGCGGAATCGTATCCTCTCCCCGGAGCTCGCTGGCCGAGAGATTGACCGCCAGCCTTATTCGATCAAAACCGCTCGCCGACCAGTCGCGCAACTGGCGCGAGGCGGTCCGCAGGATCCATCGCCCGATCGGCTCGATCAGCCCATTGCTTTCCGCGACCGGGATGAACAGGCTGGGCGGTACCATGCCGCGCTCCGGATGCCGCCAGCGGATCAGCGCCTCGGCAGCCACGATGCGGTTGGGCCGCAGATCCACCACCGGCTGGAAATGCAGCACGAATTCGTCACGGTCCAACGCCCGGCGCAACTCCTGCTCCAGCGACAATCGCCGCCGCACGGCATTACGTGAAACCGGCGAGAAGAACGCGGGCACGGCATCGCTGCCGGACGTGGCGGCCGCGACGGCGCTGAGGGCGCTGTTGACGAGGGCCGCGGCATCCGCTGCATCCTCGGGATACAGCGACACGCCGCAGCTGAGTTGCGGCAGGAAGCGCAGCCCCTCGAAGCTGATTTCGCGCTGCAGCTCCCGCAAGGCCGTGCTGGTCCGCGCCGCCACGGTTTCCGGGTCGGTCGTGTCGAGCCGGAAGGCGAACTGGTTGGGCGCTAATCGCGCGGCCGGCACGCCGGCACCCAATATATGCTCAAGGGCGCGCGCGAGCTGGCGGATCAGCGCGTCGCTTGCCTGCTGGCCGAATGCCGAGGCTATGGTTTCGTAGTTGCGCAGCGCGAGCACGCAGAGGGCTGATCCTGCGTTTGGATGCGCCAGGAACGCGCCAAGGTCGCGCAGCAGCTTCTCACGGTTAGGCAAGCCGGTAACCTGATCGAAGCTCGCCAGCTCGGCCAGCGTCGCGTCGAGCTTGCCCAGCGTGTACACCGCGTCCGCCATCAGCGTGCCCGCTTCGTCGCTGTACTGCGTGGGCAGGCAGGGCAAGGTCCGCTTGATGGCGTAAGCGCGCAGCCCCAGCGAGGTCTTGATGATCGGGCGCAGCAGATGGTCGAGAACGAACACCGTGAATGCGGTGCCGGCCAGCGTGGCCACCAGCGCCACTCCCAGCACCCGCATCGACAAACGCATGCTGATCGCGTCGAGCCGAAGAAGATAGCCGATCAGCGCAAGGAGCGGGACATGCGTGCCGACGAAGGCCGTCAGCATGATCTTCTGGCGATAGCGGCAGTTCACCACCGCGGACAAGGCTCGATACAACCAGAGATCGTTCATGTGCGAGACAGTCATCAGGGGATGCTGGTGGCGTTGGGCTCCGCTTCGAACACGCCCGCTGGCTAAGGACAACCCACGCGATCATCTTGACGCGGTTTCACACGCCGGCAAGCCCGGATGACCGTTGGCGCGAGATGCGCTACGAGAACGGGCCGAGCCACGCCGGGCTTGGCTTGAGGATTGGAGGACACGCGAGATGCGCGAAATCGGACATTTCATTGCCGGCCGCATGGTCGCCGGCAGCAGCGGACGGTTCGGCGACGTGTTCAATCCGGCCTCAGGCGAGGTGGCGGCCAAGGTCGCGCTCGCTTCCGCCGCCGAGGTCGATCGGGCGGTGGCCGCTGCCGCCGAGGCTTTCCCCGCGTGGTCCGCCACGCCGCCGCTCAGGCGCGCGCGGGTCATGTTCCGGTTGCGTGACCTGCTGGAGCGCGACCGCGCGAAGCTGTCGGCCGTGATCACCGCCGAACATGGCAAGGTGCTGTCGGATTCCGATGGCGAGGTGCAGCGCGGGCTGGAGGTGGTGGAGTTCGCCTGCGGCATGCCGCATCTGCTGAAGGGCGAGTTCACCGACCAGGTGGCAAACGGCGTCGATGCCTGGTCGGTGCGCCAGCCGCTCGGCGTTGTTGCCGGCATCACGCCGTTCAACTTCCCGCTGATGGTCCCGCTGTGGATGATCCCGGTCGCGCTCGCCGCCGGCAATTGCTTCATTCTCAAGCCCTCGGAGAAGGACCCCTCGGCCTCCCTGCTGCTGGCGGAACTGCTGGCCGAGGCGGGACTGCCCGAGGGCGTGTTCAGCGTCGTGCAGGGCGCGCGGGAGGCGGTCGAGGCGATCATCGCGCATCCGGGGATCAGCGCGATCAGCTTCGTCGGCTCCACGCCGATCGCCAGGCTGATCCACCGGGCTGGGAGCGAGCAGGGCAAGCGCGTGCAGGCGCTGGGCGGGGCGAAGAACCACCTCGTGGTGATGCCCGACGCCGACCTCGACGACGCGGCCGACGCGCTGATGGGCTCGGCATACGGCGCGGCGGGCGAACGCTGCATGGCGGTCTCCGTCGCGGTTGCCGTGGGCGGGGCGGGCGATCGGCTGATCGAGCGGCTGGAGCCGCGCATCCGCGCGCTCAAGATCGGGCCGGGCACGGACGCCGAGGCGGAGATGGGGCCGCTGGTGACGCACGAGCATCGCGAGAAGGTTGCGGGCTACATCGATGCCGGGGTGCGCGAGGGAGCGAACTTGGTCCTCGATGGGCGCGGGCTCAAGCTGCAGGGCTATGAAAACGGCTTCTTCCTGGGCGGCAGCCTGTTCGACCGCGTGCAGCCGGGGATGCGCATCTACCAGGAGGAGATCTTCGGGCCGGTGCTCGATGTGGTACGCGCCCCGGATCTAGGCGCTGCGTTGCGCATGGTCAACGAGCACCCGTTCGGCAACGGCGTCTCGATCTACACCGCCAATGGCGGCGCGGCACGCGACTTCGCCGAGAATGTGCAGATCGGCATGGTCGGCGTGAACATCCCGATCCCCGTGCCGATGGCGTTCCACAGCTTCGGTGGCTGGAAGAATTCGCTGTTCGGCGACCACCACATCTACGGGCCGGAGGGTGTGCGCTTCTACACCCGCTACAAGGCGATCACCCAGCGCTGGCCCACGGCTGGGCGGCCGGGGGCGCAGTTCGTGATGCCGACGGGGCGATAGTCACTCCTCCCCCCAGCCCCCTCCCACCAGGGGAGAAGGGGCCACAATAACCCTCTCTCCTTGTGGAGGGGGTTGGGGGAGGAGGCAGTGATTGCCGCCACCTCGCGCACCTTCCGCGCCATTGCGGCGATGCCGTTGCCGCGGTTGGTCGAGAGCGCCTCGATGAGCCCCAGATCCTTGAGGAATCCTGGATCGGTGGCGGCGATCTCGGCCGGCGTGCGCCCGGAATAGACGCGCAGCAGCAGCGCCACGAGCCCCGAGACGATCGCCGCGTCCGAGGCGCCGGCAAGAAAAAGTCGATCCCCGCGTGGCTCGGCTTCCATCCAGACCTTGCTCTGGCAGCCGGGAACGCGGTGGGCATCGTCCATCCACATCTCGGGGAAGGACGGCAGCTTGCGGCCGAGTTCGATAATGAACTGGTAGCGGTCCATCCAGTCGTCGAAGACCTCAAGCTCCTCGCCGATGGCGGCGATCGCCGCCGCCGCGGTGGGTTCCTCGGGATGCACGAAGGGATCGGACATGACCCGATGTGCGGACCGAGGCGCGGAGCTTCAACCCTCAGTGGATCTCGCCCGACCTCCGGATCGCCTCGCGCAGCTTGGCGGACGAGAAGTCCGGGGCGTGGCAGATGTCCAGGATCACCTTCTCGCGCCGGGCGATCAGCTCGATCGCGTCCGGCAGCTTGCGCACGGCCTCGGCCGGGATGACCACCGCGCCATGACGGTCGGCGTGGATCACGTCGTCATGGACCGCGTTCATGCCATGCACGTTCACGGGCTTGCCGAAATCCACCAGATGGACGTGCGCGTGGCTTGGGCAGACCATGCCGCCGATGATCTGAAAACCCTCGGCCCAGGCGTCGATGTCGCGGTACGAGCCGTTGGTGACGCAGCCCAGGGCGCCGAGCGCCTTGTGGACGGTGGAGTGGACCTCGCCCCAGAAGGCGCCGTAGCCGGGAGTGTCGTCGAGGTCCTGCAGCACCACGATCGTCGGCAGGTCGGAGACGGCGACGTAGTCGTACCAGTCGAGCCGGTTGGCCACGGTGCCCCGTGGCGCCTCCTTCGAGCGGATCATGCCGACGCGGGCAAGCCCGACCATCGGCGGCAGCTTCGGCTCGATCGGCACCAGCGGCTGGGTGGTGAACCCGATCGCCCGGCGCTCCGGGGTCACGAGCTCGAGGCCGTTGCAGATGGTGGGCGTGTCCCATTGCTCCAGCACGGCGAGGTCAGCCTGGGTGAACGGCCGCTCGGGCATGGCGTCTTCTCCTGCGGGAAATGTCGCCGACAGTCTCGCCCACGCCCGCGCCCGGTGGCAACCGCGGGTCAGCGCAGCAGCAGCCTGTCCAACGCCGCCTTCTCAAGATGTGCCACGCGCGCGAGCTCCGCGTGCAGGTCGAAGCTCATTCGCTCGAACCATCCCCCTCGAAAGGGCGCACCGCTCCGCCGCGGAAGGTGTTGCCGGCCAGTTGGGCCGGAGTGGCGGTCACGTTGCGCACGAAGGTCGTGGGGCGGCCTTCGTCGTTGACCAGCAGGTTGTCGCGGAACACGAGCTGGTCCGTCGGCTGGCTGACGCCCTCCGCACCGATCATGATGGCTGTGGCCGGATTCTGCGAATGCGGGCCCTTCTCGAGGCGATTGTCGGCGACGATCGCATTGCCGCCGTTCGGCATATCGATCAGGTAGCTGGAGGTGCCGTCGGGGCCGTCCTCGATGTCGCACCCGACAACCTTCGTGGCCAGTGCCCGCGACTTGATGTGGTGGCCCTGGTGCGTGTCGGAGAACCTGGATCGCTCCACGTCGAGCAGCTTGATGTGGTTGGCGTACACCCCATGCGCGCAACTGCCGCTGCAGACGCCGTTGCCGATGAACGTGCTGCCGATGATCCGGATCGTCGCGGCGGGATTGCTGGCGGCGAGCAGGCCATTCTGGTTGTTGATGAACTTTGTGTTCTCGACGGTCAGGTCGCCGCCCTCGGCGCGGACGCCGGCGCCGTTGTGATCGGGGACGCGGACGCGCTGCAGGATGATGTTGCGGATGGTGACATTGCGACCATCGATGACCAGCAGCGCCTTGCCCTGGCAGGGCTTGTCGGTGAGCACCACGCTCCCGCCCACGCCCTCGATGGTGAGATCGCTTTGCCGCACCACCGCGCAGTCGTAATACTGGCCGGGATGGATGGCGATGGTGTCGCCGTCATGCGCGACGGCGACAGCCTGGCTGGGCAAGGCGAATTGCTGGCCAGCACCGGCCTGGAGGGTCGCCGCACCGGCGCCGGCTATGGGGCCGATCCAGAAGGCGGCAAGAGTGATCCAACGGCGCATCTGCGGAACCTCATCGGTGGCGGCGCGAATGGCGTATCATGCGGCGCGCCGCTCCATCGTTCTGAAGTGGTTAATAGTGCGCAAATCGTGACCTCGGCACCTAAAATCAAAGAGCTCAGATCGCATAGCGACGAGTCAGCGGGCACAAACTACAGGTATCACAGAGCTTCGCGTCGGCTGGAACATGGAGCGTCCAGTTGCTTTAGCTGCAGAAGCCGCAAGTATCGTAGGATTTTGTGCGAGCAGGAACTCGGAACGATTTGGTTGCCTGCGTCCTTCGTAAGAACAAACTAGAAACCATCCGTCGGGGAAATCGCAGATTTCGATACATCCCACTTTCAATTCAGGGGGATCAAGTCGGCCGACTCCGCCGGCTTAGGCGGGCTCCGATGGGGGCAAAGAACCTACTGCCAACTCGCGCGCTCCAGCTCGCCGCCTATACCAGCCAGCGTTGCACCCGTTGCTGACAATTCCCCTGTAGAACGCGCGGTCCTGCGTGACCGCGCCTCGCTCAGTTCCGCAGCGCCGCAGTCGGCAGGCCAGGGCTCGGCAGTCCCGGACTCGGCACTTCCACATCAATCTCCAAGGTCGATGCCACGCTGCCGCGATCGAGCTTGATCTGCACCTTGTCGCGGTCCACGGCGACGTGCTTGGCGATCACCGCCAGGATCTCCTCGTGCAGGCGCGCGATCAGGTCGTTGTTGCCGACCGCCGAGCGCTCGTGCTGCAGCAGCACCTGCAGCCGGTCGCGCGCGACCGGCGCCGAATCGCGCCGGCGGAACATGGTGAGCAAGCTCATGCGACCGCCCTCCGGCCGAACAGCTTGCCGAAGAAGCTCGGGCGCTCCGCCGGGATGCTGAACTCGACCGTCTCTCCGCGCAGGCGCTTGGCTGCCTCGGCATAGGCGCGGGCGGCGACGCTGGCCGGGCTGTTGATCGTGACCGGCGCGCCGAGATTCGACGCGCGCAGCACGTCCTGGCTCTCGGGGATGATGCCGAGCAGCGGGATCGACAGGATCTCCAGCACGTCCTCGGTCTTGAGCATCTCGCCGCGTTGGGCCCGCACCGGGTCGTAGCGCGTCAGCAGCAGGTGCTTGGGCAGCCGCTGGCCCTTCTCGGCCTTCTCGGTCTTGGAGTCGAGCAGGCCGATGATGCGGTCGGAATCGCGCACCGAGGAGACCTCGGGGTTGGTCACCACCACCGCGCGGTCGGCGTGGCGCATGGCCAAGGTGGCGCCGCGCTCGATCCCGGCGGGGCTGTCGCAGATGATCCAGTCGAACTTCTCGCGCAGCTCGTCGATCACCCGCGCCACGCCCGCCTCGGTCAGCGCGTCCTTGTCGCGGGTCTGGGAGGCGGGCATCAGCGACAGGTTCTCCAGCCGCTTGTCGCGGATCAGGGCCTGATGCAGCTTGGCGTCGCCCTGCACCACGTTGATGAGATCGAACACGACCCGCCGCTCGGCGCCCATGATCAGATCGAGGTTGCGCAGGCCGACGTCGAAATCGACGACGACGACGTTCTCGCCGCCTTGCGCCAACGCGGCGCCAAGCGCGGCCGTGGACGTGGTCTTGCCCACACCGCCCTTGCCGGATGTCACGACCACGACCTGGGCCATATGCTCTTCCTTTGCTCCTGTTCCGCTCGGTCAGTCCATCGCGGCGATCGTCATGTGCTCGCCGTCGAGCCAGGCCTGGATCGGCCGGCCGTGCAGCTTTGGGTCCATGTCGTCGGCGGTCTTGTACACACCCTCGATGGCCAGCAGTTCGGCATGCAGCCGGCTGCAGAAGATGCGCGCCTGCCGCGACCCGCCGAGCCCGGCGACCGCGCGACCGCGCAGCGCTCCGTAGATGTGGATCGAGCCGCCGGCCACGATCTCCGCGCCGGACGCGACCGACCCAATGATCGTGACATCTCCTGCCTCATGCACGATCGACTGGCCGGAGCGGACCGTCTGAACGATCACCAGCGACGCCGCCGGGGGCTCAGGGGCCGCGGTCCGTGCCGCGGCTGCCGGCGTTGTTGTCTGGGGCGCCGTCCCCGCCGATACCGCGGGAGGATCGTCGGGCACCTCGACCGGACGGCCTTTGCCGGTGGCCAGGATCGGGCCGCCCCACTTGGCGACATCATGCCAGCTTGGGTGAGCGCCCTCCGTGCCGATGATGCGAATGCCCCGCTCGGCCATCGCCTGGATCAGGCCGGCAACGTCGGGCTGTTCGCGCGGCAGGGCGGCGAGGTCCACGATCACCGGCCTTGCATCGAAGAACGATGGCGCGCGCGCGATCTGCGCGTCGAGCGCGTGGAGCCAATCGGCCACCGGCGGCTCTGGCGCCAGCACCAGCGCCATCAGCGAACGGCCGCGGACTCGGATGAAGGGGCGGGACTCGGCTTCGGACACGCACGTGGCCTAACGCGCGACTCCGCCAGCGGTCAACGCGTATTCTTCAGCCGCACGCGATGCCGGCGCACTGCAAATAGTTGCGCGTTCAAGCGGAACCGCGCCTCGGATGGTGACACGCGCGCGGCGGCCGGGTTCAATGGGATATGGACATCGCTGTCCCCGAGACCCACCTCGAGCTCGCACCCCCGCTGACCGTGGCGCGGCCACTTCGTCAAACCACGCCAATCGTTTTTGCCTCGGCTCATTCCGGCCGACACTACCCGGCCGCTTTCGTCGCCGCCGCGCGGCTCGACCCGCTCAGCCTTCGGCGCAGCGAGGACAGCTTCGTGGACGAGTTGTTCGCGGACGCTCCTGCTCACGGCGCACCGCTCCTGTCGGCCGCTTTCCCCCGCGCCTACTGCGATGCGAACCGCGAGGCTTGGGAGCTCGACCCGGCAATGTTCGAGGACGTGCTGCCGCCTTGGGTGAACACCACGAGTTCCCGGGTCTGCGCCGGGCTTGGCACCATAGCGCGCGTGGTGGCGACCGGGGAGGCGATCTATCGCGGCCGGCTTCGCTTCGCCGAGGCCGAGCGCCGGGTACGGAAATGCTGGCAGCCGTTCCACGACACCTTGGCGGCGCTGATCGACGGCACGCGGGCGAGCTTCGGCGCGTGTCTGCTGATCGACTGCCACTCCATGCCCGCCAACGGCGCCGGACGCGGCGGCGACATCGTGCTGGGCGATGCGCACGGCACGGCATGCTGCCCTGGCGTCATGCGCGCCGTGGAGCAGACGCTGACCGGGCTGGGCTACACGGTGCGGCGCAACGACCCCTATGCCGGCGGCTTCATCACCCGCCACTACGGCCGCCCGCGCGAGGGCGTCCACGCGCTGCAGATCGAGATCGCACGGAACCTTTACATGGACGAGGCCCGGATTGAGCCCCTGCCCCGCTTCGCCTCGGTCCAACAGGACATGGCGGCACTGATCGGACATCTGGCCGCGCAGGCGGGCGGGTTGCTGGGATTGCGGGGCGGCGTCTAGACGAGCAGCCCAATCCCTCACCGGAGACGATACTACGGCCGGATAATCGTCCCGATCCCGCCCTCCGTGAACAGTTCCAGCAGGCACGCGTGGGGCATGCGCCCGTTCAGGATCACCGCGCCCTTCGCGCCCCGGCGCACCGCATCGGCGCAGTTCTCCACCTTCGGGATCATGCCGCCGGTGATCACGCCATCGGCGATTTCCCGTTCGACGTCGGCCACTGTCATCTCGGCGATCAGGCGTCCGTCGGCGTCGAGCACGCCGGGCACGTCGGTCAGCATCAAGAGGCGCGTCGCGCCCAGCGCCCCCGCGACCGCGCCGGCGACGGTATCGGCATTGATGTTGTAGGTCTGCCCGTCCGCGCCCACGCCCACCGGCGCGATCACCGGGATCAGCCCGGCGCCGGTCAGGGCATGGATCACGCGCGGGTCCACCGCCTCCGGTTCGCCCACGAAGCCAAGGTCCAGAACCTGCTCGATGCGGCTGTCCGGATCGCGCCGCGTGCGCACCAGCTTGCGGGCGCGGATCAGGCCGCCATCCTTGCCGCAGATGCCGACCGCCATGGCGCCGGCCTGGTCGATCAGTCCGGCGACCTGTTTGTTCACCGTGCCGGCCAGCACCATCTCAACCACCTCGACCATGGCCGCGTCGGTGACGCGCAGCCCATCGACGAAGGTGGACTGGATGGCGAGGCGCTTCAGCATGGCGTTGATCTGCGGACCGCCGCCATGCACGACCACGGGGTTGATGCCGACCTGCTTCAGCAGCGCGATGTCCTCTCCGAACTGGCGCGCCAGCGCCTCCTCGCCCATCGCGTGGCCGCCATATTTCACGACCATCGTGGCCCCGGCGTAGCGGCGGAGATAGGGGAGCGCGAGGGCGAGCGTGCGCGCCTGCTCGGCCGCAGCGGCTAGCTCGGTCGGGGAAACCGTCATCCTGCAACGTTCCTGGCGATCACGCGCCGGTGCTACGGTGCGCCCGGTCGCGGGTCAACCGACCGCCAACCTCAGAGCAGCTCCACCACGACCGGCACGTGATCGGACGGTTGCGCCTCGCCCCGCTCGTGACGGTCGGGCTCGGCGCAGCTCAGCCGCTCGGCCAAGGTCGGCGACAGCAGGACGTGATCGATCCGAAGCCCGCGATCACGCTGCCAGGCGCCTGCCTGGTAGTCCCAGAACGTGTAGGCCGGCGCATGCGGATGGACTTCGCGCACCGCATCGGTCAGCCCCATCCACAGCAGCCGGCGGAAACGCGCGCGGGTCTCCGGGCGCACCAGCGCGTCGGTCGGCGGCAAGGTGCCGGGCGCGGCGTCCATGTCGGCCGGACAGACGTTGAAGTCGCCCGCGATGACCAGCGGTGTGTCCTTCGCCAATAGCGCCTCGGCGCGGTCGGCCAGCCGATCCATCCAGGCCAGCTTGTAGGCGTACCCGGCATCCCCGCCCGAATTGCCGTTCGGCAGATAGATCCCGGCGACTGTCACTCCGTCCGCCTCGATCTCGATGTAGCGGGCCTGGGCGTCGTCGTCCGGCAGGCCGGGCAAGGAGCGATGGATGACGGTGAAGGGCACGCGCGCCAGCACCGCGACCCCATTATAGGCCTTCTGCCCCACCGTTTCCCCGATGTAACCAAGCCCGGCGAAGTTGAGCGCCGGGAACGCGGCCGTTTCGCACTTGATCTCCTGCAGCAGCAGGATGTCGGGTGACGCCTTCTCCAGCCAACGGCAGACATGACGCTCGCGCTGGCGGATCGAGTTGACGTTCCAGGTGGCGAGTTTCACGGCGTTGCAGGACTACTGAGGGCCTTAGTCCACCGAAAAGCTCGTCCCGCAGCCGCAAGCCGACGTGGCGTTCGGATTGCGGACGGCGAAGTGGCTGCCCATCAATTCGTCGGTGAAGTCGAGCTCGGCGCCGGCGAGCAGATCAAGACTCGCCGGATCAACCAGCACCCGCGCCGGGCCGCGCTCGATCAGCACGTCCTCCGGCTGGCGTGCCTCGTCCAGCTCGAAGCGGTACTGAAAGCCGCTGCACCCGCCCGCCAGGACAGCTACCCTCAGGGCGGCGGGCCGGCCATCTGCGGCGGTGATCTCGGCGATGCGCCGCGCGGCGCGCTCGGTCAGGCCAAAGCTGGGTGTCGCGTCCATGCCCGCAACATAAGCACCGCGCCGCGCGAATTGAAGCGGCAGGCAGCGCGGTGTAAGGCCGGACGATGAGCGTCGCGCCCTACGCCGTCCAGGCTCAGGCCAGCCGGGGCCGGCTCCACCCGGAACCGGAGAGCCCGACACGCTCGCCATTCCAGCGCGACCGCGACCGCATCATCCACAGCACCGCCTTTCGTCGCCTGCAATACAAGACCCAGGTCTTCGTCAATCACGAAGGCGACTTCTTCCGCACCCGCCTGACCCACTCGATCGAGGTGGCCCAGATCGCCCGCTCGGTCGCCCGGGCGTTGCGTCTGGACGAGGATTTGACCGAGACGCTGGCGCTGGCCCACGATCTCGGGCACCCGCCCTTCGGCCATGCCGGGGAAGAGGCGCTGAACCTGACCATGAAGCCCTTCGGCGGGTTCGACCACAACGCGCAATCCCTGCGCGTCGTGACCCTGCTGGAGAGCCGCTACGCCGCTTTCGATGGACTGAACCTGACCTGGGAGACGTTGGAAGGGCTGGTCAAGCATAACGGCCCGCTGCCCCGGCCGCCCCCCTACATCGCCGACTACAACACGCGCCACAACCTGGAGCTGGCGACCCAGGCGAGCGCCGAGGCGCAGCTCGCCTCGCTCGCCGACGACATCGCCTACCACAGCCACGACCTCGACGACGGGCTGCGCGCCAGCCTGTTCGGTGTCGAGGACATCGCGCATCTGCCGGTGGTCGGCACGGCGCTGTCGGCGGCGCGCCGCGCCAGCCTCGACGTCCCGCCGCGGCGGCTGCGCCACGAGACGATCCGCCGCGTGATCGACGCGCTTGTCTCCGACGTGATCGAGGAAACCGGGCGCCGGATGGGCAAGCTCGCCCCCGACAGCCCACAGGCGGTGCGTCGGGCCAAGACGCGGCTGGTTGGCTTCAGCCCGCCGATGGCGGAGGCGAACAGCGCGATCAAGGAGTTCTTGCACGGGCGCATGTATCGCCACTGGCGAGTGAACCGCATGACCACCAAGGCACGCCGCTTGACCGAGGAGTTGTTCCGCCTGCTGCACGCCGACCCCTTCCTGCTGCCCGACGAGTGGCGCGCCCGCGCGGGCGAGGGCGGGATGGCGCGCGCCGCTGGCGTGGTCGGCGACTACGTCGCGGGCATGACCGACCGCTTCGCGATGGACGAGCACCGACGCCTGACCGACATCGCCGTTTCGGGATAGGAAGCCGACGCTGATGACCGACCTCTTTTCCGAGATGCGCGCGTGCGTGCTGGATGCCGTGCGCGCAACTGTGCCCGCCTTGCCCGACGAGATTGCCGCGCGCATCGAGGTGACGCCGACGCGCGAGCCGGCGCATGGCGACATGGCGACCAACGCCGCGCTGGTGGCCGGCAAGGCGGCCCGAATGCCGCCGCCGAAACTGGCCGCGGCGCTGGCCGAGCGGTTGCGCCCGATTCCCGGGATCGCCTCGGCCGAGGTCGCCGGTCCGGGCTTCATCAACCTGCGACTGCGCTCCGACACATTGCTGACCGTAGTGCCCGCGATCCTGCGCGCCGGCGAGGCGTTCGGCGACGGCACCGCCGGCGGCGGCTGCCCGGTCAATGTCGAATACATCTCCGCTAATCCCACCGGTCCGCTGCATATCGGCCACTGCCGGGGAGCGGTCGTGGGTGATGCGCTGGCCAATCTTCTGGCCAAGGCCGGGTTCGCGGTCGTCAAGGAATACTACGTCAACGATGCCGGGGCACAGGTCGCGGCGCTCGCCTGGGCAACCTACTGGCGTTATCTGCAGGCGATCGGCACCAGCCTGACCGAGGAGACGTTTGCTGCCCAGGTGCCGGGCGGTTTGCAGTATCGCGGCGACTACCTGGCGGCCGTCGGTGCGGCCCTGGCCGCCACGCACGGCCCGGCGCTCGCGGCGCCTGATCGCGGCCCGGCGGAGCCGGCGCTGTGGTTCGACACGGTGCGCGAGGCTGCGGTCTCGGCGATGATGGCCGCTATACGCGAGGACCTCGAGGCGCTCGGGGTTCAGCAGGACGTGTTCAGCTCCGAGCGCGCTCTCGTGGACAGCGGTGCGGCCGACGCAATCATCGAACGCCTCCGAGCCGAGGGCCTGGTCTACGAGGGCGTGCTGGAACCGCCCAAGGGCAAGGCGCCGGAAGACTGGGAGCCCCGGCCGCAGACGCTGTTTCGCGCCACCGGGTTCGGCGACGACGTCGATCGCCCGCTGCGCAAGTCGGACGGCTCCAACACCTACTTCGCCAACGACATCGCCTATCACGCCGACAAAGTCGATCGCGGCTTCCAGCTGCTGATCGACGTGCTGGGCGCCGATCACGGCGGCTACGTGCCGCGCCTGAAGGCGGCAGTGAAGGCGGTCTCGCGCGGACAGGCGACGCTGGAAGCCGTGCTGTGCCAGACCGTGCATGTGGTGCGTGGCGGCCAGTCGGTGCGCATGTCCAAGCGCGCTGGAACCTATGTCACGCTCCGCGATCTGATCGACGAGGTCGGCCGCGACGCCGTGCGCTTCACCATGCTGACCCGCAAGGCCGACGCGCAGATGGAGTTCGACCTCGACCAGGTGGTGGCGCAGACCCGCGACAACCCCGTGTTCTACGTCCAGTATGCCCACGCCCGCTGCCGTTCGGTCCTGCGCGCCGCGGCGGAGATGTTCGGCACCGAGGCGACCTCCGATGCGGTTCTCGCCGGCGTGGCGCTCGACGGACTGGGCGCGGAGCCAGAGCTGGCCCTGATCCGCCGCCTGGCGCAATGGCCGCGCACCGTGGAGGCCGCCGCCCAGGCAAGGGAACCACACCGAATCGCGTTTTTTCTGTATGACTTGGCAGCCGACTTTCATATGCTGTGGAATAGAGGCAAGGACGATTCGACACTCCGCTTCCTGCAAGCCAGCCACCGGGCGGAAAGCCTGGGCCGGCTTGCGCTGGTGGCGGCGACCGCCGTGGTGATCCGTTCCGGCCTCGCCGTGATGGGCGTGACGCCCGTTGAGGAAATGCGCTGAAGCCGCGGGCGTTGCCCGCGCGAGAGAGGGTGACGTGTCCGAAGAACTGGCAGGCCAATCGACAAAATTCCGCATGCCCCGCGCCGGCGGGATGGACCCGGCGACCAAGCGCCTGGCGCTAATCGCCGCCGGGTTGGGCGGCATGCTCCTGGTGGTGCTCGGTGCCTGGTCCACGCTGGGCGGGCATCACGCCAGCGTGCCGGTCATCGCGGCGTCCGAGGCGCCGCTGCGCGTCAAGCCGGCCAATCCCGGCGGTCTGAAAGTCGGGAACGACTCGATCCTCTCGGGTCGGCTGAATGATGCGGAGGGCGACAAGCTGGCCCCAACCCCGGAAACGCCCGACCCGCAGGCGCTCAAGGCACCGGAGCCCTCACCTGCCCTAGCGCAGCCGGCGCCACAGCCGCCTTCGACACCGTCGCTGCCAAAGGCCGCTTCGTCAATGCCGAGCGCCGCGCCGGCGGCACCGGCCCCAACGCCGCATGCCGAGGTGATGAAACCCGCGCCGGCCACCCGCCCCGCCGCTATCGCGGCGCACGGCATGCAGGTCCAGCTCGCCGCGCTGCCGACCCGTCAGGAGGCCGAGGCACAGTGGCGCACCCTGCTCCACCGGGATGCCCACCTGCTGGCCGGGCGCACGCCGAGCTTCAATGAGGCAACGGCGAACGGCCGCACCTGGTGGCGGGTCCGCACCGGCGGCTTCGCCGACGAAGCCCAGGCCCGCGCCTTCTGCGACAGGCTCCACGCGGCTGGGGGCGCCTGCTCGGTGGCGCGGTTCTAAGCTCGAATTTGAACTTTCGGCCAGGGTCACGCGACGTGGCCGAGCGCGTAGGCGATGCCTCCCGCAGCGCGGGACTGGGTTTCCTCGTCTCCGAGGCGCGGCGGGACATGAGCAAACCCTGTTCCCGCCAGGCCTCCCCGCGCACGGCGGCGAGCGCGTCTGCGAAGATCGGGCGCCTCTTGCGACACCAAGCGGCGGTTGCGACGGCCAGGCGCGCACGGGGCTGAGGCGCGCGGCCAGGACAGGTGCGCCGCATCGTCGTCGCCTGTTTCGGCCACGCGCACCTTCTAGCCCGACCATTCGATCTGCCGCATCGTAAACCGGAGCAAGTCCATGTGCCGCACGATGCGGGCTGGCGGCCGGTTGCGCACTCCGGGTCATGCTCCGGCTGCCGGCCAGGTTGACGGGGCGGCCGGTCTGATCCCCATACTCGACGAGGCGAGCGGAGAGTACCCAATGAAGCTGCTGTGGTTCCACCTGATGCCGTACACCGAGCTGCCGGACGATTTCCGCGACAAGCATCCCTCGGTGTGGGTGGACATCCACTCCTCGCTGTTCGACCCAAAGCGCGCCCATCACATGTACAACGACTTCATGGACGAGATGGAGTTCGCGGCCGATTGCGGGTTCGATGCGGTCTGCTGCAACGAGCACCACTCGAACGGCTACGGCCTGATGCCCTCGCCCAACCTGATCGCCAGCGCCCTCGCGCGGCGCACGACCGAGACCGCGATCTGCGTGATGGGCAACTCGCTCGCGCTCTACAATCCGCCGACCCGCGTGGCGGAGGAGTTCGCGATGATCGATGTGATCTCCGGGGGTCGGCTGATCGCGGGGTTCCCGGTCGGCACGCCGATGGACACGTGCTACGTCTATGGCCAGAATCCGTCGATGCTGCGCGAACGATACCTGGAGGCGCACGACTTGGTCATGCGAGCCTGGCAGGAGGCGGACACCTTCGCGTTCAACGGCCGCTTCAACCAGCAGCGCTATGTCAACATCTGGCCGCGCCCGATCCAGCGCCCGCATCCGCCGGTCTGGATTCCCGGCGGCGGCTCGGTCGAGACCTGGCAGTGGTGCGCCAGGATGGATTACGTCTATTGCTACCTGTCCTATTTCGGCTTCAAGGACGGCCGGGCGACCATGGACGGGTTCTGGAACGAGATGTCGCGCCTCGGCAAGGACCGCAACCCGTACCGCGCCGGCTTCCTGCAATTCGTGGGGGTCGCCGAGACCCGCGAGCAGGCGTTCGAGTTGTATCGCGAACCCGCCGAGTATTTCTATGGCCGCTGCCTGCACACCGATCCGCGCTGGGCGACGCCGCCCGGCTATGTGACCGAGGCGACCATGCGCGCCGGCATCACCAGCCAGATCGGCCGCGCCGCCTCCAACAGCGCCCGCGCCGCCGCGCGCGCGACGGAGATGCGGGAGATCGTTGACCGCGGCTATGTCATCATCGGCTCGCCCGACGAAGTGGTGGAGCAGCTTACGGAGGTCGCGCACGAGCTGAATGTCGGCCACCTGATGCTGCTCCTGCAGTTCGGCAGCATGGGCAAGGAGCTGGCGAAGTACAACACCAAGCTGTTCGCCGAGACGGTGATGCCGCGCGTGAGAACGCTGTTCCCCGACTGGGAGGACCGCTGGTGGCCGCAGCCGATCAGCGCCGGGGAACGCGCGCAGGTCGCGCCGTTCGTGCCGAGGCTGGCGGCCGAGTAGGGAAGCGGAGACACACATGCAGATCGGCGTTGTCGGGCTCGGCCGGATGGGTTCCAACATCTCGCGCCGGCTGATGCGCGCGGGTCATTCCTGCGTCGTCTATGACGTGAACGCCGAGACCGTCGCGGCACTCGGCACCGAGGGCGCGACCGGGGCCGGTTCCTTGCAGGAGATCGTCGCCAAGCTCGGCACGGCGCCGCCGCGCGCGGTCTGGGTCATGCTGCCGGCGGGGCGTATCACCGAGGAGGCGGTGGTCGAACTCGGCCGCCACATGCAAGAAGGCGACATCATCATCGATGGCGGCAACACCTACTACAAGGACGACGTCCGCCGCGGCCGCGCGCTCGCCACCAAGGGCATACGCTACGTCGATTGCGGCACCTCGGGCGGCGTCTGGGGGCTCGCGCGCGGCTACTGCATGATGATCGGCGGCGAGGATGCGGCGGTGCGCCATCTCGACCCGATCTTCGCGGCCCTCGCCCCGGGCCTCGGCGAGATTCCGCGTACGCAAGGGCGCGAGGCCCGCGACCCCCGCCCGGAGCAGGGCTACATCCATGCCGGCCCGATCGGCGCCGGACATTTCGTCAAGATGGTCCATAACGGCATCGAGTACGGGATGATGCAGGCCTATGCCGAGGGCTTCGACATCCTCAAGAACCGCGCCCGCGACGATCTGCCCGAGGGCGAGCGCTACACGCTCGACATGGGCGACATCGCCGAGGTGTGGCGGCGCGGCAGCGTCGTCTCCTCCTGGCTGCTCGATCTCACCGCCGGTGCCCTGGCGATCGACGAGCAGCTCGAGCATTTCTCGGGGTTCGTCGAGGATTCCGGCGAGGGCCGCTGGACCGTCGAGGCGGCGGTCGAGGAGGCGGTGCCGGCGAATGTGCTCGCCGCCGCGCTGTTCACGCGCTTCCGCTCCCGCCGCGACCATACGTTCGGGGAGAAGATCCTGTCGGCGATGCGCTTCGGCTTCGGCGGGCATCTCGAACACATGCTGAAGCAGAAATAGGCCCCGGCAATGGCCTGCGTCGTCGTGATGATGGGCGTCTCCGGCAGCGGCAAGACCACGATCGCCCGCGGCGTCGCCGCCCGGCTCGGCTGGGACGTGCTGGAGGGCGACACGTACCACCCGCCGAGCAACGTCGCCAAGATGAGCCAGGGAATCCCGCTCGACGATGCCGACCGGCTGCCATGGCTGCGGGCAATCGCGCAGGCGATCGATGCCGAACTTGCCGCCGGCCGCTCCTCCGTTGTCGCCTGCTCGGCGCTCAAGCGCAGCTACCGCGACATCCTGATCGGGCCGCGCAAAAATGTCGCGCTGCTCTATCTTGAGGGCTCGCACGCGCTGCTGGCCGAGAGGGTGCGCAACCGCACCGGACACTTCATGCCGCCCAGCCTGCTCGACAGCCAACTCGCGACCCTGGAGGAGCCGACGCCGGACGAGGCCCCGATCGTCGTCTCCGTCGCCCCGCCGCCCGAGCGGATCGTGGACGCGGTCATCACCGCATTGAAGGAGCGCCAGTTGATCCCATGAGCCGCTTCGCCCAATACCCGAGCCTGCGCGATCGCGTCGTGTTCATCACTGGCGGAGCCAGCGGAATTGGCGCGGCGGAGGTGGCACACTTCGCCGCCCAGGGCGCGCGGGTCGCCTTCGTCGATGTAGCCGAGGCGCCCGCCCATGCGCTGACCGCACGGCTGAAAGCAGAAGGGCACCCGGAACCGCACTTCCAGACCTGCGACATTACCGACATCGCCGCCTTGCGGGCCGCCATCGCCGCCGCCGCCGCGCGGCTCGGCCCGATCACCGCGCTGGTCAACAATGCCGCGAACGATCAGCGCCATAGCTGGCAGGACGTCACGCCCGGATACTGGGACGAGCGGATGGCGGTGAATCTCAAGCACCAGTTCTTCGCCATCCAGGCGGTCGCGCCGATGATGCGCGAGGCCGGCGGTGGGTCGATCGTGAATTTCGGCTCGATCTCTTGGCATCTCGGCCAGGGTGGGATGCCCGCCTACACCACCGCCAAGGCCGCCATCGAAGGCCTGACCCGCAGCATGGCGCGCGACCTCGGCCCCGACAACATCCGCGTCAATTGCGTCATTCCCGGTTGGGTGATGACGGAACGCCAGAAAACGCTCTGGCTGACGCCCGAGGCCGAGGCCGAGCTGATGAAGGCGCAGTTCCTCAAGCACAAGGTCATGCCCGAGGATCTCGCCCGCCTCGTGCTCTGGCTCGCCGCCGATGACAGCCGCATGTGCTCGGGGCATCTCTGGTTTGCGGATGGCGGGCGGTAGAGGACTACGAAACGCCCCGTCGCTCCGCCATCACAGCCAAGCGGTGCGCCGCCGAGCCGAGTTCGAAGCAGGATCACCGCCACCTCGGGGTGCTCGGGCAACTCGCCGCCGTGCGGGACGCGCGACCAGGCCGACCACTCCTCATCGGAAAGCAGGAGCACGCGGCGCCGGTCCTCGTCGCTGAGTGCGATGCGGTCGCCGATGCCGTCGAACATGCGGAACTGCTCGCGGGCGATGTCGTCGAGCCGCTGCTGGGTCCTATGGTCCATCTCGCGCTCCGTGCGTCTGTCGATGCGTGAGGATCGGTCATCGCCAAGGCGGCGGTTGGATCGATCGATGGCGTTTTCCGGGCATGGCGCCAGAAATTCGCCATCAGGGCTGATACTCGCCAGAGCGGATGCGAAGCGCTGTGATCCAGGTCACAATCAGTCGCTTGAGGCCTACGTCCCGACAAGGCTCATTGATTAATCCCGCGCACCGCCTCGCAGACCGCGTGCGTCACCGACTGTGTGCTTGCGCTCCCGCCGAGGTCGGGGGTCATGATTCCGGCGGCGCAGACCTGCTCGACAGCGCGCATCAGCAGCTCCGCCGCCGGCTTCTCGCCCAGATGCTCGAGCATCATGGCGCCAGTCCAGAAGCTCGCCACCGGGTTGGCAATGCCCTTGCCCACGATGTCGAAGGCCGAACCGTGGATCGGCTCGAACATCGAGGGGCTGCGCCGCTCCGGGTTGATGTTGGCGGTGGGCGCGATGCCGAGCGAGCCGGCCAGCGCGGCGGCTAGATCGGACAGGATGTCGGCATGCAGGTTCGTCGCCACCACCGTGTCGATCGTCTTGGGCCGGCGAACCAGGCGCGTGGTCATCGCATCCACCAGCTCCTTGTCCCATGTGACCTCGGGAAAGTCGCGCGCGACCAGCGCGGCGATCTCGTCCCAGAACACCATTCCGTGACGCTGCGCGTTGGATTTGGTCACGACCGTCAAGTGGCGGCGCGGCCGACCGCGCGCGATGCCGAAGGCGTAGCGCATGATCCGCTCCACCCCGGTACGCGTGAAGATGGCGGTCTCGGTCGCCACTTCCTCCGGCAGGCCGCGATGTGCCCGCCCGCCGTGGCCGGCGTACTCGCCCTCGCTGTTCTCGCGCACGATGACCCAATCGAGGTCGCCGGGTCCGACGTCGCGCAGCGGCGAGGTGATGCCCGGCAGGATGCGCGTCGGCCGGACATTCGCGTATTGGTCGAAGCCCTGGCAGATCGGCAGCCGCAGGCCCCAGAGCGTGACGTGGTCGGGGATGTCGGGATCGCCCACGGCGCCGAAGTAGATGGCATCCGCCGTGCGCAACCAGGCCAGCCCGTCGGGCGGCATGAGCACGCCGTGCTTGCGATACCAGTCCGAGCCCCAGGCGTAGTGATCGACGGCAAGGCGGAACCCGCCATCGCGCGCGGCGACCGCCTCCAGCACCTCGAGTCCGGCGCTGATGACCTCGGGGCCGATGCCGTCGGCGGGGATGGCGGCGATACGGTGTTGGCGCATGATGTGCTGCCTTCGTGGGTGGCTTTGCGTTGCGACCCGCGACAGATAGCACCTCCGGCGCGGCGGGTCTGCGCCAGAGCCCCTCCATCGCCTACAGCTGAAGCAGCAGCTTCGGAAGCTCATCTCCAGCCGGCTCGACGGCTCCGATGATCGCCGCCTCCAGCCCGGCGGCTCGCAGTGCCGCCACACACGCTCCCGCGCGCGTTGGAGATACGCCCGCGAGCAGACCGCCCGATGTCTGGGGATCGTTCAGCAGATCGATCAGCGGCCCGCGTTCGGAGAACTCCAGCAGCCGACGATTGTCGGGCGCGAGCGTGCTCTCAATCCCGGCTTGGGCCAGCTCCAGCGCCCCCGGCAACAGCGGCACCTCGGACGGGTGCAGCCTGGCGGACATGGCGGAGGCGCGCAGCATCTCCGCAAGGTGCCCGGCGAGGCCGAAGCCGGTGACGTCGGTGCAGGCGGACACGCCATGCGCGCGCAGAACGCGGGCCGCCTCGGCGTTGGTGCGGCACATGGACGCGACCGCCGCCTGCAGCCAGCGCGCCTTGGTCAGGCCCCGCATCTGTCCGGCCAGGATCACCCCGGTGCCCAGGGGCTTGGTCAGGATCAGCGCGTCGCCCGCCCGCAGTCCCGCCTTCCGCCAGGCGCGGCGCGGCTCCACCAGCCCGGAGACGGCAAAGCCCAGCGTCGCCTCCGCGCCCTCCCCGGAGTGTCCGCCGACTAGCGCGCAGTCATCCGCCTCCAGCACCAGCGCGGCACCCTGCATCATGGCCGCGAGGTCGGCGCCCATGCGTCCGCCGGGCGCATAGGGGACAGTGGCGACGGCCAGCGCCGTCCACGGCCGCGCCCCCATCGCATGGATGTCGGACAGGGCGTGCGCCGCGGCGATCTGGCCGAAGAGAAACGGGTCGCCCAGGAAATCGCGGAAATGATCCACGCTCTGCACCACCGCCCGGCCGGGCGGCGGCTGCACGATGGCCGCGTCGTCGGCGCCGGCGAGGCCAAGCAGGATATCGGAGCGCGGCGTCGTTGGCAGCCTGGCCAGCACATCCGCCAGAGCCGCGGCGCCGATCTTGCCGCCGCACCCGGCGCAGCGCATCGCCTCGGCCTGCTCGCCCGTGGGCGCGGCCATGCGCATGGCGTACATCCTCATCCATCGCCGGTCGATCCAGTCCTTCCAGCGCCACATCAGCCGGCCCGAGGCAGTAATCCCGTTCCGCCACGCGACGGCTCGCCCATCCCCGAGCCCCAGGATCACCAGCGCCTGCGCCTGCGGTCGCCACTGCCGCGTGGGGCGGCCCTGCGCGGTCCGGCGCAGGTTCTCGGCGAGCGGCACGCCGGCACGAACCGCCCACACCCCGGCCTTCGGCCGCGGCGCCCCGATCAAGCTCGCGCAGTCGCCGGCGGCGAACACGAAAGGGTGGCTGATGCTGCGCAGATCCCGCCCGACGCGCACGCAGCCGGAGTTGTCGCAGGCCAGACCGGAGGCGGCCAGGAAGCGCGGCCCGACCACGCTGGTCGCCCAGAGCGCGGCGGCGGCGTCGAGGATGCTGCCGTCCGACAGCGCGAGCCGCCCGCCTATCAGGGCTTCGGCCCGCACTCCGCACACCATCTCCACCCCGGCCTCGGCCAGCGCGCCGCTCACGACGGCGCGGGCGCGACGTGGAGCCTCCGTCAGCGGCTCGGCGTCCGCCGCGACCAGCGCGATCCGCACCTGTCCGGCAAAGCGCCGCGCCAGCGCCAGCGCCAGTTCGGTCCCGCCGGCGCCCCCGCCGATCACGGCGATACGCGCACCCGGCGGAAGCTCGGTTTCCAGAGTGCCGAGCCGGTCGAGAAACCGCCCGATCGGCTTGACCGGAATCCCGGCGTCGGGGGGCATCAGCGGCAGCCCACCGACATCGAGCGACAGGAGATCGAACGGAATGGGCGGCCGGCCCGCCATCGACACGGTGCGGGCTGCCAGATCGATGCCGTCGGCCTCGGCCAGGATCAGCCGCGCCGCCGCCGCCGCGGCCAGGGGCGCGAGATCGATATGCGCCGCGTCGAACCCGTAATCGCCTCGCAGCAACCCCGGCAGCATTCCAGAATAGGGGGTGTGCGGCTCCCGCGCGATCAGCGTCAGCCGGATTCCGCGCTCGGGATGCAGCGCGAACCGACGCAATACCTCCACATGCGCGTGCCCGGCGCCGAGAAGGACGATGTCAGAGGTGATGGGGCCCGCGGGTTGCATCGCTCTGCGCCGCTCATAGCAGAGGGTCGCCCGACCGGCGAAACCGGCCCGCGCTGCTGACCTGACGGCGGCTGGCACGGGAGGGTCAGACCCGCCCTGCAATCTCGCCAGATGGCTCCGAAGTTCGGACTAGGCGGCGGCCCGCTCGGCCGCGAAGATCGCGTCCACCGTCGCCCGAATGCTGTCGCGCCAATGCGGCAGGCGAACGCCGAACGTGGCGGCCAGCTTGCCGCAGTCCAGCCGCGAGTTCGGGCGGCCGTCGGGCCGGGGTGGGCCAGTCGGCGGTGGCGATGGCCTCCACCTCGGGCGGGGTCAGACCGTGGCGCGCCGCCTCCTCGAATGTCGCCTGCGCGAGGCCGTGCCACGTTGTCCATCCGGTCCCGGCGGCATGGAATATGCCGGCGTGGTCGCTCAGGCGCTCGGCGATCGCCAGGATCGCATCCGCGAGGTCGGCGGCCGCGGTAGGGCAGCCCCGCTGATCGGCGACGACGCGCAGCCGGCTAGTCCGGCGTGCCGCCGCCAGCATGGTGCGGACGAAGTTCTTTCCCGTCGGCGAATAGACCCAGGAGGTGCGCAGCACGATCGCGCTCGGGCATTCCCGAAGCACCGCCTCCTCCCCGGCAAGCTTGCTCGCGCCATACACGCCCTGCGGGGAGGTCAAGTCGAGCTCATCGTACGGCGCGCCCTTCAGTCCGTCGAACACGTAATCGGTGGAGACATGGATCAGCCCCGCACCCGCCTCCGCGCAGAGCCGCGCCAGCAGCGCCGGCCCCTCGTGGTTGGCCCGGAACGCGGCCTCGGCATCCGCTTCGGCGGCATCAACGGCTGTGTAGGAGGCGGCGTTGACCAAGAGGGAGGGAGACATGGCGCGGAACACGGCCTTGACACTTTCTAGCCGGTCGAAATCGAAATCGGGCCGCCCCACGCGCCGCACCCGGTCGCCACCGGCCATCGCCAGCGCAGTGGCGAGCTGGCCCGCCCCGCCGGTGACCAGGATCGTCATACGGCGAACCAGGCCGGGCAGTCGCGCAACTGCGGCAACTCGATGTCCTTGTCGGACAGCAGCGCGGCTTCCCGCGATACCGGCCAGGGCAGCACCAGGTCGGGATCGTTCCAGATCACCCCACGCTCGGCGGCGCGGTCATAATCCGCGGTGACCTTGTAGCTCACTTCGGTCTCCGGTTCGAGCGTGCAGAACCCGTGCAGGAAGCCGCCGGGAATCCAGAGCTGAGACCAGTTCTCCGCGCTCAGCACCGCCGCGACATGCTTGCCGTAGCTGGGCGAGCCGTAGCGGACATCCACCGCCACGTCCCAGATCGCCCCGCGCACGCAGCGCACCAGCTTGCCTTGTACATTCGGCGCCACCTGCAGGTGCAGCCCCCGGACCGTCCCGCGCCGGGACGACAGGCTATGGTTATCCTGGACGAACGGCCCAGCGATGCCGAGCGCGGCGTAGCGCCGCTGGCTCCAGGTCTCGGAAAAGAACCCGCGCTGATCGGCGAAGCGCGGCGGGGTCACCAGCAGAACTTCCGGGATCGCCAGGCGCTCGACGTTCATCCGTGCTTCCCGTCCGCCACATCCCGCAGCGCCCGGCCAAGCTCGGTCTTGCCCAACGCTTCGGCCTCGCGCCGCAGCGCGGCGGCGTCGATGAAGCCCATGCGGAACGCCACCTCCTCCGGGCAGCCCACGAGCAACCCGGTGCGGGCCTGGATGGTCTGCACATACGTCGCCGCTTGCAGCAGGCTGTCGGGCGTGCCCGCGTCCAGCCACGCGCAGCCGCGCGACAAGCGCTCGACATGCAACTGGCCCGCCTCAAGATAGATGCGGTTGAGGTCGGTGATCTCCAGCTCCCCGCGCGCGGAGGGGCGGATGGCGGAAGCGAGCTCCGTCACGCTCCGGTCGTAGAAATAAAGGCCCGTCACTGCCCAGTCGGAGCGCGGGGCGACCGGCTTCTCCTCGATCTCGACCGCGCGCCCGGACTCGTCGAACATGACCACGCCATATCGCTCCGGGTCGCGCACCTCATAGGCGAACACGGTGGCCCCGCTCGCGCGCTCGACGGCTCTGCGGAGCAAGGTCGAGAGGTGGTCGGCGTGGATCAGGTTGTCGCCAAGCGCCAATGCGCAGGCCTCGCCCGCGATCCAGTCCCGTCCGATCAGGAAGGCTTGCGCCAGCCCCTCCGGCCGCGGCTGCTCGGCATAGGCGATGCGGATGCCGAGCCGCGCGCCGTCGCCCAGTAGGCGGCGGAACTGCGGGAGATCCTGTGGCGTGGAGATCACCAGGATATCTCGGATTCCCGCCAGCATCAGCGTCGAAAGCGGGTAATAGACCATTGGCTTGTCATAGACCGGCAGGAGCTGCTTGGAGGCGGCAAGCGTCGCCGGATGCAGCCTGGTGCCGGAGCCGCCGGCGAGGATGATGCCCTTCACGCGGCAATCTCCGCGTTCGTGCCGAGCCGCTGCCCGGCATAGCGTGACCGAACGCCTTGCCACCAGGCGCGGTTCTCCAGGTACCAATCGATGGTGCGCGACAGCCCAGCCTCGAAATTGTGCGGCGCGCGCCACTCCAACGCGGCCTCCGTGCGCGCCGGGTCGATCTCGTAGCGGAAATCGTGGCCCGGCCGGTCGGCGACGAAGCGGATCAGCCGCTCCCGCGGGCCGGCAGGGTCGGGCGCGCGGCGGTCGAGATGGGCGCAGATCGCGCGCACCACGTCGAGATTGGTGCGCGGCTGGCGGGCGCCGATGGCATAGGTCGCTCCGGGCGCCCCCTGCTCGACCACGCGCACCAGCGCCGCCGCATGGTCCTCGACGAACAGCCAGTCGCGCTGGTTCGACCCGTCGCCGTACACCGGCAGTTCCTTGCCCTCCAGTGCGTTCAGCGTCACCAGCGGGATCAGCTTCTCGGGAAATTGCCACGGGCCGTAATTGTTCGTGGTGTTGCTGACGATGACCGGCAACCCGTAGGTGTGGAACCATGCCCGCGCCAGATGGTCGGACGCGGCCTTGGACGCCGCGTAAGGGCTGCGCGGGTCGTAGCGCGTCTCCTCGGTGAAGGCCGGGTCGCCCGCGCCGAGGGCGCCGAACACCTCGTCGGTGGAGACGTGGTGGAAGCGGAAGGCGTTCCGTGCGCCCGGCGGCAGCCCCGCCCAGTGGCGCCTTGCCGCCTCCAACAGCACGAAGCTGCCGACGACGTTGGTCTGGATGAAGGCGCCCGGTCCGTCGATGGATCGATCGACATGGCTTTCGGCGGCCAGGTGCATCACCGCGTCGGGCCGGTGGGTCGCGAGCACATCCCGCATCGCCGCGGGATCGGCGATGTCGGCGCGCACCAGGATGTGGCGCGGGTGATGCCGCGCCTCCTCCAGCGCCTCCTCGGAGGCGGCATAGGTCATCTTGTCCACGTTGACGACGACATGGCCCGTGCAGCGCATCAGGTGCCGCACGACGGCCGAGCCGATAAATCCGCAGCCACCGGTCAGAAGCAGCTTCATCCGGAATAACGTCCCGCAGTTTCGCGCGGGGTTAGGCCGGCCTTGCTTGCGTGGTCAACAAGAATGCGCCATGGCCCGGCGTCAAGGCTACCGCCGGACCAGCGCCGCCGCGCCATAATGACCCGCCGCTACCGCCGCGAGGCACAGCGCAACGGATAGTCCGATATTCGCGATGGCCGGCCCCGCCCGGCCATGGCGCAGCAGCTCCAGCGTCTGCAGGCTGAATGACGAGAAGGTGGTGAACCCGCCGCATACCCCGATCATGACGAAGGCCCGCGCCTCGGCCGTCGCGGCGAAGCGGCCGCCGACCCCGTCGGTCAGCGTGCCGAAAAACCCGATCACGAAGGATCCGAGGACGTTGATGAGGATGGTGCCCCAGGGAAACGTGGCTCCGGCCACCCGAGCCACGGCGAGCGTGGCCCAAGCGCGCGCCATGCTTCCCAGCGCTCCACCGAGCCCGATCAGCACGTAGCTCAACAGCATCCGGCCTCTCCCGAGCAGCCATCTCCAGGCATCCGCATGCTGCCGCCTCATGGGAACCACGGATATCGGCTCTGCGAAGGCTGCATGGGGCCGGCCCTGGAACCTCTATCATAACGTGTGCTTATAATAAGGACACTATCGAGGGTCTCCTGCCGTGGCGGATTATCGGCACGAGCTTCTGTTTCTGCTCCACGATGTGGCCCGGCTGCTCCGCGTCGATGCCGACAAGCGCGCGCGCTGCCAAGGCATGACACGCGCCCAATGGGCGATCCTGATTTGGCTCGAACGTCAGCCCGGCATCTCGCAGAAGGAGCTGGCCGAGCTGCTGGAGGTCGAGCCGATCACCGTCGCCCGCCTGATCGACCGCCTGGAGGCGCGCGGCATGGTCGAACGCCGGCCGGACCCGCGCGACCGGCGCATCTGGCGCCTGCATCTCCGCGCTCCGGCGTTCCCCATGTTGCGCGAGATCGACCATCAGCGGGCCGACATCTTCGATATCGTGGCGCAAGGGGTGGACCCCGCCACCCTGGAGGCGATGACCGAGGCGCTGGTGACCATGAAAGCGTCCCTGGTCCGCTCTGCCCAGGCCCGCCGCGAGGCCGAGGCGGTGTTGGCCGGCTGAGCGCGCTATCGCTGGCCAGGCGACGAGTTATAGGCCGGCGCAGCCCAGCCATAAGACTGGCTGCCAGAGCCGGCAAGCCCGGTGCTGCCCGCGTTCGGCGATGACGTCCCAGGTGCCTGCATGGACGCAGTCGCTTTGTTGTTGCTGGTCGAGTACATCGGCACCGGCTCATTTCGGGTGAACAGGCCGCTGTTCTGCTGGTTCCCCGGCTTCGGCCCGCCAGTGCCCTGCCCTTGGGTCGGTCCCTGGCTTTGCTGGGCCAACGCCGTGCCGGCCATGGCCAGCAGCCAGCCCGCCGCGATCAATGTCCTACGCATCGCCTTGCCTCCTGTCTCGTCAGCGGCACAACGCCAGGCCGCGATCCGCGTTGCCGGGCTCGATTGACAGCGCCCGGCCCGAGTTTATGCATCGCCGGACCGTTCGGAGGATGCGCATGGGTCTGCCGCTGGAGGGCCTCACCGTCCTGGAGTTCACGCACACCGTCATGGGGCCGACTTGCGGGGTGGTGCTGGCCGATCTGGGGGCGGACGTGATCCGGGTGGAACCGGCGCCGGACGGCGATCGCACACGGCGTCTGCATGGCTTCGCCACCGGGTTCTTCTCCTACTTCAACCGCAACAAGCGCTGCATTTGCATTGATCTTAAGCACCAAGGCGGGGTGGCGGTGGCGCGCGACCTGCTGGCCCGCGCCGACGTGCTGATCGAGAATTACGGCCCTGGCACGATGGAACGCCTCGGCCTGGGATGGGAGCAGGCGCGCGCGGTCAATCCGCGCCTGATCTACTGCGCGCTGAAGGGCTTCCTGCCCGGCCCCTACGAGCACCGCCCGGCGCTGGACGAGGTGGTCCAGTTCATGACCGGGCTCGCCTACATGACCGGCCCGCCAGGCCGGCCGCTGCGCGCCGGCTCCTCGGTCATCGACATCATGGGTGGGGTGATGGGCGACGTCGCGATCCTGGCGGCGCTGCGCAGCCGCGACCATGACGGACGGGGCCGGAAGGTGACCAGCGCGCTATTCGAATCCTCGGCCTTCCTGGTGGCCCAGCACATGGCCGGCGAAGCCGCGAGCGGCCAGCCCGTGCCGCCGATGCCCGTGCGCGAGAGCGCCTGGGGCATCTACGAGACCTTCGATACCGCCGACGGCGAGATGCTGTTCGTCGGAATCACCTCGGACAATCACTGGCGGGCCTTCTGCGAGCACTTCGCCCGCCTCGAGCTGTTCGCCGACCCACGTTTCAGGACCAACGCCGATCGCGTGAGGAACCGGGCCGCGCTGCGCGAACATGTGGCGGACGTCGCCCGCGCGCATGACCGCGCTACGCTCACCCGCGTCATGGACGAAGCAGGCATCCCGTTCTCGCCGGTGAACACGCCATCGGACCTGTTCCACGACCCGCAGATGCTGGCGCACGCGCTGGCCGTACGAATGCCGGACGGGACGACGGCGGAACTGCCGCCCCTGCCCGTCTCGATCGACGAGGCGACTTTGGGACTTAGGCTGCAACCGCCCGCCGCAGGTGAGCACACCGACGCCATATTGCGCGAGGCGGGCTACGCCGCCGAGCACGTGGCGGCGCTGCGTGCAGCGGGGATCGTCCGGTAGTTAGAAACCTTTCCTGCACAGACCAAGCGCCAGTCCCGAGCGCAATGCACGGGGAGAGCCAGACAAAGCGGTCTCGAAGTGGACTGAGGAAATCGTCAGTTGCGCAACTCACGGTCGCCATCCACATTTGGCCGCTCACGAAACGGGAAGAAACGGGACGGAGCAATCACATGATCACGAGACGAGGAATCATGGCCAGTGGCCTCGCCATTGCCGGAGCGGCCGTGACACGGCGTGCAGGGGCCGCGGACATGCCCGGCGTAACCGCCACCGAGATCAAGATTGGGCAGACCATGCCGTATAGCGGGCCGCTGTCGAGCTACAGCACCATAGGCCGGGCCGAACAGGCCTACTTCGCCATGATTAACGCCCAGGGCGGCATCAATGGTCGCAAGATTACCTTGATCAGTCGGGACGACGCTTACAGTCCCCCGAAAACGGTCGAGCAGACCCGTGAGTTGGTCGAAGCCGATCACGTGGCGTTCATTTTCCAGAGCTTGGGCGACGTGACGAACGGCGCCATCCAGCGCTATCTGAACGATCGCCACATTCCGCAGCTGTTCCTCTCCGATGGCAGCAGCAAGTGGAACGATCCCCGCCATTTTCCCTGGACCATGGCATGGCAACCATCCTACCGGACGGAAGCGCACGTCGATGCCAGGTTCATTCTCGACCATAAGCCCGATGCCAGGATCGGTATCCTGGTCCAGGACTCGCTTGGCGGCCGCGACTATGTGGACGGGTTCACGGAAGCTCTCGGCGACAAAGCGAAAACGATGATCGTGCAGAAGCTGACGTATCAGGCAACCGACCCGACGGTCGATTCGCAGGTTCAATCCCTGCAAGCATCGGGAGCTGACACGTTCTTCGACATTTCAGTGCCCAAGTTCGCGGCGCAAGCGATCCGGCGGGTTCATAATCTGGATTGGAGGCCTTTGCACATACTGACCAGCGTGTCCGCATCCGTGTCCGAGACCCTGGAGCCCGCAGGGCTGGAAAACTCGGCCGGCATCCTGTCCGTGGGCTATCTCAAGGATGCGACTGATCCGCAGTGGCAGAACGACCCGGGAATGATCGAGTGGCACAACTGGATGGGCAAGTACTATCCCCAAGGCAACATGCGCGACGGTGCCAACATTTTCGCCTATCTGGTCTCGCAGACCCTGGTGCAGGTGCTGCGGCAGTGCAAAAACGATCTAAGCCGCGAAAACATCATGCGACAGGCCGCGAACCTGCATGATCTCAGGCCGCCTCTACTGCTGCCTGGCATCACGATCAACACCAGCCCCGACGATTACCGCCCCCTGAAGCAGATGCAGCCTATACGGTTCAACGGACGCAACTGGGAGTTGTTCGGCAATCTGATGACCGGCTGAGACAGCGCAGAGCCGTTTCGGAAAATTTGGTCGTTTGGTTAGCTAATATTGCCCCCCCGACGAGATGGAACGCTGGTATTTCCACGCCCACGGGGCTTCAGCACGCGATCGATCAGGTCGGACTTAGGATCGATCGACGACTCCCGTCCTACTTGGCTCCGATGTGCCTTGATCCAGTCCGCCGCGGCGCTCCGGCCCTTGTCGAACAGGGTGCTGATCAGCGCCCAAGACGTGCTGCTCTTGGAGACGAACCCCAAGGTCTCCATGAAACGCTCGTTTTGTATCATGTGGAAACGGATCGGCCGGTAGCGGCCTCCGGCCGCGGTGCCTTGCGCACGCAGCACGTTGTTCACCGCCTCGATCGCATTCACTTCCAGCAGCAGCGACGCGTTGAACGTGATCTGGTTCACCCGATCGAGGATCTGCCGCGCCGTGGTCGGCGGCGGGTGCTCATAGAGAAACGGATTGACCACGACGAGCAGCAGGTCGTCAGCCACGTCAAGCAGCGGATTGAGCGCGGGGTTGGCGATGTAGCCGCCATCCCAGTAGAACTCGCCGCCGACCTCCACCGCCTTGAACTCCGCCGGCAGACAGGCCGAGGCGCGCAGCGCGTCCACCGTGATGTCAGGCTGGGAGAATACCTCGACCGCATTGGTCCGGACGTTGGTCGCGGACACGAACACCCGCGTCGCCTCGACCGCGTTCAACGCGGCCAGCTGCGCAGGACCGAACTGATCGCGGAGCAGGGGGCCGAGATAGTCGTAATAGAACGGGTTCGTGTACGGCGAGATGACCAGCCCCAACGCCTCCTGCACGATCGCGCCGGGACTCCAGTCGATGTTGAACCCGAACAGGCTGGACGTTGCGTAGCCGAACAGCGCGTTCCCGGCACTGGCGCCGCGCTGGGACACTCCCTCCCAGAACGTCCGCAGTTTTACCTGAGCCGCCGCTGGTCCTCCTTGCGCCAGGCCGGCGGCGCACAGCGCGGCGTTGATCGCACCTGCGCTTGCGCCGCTGATGCCGCTGATCCGCAGCCCGCCGCTCGCCATCTCGTCGAGCAGCCGGTCAAGCACGCCCCAGGTGAAGGCGCCGTGCGTCCCGCCGCCCTGGAGCGCCAATGCCATATCGACCATGCCGCTACCTCAGCACCCGGCCGGCGACCGCATCCAGCTTGGTGACCTGCGCGGGGTCGCGCATGTGGGTCGCGGTGATCACGGCGTTGTCCAGCGACCGATCGCACCCGCATGGACACGGGCCGCGCCGCATGCCCAGCACGGGCACGACGCTCCGCACCAGCGCGCGGGCCTTGTCCGCATTCTCCAACAGCACCTTGACCACGGCCTCCACGGTCACGTGGTCATGGTCCGGATGCCAGCAATCGAAGTCGGTCACCATGGCGAGCGTCGCATAGCAGAGCTCGGCCTCGCGGGCGAGCTTGGCCTCCGGCATGTTGGTCATGCCGATGACGCTGCACCCCCAGCTTCGATAGAGCGCACTTTCGGCCTTGGTCGAGAATTGCGGACCTTCCATCACCAGGTAGGTGCCGCCGCGCGTGACCGGCAGGCCGAGGCCGCGCGCGCCTTCTTCCATCGCATCGCCCAGCCGGGCGCAGACCGGGTGCGCCATCGAGACATGCGCTACCACGCCTTCGCCAAAGAAACTCTTCTCGCGGGCGAAGCTGCGGTCGATGAACTGGTCCACGATCACGAACTGCCCCGGCGGCAGCTCGCCCTTCAGGCTACCCACCGCTGACAGCGAGAGCACGTCGGTCACTCCGGCGCGCTTCAGCGCGTCGATGTTGGCGCGGTAGTTGAGGTGGGTGGGCGAGAGCGGATGGCCGCGCCCATGACGCGGCAGGAACACGCATGCCACGCCAGCGAGCTATCCGAACAACAGCGCGTCCGACGGCTCGCCCCAAGGCGTGGCCATGTGCCGCCAGGTTTTCTCCTCTAGGCCCTCAATATCATAGAGGCCCGAGCCGCCGACGATGCCGATCACCGGCGCGACCGGATCGCGCATGGAGGGCCTCTTGTATTTCGCCTCAGTGGACGTCGGCCCAGACCTTGCGCTTGGCGGCGTAGGTCAGGCCGGTCATCAGCAGCAGGAACAGGATGACCCGTACGCCGATCTGCTTGCGCTGCACCAACTCCGGATTGGCCGCCCATTCCAGGAACGTCACCACGTCGTGCGCCATCTGCGGCACCGTCGCCTTGGTGCCGTCCGCGTACTCGACACCGTCATCATGCAGCGGCGGCGGCATGGAGATCAGGTGGCCGGGGAAATACTCATTGTAGTATTTGCCCGCGGGCACATCCACGCCCTTCGGCGGATCCGTGAATCCGTTGAGGATGCCATAGACGTAGTCGGCGTGGCCCTCCCGCGCATTCGTGATCAGCGACAGATCGGGCGGCAGGGCACCGCCAAGCGCGGCGCGCGCAGCGGCGTCGTTCGGAAAGGGCGCCTTGAACTCGTCGGCCGGCCGCGCGGGCCCGGTGATTGGCTCGCCCTGATCGTTGATGCCCTGTGGCACCGTGACGCTGGCGGCGATCGCCTTGATCTGTCCCTCGCTCAGCCCGATGGCGGCGAGGTCGCGATAATGCATCTCCTTCATCGTGTGGCAGGTGGAACACACCTTGAAATAGACCCAGAAGCCGCGCTGCGCGGCCGCAACGTCGTAGCTGCCGAACAACCCGTCGAAGCTCCATCCGGGATTGGGCAGCGGCGGCGTCTCCTGCGCCATCGCGGGCGCCGCGAGAACGCCGAGCAGCGCGCCGACCAGGACGGCCCGAAGGATGCGCATCACGCCTTCTCCATCGGCTTGGCCGCGGCGCCGGAGGGCAATGGGCCGCCTCCGGTCACCGATCTGCTGATGCTCTCCGGCAGCGGCAGCGGCCGTTCGAGCTTGCCCAGCAGCGGCATAATCACCAGGAAATGGAGGAAGTAGTACAGCGTGCAGACGCGACCGATCACGACCCAGTAGCCCTCGGGCGGATGCGCCCCGACGGCGCCGAGCGCGATGCAGGCGGCCACCCAGACCCAGATGACCTGACGAAAGATGGGACGGAAGCGCGCGCTGCGCACCCTGCTGGTGTCGAGCCAGGGCAGGAAGAACAGCACGAGGATCGAGAAGAACATCACGGACACGCCGCCGAGCTTGTTCGGCACCGACCGCAGCATCGCGTAGAACGGCAGGAAGTACCACTCCGGCACGATATCGGGCGGAGTTTGCAGCGGATTGGCGGGAATGAAGTTGTTCGGGTCGGCCAGCACGTTGGGCGCGAAGAACACGAATGCCGACCAGAACACCAGGAAGGCGCAAAGGCCGACGCTGTCTTTGATGGTATAGTATGGATGGAATGGAATTGTATCTTGCGGCCCCTTCGGATCGATGCCGAGCGGGTTGTTCGATCCGGTGATGTGCAGCGCCACCACGTGCAGGAACACCACGCCGATCAGGATGAAGGGCAGCAGATAGTGCAGCGCGAAGAAGCGGTTGAGCGTGGGATTGTCGACGCTGAATCCGCCCCACAGCAAGGTGACGATGCCGTGCCCGACCACTGGGAACGCCGAGAACAGGTTGGTGATGACAGTCGCACCCCAGAACGACATCTGCCCCCAGGGCAGCACGTAGCCCATGAACGCGGTCGCCATCAGCACCAGCAGGATCACGACGCCGAGCATCCAAAGCAGCTCGCGCGGCTTCTTGTAGGAGCCGTAGTACATCCCCCGCAGCATGTGGATGTACGTGACGATGAAGAACATCGATGCGCCGTTCTGGTGGATGTAGCGGATCAGCCACCCGTAATTCACGTCTCGCATGATGTGCTGCACGGAATCGAACGCCAGCCCGGTGTTCGGCTGATAGTTCATCGCCAGGAACACGCCGGTGGCGATCATCACCACCAGCGTCACCACCGCCATCGCGCCGAAGTTCCAGAAATAGTTGAAGTTCTTCGGAGTCGGAAACGCGCCATACTCCTTGTGCATCACGCTCAGGATCGGCAGGCGGGTGTCGATCCAGTTGAGCACCGGGTTCTTGTAGTCGCTGTCGTGCAGTCCGGCCATCGGCGGGAAGTCCTTGCTGCGAGGTCTGGCGTGACGCGTCGGCCAGCTTCTATCTTGGGAGGATGCCTGAACGCGAAAGGGGCGGAACCGGTCGGCGCTGGATCGGTTCTCGGCACGCCGCCCGATCAGGCGGGGCGGTAGTGACAGCTTCCGGGTCGGGCATCTTCCCCTCGATGTTCTCGCATCGGCTGGCCGCGAGCACGGCCAAACTCCGGGCGCATACTAGAAGCGGCCCGCCGCCCCTGCAACACGCCGTGACAACGGGTTAACCGCTCGTCAGCGTTCGCACAAGCAGCAGGTCGACGGCCGCCTGCTCTATTCTTCCCGCCCCGTTCTTATTGAGTTTTGCCCGACTCCGTGCCCGGCCGCCCTTGGCGCCCCTTGTTGCTCGCACCGCCCGACTGACTGAGCTCCGGCTTGACAGCCGGCCCGCCCTGATCGCGCGTGTCCTGCAGCTGATGGGGCGACGCGGCCGTCACGCCGCCGGTTCCCATCGTGGCAGGCGTGCCCACCGCGGGTCCGGAGGTCGTTCCCTGCTGCATCTGCTGCTGCGCCAGCGCAAGGTGGAGCGGCACTGCCGTGAGAGCAGTCATCAAGCAGGTCCCCACCACCAGGCGTGTCACCGTTCGTGCTATCATGTCGCGTTTCCCTCTGCCGTAATGGTGAAGCCTGAAGTGCGGACAGGCCCAAGCGGCCGCCCCGTTCACTGGCGGCAGTCGCGCAGATCCTTGTCGGAAATCGAGAACGCATATGGCTTGTCCGCAACGACGTTCACGTTCCGCACCGTGCAAACGCGGCCGGCCTTGTCGGTCACCCGCACGTCGTAACGTCCTGGCTGAACACCGCTCAGCCTCAGCCGTTCATCGGCGTCCACCGCGCCATCGGGATCGTTGGCCGTCTGGTTCGTCCCCCACGCCTGCGTTCCCGCCGGAGCGAGCTCCAGCCTCGTGATCGCGACGGCGGTGAGATTCCAGAAACGCAACGGGCCGGCCGCGATGCCTGGCGCTGCCGCGCAGACCAGCGCCCCCATCATCACCAGGCGACCCGTGCTCACTGGCACACCGCCCTGGCATGATGGGCGATATGATCGGCCATGAAACTCTGGATGAACCAGTAACTGTGATCCTGGCCCGGATGGCGCCTCAGTCCCGTCAGCCAGTCCAACGCCGGAACCTTGCCGTGCTCGGCCTGTGGCGGAACGAACACCCCGAACCGCATCTCGGTCCCCGTGGCCGCCGAGGAAGGCGCGCAGAACGTCATGCGCCCACCGAAGCAGCAATGCTCGCTTCGCGTCGTGATCGTCACCACCTTTCCTTCGATCTCATTCTGTTGACAATGCACCGAGCGTTCAAGACCGTCTGCCGCCGGCTTTTCACAAGGACGCGAGTTACCCGATCGCTCAGTGACTTGAAGATCAACGCCTCGTTCGCGAGGTAGGTTCGCTGTCCTGGACTCCGCACCCGTTCCGTTCCGCACACAGCAAAGGTAGGACATGATGGGAAAGCCGTTGACTGGCGTGCTGGCGCTAGCAGCCTTGAGCCTTTTGATCGCCGACCGGGCATTCGCCGCTGGCGATCCGACAGCCGGAAAGGCCGTCTTTATGCAGAACTGCGCCATCTGTCACTCACCCGACGCCGGGGTGAACAAGATCGGGCCAAGCCTGCATGACATCGTCGGCCGCCACTCCGGAAGCGTGTCCGACTTCACCTACTCCCCGGCGATGAAGGCCGCGGACAAGACGTGGGACCCGCAGACGCTGAACGTCTATCTCACCGATCCGCGTGCGACGGTGCCGAACACCAAGATGATCTTCCCCGGACTGAAGTCCGAAACGCAGCGACAGAACCTGATCGCGTATCTCGAGACGCTCAAATAGAGCTTCGGGACGGCTGAAGGCCCGCGCCCTCGCGCAGGCTGGCGGCAAATGCCTCGGCCTGCACCGGGCCGGTGCGCCTGATTCCTGGCGGAACGCTGATTTCGCGATTGATCCGTGCCGGGCCTGCCGACAGCACCAGGATGCGGTCGGCGAGCATGACCGCCTCGGTCAGATCATGCGTGACCAGGATCGCCGCCGTCGGACGCTGCCGCCATGCGCTCAGCAGGATCTCGCGGCTCGTCTCGGCACTCGCCGCATCCAGGGACACGAACGGTTCGTCCAGCAATAGCAGCGCGGGGGTGATCGCGAAGGCGCGCGCGATCGCCACGCGCCGCGCCATGCCCAGCGACAGCTCGGGGGGGAACATGTCGCGCACGTGCCAGAGCTCGAGCGTCCGCAGCAGCCGGTCGGCCTCACCCTCCTCCCCTCGCGGGAGCGCCAGTGTCAGGTTGCGCCGCACGCTGCGCCAGGGCAGCAGGCGCGGTTCCTGGAACACGACGCCGACGCGCGGCATCGCTCCGCCGCTCCAGACGAGCTCTCCGTCGAAATCCGAATCGAGACCGGCAATGATCCGCAGCAAGCTGGTCTTTCCGCAGCCGGACGGGCCGACGAGGGCGACGATCTCCTGCGCACCGAGCACCAGATCGATCCCATCCAGCACGACGCGCGGGCTCTGCGGATGCCGAAAGACCTTGCGCCGCACCAGCGCGCGCAGCATCACCTCCGCCAACGTGAGGCCCGTCGTTCGAGAGGCTGGAACGCCAGCCACTCCAGCAACTGCACGACCGCCAGGAACGCCAGCGTGTAGGCCAGGATATCGGTCACATCGAACATCTGGAAATAGAGCTGGATCCTGAAGCCGATGCCGTTGCTCCGCCCCAGCAGCTCCACGACCAGCACGATCTTCCAGATGATCGCCAGCCCCGACCTCGCGGCGGCGAACAGATAGGGGTAGAGCTGCGGCAGCACCACATGACGGATGGTCGGCCAGCGCCGCATGCGGAAGCTGCGCGCCATCTCCAAAAGGCCGCGATCCAGCGCGCGCGCACCCTCGCGCACCGTCACCGTCGTGCTCGGCAGCTTGTTGAGCACCACGGCGCCGATCGCCGTCGCCTCGTTCATGCCGAACCAGACATACATCAGGACGATCACGACGAGGGCCGGGAGGTTGAGGAGCAGCGTCACCCAACTGTCGAGCACCAGGTCGAGGCCGCGCCAGACGCCCATCGCCAGCCCCAGCGCCGATCCCAGCGCCATCGATATCACGAAGGCGATCGCCACGCGCGCCAGCGTGATCGCCAGGTTGATCGGCAACACGCCGGATGCGCAGTCGCGCACGACCGCCGCCAGCACGGCCGAGGCCGAGGGCAACAGCCGGCTCTGCGCGATCCAGGCGGCCAGTTGCCAGAGCAGGAGGAAGGCCGCGACCGACAGGACCCGCGCGGCTGATGGACGCCAGCCGTACCGGCGATCCACGGTCAAAGTCCGGCGGTGGGCCAGAAGGTTCCCGCGGCTAGCGTCGCCACCGAGCCCACAAGGTCCCGGCCGCCGATCCGCGCCAGCACCGCGAACAGCTCGGCGGCCGCCTGCCGCTCCGCCGCCCCCCACTGTCGGGGGATGCCGGCGCGGTACAGCGCCCTGAGGCGATCAAGCTCCGCCTGATTCGCCGCTCCGGTCAGCGGCATCAATTGCTGCCATTCCGCATCGGAGTCGGCCAGCACGGCGCGCGCCCGGCCCGAGGCGGCGAGGAAGCCGTCCAGCGCGGCCCTGTTGCGCCCGGCCCACGAAGCGGAGAACACGTACCCGATCACCGGCACCTCCGCATGGATGCCCAGGCCGCGCACCGCGTCCGCGATATCGAACACGCCGCGCATGCCTGCCGCCTCGCCCCTGGCCACGAAGGGCCAGAACGTCAGCGCGGCATCCAGCCGCCCTCGCTGGATCTGCTCGTGCAACAGCGGCGGCGGCGCGAAGCTTGCCTGCGTCGCGCCGGCGAGATCGATGCCAAGCGCCTGCTGGGCGTAGGCACGGAGGATCAGCCAGCTCTTGTCGAGTGGGCTGCCGGCAACGCCGAGACGCCGTCCCGGCAGGTCCGAAACCGCGCGGACCGGCGAGTCCGGCGGCGCGATCAGCCCTCCGGAAGCATTGGAGAACGGCACGAAGGTGAAGTCGGCCCCGGCATGGCGTTGGCGCGAGACCCACAGCCAGTCGAGCACGACCATGTCCACCGCGCCCGCCTGCAACGCCGTCTGCGTGGCCTGCGCGGCCGCGAACTCGACCGGCTCGACGGAGACGCCCGCGGCCGCGTCGAAGCCGTGGCGGCGGATCACGTCCAGTTCCCAGGAAACGGTGCCGAAGTGCAGGACGCCAATGCGGATCGCCGGCACCGCCGCCCGAGCGCGAAGGGCGGCGGCGCACAAGGGGAGAAGAAGCGCGGCGCGGCGGCCGATCATCAGTTGAAGGCTTCACACATGATCTGGATTATTCGACCGGAGGACCCGGCCGCGTCAACCGGGCGCAGAGTTCGAACACATGCTCTTCTAACAGGAACTTAAGTCCACGAAACCAGGATTCGTCGGTATTGCCACGGATGTCCACGCTGCCAGCATGCAGGATGCGTCCCGTCGTCGCGTCCTCGATCACGAGGTTCAAATTCAGGATCAGGTTGCTCACCTTCTGGACCCAGCCATAGGCCGCCTGGCTCGCGCCAAGCTCGCGGGCCAGCGCACGCTCGCACCCGTTGCAGTCGCGTATCTCCGCCATCCCGGCCAGCTTCGCGCGCACCGGGGCGATGTCGACAACGTCGTAGCGGCCGGACTGCCGCAGCGCATCGCGCAATGCATCGCCGAGCCTGCGCGTCCGGTCGAGCTCTTCCGGCGTGGCGGGCGCCGGGGAGGTGTTGATGAGCTGGAAGTCGAACACCGCGACGCGCGGCTTCTCCTCCGCACGCGCCGAAAGGCTGGCCATCGCGAACAGGACTACCGCAAGCAGGCTGGCGGCGCGGCCGGTCCACGCGCATCGTGGCTGCATGCAACGTGGCTGCATGCAACGTGATGCGAAAATAGGGAGCTTCATGCGGTTCGGTATCCTCCTCGGTGCGACGCTGCTGCTTCTGGGCCTGGCGCCTGGCGCCGCCCGCGCCGAGACCTCGGCGCCCATCGACATCGTCTATCTTGCCCTGGCCGTCCCGCACACCTATCCGCAGACCATGCTCGACGCGCCGCCAGGCGATGAAGGCATCCAGGGTGCCCGGCTTGGTGTCGCCGACGACGCCACGACCGGCCGGTTCACGAACCAATCCTTCCAGTTGGAGGAGGCATTGAAGCCCGACGAGTCGGCGGTGCTACAGGCATTCAAGGGCGCTGTCGCCGCCGGCAAGCGGCTGTTCGTGACCGACCTGCCGGCGCCGCTGCTGCTGAAGGTGGCCGACCTGCCGGAGGCGAAGGACAGCCTCATCATCGACGCGACGGACCCGGATGACGCGCTGCGCGCAGCGGATTGCCGCGCCAACGTGCTGCATGTGATGCCCAGCCGGGCGATGCTGGCCGACGCGCTGATGCAGTATCTCGTCGTCAAGAACTGGCGCCGGATCATGCTCGTGATCGGCCGCGAGCCGGCGGATCAGCTTTACGCCGACGCGGTGCGCCGCTCGGCGAAGAAGTTCCAGATTCGCATCGTCGCCGACCGCCCCTGGAGCTTCAACCCGGCGGCGCAACAGGCCGATACCGGCCACTTCGAGATCAATACCGAGGTTGCCAAGCTGACCCAGGGGACCAGCTACGACGTGCTCGTGGCGGCCGACGAGGCCGATGCGTTCGGCGACGAGCTCGGCTACCGCACCACCGACCCGCGCCCCGTCGCGGGCACCCAGGGCCTCGTTCCTTCGGCCTGGGCTCAGCCCTTCGACGAGTACGGCGCCACCCAGTTGCAGGCCCGCTTCCTCCGCCAGGCGCATCGCTGGATGACCGACCGGGACTACGGCGCCTGGCTGGCGACGCGGGCCGTCGGCGAGGCGGCGACGCGCGCCGCGAGCACCGATCCCAAGGCGATCGAGACCTACATGCGCGGGAAGGACTTCGAGCTCGCCGGCTTCAAGGGCGTCGGCATGTCGTTCCGCCCCTGGGATGGCCAGCTGCGGCAGCCCGTGCTGCTGGCGGATGCACGCTCGCTGGTCTCGATTTCCCCGCAGCCCGGATTCCTGCACCAGTTCAACGAGCTCGACACGCTCGGCATCGACCAGCCGGAGACGCAATGCCATATTCACTGATCCGCAAGACGCTGCTGTGCCTCGCCGTGTTGCTCTGTACGCCGCTCATGGCCGCCTCCGCCGCCGAGCGGATCTTCGTCTCCAACGAGAAGGACAACACCATCACCGTCCTGGACGCGCAATCGCTGAAGGTGGTGGCCACCATCCCCGTCGGCGCGCGTCCGCGCGGCATCCTGCTGTCGAGGGACGGCAAGAGCCTGTATATCTGCACCAGCGACGCGGATCACATCGAGGTGCTCGACCTCGCCACGCTGACCGTGACGCGGACCCTGCCGAGCGGACCGGACCCGGAGCTGTTCGCCCTCAGTCCTGACGGCAAGACCCTCTATGTGTCCAACGAGAACGACAGCATGGTCTCGGTGCTCGACATCCCGGAGGGGCGCATCACGACCGAGATCCCGACCGGCATCGAGCCGGAAGGCATGGCGGTCAGCCCCGACGGCAAGACCATCGTCAATACGTCCGAGACCACCAGCATGGCGCATTTCATCGACGCCAATACGCATCAGGTGATCGCCAACGTGCTGGTCGGCAGCCGGCCGCGCTTCGCGGTGTTCAACGCCGACGGCTCCCTCGTCTGGGTGTCGTCGGAGGTCGGTGGCTCGGTCGCGGTGATCGACACGGCGACCCACAAGGTGCTGCACACCATCCATTTCGCCATCCCAGGCGTGCCGGCCGAGTCGGTCCAGGCAGTCGGCATCACCCTCAGCAAGGACGGCAAGCTGGCCTTCGTCGCCCTCGGCCCCGCCAATCGCGTCGCCGTCGTCGACACGCAGACCTTCGAGGTGAAGAAATACCTGCTCGTCGGCCAGCGCGTGTGGCACATGGATTTCTCGCCCGACGGCAAGATGCTGTATACCGCGAACGGAGTGAGCAACGACATGTCGGTGATCGACGTGCCGGATCTGAAGGTCACGAAGTCGGTGCCGGTCGGGCAGTTGCCGTGGGGCGTGGTGGTCGCGCCATGAGACATGCGCGGCCGAGCTGATATCCCAGGCGACGCCGCGCCGGCGCTCGCCGTCTCCGGGCTCAGTCATGCCTTCGGCGCCCGCAAGGCGCTGGATGATGTCAGCTTCGCCGTCCAGCCCGGTGCGTTCACCGTCCTGTTAGGACTGAACGGCGCCGGCAAGACCACGCTGTTCGCGCTGATCACCCGGCTCTATTACGGACGCAGCGGGTCGATCAGCGTGTATGGCAGCGACGTGCGGCGCGACCCGCTGCTGGCGCTCGCGCGCATGGGCGTGGTGTTCCAGCAATCGACGCTCGACCTCGATCTCACGGTGGAGCAGAACATGTTCTACCACGCCTCGCTGCACGGCATGAGGCACCGCGACGCCGCGGCGCGCATCGCCGCCGAGCTGGAGCGCGTGGACCTTGCCTCGCGGCGGCGCGACAAGACGCGCCTGCTGTCGGGCGGCCAACGCCGCCGGGTCGAGCTTGCCCGCGCGCTGGTGCATGACCCGTCGCTGCTGCTGATGGACGAACCCACGGTCGGACTCGATGTCGAGAGCCGACGGTTCCTGCGCGATCACGTCCGCCACCTCGGCGCGACGCGCGGCCTTGGCGTGTTGTGGGCCACGCACCTGATCGATGAGGCGACCGACGACGCGCAGGTCGTGGTGCTGCACGCCGGGCGTGTGCTGGCCTCCGGCCCGGTGCCGGATGTGGTGGAGAGCACCGGGGCGGCCGATCTCCGATCCGCGTTCGACCGGCTGATCGCGCAGGCCCGGTCATGAGACGCTCAGCGATAAGAGGCCCTGGCCTGGGCCCGGCGCACTATGCGCGCTGCCTGGGCGGGATCGTGCGGCGCGAGGCGCTGCGCTGGGTGAACCAGCGCGGCCGCTTCATCTCCGCCCTGGTGCGCCCGCTGGTCTGGCTGGCGATCTTCGCCGCCGGGTTCCGGTTCGTGCTCGGCGTCTCGATCATCCCGCCGTACGAAACCTACGTTCCGTACGAGGTCTATATCGCGCCCGGCCTGATGGCGATGATCCAGTTGTTCAACGGAATGCAGAGCTCGCTCTCGATGGTTTATGATCGCGAGATGGGCAGCATGAAGACCTTGATGGTCAGCCCGTTCCCGCGCTGGTTCCTGCTGGTTTCCAAGCTGCTGGCCGGCGTCGCCGTTTCCGTGGTGCAGGTGTACATCTTCCTGGTGATCGCGCTGGCTTGGGACATCCAGCCCCCGGTGTCGGGATATTTCGCGGTGCTGCCGGCGTTGATCCTGTCCGGGCTGATGCTGGGCGCGCTCGGTCTCGTGCTGTCCTCCTTCATCCGCCAGCTCGAGAACTTCGCCGGGGTGATGAACTTCGTCATCTTCCCGATGTTCTTCGCCTCATCTGCCCTCTACCCGCTGTGGCGGGTCGAGCAGTCCAGCCTGACGCTGTATTGGGTCTGCCAAATCAACCCGTTCACCCACGCGACGGAGCTGATCCGGTTCGCGCTCTACGACCAGTTCGACGCGACCTCCGCCGGCGTGGTTCTGCTGTTCCTGGCCGTGTTCCTGATCCTCGCCATCCAGGGCTACGATCCGGGACGCGGCCTGATCGCCCGCCGCGCGGGCGGCGGCGAATGAAAGCAGCCGTCAGGCGGCTTGCCCTGCTGAGTCTGGCGCTGCTTGTGTGCCCGGTCGCGCGCCAAACTGCGGCGCGCGCGCAAGCGCCCGAGCCGAAGACCTTGAAGGAACGGCTTTCCGACAAGCCATCCAATTCGCAACGAGTAGACAATTGCCGGGTGCCGCTGGATCGGCGTGGGGCGACATCCCGGCCGGGCTGTGCGACGGACTCGCCCGGCCGCGCCGACCTGACCGCCGCGCAAGTGCGCGAGGCAATGATCGCCGCGACGCCCGGCCACAAGCCAAGCCTCCACGGCCAATCGCTGGCCGACCTCGATCTCAGCGGTCTCGACCTCAGCAACGTCGATCTGTCCGGCGCCGATCTGCGCGGCGCCAAGCTGGTCGGCGCCAATCTCACGGGCGCCAATCTTTCCGGCGCCCGGCTGAACCTCGCCTGGATCATGGGTGCGAATTTCACCCGAGCCGATCTCTCGAATGCGATCCTGGAAACCCTCGTGGTTTCGGCCGGTCTGGAGACCAAGTCGGCCGAGATCGCGACCTTCATCGGCGCCAATCTTTCAGGCGCCCATATCATGGCCCGGTTCAGCCTGGACGACATGCGTGGCGCGAATTTCTCGCACGCGAAGATGGCCGCCGACATGCATAACCAGTCGATGGGCCTGATCCACACGGACTTCTCGGGCGCGAAGCTCGGCGGCGCGAATTTCTCCGGCGCCAAGCTCGGGCATGTATCGTTCCGTTTCGCCGATCTCACCGGCGCCGACCTCTCCGCGGCGGACCTTCGCGATGCCGATTTCTCGGGGAGCGATCTGACCAATGCCAACCTGACCGGGTCCGACGCGACCGGAGCGGACTTCGATGGCGCGATTCTGACGAATGCGCGGGAACTCGGTACGGTAAAGGGTCTCCACGGAAAGAACGCTGGCTGAGATGCTCCTTGCCGGCCGACCCAAGCGCATCCCGTGGACTGCCATCCTTTGCCTTCTCCTCGGCGCCGCGGCGCCGGCGCAAGATTCGGACTGGCCTTGCGCGCAGCGGCTGGTTCCGGTGCTCACGTTCGGGCAGTTCTGGGCGGGACCGCCGGCGAGCGTGGATTGGCGGTCCGATCCGCGGATCGCGGAACTGGTGCGTTCGGTTGCGCCGCGCGCGGTTCCGCAGGATGCGGCAGTCGCGAAGTTGCAGGCATTCAGCGATGCGCTGCCGCCAGCCCAGCGCGCGGCCGGGCTGCCGGTTGTCTTCGCGGGCCTTGTAGATGAGACCACCCAGCAACGTCAGGAGATTATAGACCGCATCAAGTCCCTTGCCCGTCGCCAACGCGACGTCGAGGGCATCGTGGCGAAACTGAACACGGAGTTGGCCGACCAGCCGGCAGCGGAGTCGGCTGGCCGCGCCGATGCGATCCGGCAGCGCGACCTGGTGGTGCGCATGTTCCAGGACACGCAGCGCACGCTGCGCTACGCGTGCGATATACCGCCCGCCCTTGAGGGCCGTCTTGGACGCTTTGCCGCGGTGCTCCAAGCCTCCATGCCGAAGTGACGGGTCAGCGCGACGGCAGCTCCGGCGTCGCCTTGCGAAGGTCCAGGCCGGCGTCCTTCCAGCCGTCAATGCCCTCTGGAAACCAGATTGCATCGCGATAGCCGTAGCTGGCGGCCCGCTTGGTGGCGTTCCAGCTCATCCAGCAATCCTTCAGGCAGTAGAACACCACAGGTCGGCTCTTGTCGTTGCCCGTCGCCGCCGCGAGCCGGTCGCGAAACCATGTGTCCAGCGCCGGGCTGATGGCGCCGCGCCCGACATCCGGCAGCCACAGGCTGCCGGGCAGGTCGCGATGCGGCGCCGGCATCCAGGGCGTGCCAGGCTTCATGCCCGCGGGCCGACGCGGCGCGGGCAGAACGTCGATCAGCACCACCGCGCCTCGTTTCAGCAGCGCCTTCAGCGCGTCGGTATGGATCACTCTGCCGCCGGGAACGGCATCGGGTGTCGGCGCGTGGTAGTCGTCCATCCGATATCCGGACGGTTCCAGGAGGCCCGCGACCGCCGGGGCGGCGATGACCGCCCAACCCAGCGAAGCGACGATCAGGCGGCGTTTCAATGCGACAACGCGCGCTCCGCCGCCACCAGATGATCCTGCTCGTCCAGCAACGGCACCCCGTAGTTGATAAGGATGTCAGTGATGTCGTGCTGACGCCGCTGGATCACCTGGTTCAGGCGCCGGCGCCACTCCGGCTCGTTCGGCCGCACGCCCATGGCGATGCGGTAATCCAGCCGAGGCGTGTCGGTTTCCGAGGTCAGGACCACCGCCTTCAGGGGGAGGTGATCGTGCTCAATGTAGTATCCGGCAAACGGTCCCCAGAGCAGGCCGACATCGATCTTGTGGTCCGTCAGGTCCTGCAGCATCGCCCGGGCGGGCGAATCGAAGCGCGTATCGACGCTGAGCGCGTAGGAGGTGGTGTGCGCCAACAACTTATGGCGGAGCAGCAACTCGGTCGGGGGGGTCGCGGCGATCAGGCCGAAGCGCTTGTCGGCGAGCGCCGGATCGCCCACCTCCCGCGCGCTGATGTGGTCCTCATCGCGGCTCACCAGCATGTATCCGGTGTGGTAATAGGGGTTGGTGGTATCCATCATGTCGGCACCGCTGACGGTGCCCATCACCACGTCGCAAGCTTGCGCGCCCAGCGTGTTGCGCACGAATCCGACCACCTGGGGGAACCACACATATTCCACGGGAAGGCGCAAATCCTTCCCGACCAGCTCCGCGATCTTGTTCTCGAACCCTTCCAGCTTCTGGTCGGAGAACGGCAGGTTATTCGGGTCGGCGCAGACGCGCAGCGCGGTGCGTGAGGTGAGATCCGGCGTGGTCTGCGCGTTTCCCGGCGAGGCGAGCAATGCCGCGAGCGAGACGCAAGCGGCGGCGACGCCGCTATTGCGCATCGTCGCCGATCCGGGTCGGCCGACCGCGGCCGAGCACGCCATCGGAACGCGCCTTCAGATAAGCGTAGATGTCTTTGAGGTAGAGCACCACATCCTCCACCTCGCCGAAGGCCGGCATGACCTTGTCGCTGGCCTGGTTGACATCCTGCTTGCCGTTGACGACCACCTCATCGAATTGCTGTTCCGTCATGGTCTTCAGCAAGTCGACCAGGCTTGGCGCGTAAGAGCTGCCGGCCCCATCAGGGCCATGGCAGCGCAGGCACGATTCACCGTATCGCCGATAGCCGTTGTACACGTGCTGATCGACCTTGCCGTCCTGCACCACGTACGGCTTCTCCTGGTCCGCCGCGACGGATGGTGCAGGCAAGGCCAGCCCGCCGATCGCGCAAGCGGCAAGAAGTACCGGCAACTCGGGTCATCCAGAATCTCCAGATGCGGTGCTACGTCATGCATCGCCGAATGGATTGGCCGCCAATGGGCTTGTCCCGGACGACGCCGACGCGCCGCCCGAGGCAAGGATCATCGATATCCGGCCTCAATCGACGGCAAACACGGTAAGGACGCCGCCGAGTTGGGTATAGTTGGACAACGCCTTGTAGGCACCCACCGCACCCAGGCCCGCGGTGTCCTCGCTCAGCCCGGCCGCCATGCCGATGCCGGCCCAGCCGCCGACGCCGGACAGCACACCGATGTACTGCTTGCCGCCGTGCTCATAGGTCATGACGTTGCCGATGATCCCGGAGGGCGTCTTGAACTTGTAGAGCTCCTGCCCGGTCTTGATGTCCACCGCCTTCAGGTAGCCTTCCAGCGTGCCGTAGAAGACGACGTTTCCCGCGGTGGCCAGCGCCCCGGACCAGACCGAGAACGGCTCGGGATCGGACCACACGATCTTGCCCGTGCTGGCATCGAAAGCGATGAAGTTGCCGAGGTTGTTCTGGCCCTTTGGCGGGAACATCGACAGCGTGGCGCCGACATAGGGTTGGCCCGCTGTGTACCAGACCTTGAAGGGCTCGTAATCCATGCAGACGTGGTTGGTGGGAACGTAGAACAGCTTGGTCTCGGGCGAGTAGGCGGCCGGCTGCTCGTCCTTGCTTCCCAGCGCCGCCGGGCAGACGCCTTTCGTGTTGTGGTCCGGTCCGTTCGCCTGGGTGGAGTATTGCGGCACCACCTGCGGGCGGCCGGTCTTCATGTCCACATGGGTCGCCCAGTTCACATCCGGGTCGTATTTCTGTGCGACCAGCAGCTCGCCGGTTTCGCGGTTAAGCGTATAGGCGAAGCCGTTGCGGTCGAAATGCACCAGCGCCTTGACCTGGTTTCCGCCCACGGTCAGGTCAGCCAGGATCATCTCGTTGACGCCGTCGTAGTCCCACTCGTCATGCGGCGTCATCTGATAGACCCATTTCGCCATCCCGGTGTCGGGATCGCGGGCGAAGATGGTCATCGACCATTTGTTGTCGCCCGGCCGCTGAGACGGATTCCAGGTGCTGGGATTGCCGGAGCCGTAATAGATCAGGTTCAGGTTCGGATCGTAGGAGTACCAGCCCCAGGTGTCGCCGCCGCCGATCTTCCACTGATCGCCCTCCCAGGTATTGAGGGAGGAATTCGCGCCGACCGGCTTGCCGAGGCTGGTCGTCTTCTGCGGATCAATGAGCATCTCATTGTCCGGGCCAACCGAGTAGGCCTTCCAGGCAAGCGATCCATCCTTGATGTTGTACGCGGTCACGCGTCCGCGCACGCCGAACTCGCCCCCGCTGATTCCGACGATCACCTTGTCCTTCACGATCATCGGCGCGCCGGTCATGGTCTCGCCCTTCTTCGGGTCGCCATTGACGACCTTCCAGGCAACCTGGCCAGTCTTGGCATCCAGCGCCACGACCGTCGCATCGGCCTGATTCAGGATGATCTTGCCGTCGCCGTAGGCCACCCCGCGGTTGACCGTATCGCAGCACATGACCGGAATGACGTTCGGGTCCTGCTTCGGCTCGTATTTCCAGATGATCCTGCCGCTATTGTTCAGATCGAGCGCGAACACGGTGTTCGGAAACGGGGTCGCCAGGTACATCACGTCGCCGATGACCAGCGGCGAGCCTTCATGGCCGCGCAGCACGCCGGTGGAGAAGGTCCAGACCGGGTGCAAATTCTTCACGTTTTGCGCGTTGATCTGATTGAGCGTGCTGTATCGGTGGTTGGCATAGTCGCCAGTCGGCATGACCCAATCCGCCGGATTCTGCTCCATCTTCATCAGATCGGTGTTCGCGGAGGCCGCGCCGGCCCAGAACAAGGCCGAGGCGGCGCTGAAGACCGTGCCGGCAAGCAACGAACGCGCATTGAGTTTCATCAGGAAATCCCCCCTACTGAGCGCCAAATTTTGCAGGCGCCCGCGACCGGAATGTGCCGGTTGCGAGATCGTATGCGCACGAGAGGCTCGCTTGCGAGAGTACAGCGCGCTCATAAACATCAACTTAGATTGATCGCGGCACCCGCGCCCGTTTCGCTTAGCATCGGCCAAAGGCGCCGGCCGGAGGGAATGAAGCAAGATGGATGTGCGTGCTGCCGTGGCCTTCGAGGCGGGCAAGCCCCTGGCGATCGAGACGGTGCAGCTAGAGGGTCCGCAGGAGGGCGAGGTGCTGGTCGAAATCAAGGCGACCGGCATCTGCCACACCGACAAATACACCCTCTCCGGCGCCGATCCGGAAGGGCTGTTCCCGGCGATCCTCGGCCATGAGGGTGCGGGCATCGTCGTCGAGGTCGGGCCCGGCGTCAGCAGCCTGAGGAAGGGCGATCACGTCATCCCGCTCTACACCCCGGAATGCCGGGAGTGCGAGGTACTGCCTGAGCCGCAAGACCAATCTCTGCCAGAAGATTCGCCTCACCCAGGGGCGCGGGCTGATGCCCGACGGCACCAGCCGGTTCTCGCTCCGCGGCAAGCCGATCCTGCACTACATGGGCACCTCCACCTTTGCCAACTACACGGTGGTGCCGGAGATCGCGCTGGCGAAGATCCGCGAGGACGCGCCGTTCGACAAGGTCTGCTACATCGGCTGCGGCGTCACCACCGGCATCGGCGCGGTGATCTTCACCGCCAAGGTCGAGCCGGGTGCCAACGTCGTCGTGTTCGGCCTCGGCGGCATCGGCCTGAACGTGATCCAGGGCGCGCGCATGGCAGGCGCCGACATGATCGTCGGCGTCGACATCAATCCGGCGCGCGAGGACTTGGCGCGCAAATTCGGCATGACCCATTTCGTCAATCCCAAGCAGGTGACGGGCGACCTGGTCGGGCATCTGGTGGAGCTCACGAGGGGCGGCGCCGACTACAGCTTCGAGTGCGTCGGCAATGTCGGGCTGATGCGCCAAGCCCTGGAATGCGCGCACAAGGGCTGGGGTGTCTCGACCATCATCGGCGTCGCCGGCGCCGGACAGGAGATATCGACCCGTCCGTTCCAGCTCGTCACTGGACGGCGCTGGCAGGGTAGCGCGTTCGGGGGCGCCAGGGGGCGCACCGATGTTCCCAGGATCGTTGACTGGTACATGGAGAGGAAGATCAACATCGACGACCTGATCACCCACACCCTGCCGCTCGAGCGAATCAACGAGGGCTTCGATCTGATGACGCGCGGGGAGTCGATCCGGAGCGTGGTGATCTACTAGGGCAGCCACACTCACGCGTCGCGCGGTCTGTTCACCTCGCAGCGCCAGCCCGCGAGCCGCCATTGTGGATGCAGCCGCAGGAATTGCTGTGCCCGGTTCTGCGCGTTCATCATGCACTGCGTCGGGCTGGGCTCGGCATCGAACGGCACCCGCCTCTCCATGCAGGTGTCGCCGTGCGAGATCAAACAGAACACCAGGACGAGTTCGATCATGACCGCCTTCCCACCACATCCGATCATGGGCACCGTCGCGGCGGTTGCCCTGCTCTGCGTCGCCCCCGCGTCCTTCGCCCAGCAGGAGCACCATCCCGCCCATGACTATCCCACTGCCGCGCGCGCTGATTACGTGATCGGCTGCCTGGCGGCGAACGGCTTCAAACGGGAGTTGCTGCAAAAATGCGCCTGCGGCATCGATACCATCGCCGATCTGATGAGCTACGACGATTACGAAAAGGCCGCCACCATCCTCAGCATGCAACAAGGAGCAGGCGGCCCACGCGCCGGCCTGTTCCGTAATACCCCGATCGCGCGCGAGGAGATGCAGAAGCTGCGCGCCGCGGAAGCCGAGGTGAACCTGCGCTGCTAACCGGTCAGCTCCGTCCGGCCGCCACCTCGAAGTCTTTCTTGAACACCGCTTGCGCGCTGTCGTCCACCTCCACCCGTAGCGGCCCGGCGCCATCCGGCAGGAAGCCGAAGGTGATCGCCGGGTCCTCGCTCAAGGAGATGTCACTATCCAGGTCGAACACGAGTTTCGGCCCGTAGCTGACCTTCACCGTCTGGATGAACCGCGCCGGGACGTAGTTGCGCGTCACCTGATCCATCTGCATCCCGTTGTTGTTCGGGTGGCTGATCAGCAGTTCCGCGGTGGCCGGCTGGCCTGGCCCCGGCTCGCTGAGCACGCGCAGCTTCATCTGCCCGAGCCGGCGCATCGCCAGTTCCTGGTTCGATGTCGCGGGCGCCGAGCATCCGCCCGCCGCCTTCACAAAGCGCTCGGCCACGAATAGCTTGCCGTCGGTGGTCTCGGCGACCGCGTGCATGAGCGTATACTGGTCGACTCGCACCCGCAGCTTCAGGCTATGCGGGTCGGAGAGCGGGCCGAAATGGAACGTTCCGGCCAAGGGCGAGGGGTTGCCGTCGATCAGCACGTAGAGCGCCCGAACCGGCGGGGCGTCACTCAGCGTAATCGTGATCGGCACCAGCGCCGCGTCCAGTGCGCGCGCCGGCGCCTCCAGCGCGACCACGCCGGCACCGTCGGCGATGGGGCGATCGCCGAACACGGCGTGCTTCAGCTCCTGCCAGCGCGTCGCGCGCGCCGAGTCCTGCTCGTCAGCCCATGCGGGCGGAGCAGTGGCAAGCAGGGCCACGCACGAGGCTGCGATCAGGTAAGGTGAAATGCGCATGTCACTCCCACTCCAGCTCCTTGAACGCGGCGGTCACGTTGCGCCCGTTATAGTCGTCGAACAGACACCACCGGCCGCGCTCGCCAACGCCCACGGTCCGCACCGCGGTCTCGATGTCGCCGCCCGAGGCGATCAGGGCGCGGATCTCGCGCGCCAGGGTCGAGAGATAGCGCTCCTCGTCGGCGGCGCCCTCAGGCCAGGGCACTGATGCCGGCCCATGGCCGGGAACCGCGCGCGTGGCGGGAACAAGTTTCAGCCGCCGCAGTTCATTCAGCCAACCGGTCAGGCTGCCGTCGATCACCGGAATGCGGTCCACGAACAGCAGATCGGCCGCCCATAGCGTGGCGGTGCGCGCATCGAACGCCGTCAGATCGTTGTCGGTGTGCGCGGGGCGGTGCGCCCGCAGCGCCAGCACGCGCCCGCCGAGGTCGATCGAGGCGGCGTCGGCGACCGACATCGTCGGCATGGCGTAATCGCCCGCTTCGTCCGGACCCAGGATCTCAGCGAGACGGCGCCGGTAGTAGGCGCCGCGTTCCGCCATCGCCCCGGCGGCGCGCGCATGGGCGACGAACACGGGCTTGTCGCGCGCGAAGGCGATCGCGCCGAAGATGTGGTCGGGATGCACATGCAATTCGACCACGAAGCGGACCGGCTTGTCGGTGACGGCGCGGATGGCGGCGCGCAGCGCCTCGCCGTCGGCGCGGCTGCCGCCGGGGTCGATCACCGCGACCGCCTCCTCACCGATGATGAAGCCGATGTTGGCGATCGCATCGTCGTTGCGCGCCGTCGCGTCTTCGCAAACGCCCTGCCGAACATGGATGCCCGGCGCCACCTCTTGCACGAGGAAGGGGAATGCGGCCCGCGCGCGTCCGCACAGCGCCAGCACCCCGGCCGCGCCCATCAGGCCCAGCGCCGCGCGGCGGCCCGGTCTCACCGCGCGCCGATGCGCCGATACGTGAACGGCGCGTCCCGTCGGGCAGCGACGGCCTCCGCCATCACCGCACGGTCCGGCGATAGCGCGCAGGCGGGATCGGTCCTGGCGGCATCCCCCGTGAGCGCGAAAGCCTGGCAGCGGCAGCCGCCCCAGTCGATCTCCCGCCGATCGCAGGAGCGGCAGGGCTCCGGCATCCAGTCCGTGCCGCGGAAGCGCCGGAACGCGGGCGCGTCGTGCCAGATCGCCGCGAGCGTGGTGTCGCGGACCGAAGGAAAATCCAACTCCGGCAGAGATTCCGCGGCGTGGCACGGCAACGCCTTGCCGGCGGGCGAGATGTTGATGAAGCGTCGTGCCCAGCCGCCCATGCAGGCCTTCGGACGCGCCGCATGATAGTCCGGCGTCACGTAGTCGATGACCACCCGGCCCTTCAGCCGCGCCCGCGCGCTCTCAACCGCTTCGGTCGCGAAGTCGAGCTGGCCGCGATCCGGCAGCAACGTGTCGCGATTGACCAGTCCCCAGCCATCGTCCTGCACATGGGCAATCTCGATCCGCCCGGCGCCAAGCTCCGTACCGAGCGTGATCATCTCCGGGATGCGAGCGATGTTCTGCCGGTGGACCACGAAGTTCGATGTCAGCGCTACCCCGGACTGCCTGATCAGCGCGGCCGCTTCCAGCTTGCGCCGATGCCCGCCGGAAAATCCCCCGATGCGATCGGCACTGCCCGGCTCGACATCCTGGAAGCTGAGCTGGACATGGTCGATCCCCGCCCTCGCGAGCCCGTCCATCATGGCGGCGTCGAGCAGCACGCCCGAGGTGATAAGGTTGCTGTAGAGCTGCCGCTCGGCGGCGCGGCGCACGAGCAGGAGCAGGTCCTTGCGCGCGGTCGGCTCGCCACCGGAGAAATGCACCTGCAGCACGCCCAGCGCCGCCGCCTCGTCCAGCACGCGCAGCCACGTCGCGGTGTCGAGCTCCGCCCCGGCGCGCTCCAGTTCGAGCGGGTTGGAGCAATAGGGGCATTGCAGCGGGCAGCGATGCGTGAGCTCGGCGAGCAATCCCATCGGCGGGTCGGGCAGGCTCATAGCCGGATGGCTCCCTTGTCGGCGAGGTCGTGCAGCATCGCGGTGACGTCGGCGGCGATGGTCTCGCGCGGCGCATCGAACTGTGCGGCGAGAGCATCGGCAATGTCGCCGAGGCTGCGCTGCCCATCCACCAGCTTCAGGATCTCCACCGCATGTTCATCGGGCAGGAACAGCCGCTCCGGCCCCAGCACTATCCAACGCTCGCGGACTCCGTCGAAGCGGAATTTCGTGCCGGCCGCGAATCGTGGTACCAGGGCTTCGGTCATCGAGGGGCCTGCCCACCCGCCCGCCGGTCCTCGGGCACAAAGGCGCCCGGCGGAATGACTCCCGGTGCCACATAGGCGAAGTGCAGCACGTCGAGCTGCGCCCACAGCACGCCGCATTTGAACCGCAGTGCGTCGAGCACGGCTTCCTGATCTTCGGGCGTGCGGGCGTGTTCCTTCACGTAGGCCAGCGCGAACGCGCAATCCTGCGGCGCCTGCGACAGCCGAGGAGTGAAATAGGCCAGCGTCTCGCGCGTCACGAAATCGTAGTTCGCAAGCATCCCCGAGACGCGCTCGGCGATGATCGTGGGCGAGAAAAGCTCGGTCAGCGAGGAGGCGATCGCCTCGAGGATGCTGCGGTCGCGCACGAAGTTCACGTAGGCATCGACCGCGTGGCGGGTTCCCGGCAGCAATCCATCGGTGGATGCGACATAGGCGGGATCGAGCCCGACGCCCTCGGCGAGCCTGAGCCAGCGCGCCACACCGCCGGTTCCCGGCGCATCGCCGTCGTGATCGACCAGCCGGCGCCGCCACTCGCGCCGCAGATCCGCGCTCGACAGGCGGGCGATGATGGTCGCGTCCTTCGCCGGGATGCGCGCCTGATAGTAATAGCGGTTCAGCGCCCAGGCCTGCACCTGGCCGCGGTCAAGCGCGCCGCCGTGCAGCGCGCGGTGGAACGGGTGCTTGTCGTGATAACGCTCGGCGCCGATCGCGCGCAGCGCGGCCTCCAGTTGATCGGGCGACAGCAGCGAGCCGGTCACAGCGTTATCTCCATCCCGTCGAACGCGACCTCCCAACCGGCCGCCCGCACCGCTTCCCGCTCCATCGAGTCGGCGAGCAGGATCGGGTTCGAGTTGTTGATGTGGACCAGGATCTTGCGCCTGACATCCAGATCGCGGAACGCGGCCAGCGTGCCGGCCGGTCCGTCGAGGCTCATATGGCCCATGCGCCGCCCGGTCTTGGTTCCGGTCCCGGCGCGAATCATCTCGTCGTCAATCCACAGCGTGCCGTCGAACAACACGAGTTCAGCGCCGCGCAGGCGATCGGCTACAGCATCGGTCATCGCCGCACAGCCTGGAACGAAGAACAGCGAATGGCGCCCATCGCTGATCTCGGCGCCGGCGGTCTCCTCGCCAACGACGATCGGGGGCGTTGCGCCGGGCTGCTCCAGATAAAGCGGCACCTTGCCGGGGACGGCGAACAGACGCAGCGTCAGGCCGAGCTGGGCGTCATTCGCCGCTCGCAGCGGGATCGGCGCGTCCAGCCCGACCGCATGGCGCGGGACGATGCCGCGATCCAGGACCTCGAAGATCGGATTGGCGTCAAGCACCGCATGGGTGATACGGGTCGCGAAGATCGCAAACGGGTGGCGCTCCCGCAGGGTCAGGAGGCCGGCGATCGCGTCCACGTCGCCGCCGGTCAGCACCACCGCCGCGATGGGCGATGAGCGGAGCCCTGTCTGGGGATGCAGCACCGGAGCTTGCTCGATCTGGGTCCGCAAATCCGGAGAGGCGTTCAGCAAGACCCAATGCTTATCGTCAGCAGTCACCGCCAACCCGGCCTGGGTCGCCGCCCGTGCCGCCGGATCAAGCCGACGCGCCCGCTGGCAAGCAGCAGAGTTGGAGTTCCATTGCGGAAACCCGCCACCAGCCGCGGCACCGAGGACAACCGCGCGCATCAGAGCAAGGCGAACGCAGAGGCTAAGCGGCAGGCACCCTGCCCGCCGCCTAGCGGAGGCGTCACTTCACTTCGGCGCAAGCATAAGAGTTGATCTCGGCGCCCAGGCCCACTTCGACGACCTTCGGTGTCTTCCAGCTCATGACCGTGCTCCTTCAAGTGTCTCAGCGTTGATACCGGCAGACGGCGCTTGCGCCGCCCCCGCTGTCGCGGTCCAGCCTTCATGCCGCGGCAGTCCATTATCGGGGATGATCGCGATACGGAATGTCCCCCGAGTATGTCTAGCTCCAGGGCCTCAGCCCAGGCTCGAGTGAAGACCAATAGAACACCACAGGACCGCGCGCAACGTGGTCTCGGGGAGCTGCGATCAAGAGTTCGCTGCGTAGGATCAATCATGCGGCGCCGATGGCCAGAACCTCGCGTTCGATCACGAATTTGCGCATTCGTCTCCTCCTGGGCGGGTGTGATTATCCAATGTTCGGTACCTCTGACCGCAACCAGAGTGCGCGCGCGGAGGTACCCAGGAGCAAGGCAGGGAGGAAAGTCAGATGCTGGTCATGAGCGTTATGTATCCGGCGAGTAGTCGGTTCGACCTCGACTACTACTCGCAGCATCACATGAAGCTGGTGCGCGAGCGTTGGGGCAGCATGGGGCTGCTCGAGAGCCGCCTGCTTCGCGGCACGACCGGCCCCGATGGCGCCGCCGCGCCGTTCACCCTGATCACCTTGCTGTCGTTTGCCTCCCTCCAGGACTTCGAGGCCGCCCTGTCTGCCCATGGCGCGGAGCTGCTCGCCGATATCAAGAACTTCACCGATGTTCAGCCGGTGATCCAGCTCAACCAGCCGATCGGTTCGTGACGCCGGAGCCGCCGCCGGCCATCCGTCCGCCGCACGAAGCTTTGCAACCGCGCGCACAGGCCTGGTTCGAGAGCCTGCGCGACCGGCTTTGCCAGGCATTTGAAACGATCGAGGCCGAGGGCGGCGCGCTGGCAGGCGATCGCGCGCCTGCCCGGTTCAGCCGCATCGCCTGGACGCGGCCCACCGAGAACGGCGAGCCGGGAGGGGGCGGACTCATGACCGTCATGCACGGGCGCGTGTTCGAGAAGGTCGGCGTCAACGTCTCCACCGTCTGGGGTGAGTTCAGCCCGGAATTCCGCGCCCAGATCCCCGGCGCTGCCGAGGATCCCCGGTTCTGGGCCAGCGGCATCAGCCTCGTCGCGCACATGCAAAGCCCGAAGGTTCCGGCCGCGCATATGAATACCCGCATGCTGGTCACGACGCGCGGCTGGTTCGGCGGCGGCGCGGACCTTACGCCGATGCGCCCGGACATCCCGGAGAGCCAGGAGGATGCCGCGGCGTTCCACACAGCGTTGAAATCCGCCTGCGACCGCCACGACCCGGAGTACTACGCCCGCTTCAAGGACTGGTGCGACCGCTATTTCTTCCTGCCGCATCGCGGCGAGCCGCGCGGCGTCGGCGGCATCTTCTTCGACCATGTGGACAGCGGCTATGCGGAGGCGGATTTCGGCTTTGTCCGCGATGTGGGGCTGGCCTTCCTCGAGGCGTTCCCCGCAATTGTGCGCCGCCGCATGGACTCGCCCTGGACCGAGGCCGACCGTGCCCATCAGCTTGTTCGGCGTGGGCGATATGTGGAGTTCAACCTGCTCTATGACCGCGGCACGTTGTTCGGGCTCAAGACCGGCGGCAACATCGACGCGATCCTGATGAGCTTACCCCCGATGGCGAGTTGGCCCTAGCCCGGATGCCATCAAGGGGGGTTTCAAACCGTCCGGCGGCTTGCTATCTGCGGGCGCACGGTCGGGCGCATAGCTCAGTTGGTAGAGCAGCTGACTCTTAATCAGCGGGTCCAAGGTTCGAGTCCTTGTGCGCCCACCATCGCAAGGTCAGGCACTTAACTCGGTTTACCCACAGCCCTGCGGGGGATAAAAATCGTCACGGGGCTTCACTGGGGCTTCAACGTCGGCGCGACAGTCCGGCATTGCCGGGGACGAAGGCGGCCGGCGCGGCAGGTCCGGCCTGCCTCTCACCGCCTCGGCCCGCACGCCACAGCAGACCGCCGCCTGGTCATGCCGTCACCCAGTTCCCGGCAGAGCCCATCAGCCGAGCGCCGCCAACGCAAGGGAGGTGGGTAATTACGCTCTGGGCATCACCGGGATTTCTGACATCGGTAGTCATCGCAGCGCTTGTCGCAGGGTTTGTTTCGAGTGTCTGTGCGTTCCTTACGGCCTTTGTTGCTCTCCGCACAAGCGAAAGAAGAATTCAAATCGAGAACGTCACCCAGGGACGCGCTAAATGGCGTGAGAAAATCCGGGCGAAAGCAACACAAATATTGCAAGCGTGGGCAGCAATGGATACAGGCAAACTCAAGGAGCTGCGTCTAGCCTTCACTGAATCTGAAATCCTTTTTGTGAAGAGGATCGTGCAACCCTCGCGGTGATTGACCGTCTAGTGGATTGATTCCAGCAAACGTTTCCCGCGCTGGTGCTTGCCGATGATGGTGTCGGCGGGTGCGGTCCAGCGGAATTGCTTCGGGTCTGCGTTATGGGCGTCAAGGTAGTCCCGGATTGCCTGGTTGAGCTCGATGACGGAGCGGAAGACGCCGCGCTTCAGGCGCCGCTTCGTCAGGGTGGCGAACAGGCCCTCGACGGCGTTGATCCAGGAGGCCGAGGTTGGGGTGAAATGGACGTGGAAGCGCGGGTGATGCGCCAGCCAACGCTTCACGGCTGCGGTCTTGTGGGCGGCGTAGTTGTCGAGGATCAGATGCAGATCGAGCTCGGCCGGGGTCTGCTTGTCGATCAGCCGCAGGAAACGGACAAATTCGGCGGCGTGGTGGCGCAGCATGCATTGGCTGATGACCGTGCCTGCCTTCACGTCGAGGGCAGCGAATAGCGTCGTGGTGCCGTGGCGCTTGTAATCATGGGTCATCGTCGCACCCCGCCCGCGCTTCATCGGCAGCCCGGGCTGGGTGCGATCGAGCGCCTGGATCTGGCTCTTCTCGTCCACCGAGAGCACGAGCGCATGCTCGGGCGGGTTGACGTAAGGCCGACGATGGTGCGGACCTTCTCGACGAACCGCGGGTCGTTGGAAAGCTTGAAGGTCTCCACCCGATGCGGCTTCAGTCCGTGCTCGCGCCAGATGCGGTGGACCGTGGAGGGCGCCAGCCCGCTCGCCTTCGCCATCGAGCGCAGCGTCCAGTGCGTCGTAGCAGGCGGGGTTTCGCGAAGGGTGCGCCCGACCACACCCGCTACCTGCTCGGGCGAGGCGGCCGCGAAGGCACGGCCGCGCGGCGCGTCCCGGAACAGCCCCTCGGCCCCGTGATGCATATAGCGCTCCTGCCAGCGCCAGATCGTCGGTTTGCCCTTTCCCGTCGCAGCGCGGATCGCCATTGTGCCCGCGCCGTCGGCGGTCATCAGCACGATCCGCGCCCGCCAGACATGGTGCTGTGGGCTTGTGCGATCGGAGACGACCGCTTCCAGCCGCTCACGGTCACCCGGCCAAAGCCGAACCTCGACGCCTTCCCTCATGCACCGAGACTCGCAGGTCTGGAGCAGCATGGGAATCATCAACGTCGATCAGACCACTCGAGCATTTTTCGGCGGTCTGGAATTGGCCGGATCGGGCTTCCGGCGCGGGCGGCATGTATAATTCATCGGTCTCCGGCATGGACCGGAGGCATGGATGTTTTCGTGGCGTCGTGGGCAAGCTTACTCGCAGGACCTGCGAGAGCGGGTGCTGGCGGCCGACGATCTGAGTGCGCGGCAAGCAGCCGCCCGCTTCGGGGTCAGCGTGTCGTATGTGATCAAGGTGCGGCAGCGGCGCGACCGCCAGGGCCTGATGACGCCCGGCCCGCAGCGGTCCTGGACCCCGCGCAAGCTGGCCGAGCACCATGCTCGATCGAGGCGCATGTGCGCGAGCACCGAGATGCGACGCTGGCCGAGTTGTGCGAGTGGGTGCGGACCAAGCTTGGCGTGTCGGTCAGCATCGGGACGATGTGGGCCACGCTGCGCCGGCTCGGGTTGACGCTCAAAAAAAGTGCCTGGACGCCAGCGAGCGTGCGCGGGACGACATCGCCGAGGCGCGTCGCCTCTGGCACGAGTTGCAAGCCAAATTGGATGCCAGGCGCTTGATCTTTGTCGACGAGACCCCCGGATCAAATCCGGGGGCAGGCTCTGGACCAGGACCAATATGACGCGGCCCTACGGCCGCGCGCTACGTGGTCGGCGGGTGATCGGCCGAGTCCCGCATGGCCACTGGCACACCAACACCTTCGTCGCTGGCCTGCGGCACGATCGGATCGTCGCTCCGCTGCTGCTGGAAGGCGCCATTGACGGCCCCACCTTCCTGGCCTGGGTCGAGCAGTTCCTCGCCCCCACGTTGCAGGACGGCGACGTCGTGGTGCTCGACAATCTCGCCAGCCACAAAGTCGCAGGGGTCCGCGAAGCGATCGAAGCCCGGGGCGCCAGCCTCCGGTTCCTGCCATCCTACTCACCCGATCTCAATCCAATCGAGCAGCTATTCGCCAAACTCAAGGCGATCCTCCGAGCGCTGGCGCCGCGATCGCTCGCGGCGCTCGTCCAGGCGGTCAATCAGGCACTCGATCACGTCAGCCCCGCCGAGTGCGCAAACTATCTCAGCCATGCGGGATATCGCCAGTCAGCCTGAAAATGCTCTAGTATTTTGTCAGTCATCAAGTGATGGGTAGAGGCTTCGGAGTTTGGTGCGGGCCTGGCCGGTGGTGAAGTGCCAGTTGACCTTGGCTTGCCCGGCGTTGCGCTGGTCCTCCCATTGCGCGACGTGGCGGCGGAGCGTCTCGTGCTGGGCGATGCGGCGAGCGAGGCATTGCCGCGCTAACGCGCTGAACTCGATTTCGGCCATGTTGAGCCACGATCCATGCTTGGGCGTGTGGTGGAGTTCAATGCGCTCGGCCAGGCGCCTGGCCTCCTCGGGCGGGAACGCCTCGTAGAGGCTGGCGAGCGAGTGAGTGTTGAGCTGGTCCATGACCAGCACCACGCGCTCGGCGTCATGGTATGGCCCCTCGAGCAGGTCGCGCACGAAGCTGGCCCAGTCGCCGCGGCGGCGGTGCTCGGTCACGGCCACATGCCGCCAGCCGGCGAGCGGCTCAGTGGCGAGGAACAGGCTGGCCACGCCGTTGCGAACATAGACGTGGTCGAAGCGTTCAACCGCGCCAGGCCGTGTCGGCAGGGGTTCGCGCGTTTCGCCGACCAGTTGCTTGAAAGTCTCGTCGAGGCAGACCACCGGCCGCTTCGCGTCGTAGGGACGGCTGTAGACCTCCAGCACGTCTTCCATGTGGAAGACGAACTCCGCCGAGTGCTTCGGCGGGATGCACCACATCCGCCTCAGGTGCGGCTTGAGGGCGTTTTTTTGAGCGTCTGGCGCACCGTTTCGTGCGAGAGCGCGTCGGTGTGCTGCAACTCGACCATGCGCCGCGCCAGCAGGCGCAAGGTCCAGCGCCCGCACCCTTGCGGCGGCGCGGAGCAGGCCAGCGCAATGAGGTGCGCCTCCTGCGCGCCGTCGAGCGCGCGCGTATAGCCCGCTTACCCCCGCGATACGGGCTCAGCGCGGCTGCCAGGCCCTCCTCCACGAAGCGCCGCCGCACCCGCTCTATCGTGGCCACCCCGATCCCGACCGCCTCCGCGGTCCGCTCGTCCGTCCACGCCGGGCCACCCTCCGCCGCGTCGGCCTTGAGCAGCATCTGAGCGTGCTTGAGCTTGCGAACATCCGCCTTGCCACGCGACAACAGCGCCGCGAGCTCCTCGCGCTCCATCACTGTCAGTGTCACCCGATACTTCTTCATCGCACGCCTCCGGCCATGGCTTCACCGCCAAAGCCAGAACGCACGGCCCCTCAAATCAGCTATGACGGAGCACTAGTGGGTCGGCTGCCTCGAACTGTGGCATACTGGCACGGTGCTGAATGGCGAGGCGACCGATGTCACGACGACAGAAGGATCCGCTACGCGCATTGAGTGAGGAGGAGCGGAGGACGTTATCGCAGCTGAGCCAGTCACGCCGGGCGCCTGCTGCGCAGGTAGCCCGCGCACGAGCATTGCTGGCGGTTGCCGAAGGGCAAAGCTACACGACGGCAGCGCAGCTTGCGGGGCGCCGCACCGGCGATACCGTTGCGCGCTGGGTGGCGCGGTTCAACGGCGACGGACTGGCGGCGGTGATGCCGCGCCATGGCGGGGGCCATCCGGTGCGCTACGGCGAGGTCGAGAAGCGGCGGATCCTGGCCGTGGTCGCCCGCCCTCCGGATCGGGCGCGGGATGGCACGGCGACATGGTCGCTGAGCACGCTGCAAGCCGCGCTGCGCCGGGGGGCGGATGGTCTGCCCCGCATCAGCACCGACACGATCGGCCGCACCCTGCATGAGGCGGGCTTCGGCTGGCAGAAGAGCCGAACCTGGTGCGAAACCGGGGCGGTCGTGCGCAAGCGCAAACGGGGTGGTCCAGTCACCGTCATCGATCCGGATGCGGCGGCAAAAAGGGGCTGATCGAGCGGGCCTACACGCTCGGCGCCTCACGCGGTCTGGCAGTTTGGTGCGAAGACGAGGCCGGACCCTTCCAGGCGGTGCCGCATCCCGGCAGGTCCTGGCAGCCGCACGGCCGTCCTGCCACCCAGCCGCATGAGTATATCCGGGGCGGCACCTGCAAGCTCCTGACCCTGTTCCATCCGGCAACTGGTCAGGTGCATATCCAGCCGGTCAGCCGGTGCACGAACCAGGTTCTGCATGGCTGGCTCAAAGAAAGCCTGACCGCGATCGTGGCGGCGCTGCCTGCACCGACGCAGGCGGTCAATGTCGCCGCACTCCGTGCCGCGTGGCAGACCTGGCAGAACGGACTGGCGGAACGCTTCACCTTGCCCGAGCATCTGCCGCCACTGCGCCTGCTGCTCGTGTGGGATAATCTCACCGGCCACAAAAGCGCCGAGATGGTCGTCTGGCTATGCCAGCACGGCATCATGCCGCTCTACACCCCGCTCGGCGGCAGCTGGCTCAATATGGCCAATGGATCCAGCGCATCCTCAAGCGCCGTGCGCTGGAAGAGCAGCATCCACACAGTCCTGCCGAGATCGGCGCCTGGTTCGAGCAGACCGCGTGGGCCTGGAACCAACAGCCCACGCCCTTCACCTGGCACGGCCGGCGTTGGCAACGTCGGCGCCATCGCAGCACCGACGGACATCCAATCGGCGGCTCCGCCGCTCGTTGCCAGCATCTCTTATCCCGCCCTCAACCCCATGGACAGGAACGGCAGAGTTCAAGGCAGCTGACCCACTAGAGCGTTTTCAAGCTAACCGTCCATATCCCGCGTGGGCGAGGTAGTTGGCGCATTCGGTGGCGCTGACCTGGTCGATGACGGCGCCGATGGTGCTCAGCAGCGCCTCGCGGGAACGCGGCGCCAAGCCACGGATCAGCGCCTTGAGCTTGGCGAACAGTTGCTCGATCGGGTTGAGATCCGGCGAGTAGGCCGGCAGGAATCGAATACTGGCGCCGCGCGCTTCGATCGCCTCGCGCACCCCGGCCACCTTGTGGCTGGCAAGGTTGTCGGCCAGGACGATGTCGCCGTGCTCCAGCGTCGGGACGAGGAACTGTTCGACCCAGGCCAGGAATGTCGGGCCATCAATCGCGCCGTCCAGCACCAGCGGCGCCACGATCCGGTCATGCCGAAGACCGGCCAGGAAGGTCGTGGTCTGCCAATGCCCGTGCGGGACCCGGCCGACCACGCGTTCACCACGTGGAGCGCGACCGTAGAGCCGGGCCATGTTGGTCTTGGTCCATGTCTCGTCGAGAAACACCAAGCGTCGCACGTCTAGTTTGGCCTGCACCTCAGCCCAGAGGCGACGCGCCTCGGCAATGTCGGCGCGCGTCCGCTCGGCCGCTTCGAGGCACTTTTTTTGAGCGTCAGGCCGAGCCGGCGCAGCGTATTCCACATCGTGCCGATGCTGGCCGACACACCGAACTCGGCCTGCAGCCAGGCACACAGCTCGGCCAGCGTCGCGTCCGGGTAGGAGCGCGCATGGGCGGTGATCGCGGCATGATGCGCGGCCAGCTTGCGTGGGGTCCACGACCGCTGCGGGCCAGGGGTCAGTTCGCCCAGCCGGTCGCGGCGCTGGCGTGCCTTGACGGCATACGACACGCTGACCCCGAACCGCGCCGCCACTGCGCGCGCACTCAATTCGTTCGCCGCCAGCACCCGCTCCCGCAGATCCTGCGAGTAGGCCTGCCCACGCCGCCATGAAAACATTGCCGCCTCCGGTCCTCCACGGTGTTCTACCATTTCGCCAAGTGGCGCAGCCGGGGCACCTGGGAGCGGATCAACGCCGCGCTGCGCGAGCGCCATCGCGTGCTCAATGGTCGCAAACCCCAGCCCACAGCCGCGATCATCGACAGCCAGTCCGTGCGCACGACCGAAGCAGGTGGCCCGCGCGGTTATGACGGAGCCAAGAAGGTCTCCGGCCGCAAGCGCCACATTCTCGTGGACACCGAAGGCAACCTGCTCAAGGCACGCGTGCACCCAGCCGACATCCACGACCGGCGTGGTGCCGAGGCGTTGCTCGCGTCTCGCGGCGCAGTTCCCGCATATCGCGCTGCTCTGGGCCGATAGCGCGTATCAGGGCCTGAAGACCTGGCTCACCGCGACGCTCGGCTGGACGCTGACGATCAGCAAGCATTGGTGGACGGGTCTGCAAGGGGTGTGGCTTGCTCCAGGCCAGCAACCCCCGGGGATCCCGCGTGGCTTTCACGTGCTCAAACGGAGGTGGGTGGTCGAGCGAACACTGGCCTGGATCGGGCGGAATCGGCGCATGAGCCGCGACTACGAACGCCTGATCAAGACCGGCGAAATGCTCCTCTACGCCTCCATGGCACGCGTGATGCTCCGGAGACTGACGAAACAAAAACGAGCAAGATAATTGCTCAACAGGCTCTTATACCAACCGGCCTAGAGACTGACACACGCCCAGTCCCTGATGCCAATTGACCGAATGCGTTCAGGATCGTTGATGAGGAAGTGCCAGGCCGTCCTGCAAGCCTCGAGAATGGCCTCGTAGCTGTCCCACACCAGGGCACACAGCCGATTGGCCCGGAGGTATTCCCAGACATTCTCCATCGGGTTCAGCTCAGGGGAATACGACGGCAACGGCAGGAGTGTGATGTTGTCTTGGCACGCCAAGTCGGCCGGGTGCTGTCGCGAGATGTGTGGAATTCCTGAGTGGCGCGTCTCCAGCGGGAGAAGGCTACCGGCTCAGGCGGCGAGGTCAACGGGAACGGTTGGCGCGGGCGGTTCGGCCAGTGTCTGCGAGCCATCCACCTTGCGCATCGTGATCTGGCCTGACGCCAGAAGTCCCCAGAACAGCATGGCCGCCGTTTCGGCCGAGGGCAGCACGGTTTGGGTTTTGATCCGTCGCTTGAACTCCTCGTGCAGTCGCTCGATTGCGTTGGTGGTCCGCGCCGACTTCCATTGGCTCGGGGGCAGGCGGAGGAAGGTGAACAGGCGATCACCGGCCTCCTCCAGGCTGGTGGCCACGGCCGGACAGCGCAGCCGCCACTTGCGCAGGAATGCCTTATGCTTGCTCTCCACCCCCTGGGGGGTCGCGGCGTAGATCATGTCGGTGTAGTCGGCCGACACCTCCTCGATGCAGCGCGTCCGGCGCGTGGGCCAAGTAATACGGCCTCGATGCTTGTGAACGGTGGGGCTGTTGAAAAACGCTCATTCGATCTCGGCTGAGCGTGGGAGGCTGGCCGTGCAATGCGGAGGCACGCCGGATACGTGGCGAACTCGTTGGCCTTGGAGGGTAGGTTCGAGCTGTCTGTCAGGCCGCAGCGGTGGCGAGCGGAGCGTTCCGTGCCGTCGCGAGGCGTTTGAGGTTGATCGCCGTCGCCGTCAGGAACGCCTGGATTTTCATGTTCTGCAGCCCGCGTCGGACGGCCCTCGCGAGCCCGTGCCAGGTCTTCGCCTCGCCGTGAAACCCCTCTGAACGCCAGCGGTGGCGTCGATACGTGCTGGCAATCTTCTTCAGACCAGCGCTCCTTGCGACGGCGGGCACGCAGCAGAGCCGGATAATCATCGCCGACCACCACCGCTTTGTTGGCCCGGCCGAGGGGAAAGACAGTCGCTCCGGAGCGGGCAGCGTTTGCAATCAGCTGCGCGCGAATAAAAGAACCGGCCGTGCTTGACGGGCCGTTGCGGGCGAACAATGCGCCCGTGCGGGCACCGCAGGACGTCGTGCCGAGCGTCGTACCGGAACCGGCGCAACGGCACCTCGCTGCGGATCGGTTCCTTCTTGGCCGGGATCACCGGGTCGATGCCGCGCCGCTCCAGCCCGCCATAGACTTTGGCATAGGCGTAGCCTTGGTCGGCCGTGGCGGTGAGATTCGCGTTCCCGTCGCCGCGGCGACGGCATCGAGCTGCGGCAAAATATGGTCACCCTCGTTCACCTCACCGGTCGTGACCTGCACGTCCAGCACCACGCCGCAAACATCGTCCTCATGGGGAGCGCCCGCCGCTTGTAGGCAGGCTCGAGCCGGCTGTTCCGCGCGCGTCTGGTGGCCATGGTCGCGTCGGGATCGGTCAGGGAGATCTGGCTGGGTCGGCCTGGTTTGCTTGCCGTCGCGTCGGCCCGGCGTTTGGCAGTCGCCGTCGCGGCCGTGGTGGAGTTGCTCATCATCATTTTCCGCCAGCACTACGTCGGCATGGCGCACCGCCAAGCTCTCCCAGGACACGTCGGCACGGATCAGCGTCGCATCGATATGCACCACATCGCCGCGCGCGATGCCCGCGACGACACAGGACTGCACAGTGCGGGCAACTACTCGGCCAACTGCTTGGCCCCCCAACGCTGACGGATGCGCGTCAGACTGGAATGGTCCGGCAGCACCTCGTGCAGCCCGTAACCTGCAAACCACCGGATGGCGAGATCGACCTGGCATCGCGCATCAGCCCACGGTTGTGCACGATTTCAAGCAGGAAACCGGAGAGCATCAGCCGCAGCGCCACCTCGGGGTCGATCCCGGGCCGGCCAGCGCCCTCCGGAGCATAACAGTCCTGAACCTCCGCTCGCAGCCAGCCGAGATCGAGCACGCGATCAATCCGAGCGAGCACGTGCTCGTCAGGCACCAAGTCTCGCAGCGATCCCGCCATGATCAGCTCAAGTTGG
>CAWHMO010000003.1:0-276673 GCA_963830565.1 uncultured Pseudomonadota bacterium
CGGTTATGCCGAGGTAGGCGCGTGGATGATCATCACCCCAGACACCCCGGATCGTGCGGCCATTGCGCCCCTTGATGTCCATCGGCCAGAGCATCTTGGAAGCCTGAAAGCCCGTGGCCATGATGGTCACGTCAACCGGGTGCATGGTGCCGTCCTCCATCACGATCGAGTCCTCGGTGACATGCGATATCGATCCCGTCACTAGCTCGACGTTGGGCCGCTTGAGCATCCGGTACCAATAGTTGTCGCGCAGCATCCGCTTGCCATAGGGCGGGTAGCCGGGAATGACCTTCGCAAGCAGCTCCTTGTCGTCGCCGAGTTCCGCACGGACATACCCGATGACCAGCTCGCGCATCTTGTGGTTGGCCTCGTTCAGCGAGCTGTCTGGCATCGGCCAGTCCGGATCCATCTGCAGCGAGGCATGGAAGCCATCGGACCCCGCCCAGAACAGCTGGAAGCGCAGCCAATTCGCAAAATAGGGCAGGTTCTCAAGCGCCCACAGGTTTCCCGGGCTGACCGGCTGGTGATAGTTTGGGTTGTGCATCAGCCAATGCGGAGTGCGCTGGAACACGACCAGGCGCTCGACGTCTGGGGCGATCGTCGGGCCCTCCTGAACAGCGCTCGCGCCGGTGCCGAGCATCGCGACGCGCTTGCCCTTGAGCTCGACGGTCCGGTCCCAGCGGGCGGTATGGAAGACCGGGCCACGGAACAAGGGCAGCCCGGCGATCGGGGAACGGACGGGCGATTGAGCTGCCCGACCGCGGTGATGACGGCATTGCAGTCGATCGTCTCGATGCTGCCGTCGCGCTCGCGAGCGGTAATGCGCCAGCGGGCCTCGACCTCGTCGAATTCGGCGATCGTCGCCTCCGTGCCAAAGCGGTTGTACTTGCAAAGGTCGTACTTGGCGGCGGTCGCCTCGATGTAGGCTAGGATCTCGTCACGCTGCGAGAAATGGCGTGACCACTTGTTATTCGAATTGAAGGAGGACGAATAGAAGTGGTTTGGCGTGTCTACGGCACAGCCAGGATAGTCGTTTTCCAGCCAGGTGCCGCCGACTCCCTCGTTCTTCTCTAGGATCTCAAATGGGATGCCAAGTTCCTTCAGCCGGATCGCGGCGCAGAGGCCGGCGAACCCGGCACCGATGACGACCACCTTGAAGGCGTCGATGCCCAGCCTGGCGGGATCGCGTTGCCAACGCACCGCTCGCGTGTCCTCCTCACCGAGGCGCGTCTCTTCCACCAGGAGAGGGATGTACTCCTCCGGCACCATCTGACCCACGCCGGCACTCATCATCTTCTGCAGCATGTCGGAGGGGATCCGCCGCGGCGGCTCGCGGCCGGATACAGCGTAGTCCTTCAGGACGGCCACGAGGCGGTCCCGTAACTTCTGCTTCAGATTTTCCGTTACGAATTCGAGAAAGCTCCAGGCGCCGTGGATGTGCGGGGCGACCTCCTCAAGAATTTCAAGGTCTCCCGCTCAGCTGCACCAGGACCATCAGCATCGGGGCAATGTCGGCATTGGCTAGGGCCGCCCGCAACGCCTGTTCATCGCGGATAGCGGAGTCGAACACGGCGCCATTCGTTTCATCCTTCACCGGATAGCATCGAAGCTCGGCCCGTACGCGCAGGGACCAGGGGTGGCATATCTCATCACGTTTGATACCGCGCTGCGGCTCCCGCGACGTGCTGAATCTCGAGGAGGGATCCTCGCACTCGGGCGAGCGGGTCGTCCGTCCTTCTCGTCACATCTTCTTGCCGATTGTCCAGCCGCCGTCCATCGTCAGGATAGCGCCGGTGATGAAGCCGTTCTCTTCTGCTGCCAGGAACAGGATCGCATTGGCGATCTCCTGCGGTTCCGCCCAGCGGCCCAGCGCGTGGATGGCGCGGATGGCCTGCGCATAGTCGGGGTCCTCGAAGTAGCGCTCGGCCAGCGGTGTGCGCACCACGCCGGGCGCCACCGCGTTCACGCGGATGTTCTTCTCGCCCAATTCCAGCGCCATCTGTCGGGTTAGTCCCACGACACCGTGCTTGGAGGCGGTGTGGGCCGCCCGCTTCGGCGCCGCCATCAGCCCCAAGGTGGAGGCGAGATTGACGATCTGGCCCGGCTTGCCCTGGCTCATCAGCCGCCGCGCGAAGGCTTGGCTTGGCAGGAAAGTGCCGGAGAGATTGACGCTGATGACCCGTTGCCATTCCTCGAACGATAAATCGAGCACCCCGACGATTTCCCGGATGCCGGCGGAGTTGACCAGCACATCCAGCCGGCCAAGCGCCCTTGCGGCTGCGTCGACGAAGCGCGTCGCCGATTCCGGATCGGCCACGTCGACCTGGAAAGCGTGCGCGTCGCCCGCGCCCCGGCGGATTTCCGTCGCGGTGGCCTGGGCACGTTCCAGGTCCAGATCGCCCACTGCCACCCGCGCGTCCGTGCAGCGCCGTCGGCGCTGCACGGAGGTGACCACCTCAACCCTCGGCGGGATGTCAGTCATAGACACGGTCATACTCCTAACCCTTACGGGCCTGGAGACCGTGTCCGGTCATTTGCGGGGCTGCTTCACCGCGACGTCGGCCGCCGGGCCATCGAGTTCCTGATGGGCCTGAACACGCACGACCTGGAGCTCAGACGCCAGAAGCTGGACCTCGATCTGGCCGCCAGCAATTCAGCGTGGGCGCCAAGCGGGCTGAGGTGCAGTCCGTCGCAGCGTTGGCGAACGCCCGGATACAGGGTATTCCGAGCGCGCCGACAGTCTCTCTTGCGGACATCGAAGAAGCTTTCCTGTTGGCGCCGTTCGGCGACGAGTGGCGTCCACTGGACGACATAATGTCGGCATTGCGAACCCGCGTTGCCGACATGCGTAGTGCTGAGGTCCCGGACGTTGAAGACGTATCCGAGTCGGCGGCCGAGGAGCTCGATCGCGCCATGGAGGCCGCAGCGGAGCAGAACGCCAACAGGAATGCACTCTTCCGTGCCCGTCAGATGGACATCGTACAACTAGCCTCCGTTCAGCGCCGAATTGCGGCGTTGGAGGAGGATCTGCAGAAGAATTTGGACGTGCAGAAGCTCAGGACCTTTGGCTCCACCATTACCGAAACTTTCGGGGCGGATCACTGTCCGACATGCTCAGAGTTTGACTTCGAACTCATGTGCAACGAGCAATGCGCCTGATGAGGAGCATGGCTGAGGCGGCGTAGAGGAAGGCTGTCGCGGACTCGATGGTAGTCTCGAAGTCCTTGGCGAGCCGACGATTGCGGTTGAGCCAGGCGAAGCACCGCTCCACCACCCAGCGGCGCGGATGGACGGCAAAGCCGACCTGATTAGCGGGTTTGCGGACGATCTCGATGGCGATGCAGGTGGCGTCGGCGACGCGCTCGGCCGCATAGGCGGTGTCGGCAAAGGCACGCTCGACAAAGGGAAAGCTGCGACGAGAGCTTCAGCAGCGGGACGGCACCGTCGCGGTCCTGGACGGAGGCGGGATGCACTTGCAGCACCAGCGGGCGGCCATCGGTGTCGACCATCGCGTGCCGCTTGCGGCCGAGCACCTTCTTTCCGGCATCATAGCCGCGCGGGCCACCGGCCTCGGTTGTCTTGACGCTCTGGCTGTCGATGACGGCAGCGCTCGGGCTGGCTTCGCGTCCGGCCCGCTCGCGGTCGAGCATCACCAGCCGATGGGTGATCGCCTCCCACACAGGCGCGCCGCCACGCCGCGAACCAGCCATAGACCGTCTGCCGCGGCGGGAAGCAGGGCGGCAACATGCGCCACGCGATGCCGCCGCGCAGCACGTAGAAGATGGCGTTGACGATTTCGCGCATCGGCCACTCGGGCGGCCGCCCGATGCCGGCAGGCGGCGGGAGAAGCGGCTCCAGGACCGCCCATTCGGCGTCCGTCAGGTCACTGGCAAAGCGGAGCCCGTCGCGCTTATGCTGCGCGCGGGTGGTTGCGGTCCACATGGGCGTGCTCATCCAACTCGGTCTCGACAACCCGTTGGAATCACATCTCACCGTGGCCACCCAACCCCCATTCCGCGAGCGTTCAGAGACAGCCTCTCACAGCCGATCCAGGACACGCTCCTCGCACAACAGGCAAGTGCAGCGGTGATGCCGGTCGAAGACAACATCGAATATATTAGGGTCTGTTGACAATTACCTCGTTGCGATGATAGAAGTTCTCGATCAAGTGGCGCCAGCGATACATGGCCTTGTCACACCGATGATCGTATTGCGGTTGGATTTGGGTGGATGACGGCGACGGCGCCACGGTCATCGAGGTCCGCACGCAGCCAATCGGCGTCGAACGCCTTGTCACCGAGCAGGGCGTCGAAAGTGATGTCTGCGATGAGCGGCGCGACCCCTACGATGTCGTGGCGCTGTCCGGCAAGAGCACGAAGCGGACCAGATTTCCAAGCGCGTCCACCAGCGCGACGATCTTGGTCGTCAGCCCGCCTCGCGAGCGTCCGATGGCCTGATTGTGGTCCCCCTTTGCGCCGCTCGCCTTCTGATGGGCGGTGACGATCGGCCGTCGATCAGGGCGTATTCGAAATCCGGCTCGTCGGACAAGCGCTCGAAGAGGCGCTCGAAGACGCCCGCCCGCACCCAGGGCGGAAGCGCTGGAACACGCTGTTCCAGTGCCCGAACTCAGGCGGCAGGTCGCGCCACGGCGATCCCGCGCGCACGCGCCACAGAACCGCTTCCAGGAACAGCCGGGTGTCCTTCGCCGTCACCCCGCGATCCGCCGCCTTGCCCGGCAACAGCAGGGCCATCTTCTCCCAAGCCGTGTCGCTGATCACAAATCGTCCCCTGTCCACCAAACCCTTCGCTCCGCCACAACGAAGCTTAAATCACGGCTCAGGCCCGAGAGGAACCCACTTATTGTCAACAGGCCCTAGATCGCAGCGGGGAATATTTCTGCGCTTAGAGGCTCAGGTCGAGGCCGCAATCGCCAGTACCGATCGACGACTGGCGGCGGCGACTGCCGAGGTGAACGAGACCAACAGTCGCCTGCGGGCTGCCCACCGAGGCACTGGTCGCGCACGTGCTGGTGGCGCGCTACGCCGACCACCTGCCGCTGTATCGCCAGGCGCAGATCATGGCCCGGCAAGGGGTCGCGCTGGAGCGCTCTACGCTCGCGTGCTGGGTGGGCTACGCCGCCGCCGAGATCGCGCCCGTGGTCAGCCGGCTGCGCGCGATCGTGCTCGGCGCGGCGCGGGTGTTCGCCGACGAGACCACGCTGCCGGTGCTCGACCCGGGCGGAGCCGCACCAAGACGGGCTCCTGTGGGCGGTGGCACGGGGATGATCGACCTTGGGGCGGGACAGACCCGCCGGCGGTGGTCTACCGCTACGCGCCGGGCCGGGGACAGCAGCACACCGCACGCTGCTGGGCGGCTACCGCGGCATCCTGCAATGCGACGGCTACGCCACTTACAAGAAGCTGGCTGAGCCCGCGCGGGATGGGCAGGCGACGGCCGTGACGCTGGCCTTCTGCTGGCCATGTGCGCAGGGGCTTCTACGACCTGGCCAAGACCGGCACGGCCCCGATCGCGACCGAGAGCGCTTAAGCGCATCGCGGCGTTGTATCGGATCAGGCCGGGTCCGGGCCAAGCGCCGGCGAACGGCGGCGGCGCGCCGAGCGGAGCCGGCCGCTGGTGCTGGAGCTGCGCACCTGGTTCGAGCGGCAGCTGGCCAAACTGCCGGGCCGCGGCCCGACCGCGGGGGCGATCCGCTACGCGCTGAACCACTGGGACGGGCTCGTGCGGTTCCTCGACGACGGCCGCGATCGAGACCGGACACGAACACGGTCGAGCGCGCGATCCGGCCGGTAAAACTGGTCGAAAGAACGCCTCTTCGCCGGAAGCGATGAGGGCGGGTCAAATTGGGCCCACGTCGCCTCGCTTGTGGAGACCTGCAAGCTGAACGGCGTCGACCCGCAGGCCTACTTCTGCGAGTTGTTGACCCGGCTCGTCGAGCGGCTGGCCGCAGGCGCGCATCGACGAGCTCATGCCTTGGCACTGGGCCGTCCAGAGGAGCGGCTGAGCGTCGGGCCGCGCGGGGCGGGGTTCATGGAGGATGGCCGGCATATCGCGCACAAGCACCCACATCTTCCGCGTCCGGCTTCGGCCCAGGGTCTACCGCGAGATCGAGATCCCGAGCGAGAAGTCGCTCTACAACCTGGCCGCCGCCATCGTGCAGGCCTTCGACTTCGACCTGGATCACGCCTTCGGCTTCTTCAGCAAGCTGGACTACCACGTCTTCGACTCGCCCGTGCGCTACGAACTCTTCGCCGACCTGGAGGGCGGCAGCAAGTCCGGCAGCGTCAAGCGGACCAAAGTGGCGCAGGCGTTCCCCGCCGTGGGCGCCAAGATGCAGTTCCTCTTCGACTACGGCGACGACTGGCGCTTCCAAGTCGAGGTGATCGGGCTGGGGGAGAAGGCTCCGAAGACGCGCTACCCGAAGCTGCTCAAGGCCGCTGGCAAAGCCCCGCCACAATACCCGCCCGAGGACGAAGACGAGGAGTGACGGCCGGCCCCAAGGGCCTCGGCACATCGCTTACCCTGTTCCTGCTTTCGAGTTCCACACTTGTTCTCAAACCTGCTTCCCCGGATTCGAAGGCGGAGGCCGGGGAAGCAGGGGGGAAGCACCGGAGCGAAAGTCGCTGGGTAGGAGGAGGATAGGCTTGGGATGGCGCCGCGCAGGAAAAACCATTATAAGATAATGGCTTAGCGGACTCCGAGATAGACAGAGATGCTGTGGCGTAAACCGCCGAGAGACCTTGCCAAGGTTGGGGTCGAGGGTGCGAATCCCTTCGCCCGCTCTAGTCACCCTGCATCGAACCGCTCTCTGCCATATTCCGGACCGGCTGAAAGGGCCAGGTTCCGTCAGGGTTTGGCAGCGCGGGCTTGAGACTGCGCGGCCGTAACGAGCGCCCGAATCTCTCTCCGAAGGGCGGTCTTTCTCCGGAGCTTGGGATTGCCCGGATTCAGTCTACAAGCTTTTTCTCCTCCGCACTCAACGCCTTAGCCCAGCGCTCGGCGCGGCTGGTTGGCAGTTCGGTTCGCCTTCTACGCGAGGGGCCGCGGGCTGACCCGAACTCTCGCTCCGCCCCCAAGCCCCCGGGCCCGGCCGTCAAGGCAGCAGGGACGTGGCGGAGCGGGAGGCTTACGTCCCACCCTGGCAACCGGTACCCTCACCGGCCAGGACGGGTGGACTCTCCTCACCGGGGCAGAAGGAACCAGGGGCTGAGGCAAGCGGTTGCGAGCGGGACGGCGGCGCCGACCGAAACGCTATCGGGGCTGGTGGAGTGCGTCACCTACCACAACCCGGACAACGGGTTTTGCGTGTTGCGGGTCAAGGCACGCGGGCAGCGCGACCTAGTGGCCATGGTCGGGCACGCGGCGGCCATCAGCCCCGGCGAGTTCATCAGTGCAACGGGGTGGTGGGTAGCGCTCGGCAGATCGCAGGCGCACGCCACTGAGGCTCAACCGTGAGTGCACGCAGTAGAGTGGCATATTCGGCCAAGGTCGCATCGCGGTGCTCGGCGGCGAGCTGCGCCAGCGCATCAGGGCCTGCTCCCGCGGACCAATGCGGACATCCTGGACCCAGTGATTGTCACGCTCCCAACCGTGCCCGGACTTCCTCGGTGTAACGATCGGATTGCTTGGCGGACTCCTCAAAGCGCCGGCGCTCGACCTCGGTCCCGTCTGGTCCGACCAGCGCCGTCTCAATCATGATCTGAAGCCGGTCCCCCTCCCGCCGGAACACGATCGTGCGCCTGCGCAGCCGGTGGACCTCGCCTGATGCTTCGATGTCTGTGGTCCGATCCTCGGCGATGCATTGCAGCGGCTCACCCTGGGGCAGCCATGCCATGTATTCTGACAGCAGCTCCTCGGCGCGCTCGACCGACACGGGCTCCACGGTCATCCGGCTGAGGTCCGCGGCCAAAGCTTTCGGGTCTTCGGAGGTGAACATCGGGTATCTTCTGTGGTCACACGGTCGCGCCGATCTGCCAGGGGGCGAACTCGGCGGCGCCGAAATCCGACTTCTCGCTCTTGGTCCGCTGGCCGCTCGCGACCCGCAGGATAAGATCGAAGATCCGCTGCCCCGCCTCCTGCACCGTCTCCGCGCCGTCGAGGATCGTCCCGCAGTTCACGTCCATGTCCTCCTCAAGCCGCTGATACATAGCCGAATTCGTCGCGATCTTGATCGAGGGAGACGGCTTGCACCCGAACACGCTTCCGCGGCCCGTGGTGAAGCAGACCATGTTGGCCCCTCCCGCCACCTGCCCCGTGGCGGAGACCGGGTCGAAGCCCGGCGTGTCCATGAACACGAAGCCCTTGGCTGTCACCGGCTCCGCGTATTTTACTACGTCGACAAGATTGGTGCTGCCGGCCTTCGCCATCGCGCCAAGCGACTTTTCCAGGATCGTGGTCAGCCCGCCCGCCTTGTTGCCAGGCGAGGGGTTGGCATTGATCTCCGCGCCATTTTTCGCCGTGTAGTCCTCCCACCATCTCATCAAGGCAACGAGCTTTTCGCCCGCCTCGCGGCTGACCGCCCGCCGCGTGAACAAGTGCTCGGCACCGTAAGTCTCGGTCGTCTCGGACAAGATCACCGTCCCGCCATGGCGCACGACGAGATCGCTCGCTGCGCCCAGCGCCGGGTTGGCAGTGATGCCGGAGTACCCGTCCGAGCCCCCGCATTGCAGCGCCACGATCAGCTCGCTCGCCGGCACCGCCTCGCGCCGCACCTGGTTTGACTCCGCCAGCACCTCGCGCACGAACGCCATGCCCGCCTCCACAGTCTTGCGCGTGCCGCCCATCGCCTGGATGTCCATGCTGCGCACGCGCCCGCTCAGCTTGTGCTCCTGCAGCAGCCCGCCGATCTGGTTCACCTCGCAGCCGAGGCCCAGCACGATCACATGCGAGAAGTTCGGATGCCGCGCATAGCCCGCGAGCGTCCGTCGCAGAAGCTGGAGCGGCTCGCCCTGCGCCATGCCGCACCCGGTCTTGTGCGTCAGCTCCACCACGCCGTCCACGTTCGGCCACTCGGCCAGTGGCTCGAACCCGATGAACGGATTGCGCTTGAACGTTCCCGCGATCAGTCCCGCGACCGTGGCGCTGCAATTCACCGTGGTCAGCAGGCCGATATAGTTGCGCGTGGCGACCCGTCCGTCGGGCCGGCGGATGCCCTCGAAGGTCACGGGCGGGTCGATCATTTCGGTCGGCTTCGTATCCTGGCCGTACGCGTAGTCTCGCGCGAACTCCCCCATGCCCACGTTCTGCACGTGCACGTGCTCGCCGGGCGCGATCGGCTGCGTGGCGAAGCCAATCACCTGGCCATAGCGGCGCACGGCCTCGCCCGCCGCGTGCGGCCGGACGGCCACCTTGTGACCGGCCGGAATGCGCTGCACGGCGGTGATGCCCTCGGCAACCGGCGCGCCCGGCAGGAGCGTCGCCCGGGCGATAACCACGCCATCTTCGGGGTGCAGACGGATGACAGGGGGTCTTTCCAAGTGAGTTCTCCCAACGCTTGGCCGGTGATGAGGGGCTAGCCCGCGCGACCGGCGCTCCCGACGGGGGCATCATAGGCCAGGGGCGGCAGGGGCGCGATTTCCCCGACCACAAAGAGGTAGACCACGGCACCGAGCACGCAAAATCCGCCGGCCACAGTAAGCGGCACGACAAAGGAACCGCTGGTGATGGTCAGCATGACACCGGTGAACGTGGTCGTGACGATGCCCGCAAGGTTCGAGGCAAAGTTCTGGATGCCGCCGATCGAGGCCACATGGGCCGGTGTGGGGGCCACGTCGCCCGGGAGTGACCAGATGCTCGCGGCGGTGAATGCGAGGCTGCCGTAGGCGATCGCGAAGCACGCGAGCGCCACGTACACATTCGGCGCGAACGCCGAGGCGGTGATGATCGAGGACATCAGCATGCCCCCGACAAGGCAAGTCTTGCGGGCCGCGGTCAAGCTCCAGCCACGACGATAGAGCCTGTCGGAGACGAAGCCGCCCAACCACCCGCTCGGGATCGAGAAAAGTCCCGGAAGCAGGCCCAGCGTGCCGAGCTCCTTAAGCGAGAAGCCGCGCGCCTGGACCAGGTAGGTGGGGAACCAGGTGATGAAGAAGTAGATGACGAAGTTGAGGCAGAAGAACCCGATCATCATCCCCCAGATCGTCCGGTAGCGGAACAGCGAGGACCAGGGGACCTTCGGCCCGGCCGCCACCTTCGTCCTGCGTTCCGCCTGAAGGCGCGCGAGTTGCTCTTGAGTCACCGACGGATGGCGTTCGGGGTCTCGATAGATGAGCACCCAGAACACTGCCCAGATGATTCCGAGGAAGCCGGTGACGACGAATGAGGTCTCCCAGTTGAAGGCGCTGATCAGCCAGGCGACGATTGGCAATGAAAGGGCTGCGCCGATGCGCGAGCCACTGTCGAAGATGGCAGACGCCAGGCCCCGCTCGTTGCTGGGAAACCAGTTGGCGGCAACCTTCGCCATGGACGGATAGGCGCCGGCCTCTCCAACCCCTAATAACAGCCGGAAGCCAAACAGTGTGGCAGCCCCGCGCGCCACGGCGGTGAGCCCGGTGAAGATGGACCACCACACTACGGCGATCGCAAGCGAGATACGCGCGCCTACCCGATCGGCGAACCAGCCGAACGGCATCTGCATGAACGCATAGGTCCAGAAGAACCCGCCGAGGATGAACCCCATCATGGTAGCGTCAAACCCCAACTCGCGCTGCATGATGGGCGCCGCGACCGCGAGGTTGGCTCGATCAACATAGTTGATCGTGTTCGCCAGGCAGCACATGAAAATCATTGTCCAGCGCACCGGGGGCATGCGTCTCTCCTCCATCGCTTTTTTAGGGCCAGCCTACGACGGTCGATGATACCTCTGGCACGCAGTTTCGCCACAATGTCCAGTGGAGTTGCCCCGGTTCAGTGGGCAGCTCCAGGCTTACACACCGCCGTGGCACCTCATACGCTCATCGGGCAGAAGCGGTGGAGTGCGGCAAGGAACCACGGAACTGAGGCAAGTGATTGCGAGCGGGGCGGCGGCGCCGACCGAAACCCTGTCGGGGCTGGTGGAGCGCGTCACCTACCACAACCCGGACAACGGGTTTTGCGTGTTGGGGGTCAAGGCACGCGGGCAGCGCGACCTGGTGGCCGTGGTCGGACACGCGGCGGCCATCAGCGCCGGCGAGTTCATCAGCGCGACTGGGTTGTGGATCACCGAGCGGCTGCGCCGTCTTTCCGCCGGCCGCCCTCCCTGGCTGGTGATCGACTCAGCGCGTGCGATTCCCTGAGTGGAGGGCAGGACAGGGCTGAGCCTGGCGCCGAGCCAGGCCGAGGCGCTCCGCCTCGCGGTGGAAGCCAAGGTGCTGGTGATCACCGGTGGCCCGGGCGTGGGCAAGACCACGCTGGTCAACGCCATCCTGAAGGTCATCCGGGCCAAGGGGGTCGAAGTGGCGCTATGTGCTCCAACTGGGCGTGCGGCCAAGCGCCTGACGGAGAGCACCGGGCTGGAGGCCCGCACCATCCATCGCCTGCTCGAGGCGGACCCGGGCACGGGCGGGTTCCGGCGCGGCGAGGAGCACCCGCTCGACTGTGACCTGCTGGTGCTGGAACGAGGCCAGCATGGTCGACGTACCGCTGGTGCGCGCACTTTTGCGGGCGCTGCCGCATTGCCACTGGCGCTCTTTTGCGGCGCGAGCGCCCAGCCGTTTGATTCTTGGGGCGTCAGGCTGGCCGCCAGGGCGTTGGCCGCGGCCGAGCCGCCCGTCTGCCACGCCGCGATCAGGGCGGGCACGTTGTCCTGCTTCGGCACGATGGTGAAGTGGATCGTCTGTTGCTCGCCGGCCAGGATGTCCGTCGGCTGCAGCGGCAGGATTTGCCGGATCGCGGGAGCGATGGTGTCGCCGTGAGCCGCCGCGTACTCGTTCGCGCCCTCGACGAAGGCGTCGATCACCGCGCGCTGGAAGGCGCCGCCGTCGCGAAGCCAGGCAACGGCGCGGTCGGGAATGCCTTCGGTGCGCACCAGCGTGTCGCTCTGCACGTTCGCACCGCCCGTGCCAGGGCCGAAATACTCGGCCAGACGGCCGCGTGCGGCGGCGATGTTGGTCAACAGCGTCTCCGCCTGGTTCTCCATCTGGGCAAAACCGTAGCCGCGCACCACGGTGAGCAGGTCCGGGCCGTAGATGTGGGGGATGCCGTAGGTGTCCCAGAGGATCTCGCCCCCGCTCTGGGCTGAGCCCGCGGTTGCGCCGGCGCAGCCGCCGCGGCAAGCGGCTGCAAGTCGAGGATGCGCTCCGGCAGAGCCAAAAGATGGAGGCAGTGGGCCAACTCACGGGGGGCCTCGCGCACGACTTCAACAACCTTTTGGCCGGCATCAGCGGCAGCCTGGAGCTGCTCCAGACCCGCCTGGCGCAGGGGCGGATCCATGACCTGGAGCGCTATATCCTCGTCGCCCAGGGAGCGTCAAAGCGAGCTGCGGCGCTGACCCATCGCCTGCTGGCCTTCGCACGCCGCCAGACGCTCGATCCCAAGCCCACCGAGATCAACCGATTGGTTGCGGATTTGGAGGACCTGATCCGCCGCACCATGGGTCCGGCTGTCGTGGTGGAGGTCGTGGCGGCCGGCGGGCTTTGGACCACGCTGGTCGATCCGAACCAGCTCGAAAGCGCGTTGCTGAACCTGTGCATCAATGCCCGGGACGCCATGCCTGATGGCGGGCGGCTGACAATCGAGACCGGCAATCGCTGGCTCGACGAGCGGAGCGCGCGCGGCCGCGATTTGCCCCCTGGCCAGTACGTTTCGCTCTGCGTCAGCGACACCGGCACCGGCATGCCGCCTGAGGTGGTCGCGCGTGCTTTCGATCCGTTCTTCACTACCAAGCCGGTCGGCCAGGGCACCGGCCTGGGTGTCTCCATGGTCCATGGGTTCGTGCGACAATCCGGCGGCCAGGTGCGCATCTATTCCGAACCGGGCCAGGGGACGATGATCTGCTTATACCTGTCGCGCCATCGCGCCGAGGCGGACGAGGCCGAGTCACTGCCGGACTTGGCTGAGATGCCGCGGGCCGAGCAAGGCGAGACGGTGCTGGTCGTCGATGACGACTCAGCGGTGCGGACGCTGGTCACCGAGGTGCTGGAGGACCTGGGCTATGCGGCGATCGAGGCAGCGGACGGGCCGTCCGGGCTGAAGGTGCTTCACTCGAACAGGCGGATCGATCTGTTGGTCAGCGACGTCGGATTGCCCGGAGACATGAACGGACGCCAACTGGCCGACGCGGCCCGTGTTAGCCGTCCGGCTCTGAAGGTGCTGTTCATCACCGGCTACGCGGAAAACGCGGTGGTCGGCAACGGCCACCTGGAGCCCGGCATGCACGTGCTGACGAAGCCGTTCGCGATGGAGACACTGGCCAGCCGGATCAAGATCATCATCGCAGGCGGATAAGCTGCCACGGCTCGAGATGCACCCCTCCAGCTCGATAAGGTCCTCCAGTGCGACCGGCATCCGTGTAGCGGTCCAACCGCATGCCAGGAGCGTATCACGAGGAGAGGGGAACGAATGTCTCAACAAATCGATCTCAGCGGTCGCGTGACTCTTGTCACGGGGGCATCGCGCCAGGTGAACGGCGGCGCGCACTTCATCTAGCGCCAACGTCCGCGATATTCCGTCGTGTTACCCAGAAATGGGTTCGCCGTCGGCGCCTCTGATCGGACAGTGTCCGAGCGAACGCATGCCGACTTTACAAGGGCCTGAGGACTCCGCCTCGGCTTGTCGCCGGCGTGTGCCGCATGGCGTCTGCCATCGATCCGCGGCGTTGCAGGCGCGGCAACTCCTCGTGGTCTCTCAGCCAGGCATCATCCAGTCGCTTGGCGCTGGCTCGGATCTCTTTGAGACGCTTGGAATATAGGCGAAGTCATCCGCCACGTAGGCCATCGTTACGGTTATACGCTGGAGTAGCAACACTCCCTTGGCTCGCCAATATCCCGCAGGCCTGCGGCTGGCCACCTCCGGGAACAGGCCTCGAATAACAGGCCGACAAAGAACAGCGATTGCGCTCTTGTAGCGTTCCAGCATGCGCGCTCAGCGGTGCGCGAGCCACACCCTGTCCCGAGCCGGGCCGGCCTTCGTGAACCTGCGCCGCGGGCGCCCTGGCAAGCTGCCGCCGCCGGTCGATGATCTGGACGCTCATCTCGATCCCTATGCCCGAGCGATGCTCGCGAGTTCCCTGGCCTGTTCCATTGTGGGTGGGCCGGAGACGGTCAGGCGTGGGGCTCCAGGAGTTCGTCTTCGACGGGTGCCGATGAGCTGATGGTGACAGCGCAGATCTTCGACCACGCTGCGCGCAAGCGCTCCTTCGAGATCCTGGCCGAAGTTCACGGGCAGATAGCTGCTGCAGCATAGGACGAAACCCAATCAGCTATTGCTGAATTGGTCGAGCGCGGCAGTCCTGGTCGGAAACCGGCTACGACTGTCAGGCCCCTACGGCGAATGGTCGTCCCCAACCTGGGCCCAGTGGTGCGGCGCCGAGACGCGTGGTTCGCTGTCGGGGCGCTGACTAGCGATCGGCGGGCCACGTCACCAACCGTCGGCGTTCACCCAGCAACCTTGACCAACTTCTCTATCTCCGCCATCCGATGCTCAACCCGCTCGGGCCGCTGGCTTGCAAGGTTTACCAGGAGACGGTCCACCCCGACTTCGGCATACTCCTGCATGGCGTCGACCGGCATCGAGACTGGCGGCGTGATGACGATCTCGAACTCCGTGCCGCGATTGCGCCCGGCTTTCGCGAACGCCTCGTCGAGGTGGATGAGCATCTCCTTGGTGCCGGCCGGGTCCCGATTGAAGCCGTACCAGCCCGCGCCGAAGCGCACGGCACGGCGGAACGCCGCCGCTACGTAGCCGCCGACGATGATCGGCACGTGTGGCTTCTGGATCGGCTTCGGGTCCAGCCGGCAGGTCTCGAGCTTCACCCACCTGCCGGCGAAGTCGACCACCGGCTCGGTCCAGAGCCGCCGCATGACCTCCAGGAACTCGTCACAGCGGGCACCGCGATCTTCCCAGCGGTAGCCGCAGGCCTCGACCTCCTCCTTGTTCCAGCCTACGCCGATGCCGAAGTCGATGCGCCCATCCGTCAGCCAATCCAGCGTGCATATTTCCTTGGCGGTGTAGAGCGGATTGCGCTGCGGCACGAGGGCAACGCCGGTGCCAAAACGCAGTCTCGACGTGACGGCTGCCAGAAATCCAAAGGTGGCAGTCACGTCGAGCATCCCGCCGCCCTCCGGAACCGGAATGCGTCCGTCCTTCGAGCCGGGGTATCCAAACGTGTTCTTGTCGAACAGTGCGACGTGTTCACCCATCCAGATCGAATTGAGGCCGATGCCCTCAGCGCGGCTCCCGAAGTCGCGGATCATCTGGGGAGTTGCCAGAGGCGACATGAATGTAGCGAACACTCCGATCTTCATGTGACCCCACTCCGCCTCATTGCTTCGGCTTCCAGACGCTCGAACTCGCGGCGTCCCACGGCTGGTCTCGTCTCTATCTTTGAAACCAGCTTCTCATGGCGATCCGTCAACCGATAACGGCTCGGTCCCGTCCTCTCCACATCCACCTGCGAGGCGCGAACACTGTTCACCTCTCAATGGAACATACGCCCAGCGTCGATAACCACCGTCTGGCCGGTCATGGTCTCGGTACGGCACATGGTCACCACCATGTCGGCACAATCGTCCTTGTCTGCCGCCTTTTTCAGAAGCGACATGGCCGAGGAGCGCTCAATCTGCTCGGGCCGGAGATTGGATGTCGCTCGCGTGCCCTCAAGAAGCCCGGGCGCCACACAGTTGACGAGCGTCTCGGGCGCCAGTGCCACCGCCATGCAGCGCGTGAGGTGAATAAGGCCCGCCTTTGATACCGCATAGGCGATGGACGAGCCCGTCGGCCCGAGCCCTGCCACGGACGCAATGTTGACGATGCGGCCTCGCCCTTGGGCCTTCATGATGGGTGCCACCGCCTTGGTGAGGCGCATTGGCCCGGTCAGATTGACGGCCATGATCTTGTCCCATACCTCAAGCGTAAGGTTGTCGAGGTCAGGGAACGGGATCGACTTGTTGTAGGCGGCGTCGTTGACGAGAATGTCGAGACGACTGAAGTGGCCGGTCACGTCATCAATTAAGCCGTGCACGGCTGCATCATTGGTGATGTCGCAGGCGATCGCCGTGGCGTTGATTTGATATTTTGATGTCAACTCGCGGGCGACACCCTCCGCCTGATCGCGGCTTTGTGCATACATGACGGCGATATGCACACCCTCCTTCGCCAGCGCGTGACAGATCCGCTGCCCGAGCCCGCCGTTGCCGCCCGTGACCAGTGCGACGGCGCCCCTGAGCTCCATGAGCTATCTCCTCCCTGCATGGCGGGTGCGCCGTTGTCCCGCAGCGTGTCCCGGTGCCCGCCGGCAGCTTGTTACCTGATCCCACCTGCCGGGCAAGCCATTGACCGGCGGGGAAACGGGAATTCTCCAGGGTCTCGCTCAGAGACACGCTGCCGACTCATTCGATCATTTACCGAACAAAACTGATCGCTGCTCGCACCAACCGATCGGGAATGGATCCATGAGGCGAGGCAAACCCTGGTCTGGCGGATGCCGTCCATTCAAAATCGTTTCCGCGATGTCGGGCGCGAGCAGCGTCAGCTGCAGATTGCGACCCAGGTAGCCGCGAGCAATCCGCTGCGCGGTCGCCATCTCGCTGATCGAGGCGCAACAGCCGCTCCCCAGCCGACGCTTCCACCGGTATGCGCGGACCAGCGCCTTGACGAGCGTGGAATTGATAGGGGCCCGTAGCGCGGGAGCCGGACCGGCACCCTGGGGTGTGAGGACGATCTTGCGCCCGCCACTTTGCCGGATCGCAAGTGGAACCGGACCGTGACCACCTGGGGCGTGCCGCTCATGCAGCGACGCCCCGCTCGGCCGGGCCAGTCGCGCCGAGTTGGTGAACGAGGCTGGTCAGTCCACCGATGCGCAGCCGAATGTCGGCCCCCGCCGCTCCGACCTCCACCCGCTCCACCAGCAACCGCACGAGGCACGCCCGTTCGGCCGGGAATCGCCAATACCAGAGCGGCTCGAACCGTTCGAGGGCGGCGCTCACGCTTCGTCCTCCTCATCGCTATCGCCGCTGGCGTCATCACCTCCGCCTTCCCCACCGTCCCGGCGGGCGATCAGCTTACGCGTGGCGATGAGAAAGTTGTCGTTAGTATGAAACATCGGCTCGGACGCGGCGCCATTCGTCGCCTCCCTGGCCCCGGCCCCTGGCGGCGGGTTGACCTGGGCGACGGCGGACCTGGACACCTCCAAAAACCTCTCGCGGAAGCGGCCATTGGCTGATTCACTCTGCTGACGCGAGCGGGGGATGCAGGGATGGAGCGGCAGCCGGGGTTCTTCGACGTGGACGCGCGCCTGCGCGAGCTGTCGGCCAAGGGCGATGGCCTGGAGCGGATCGCCGCACTGGTGGACTTCGAGATGTTCCGCCCCGAGCTGGAGCGAGCGGTGCCGCGATCGGACGGCTTCAAGGGCGGCCGGCCGGCTTTCGATCATGTGCTGATGTCAAGGTGCTGCTGCTGCAGGCCATGCACACGCTTTCCGATGAGCGCTGCGAGTATCTGGTCAAGGACCGGCTGTCGTTCATGCGCTTTCTCGGGATCGGCTTGGCCGACCCGGTGCCGGACGCCAACACGATCTGGACCTTCCGCGAGGCGCTGAAGCGGGCCGGTGCAGTGGAGGCGCTGTTTGCGCGCTTTGATGCTATGCTGAAGGAGGTTGGCTATCTCGCCATGAGTGGGCAGATCGTGGACGCCACGATCGTCGCCGCGCCCAAGCAGCGCAACACGCAAGCCGGGAAGGCGGCGATCAAGACGGGACGCATCCCGGAGGGCTGGGCGGAAAAGCCCGAGAAGCTGCGCCAGAAGGACCGGGACGCACGCTGGACGGTGAAGTTCTCCAAGGCCAAGCCACGGGAAGACGGAGCATCCCAGGCCGATCTCGCGGTCCCGGCTTTCGGCTACAAGAACCACCTCTCGATCGACCGCCGGCACCGGCTGATCCGGCGTTGGACCACGACCGACGCTGCCGCGCACGATGGCGCGCGATTGGGCGATCTGATCGACCCCGAGAACACGGCGAGCGATATGTGGGCGGAGCTGGCCAAAAGGTTCCATCGGCGCAGCCGATGGAAGGCCAGCGGAGGGCGATCCCTCGTACCGCTCGGCCCAGAACGAGGCGCTGCTGGCGGAGCGTAGCTTGGTCTCGCGCTTCCACCGACTCTGGTGGCAGGACGAGGCCCGCGTCGGCCAACAGGGCACGCTGACCCGCCTCTGGGCGGCGCGCGGCAGCCGACCGCCGGCTCCGCGCGACTGCCGCTACGACTGGGCCTATATCTTCGGCGCCATCTGTCCGGCGCGCGATTGCGGGGCCGCGCTCATCCTGCCTTGCGCCAACACCGAGGCCATGAACCTACATCTCGCCGAGATCAGCCAGCGTGTTGCACCCGGCGCGCACGCCGTGGTCACGTTGGATGGTGCAGGCTGGCACCAGCCGGGTGGCCAGTTGGAAGTGCCAGCCAACATCAGCCTGCTTCTGCTGCCGCCCTATAGTCCTCAACTGAACCCGCAGGAAAATATCTGGCAATACCTGCGCCAGAACTATCTGGCGAACCGCGTGTTCGACAGCTACGAGGCCATCGTCCATGCCTGCGGCGACGCCTGGAATAAACTCACCGCACAGCCCGGCCGTATCGCATCCATCGCAACTCGCGAGTGGGCACTATCGGTCAAGGTTTAATGCCGCTGGTATTACATGAGGTAGACCCAGGATGTAATTGCTCACCCCTCGTTCGGGGTCAGCCCGCCCGCATGACGGTCCGTCCGTCGAGCGCGGCGCGTAGCGCCTCGAACGCGGTCAGGCCATGCAGTCTTCCGGTGGCGATCACGCTTGCCGCAGCAGCATAGACCTTGGCTCCCCATTCGGCACGGAACCCGCCGGTGACCTTGCGGAAGATCACCGAAGGCCGCAGCGCCCGCTCGCAGGCGTTGTTGGTGTAGGGCACGTCGCGCCGGGTGACGAAGCGGAACAGGTCGTCGCGGTCGCGGCGCATGGCGCGGAACAGGCGGCGTGCAGTGGGTCGCTGCGGTGTGGGCGCCGACAGCAACCGGTTCAACCGCCGCTCCAGATCGGCATGGTAGTGTGCCAAGGTGCTGCCCTTCAGCGCGTCGCGTCGTTTGCCGATCGCCACGGCCCGCAACAGCAGGAAGCGAAAGCCCGGCGCGAACCCGTCATCGCCCTCCTCGATCGCATACGTTGCGTCGCGCAGCAGATGCGCCAGGCACAACTGGCGGACTGCGCCATGGCCCAACTGCCCCCCATAGCGATCGGCCACCCAGACTTCCGGCTGCGCGCCGCCCAGGAACGCGGTCACGACGGAGGCCGCCCTTGTATCGGCGATCACGTGGCAGATCGCGGTCGAGCCCAGCAGCACCCATTGCCACCAGGTCTTGCCGCCAACCCGCGCCGAGGTCTCGTCGGAGCCCACGATCGGGCTGGCGCGCACGGCATCGGCGATCGGCGCCGCGGCAGCCAGCAGCGGCGCCTCGGCACGGGCCAGGATGTTGGCGATAGCACCCTCGCTGATGCTCAGTCCGAACACCTCCGCCAGCAGGCGGGCCAGGCGCTCGAAGCTGATCGCCTGGGTGACGTGGAGATGGATGATGAGCGCGCACAGCCCTGGCCCGAACGGCGAGCCGGGCTCGAAGCCCTCCGGCGCCGTGGCGGCCACGCGCTTGCGGCAGCACGGGCAGACGCCGCGATGGCGGTTGATGCGGGTGACAATGGGGTGGATCGGCAGCAGGTCGATGTGGTCGTAGGCGTGAATGTCGGGCTGGTCAGCGGCGCCAAGCGCGTGGTCGCAATGCGGGCAGGCGCCGAGTGTCGCCTCGATGATGCGGTCGGGGTTGGCTGCCAGTGTGCGGCAGGCGCCAGGTCGGCCGCGGCGAGGCTTCTTGGGGCGCTCGGGCAGGTTCGGCTTCTGGGCCTTCGAGGAGGGCGTGCTCGAATTGTCCGGCGTCTTGGGAGGAGCGTTGAGCTTGGCCTCCAACTCCGTAATCCGTGCGGTCAGCGCCTCGACCTGCGCGTGCTGCGCTAGGATAAGAGCGATCAGGTCATCCTTGGAGAGGGCGAGCAGAGTTTCGCGGTCCACGGTCACGGTGAATTGAACCAACCGTGATCGTGTCAAGCCGATCGCTGATCACTCAGGTGCCTGGACGGCTCAGCGAGGCTGGGGACGTGAGCAATTACCCCAGGATCTCTGATAGCTTGGCGGTTTGGACAATTTGACAAAGCCACTTTGCTCACCCGGGCCCTGCGCATCAGCGTAATCTGGCTGCCGCTCTAGCTCGGTCCCGTGGCTCTGCTGCTTGTGCTTCTAGGCCCGGGGAACGTGTTCACCCGTCTTGGTGTGTTCTTCACCGAGGTGGCGGTGGTCACCTTCGGCGGCGCCTATGCGGTGCTGGCCTATGTCGCCCAGCAGGCGGTCGAGACCTATCGGTAGCTGAGCGCAGGCGAGATGCTGGCGGGACTAGGCATGGCCGAGACGACGCCCGGACCGCTGATCATGGTCGTCCAGCATGTCGGTTTCCTGGGCGGCTATCGCGCCCCGGGCAGCCTGCCCCCGCTGCTCGCCGGAACGCTGGCGGGCCTGCTCGTCACCTGGGTGACCTTCACCCCCTGCTTTCTCTGGTGTTCCTGGGCGCCCCCTATGTCGAGGCGCTGCGCGGCGCCTGGGCACTGAATGCGGCGCTGTCCGCGGTGACCGCCGCCGTGCTCGGGGTCATCCTGAATCTCGCGGTCTGGTTCGGCATCCACGTGGTGTTCCACCAGACGCTGCCGTGGCGCGGCTATGGCCTGGCGCTGGCCGTGCCGGTGCCGGGCAGCCTCGATCCATTCGCCACGGCCGTTGCAGGCGCCGCAGCCCTCGCGCTCTTCCGGTTCAAGCTTGGCGTCGTTGCGACGCTCCTCGCCTGCTCGGCCGCTGGCGTCGTCCTCCAACTCGCCTTCGGAGGCGTCCGGTGACACCGCCCCGCCCGCAATCCCATTTCGTCCGGTAGGATAACAGCCAAGGGAACCCCGAACGGCGGGGTTTACCAGTTTGGTATTCCCCGTGCCGACGTCGTCAATGTCGATGGCGTGGCAGTGCCCCCACCGATGGGGACGGCGATAGCCGTCAACTTTCAGCCGAGGGGCGACGGGAACCGCCCCTTACACTTGAGGCGACCATCCCGCTGCCGGACGTGAGCGGCCAAATCGACCACATGACAGTGGACCCGAAGCGGAAGCGGCTCATCGTCGCCGAGCTTGGGAACCGCACCGTCGACGTCGTGGACCTTTCGGCGGGCAAGGTCATCCACCGTATTGCTGGCCTTTCCGAACCCCAGGGCGTCGGCTACTCGGCGCGGGCAGACCTCGTCTTCGTCGCGAACGCGGGCGACGGCTCGGTGCGCCTGTTCCGGGGAGACGACCTTGCCCCAGCGGGGAGGATCGAACTAGGCGAGGATGCCGACAATGTCCGGGTTGATCCGCGCACTGGCCTGCTGGTCGTGGGGTTCGGGAGCGGCGGTCTTGCGCTGATCGACCCGGCGAGCCGCGTCACGGTGGCGGAAATCCGGCTTCCCGCTCATCCCGAGGGCTTCCAGCTCGACCCGAACACCGGGCGCACCTACATCAACGTGCCCGATGCTGGGCAGGTCGCAATCGTGGATCTTGCGGCCGGCAAGCAGGTTGCGAGCTGGCGTGTGCCGAGCGGCCTGCGCGCGAACTTCCCCATGGCACTCGATGATACGGGCGCGGTCCTCGCTACTGTGTTCCCCAGCCCGGCGCGGCTGGTTCTGCTGGACACGAGAACCGGGACCGTGACGGCCAACCTTGCCGCCTGCGGCGATGCTGATGACGTGTTCTTCGACGGACGGCGCCACCAAATCTACATCAGCTGCGGCGCGGGCACTGTCGCAGTTTTCCAGATGGATGGTGGCGGCATGCGGCCGCTGCGTTCCGTCGAGACCACGCCCGGGGCGCGGACGTCGCTGTTCCTCCCCGACCTCGACCGCCTTTTCGTCGCTCAGCGTGCGGGCCTGGGCACGCGTGCTGCGATCCTGATCCATCGCCCTGCGCCATAGGGGGTCGTCCTATGGCTGCGCTCCCGCAGAGCCGCCCGGTGCAAGCCCAATGGTCTGCTCCGGTGGGCCTTCGGCGCATCATGGTCGCGCGCGGGATGCGCGCGTTTGGCGACGGGCTCGTCGCCATTCTGCTGCCGGTCCACCTGGCGCAGCTGGGCTTCGGCGCGGTCGGGACGGGTCTGATCGCGACCAGCACCCTCCTCGGCTCGGCCCTGCTCACCCTGGGGCTCGGCCTCGTCGCCCATCGCGTAAGTCTGCGCCGAGGACTGCTCGCCGCCGCCCTGCTCATGACCGGCACCGGGCTGGGCTTCGCCTGCCTCCCCGCCTTCTGGCCGCTGCTGCTCGTCGCCGTCGTCGGCACGCTCAATCCCGCCGGTGGCGACGTGAGCGTCTTCCTGCCGCTTGAGCACACCATCATCGCCCAGTTGGCGACGGATCAGACGCGCACGGCCGCCTATGCCCGCTACAGCTTCATCGGCACGATCAGCGCGGCTGTTGGCTCCCTCGCCATCGGTTCGCTCGACTGGCTCGAGCAAGTCCTGCCGACCGGGACGGCGGTGAGCGCCCTGTTCCTGCTCTATGGCGTCATCGGGCTGGCCACCCTGCTGCTGTACGCGGGGCTGCCGGAAATCAGGGCGGCAGGGCCGGAGCCGGTATCCGCACTCGGACCGTCGCGCAGGAGGGTCCACGGGCTTGCCACGTTGTTTGCGGTCGACGCGTTCGGCGGCGGCTTCATCGTGAATTCGCTGCTCGCGCTCTGGCTGTTCGAGTGCTTCGGCCTGTCCGTCGCCACGGCGGGGATGATCTTCTTCGCCACCGGGATTTGTTCGGCACTCCTCCCTCGCCGCTGTGCGGCTCGCGGCGCGCTTCGGCCTGGTCAACACGATGGTGTTCACGCACCTGCCCTCCAATGTTCTCCTCATCCTGGCTGCCCTCGCGCCAACGCTCCCCCTCGCTATGGCGCTGCTGGTGCTGCGCAGCCTGTTGTCGCAGATGGACGTGCCGACGCGCTCTTCCTACGTGATGGCGGTTGTTGAGCCCGCCGAGCGCCCGGCCGCGGCGAGCCTCACCGCGGTGCCGCGCAGCCTCGCTTTCGTGTTCTCGCTCATGCTCGCCGGATGGGTACTCTCGCTTAGCCCTTTTGGTTGGCCACTCGTCTGCGCAGGCCTGCTCAAGGTCGCTTACGACCTAGCCCTTCTGACGCAGTTCCGCGCCGTGCGGCCGCCCGAGGAGGAGGAGGGACGCAATGCCTCCCGTGAGCCAACGACAACCATCCGCCTTGGGTGGTCGTGCGCTTTAGCGATGCACTGTGCCCGAAAGAATAGCCTGACGGTAACCAGAGCCGAGCTTATCCGGGCTGTCAAACTGTCCAATGGCGCAGGCCACCTCGCTGTACCTCGATCCGGGTCAACGAAACTCCGACCAACACCGTGACGTTCGACGACGATGCTGCGGCTTCTCTGCGCCGGACTGCGATGGAGGGGCCCTGGTGGAGACGACCGGACATGAGCATAAACGACCCTGGTGTCCGGGCCGCCGCCTCGAAATGCCCGATAGGTGTGGCAGCCCAATGAGCTATGCGATCAAGGAAATCTTTCATACCAGTCCGCCTATCCGTTGACCGGTTTGGCCCACGAGCGCTGGGTGGAGGGAAGCGACACGCTCGGGCATGTGCATGAGCTTGTTCCAGGCGTCGCGACATGCCTTGAGAATGGCCTCGTGCGTGTTCCAGACACGGTGACTGAGAAAGTTGCCCCGCAGGAATTCCCATACGTTCTCCATTGGGTTGAGCTCAGGCGAATAGGGTGAGAGCGGCAAGAGGCTGATGTTGTCGGGCACCGGCAGTCGTTTCCTGGCTGGTGCCAGCCGGCGCCATCGAGGAGCAGCACGGCGTGGGCACCTGGAGCGACTTGGGTGCTGATCTCTTCCAAATGCTCGGCCGTCGCCTCGCTGTTCACCGCCGGCATGATGATGGCGGCGCCGACGCAGCGTTGTGGACACACGGCACCGAGGAGGTAAGCGGAGTCGTGGCGGTTATAGCGAACCGCCGGCAGTCGTGAGCCACGTTTCGCCCAGACATATGTGCCAGACATATGTGAGTGTACCTTGCTGACCAACGCGAGCTTCATCAGCGAACCAGATTTCCAGCGGCTTGCCGGCCGCCGCGGCTGGCACCACCTCCGCTACCAGGCTGGCAAGGTTTTTTGAAAGCCTCTTGCGCGGCCGCATCTTTCTTCGGATGATACGGCCGCGGTTGCAGCCGGGTGAAATTCGAGAGGTGCAACAACTTGCCCACGGTGCTCTCGTGCAAGGCAACGGCAAATTCCGCCTTGATCCGCCGCTGCAGATCGATACAGCGCCAGCGCACAACGCCGTCCCGCTCAAGCTCCGGTCCCTGTTCGACCCACTCCGCCACTGGGGCCTGCCGCTCAGGGGACAGGCGGGGCGGGATCCATTGCGCCGTGACCGGTTACGCAGCCCGTCCAATCCAGCCTCATTGTAGCGATGTACCCAGTCGCGCAGCGTCTGGCGGTCCATCGCACACGCCGCGGCCGCATCCTGCCGCGACCACCCTTCCAGCGCCAGGGCGATGGCCAGCATCCGGCGCGCCACCTTCATCCTCGGTGCGGGCCGCCGCCTCCCGCAAGTCAGCCGCCGACAAATCCAAACGCGTGATCGCGACCGTCATCGCCGCCTCCGCAGCTCACAGGGACGGCGAATCACGCCGCATCGAGCCGCGCCGATTTACATTCGAGTCAGCGGTCCTGCGGACTGGTATGAGACGGCGCACCCTACCACCGGGCCAAGGCGGTGGGAGCCGCTGCCGCGAGCCTGGGCATCACGCTCGTCCCTTGCCCAGCTACAGCCCGGACCTGATGTCGGTCGAGGCACTGTGGCGCTGGCTGCGCGAGGATGTCACCGACCATCACTGCCATGCCACCGCCGAGGACCTGACCCGGCGCGTCGCCGCCTTCGAGGCTCAGATCAATCGGCAGCCCTACGCTGTCGCCGACCGCCTCTGGGTCAAGGACCGCCTCGACCCAGATGAGGAGAAGCTACGGTTCCCGAGGTAGACTTGGTTTAGCTTGAAACGGATAAACCGAGCACGTCCCCTTCTGTCATCCTGCGAGCAGCAGATCGCTTGCCCTCTCGGCTACCGCGGTGACGGCGGCGTTGATCATCGCTTGCGGAATACCCGGCAGCACCGAAGCGTCTATGACGCGCAATCGCTCCACGCCATTCACGCGGAGTGCCCCGTCCACCACGCCGCCGATGCGGCATGTTCCCACCGGGTGATGGAATGAATTTGCCGCCCGCACAACGAAATCGTGCCGATCGGCGCGGCTCGACCAGTCGGCCCCGGGATAGACTTCCGTCTTGCGCCATTCGGCGAAAGCGGGAGCGTTCCCGATCTCGCGGGCAAGCTCGACGCCTTCTATGAGCATATCCAGGTCGGCAGCCTCCGAAAGGTAATTTGGATCGATCAAGGCCGGCGCCAGCATGTCATCCGAGGCAAGTCTGACGCTGCCACGGCTGCGGGGGCGCATCAGGCATGGAACGAGGACGTAGGCTGGCGAGTCCAGCGGACCTACGCTTGGCAAGACGAAAGGCAGCGACAGGCACATGACGAGGATTTCCGGGCTGTCGTCCGGATCACTGCGCGGGACGTAGAGCACCGCATCGGCGTGATTGTAATGCGAGCGTGCCACCTCGCGCCGCGCCGCATACGCCACGCCAGCAAGCAGCAAATGATCCTCCAGGTGACGGCCCACCTCCGGAAGTTCTTGGGCGACCGAAATGCCAAGCGACCTGAGTTGCTCGCCCGGTCCGATCCCTGACAGCATCAGGAGACGCGGCGAATTGATCGCGCCCGCGCAGAGCAGGATCTCCATGTCTGGCTGCACGAGCCGCCCCGGCAGCCGCACCCCGGTGCACCGGCCGTGCTCGATCACCAAACCCAGTACTTGCGTGCCGAGCAGCAGATCAACCGCGGCTCCATCGAGACGCCCGAGATAGGCCGTCGCCGCATCATCCCGACGGTGTCCCCTGATACTGAGCTGATTCCACCCGACTCCCGTGGTGAGCGCCCCGCCCAGATCGGGCGTCATCGGAAACCCGAGTTCGCGGGAGGCCTCGACGAAGGCCGATGCGACAGGCGTACGGTCCGTCACGTCGGCAAGCGAGAGCACGTGCAGCGGGCCATCGCCGCCCCGCCATCGGCTGGCCCCGCCAGAAAACGTCTCCGCGCGCTTGAAATAGGGCAGCAGATCGGCGTACCGCCATCCCGCGGGCCAGCGGTCATAAGCTGCCGGATGCCCGCGCTGATAGGCGAGAGCGTTGATCGCGCCGGAGCCGCCGAGGACCTTTCCCCTCGGATACGGAACGACGCGGCCGCCCAGCCCCGCTTGCGGAACCGTTTTGTATCGCCAATCGGCCGAACTGCCCTGAAGCTGGGGCCAGTCCGGCGGATCGGCGATGGCGGGGAGGTTGGCGGGACCACCGGCTTCGATCAGAAGCACCCGGCGTCCAGCTCGGGCGAGACGATACGCCAGCACGCAGCCGGCGGAGCCTGCCCCGATGATCGCATAGTCGTAGGCGGAGCGGAGCTGATGGGTCGAAGTGAGGGTGCGCACGCCGGAGGCCGCCGCCGGCCAAGCGTATCCGGAGAGGGCCAGCCCGCCACCGAGAGCAGCCGTGACGACGTCCCGGCGGTTAAGTTGATTTATGAGCAATACCGCGCCGCTCACGCCATGGAAATTTCAGGCACACCGTGCCGCCGTCAGTTCATGGGGTCTAGAACGACCACCGGGATTCTCGCGCTCCGTCTTGCTCTGGTAGTCGGCGTAGGGCGGCCAGAACTTAATCGCTTCCTGCCACAACCGCGCACGCTCCTCGCCTGCTGCAGTCCTGGCTCGCGCCCTGATGCGAGTCGTGCCCACCAGGACCTCAACCTCCGGGTTGGCCAGGAGATTGCGATACCAACCCGGATGCTCAGGGGACCCGCCTTTTGAGGCGACCACGAAGTAGCTGTCGCCGGCCCTGCCGTAAAACAGCGGAAAGACGAACTTATCCCCGGACCTCCGCCCTGTGGTCGTGAGCAGCAGCGAGGGCACGGTCATCTCGGAATAGCCGGGCGGTGTCACCGTGAACATGTGCCCGTCCGTGCCGCCGCTGGAGAGATATCGCTTCGCATGGTCCTGCATCCAGCCCGGCAGATTCGGTGCCAACTTGGCCTCGTTCATCGCGCTATCCTTCCGTTGAGGCGGCAAGCGTATCGGCTGTAGTATTACTGCGCCAGTGGCCGCCAATTCGAGCGGCCTCCGATGTCGGCATGAGATGCGGGCCCCTTTTCCAGAGAGTGTTCGATCCCGGTTCCTTTCCCCGCTCCAGTCGCCCTCCGTCAAGCCGCTCTCCGCCGTATTCCGGACCCGCCAAAAGGGCCAGGTTTCGCCAGGGTTTGGCGGCGCGGGCTCGAGACTGCGTAGTCGAAACAACCACCGGAATCTCTCTCCGAAGGGCGGTCTCTCTCCGGAGCTTGGGACTGCCCGGATTTAGTCTAGTGCTCCGTCATAGCTGATTTGAGGGGCCGTGCGTTCTGGCTTTGGCGGTGAAGCCATGGCCGGAGGCGTGCGATGAAGAAGTATCGGGTGACACTGACAGTGATGGAGCGCGAGGAGCTCGCGGCGCTGTTGTCGCGTGGCAAGGCGGATGTTCGCAAGCTCAAGCACGCTCAGATGCTGCTCAAGGCCGACGCGGCGGAGGGTGGCCCGGCGTGGACGGACGAGCGGACCGCGGAGGCGGTCGGGATCGGGGTGGCCACGATAGAGCGGGTGCGGCGGCGCTTCGTGGAGGAGGGCCTGGCAGCCGCGCTGAGCCCGTATCGCGGGGGTAAGCGGGTCTATACGCGCGCGCTCGACGGCGCGCAGGAGGCGCACCTCATTGCGCTGGCCTGCTCCGCGCCGCCGCAAGGGTGCGGGCGCTGGACCTTGCGCCTGCTGGCGCGGCGCATGGTCGAGTTGCAGCACACCGACGCGCTCTCGCACGAAACGGTGCGCCAGACGCTCAAAAAAACGCCCTCAAGCCGCACCTGAGGCGGATGTGGTGCATCCCGCCGAAGCACTCGGCGGAGTTCGTCTTCCACATGGAAGACGTGCTGGAGGTCTACAGCCGTCCCTACGACGCGAAGCGGCCGGTGGTCTGCCTCGACGAGACTTTCAAGCAACTGGTCGGCGAAACGCGCGAACCCCTGCCGACACGGCCTGGCGCGGTTGAACGCTTCGACCACGTCTATGTTCGCAACGGCGTGGCCAGCCTGTTCCTCGCCACTGAGCCGCTCGCCGGCTGGCGGCATGTGGCCGTGACCGAGCACCGCCGCCGCGGCGACTGGGCCAGCTTCGTGCGCGACCTGCTCGAGGGGCCATACCATGACGCCGAGCGCGTGGTGCTGGTCATGGACCAGCTCAACACTCACTCGCTCGCCAGCCTCTACGAGGCGTTCCCGCCCGAGGAGGCCAGGCGCCTGGCCGAGCGCATTGAACTCCACCACACGCCCAAGCATGGATCGTGGCTCAACATGGCCGAAATCGAGTTCAGCGCGTTAGCGCGGCAATGCCTCGCTCGCCGCATCGCCCAGCACGAGACGCTCCGCCGCCACGTCGCGCAATGGGAGGACCAGCGCAACGCCGGGCAAGCCAAGGTCAACTGGCACTTCACCACCGGCCAGGCCCGCACCAAACTCCGAAGCCTCTACCCATCACTTGATGACTGACAAAATACTAGAAGCTTTTTCCTAAGAGTTTGACTTTGAACTCATGTGCAACGAGCAATGCGCCTGATGAGGAGCATGGCTGAGGCGGCGTAGAGGAAGGCTGTCGCGGACTCGATGGTAGTCTCGAAGTCCTTGGCGAGCCGACGATTGCGGTTGAGCCAGGCGAAGCACCGCTCCACCACCCAGCGGCGCGGATGGACGGCAAAGCCGACCTGATCAGCGGGTTTGCGGACGATCTCGATGGCGATGCAGGTGGCGTCGGCGACGCGCTCGGCCGCATAGGCGGTGTCGGCAAAGGCACGCTCGACAAAGGGAAAGCTGCGACGAGACGTCTTCAGCAGCGGGACGGCACCGTCGCGGTCCTGGACGGAGGCGGGATGCACTTGCAGCACCAGCGGGCGGCCATCGGTGTCGACCATCGCGTGCCGCTTGCGGCCGAGCACCTTCTTTCCGGCATCATAGCCGCGCGGGCCACCGCCTCGGTTGTCTTGACGCTCTGGCTGTCGATGACGGCAGCGCTCGGGCTTGCCTCGCGTCCGGCCCGCTCGCGGTCGAGCATCACCAGCCGATGGGTGATCGCCTCCCACACATGAGCGCGCCGCCACGCCGCGAACCAGCCGTAGACCGTCTGCCGCGGCGGGAAGCAGGGCGGCAACATGCGCCACGCGATGCCGCCGCGCAGCACGTAGAAGATCGCGTTGACGATTTCGCGCATCGACCACTCGGGCGGCCGCCCGATGCCAGCAGGAGGCGGGAGAAGCGGCTCCAGGACCGCCCATTCGGCGTCCGTCAGGTCACTGGCAAAGCGGAGCCCGTCGCGCTTATGCTGCGGGCGGGTGGTTGCGGTCCACATGAACGCGTCCCCCTGCCATTGTTGTTTCAGCGAATTGTAAGGTCCGCGTTCACCGGACGCAAGAAACGGCACGTCATTAATGGGTCAGTTGGAATGTCAGTCTTCGACCCATCCTGACCGTCGCCCGGCCCATCAGGCCATCCCGGGAGCCGGACCTTCGGTGCCGCCCGGCTTCCGCAGCGTCGCGCCTACTTGAGACGTTTGGATAAGCCCGAATGACCCAAAAGTGGTCGTTTGTTGACCGCCAGTCTCACCAGGCCGGGCGCGGGCGGAACGGATGCTGTTGAGGTTGCCTGCTAGCATGCGTGTACAGTAGCTTTCGGCAATCATACTGTCCCCAGGTAGGATTTTCAACTCTGTGGCCATCACTGCACTTCGTGAGTTTCTTCGGCATCCCGACTGCCTCCTCTTCGTCGGCTCGGGAATTTCGATGTGGTCCGGCCTTCCGAGCTGGACGGGATTTCTGCACGATTTTGCTATCCATCTCGAGGCCGACGGGCAGTCCGCTGACCTTGTGCGCCGGGAGATCGGACATGGGGATCTGCTGCAGGCCGCAAGCTATGCCGTGAGCAAGCTGACCCCGGGGTCATTTGGTGCTTTCATCCGAAAGGCCGTTCAATTTGGGACCGCAACGCCCCATGCGATCCACAAGGCGATTGTGGAGCTGGGGCCGACCAGCTTCATTACCACCAACTATGACACGCTGATCGAGCAGGCGCTCGGCGCATGGCGGGCCGATACATTCTTTCCTGCTCCGGTCACCAACAAGCACTTGGTTGAGCTTGCAGAGATCTTGAGCGCCCGGTCCTCGCACTTTATCTTCAAGCCGCATGGCGATGTGAACGATGTCTCAAGCATCATTCTCACACGAGAGCAGTATCGGCTCCTACTTCCGAGTGGCGAGCGTCACCACGCGCTTGAGGCGCTCAAGACGCTTCTAATCACCCGACCCGTGCTCTATCTGGGGTTCGGGCTGCGCGATCCGGACTTCATCTATCTGCGCGATCTCCTGCTCAACATCTACCAAGGTGCAGTGCGCGACCACTGGGCGATCATGCCCGACGTCACTCCTGAAGAGGTCGACTATTGGCGAGGCCAATATGGGATCAAGCTGCACGGCTACATGACGCATGTACGGCCCGACCGATCGCGCGATCATCGCGAGCTTCTGCTAATACTCGAGGCACTGGCCGCCTCGGGGCGGACAATCGCTCCGGCAGCTGGGCCCGGCATGCGGCCGACCACGGCGAGCAAGGCCGAGCGCGTGCTCGCCTTGACTCGCTACACAGCGGGACTTGTCCGCCGCTTTGACAATACAAGTGTTCCGGCCGAGGTGCGCGTCTCGCGAGTGCGCAAGGCAAATGACTTCATTTTTCGCCCGGAGCGCTTTGAAGGATGGACGACCACTCGGTTCCTGACTGAGGGGCCACCAGCAGCCTACCTCATCGGCTCACCTGGCGCAGGCAAGAGCTACGCGCTGCGGCTTGCTGCGTGTCGGTTGGCTTCGCGCTTGCAGCGGGCCTGCATAGACGATGCACTCACTGCGGCAGGCTTGACGTTGCCGGTGTTTATCGACCTCAAACTTTATAAAGGCGATCTGCGCGCGCAGATCGGTGGTCAACTTCCGGCTGGGTTTACGCTCGAGCAGCTGCGCGGAGAGCTTCGCCTGAAGCTGTTTCTGGACGCTTTCAATGAGATGCCCTCCGAGCACCTCGAGAACGGCGCGCTCTTCGCAGCACTTGATGCCCTGGAATCGGAAATAGGCTCGTTCGACTTTGCTATCGCCTCTCGTACGACAGATGGCCTTGCGAACCGATCGGATGACGGTGCTCTCTATCAGATCGACTGGTTTGAAAAGCCCCATGTCGACGCTGTACTTGCGATGCGCGGCATCAAGCTAGCTGGCCCGTTCACCGACGAGATTCGCGCGCTGCTCAGCCGACCATTCTTCCTGCAGCTTGTCCTGAAGGGGTCGGTAGAGGTTCCGGCCAACGCCAGTCCGCGAGATGTGTACGCCTCGTTCATCGCCAAACTACAGTCGCAGTTTTCCAACCGGTTTGACACATGCTTCGAGCTGCTACCGATATTCTCAAAAGTGGCTTATCGCGCAATCGGATCTGACAGCGAGGCATTTCCGCTCGCCTGGCTGACCGATCTCCTCGTGGCACAGATACCCCAGGCGGCCAAGTTCACCGCCAAAGAAGTGATCAACTGGCTGGTCGCGCAGCAGATTCTGATCCCCTATACAGGCCGGCGCGCCTCGTTCGTGCACCAATCGATTACCGAATATTGCGCAGCCACGGAGCTTGCCCGTCGATCGCGGGCGGACATGGTCTGGCTGCGTGAAACCATCACATCTAAGAAATGGGACCAATGTTTGTTCCTTGCGCTTGCGCTGATGGAGCCGACCATCGCCAACCAGGTGCTGAGCGATGCAATCGAGGCAGACCTACACTTGGCGATCAACGCGATTCGCTATGCCGAGGAAGGGCAGTCGCCCGCAGTTAGCCGCATCCTGGAGGCCGTGATTGCGCGGGTGGCGAAGAGCGATGTGCAGCACGTCGACTTCTTGTCGCTCCACAACCTGCTGGTGGGTCCCGAGCATGCCGAGCTGCTCCATAAGCTCGTTGAGGTTCGGGATTCCATTGGAGGCGAGGCCGTGATGCTGCTCACGCAAATTAAGGGCGCGGCGTTCAAACCCGAGCTTCTCGATCTTCTTGAGACGCACGCAGGTGATTACAATTTCTCGGCCAACGGTATCGCCCCGGCGCTCGCACCCATGCTCGACGAATCGGACCTTCCGCGACTAGTGCGCATGGCCAAGATATGGCGAAGTAAGGGTGACGAAGACAGCTGTTATGCGATCAGCCAACTTCTCGGCAGCTACGAGCCAGAGCGTCTGCTTCGCGCGGTTTCCACCCGCATCGAGGACATGCCTCCAGAGATCGCGTCGCTTCTTGCCGAGGCTCTAAGCGAGCGGAAGGACGATGCATCGTTCAGCATGGAGGCCGAGCTTCTCTGCGCGTATCCTAACGAAACGACCTCGTCTTTTTGCCTTGCACTCGGCGTCGTGAAGCGCGGTCAGGAAGCGAGTTATCGACGCCTGGGCGCCCGTCATGTTGAAGCGATTTGGAGCGCGCGTTTTTCTCAAGGTTTATGGGCAAGCGCAATGTCGGATGTCTGCCTGCTTCGCCCCGATCTCGCTGATCATGTGGCACGCATGGCGGAGGCGCATGACGGCATCGAGGCGATCGCCTTGCGACACTGCGCCGGCGCGGACAACGAGATCCTGATGGTGGCTTTGGAGCAACTGTTGCAGCGCGACGATGAATCGCTGCAGGACCAGCCCTTCGTTATTCTCCCTTTGCGCAAACTCGACTGGCGAGGGCGCGAGTTGCTGTTCGCACGCAGCCTTGTCCGCGATCTTCCTACGCTGCGAACAGCGTTGCTCCATCAGGTCGTCGAAGCTTCTCCCATGCGCCGAGGCGCTATCGGCCTCGGCACGCTGCGCCACGTCATCGGAATGGTGAGGGCGAGTCTTGGTCCCGATGAATGGGGGGAACGCGACGGACTGGGCGAGATCGTCGCGCATCTGGGCGACGCCGAAGTGCAGGGATATTGCCTGTCAGCTCTTGTCGATGGCCCTGAGTGGCTGCGGCATTGGGTTAAGACCCATTATCTTCACCAAGCTGAAGGCCTCAGGAGCGACGCGCTGAGTGATGAGATGATCGCCGCTCTCTTGGCCGATCTGAACGTGCCAGGTAAAATCCGGCAATTTTTTATAATCCGCTCGGTAGTATCGCAACGGATCGACTGGTTGTCGAGCGGCTGCTGCCGCTCGCCGAAGGTGCCTCGGCGGTCTTCCGTCAAAATCTTGCACTGGTGCTGAGCGCGGCGGGGGATCGGCAAGAGCTCCCGACTTGTCCCTCACGTGAGGCACTGTTGGCCCAATGTCTCGAACCGATTACAGACTGACCTTGACGGTCAAAACTGAACGCACTCCGGAGAGGACTCCTGCCACGCCACTCAAGAGGTGACAGCTTCCGCCCAAGCCAAACTAAAGCCGCCGGCCCGTACTCGGCTCACAGGGCGACGTCCGCTTTCTAACGGTGCCGCCTGGAGCCGGACGTTCTGCCTTCCACCCCTCCCAGACCTGCAAATTGACCCACTACCCGCCTCAAGCAACATAACCCCCCGCGCGATCGCTCTCCACCGCCGCGGCCTCGCGCTGGTCCGGGGGACCATGCCCGCCGCCGCCGGGGGTCGCCAGGCTCACGACATCGCCGGTTTGAAGGATGTACTGGCGCTTCGGGTCCACCGTCTCGCCGTTGATCCGCACCGCGCCCGGCGCGCCGCTCTGCCCGGCCGCCAGGCCGAACGCCGGGATCAGCGTGCGCTCGGCAAGGAAGGAGACCGCGATCGGCGTGGGCGACAGGCTCTCGATGACGATCTCCTGTCCCAACCCGCCGCGATGCCGTCCCGCGCCGCCGCTGCCGGGCCGCAAAGCCTTGCGATGGAAGCGCAGCGGCGCGATATGCTCGCAGATCTCGACACTGGTGGAGGAGACGTTGGAGGGCCACGACAGACAGGTCTGGCCGTCCCGTCCGACACCCGCGCCCATGCCGCCATTGTAGAAGAACATGTTCGCATAGGGCCGGCCGTCCGCCCGCACGCCCGATTGATTCATCCCCCACATTGGCGACCCGCACGCGGCGATCACCCGCTCGGGCACTACTTGCCCGAGGCAGCCGAACACGAGCATCGGCAGGTAGTGCCCGATCAGCATGCGCGATCCGCCGGCCGCCGGGAATTGTGGATTGACGATGCAACCGGCGGGTGCGCGCACAGCGATCGGCCGCCATGCGCCCTCGTTGTTCGGCAGCGTGGGGCTGGTGCAGACCTTCACGCCGTAGATGGTCATCGCGTAGGTGTAGCAGAAGGCGCAGTTGATCGCCCGGTCCACCTGCGGATCGGTGCCGTCGTAGTCGATCGCGATCGTGTCGCCCGCGATGGTCAGCGCCATGCGGATCGTGACCGGATTGTCCATCAGCCCGTCGGTCTGGATCTCGCTGCGATAGGTGCCGTCGGGCAGCGCCGCGATGGCGGCGCGCATCGCCGCCTCGCACCGCCCCTGGATCTCCGCCGCGAGGTCCGACAGATCGTCGAGGCCCGCGAGATCCATCTGCGCCAGCAGCCGATCCTCCATCAGATCGAGCGCCACGACCTGCGCCCACAGATCGCCAAGCGTCTGGTCGGGCGTGCGCACGTTCTTGCGCAAGATCGCGACGAAGGTCTCGTCGATGCGCCCACCCTGCATCAGCTTCATCGGCGGGATCTGCAACCCCTCCTCGAACACCTCGCGCGGCTCCGGGCTGCGGATCTTGCCGCCAATATCCGGGGAGTGAGCAGTGGACGCGCTGAACGCGACTAGCCGGCCGCCGCGAAAGATCGGCTTGGCTACCGTGATATCCGGCAGATGCCCCGTGCCGAGCCAGATATCGTTGGTGATCAGCACATCGCCGAGGGACAGGCGCTCGGGCGGGAAGAAGCGCAGGAAGTGCTTCACCGTCTCCGGCAGGGTGCCGATGAAGCTCGGGATGCTCTCGGTGGCCTGTACGAGCGACTGCCCGCGCGCGTCCGTGATGACGCAGCTGAAATCATAGCTTTCCCGCACCAGCGTCGAGAAGCTCGTGCGCACGAGCGCCGCAGCGGCCTCGTCCACCAGCGCGATCAGGCGGCGCCAGAGGAGTTCCAGCTCGACCGGGTCGAAGGTTCTGTTCATCACGGAAGCTCCACTACGATCGATCCGTCCGGCAGGATCTCGGCATGCCAACCCGGCCCGATGACGAACGTGCTCTCGTTCTCCTCGACGATCGCGGGGCCGCGCAGACGCATTCCAGAGCGCAGGACATAGCGGTCATAGACTGGCGTAGAGACGGCGCCTTCCTGTTCCGGAAAGCGCACCGGACGATGCCCTTTCAGCGCGTTGTGGTTCGACACCGCCAGTTCGGCATGTCGCAGCGTGATCGCGCGCTGGGCGCCCGGCATCGGCGCGGTCAGGGATAGTCGCAATGCGACGATCTCGATCGCGGCGTCAGGGGCCGTGCGAGTGAACAGGGCGCGATAGTGGCCCTCGAACGCCTCGCGCAGGGTCGCTTGGGTCAAGGTCTTCGGCAGCGCGACCGTGATCTCGAATCCCTGGCCGACGTAACGCATGTCGGCCATCCGGCGCACCGTCAGACGGACCATCTCCGCGCCCGATTGGCTTATGACGGCAAACCCGTCCTGGTGAAGGCGCCCAAGGATCTCGGCCAGTGCGTCCCAGTCCACGCGCTCGAGCGGCGCGTTCACCGAGGCGACGCGATCGACGCGCGCCGGTGCCATCAGCATGCCGAGCGCGCTGCCCGCGCCGGCGCCCGGCGGACAAACCAGGCGCCGCAGGCCGAGCTTGCGGGCCACCTGCCAGGCATGCACAGGCCCCGCGCCGCCGGTCGCTAGCAGCGTGTAATCCCCGAGCGCGCCGCCGCGCTCGGCAATCGCGATCCGCGCGGCGCCGGCCATAGCCTCGTTGACCACGTCATGCACCCCGGCGGCAGACCGCGCCGGGGTGACGGCGAGGCTCGTCGCCAGGCGCTCCAGGCTGGCGGATGCGGCGGCTTCATCCACGCGCATCTCGCCGCCCAGGAAGAACCCGGCGTCGAGATAGCCGAGCAGGAGGTCGGAATCTGTCACGGTGGGCGCGGTGCCGCCGCGCCCGTAGCAGGCCGGCCCCGGCATGGCACCGGCGCTCTCAGGGCCGACCCGCAGCGTGCCCAATTCGCTGCGGCGCGCGATGGAGCCGCCGCCCGCGCCGATCTCGATCAGCTCGACGGTCGCGATCTGGATGGGAAGTCCGCTGCCGCGCAGGAACCGCTTCTGCCGCGCCGCCTCGAAGCCCCATGCGACCAGCGGCTCTCCATCATCCACGAGGGCCAGCTTGGCGGTTGTGCCGCCCATATCGAACGCCAGCACGCGATCCAGCCCGGCGCTGCGCCCGAACCACGCGCCGGCCAGCGCGCCCGCCGCCGGCCCACTTTCCAGCAGTTGCACAGGCGTGCGCTTTGCCTCCGCCACATGGGTCAGCCCGCCATTCGAGAGCATCAGGAACAGCCGGCCCGGGATGCCGATCCCGGCGAGCGCGGCTTCCAGCCGGTCCAGATACCTCTCCGCGATCGGCCGCACATAGGCGTTCGCGACGGTGGTGCTCGCGCGTGGATATTCCCGGATCTCGGGCGCGACCTCGCTGGACAGGGAGAGCGACAGGGCGGGAAAGCGCCGCGCGATCGCCTCCGCCGCCATCCGCTCGTGACACGGGTTGGCATAGGCGTGCAGGAAGACGATCGCCAGGCTCCGCACGCCCGCGCCGACCAGCGTCTCGGCTTCCCGCAGGACGCCCTCGACATCGAGCGGGATGAGAATGCGACCGTCGTGCATCAGCCGCTCCATCACATCGCGCCGGCATTGCCGGGCCACGAGTGGGCGCGGCATCTCGGTCGCAAGATCATAGAGCTCGTATTTGCGCTCCCGGCCGATTTCCAGCACGTCAGCGAAGCCGGACGTGGTCAGCAGCCCGGTGGGCGCGCCTTTCCGCTCGATCAGCGCATTGGTGAACAGGGTCGTCGCATGGACGACGCGGCCAATCTCGTCCGCCGCGATGCGACTGTGCGCGAGCAGGTTTCGAATCCCCTCCAGTGCGCCGCGGGACGGATCATCCGGCGTCGTGCTCTCCTTCCAGATCGAGGCGCGGCCGTCGCGGTGGTCCAGCGCAACCAGATCGGTGAACGTTCCGCCAATGTCGATGCCAAGCGAGATTGGCCCTGCCATGCTGCCCTCCGCCTTGCCGCCGCTCAGCTTGTGGAATAACACGCAATTGGGCAACCTAACCTGAGCGGGACGATCAGGGAGGTCTCGCCATGCTTCAGGTCTCGCGCCGCCCGGAATCGCCATAGAGGTGGCGAGCCTACTGTCAGTAGCCGGCGGCGCGATCCACTGCTTCCTTCAGCGGTTGTCCGTCGAGGAAGCGCCTCAGGTTCTCCACGAACAGCCGCGCTACGATCTCATCCCGCCGCGGATGCAACCCTCCGATATGGGGAAGCACGATGATTCCGTCGGTCGCCCAGAATGGGTGTTCTGGCGGCAGCGGCTCCTGCCGGAATACGTCGAGCACCGCTCCGGCAATCTGTTTCGATTGCACGGCGTCGATCAGGTCGGTATCGGCGATCAGTTGGCCGCGACCGAAATTCAGTAGCCACGCGCCGGGCTTCATCCGGCCAAGACGGCGCGCGTCCATGAAGTTGTCGGTTTCCGCGGTCGCCGGCAGCAGCAGCAGGACGAAGTCGGACCGTGCCAGCACCTCCTCGCTCCGCTCGGGAGGCAGCACCTCCGCCAGTTCCGCCACGGGAGCGCCGCTTCGTCTGGTGCCGATCACGTGCATTCCAAGCGCGGCAGCCAAGCGCGCGACTTCCCGACCGATCGCGCCCAGGCCCAGGATGCCGAGCGTCTTCCCGTTCAACGGCACCGCCACGCGGCGCGTCCACTGCCGTCGCCTCTGGTCCTCCACGATCGCCGCATAGGGCTTGGTAAGATGGAACAGTGCGCCAAGAATGTTCTCGGGCATTGACTCGCGGTGCGTGCCACGGGCGCACGTGAGCGTCAGGTGCGGCGGCATGTCCGGCAGCGCCAGCCATCCCTCGACGCCCGCGGTCAGCGCCTGCACCCAGCGCAGCTTCGGCATGTGCGGCAGCAGGCCGGGCGGGGAGCTCCAGGCGAGCATAGATTCCGTGTTCGCGCGTTGCTCGTGGGAGGGCATGTCCCTGCGCGCCAAGGCCTCGACTGCTACGCGTTCCGCGAGGCCAACTCTGGCGATCGCGTCGGCATAGGGTGTCGGTGCATCGGTCCAGAGCAGCACGCGGAGCGGCTTTGACATGAACGGCATCCTGACACTTCGTCGTCAGCGTAGAAAGACCCGAGCGCGAGAGCTGTGCTGCGGGGAAACCGCTCACCTCAGGGGGCTGGCGAAGCTGAGCTCATGGCCGTCGGGGTCGACGATGTGGAAATACCGCTCGCCCCAGGGCGCGTCGCGCGGGGCGAAAGCAGGGAACAGGCCGGCCGACAAGGCGCGCGCGTGCTGCCGGTCCACGTCGTCAACATAGAAGATGGCGCGTCCCCACCAGGACCACCTCCGCTCGGCCGGCGCCTCCGTGAGGTTCAAATAGCCGCTGCCGGCATGGAAGCTGGTGAAGCGTGCCGTCGGTCCGCCGCCCTTGAGCACGAAGCCGAGCGCCTCGTAAAAGCCGACCGCGCGAGCCATGTCATGCGTCGCCAGGGTGATCGCGCTCACGCATTCGAGCATTCTTGTCTCCGTCGTGTTCGCCGCGCCGGATCGGGCAATGGTTGCGCCTTACCTTCCCCTGGAACCAGAATTGCTGATTTAGCGCCGTTATTTCGTACCGTAAAGCCTGTCTCCGGCATCGCCCAGGCCGGGACGGATATAGCTAGCGTCATCGAGTTCACGGTCGATCGCGGCAGTGAATACCGGCACGTCCGGGTGGGTCTGGCAAAACACCTCGAGCCCCTCGGGAGCGGCGAGCAGGCACAGGAACTGGATTTGTCCGACGCCCACTTCCTTCAGCCGTGCTACGGCCGCCGCGGCGGAGTGCCCGGTTGCCAGCATTGGGTCGACAACGATCACTTGCCGCTCGGCGATGTCGGCCGGCAGCTTCAGGTAGTATTCGATCGGAACCAGCGTCTCCGGGTCGCGGTAGAGGCCGATATGCCCGACCCGCGCCGAGGGCACGAGGTCGAGCAAGCCGTCCAGGATGCCGTTGCCCGCGCGCAGGATGGGTACGAAGCATAGCTTCTTGCCCGACAGCATCGGTGCCTGCATCGCCTCGAGCGGCGTCTCGATACAGACCGTTTCGAGCGGCAGATTGCGCGTCACCTCGTAGCACATCAGCAGGCTGATCTCGCGGGCGAGTTGGCGGAACAGCACGGTGGCTGTTTCCTTCCGGCGCAACAAGGAAAGCTTGTGCTGCAGCAGCGGATGGTCCAGCACCGTGACGGTAGGATGGTGTTGCATGCTGCTTGCCTTCAGAAAACAGTGCCGTCACTGGCTACATTGAGCGGCGGCCCACCGTCGGGGCGGCGCTCGCGCGCGATCCTTCGGCCTGCCGCCCAAGTCCCGCCTTCCAGCACGCGGGCCAGCGGCATCTGCGCCTCGGACCGACCCAGCCGGCGGCGCACCAGCGGGGCGATCCGGTCGAGGAGTGCCACCGTGAGCGCGCGCCACTCAATCACCGCCTCATGACCTGCCGGCAGCGGCCGCGATCCCAGCGCCGGGTCACGCAAGCGCAGAACACCAATATCGAGAAGGAGACCGCCATTGCGGTACTCGGGCAGCCCGGTGAGCGCGTCCAGCCCGCACACCGCGACACCAGCGTCCTCCAGCAGCTCCACCAGCGAATAGCTCAGCCATTGCGAGAGTTTGTGGAACGGCACCAGTCCGGCGGCCGGCCCGTCCGAGGCCAGTGCCGAATGGCGCCAAACATCTCCCAAATTCTCGCCGGCGAGGACGATTCGGCCGGGCCAGCTCGGCGCGAAACCCCAAAGTACCGTTTCCAAGATCGTGCGCGCTGGCAGGCCGTCCGCACCGGCCTGCATCTGGAGGAAGTCGAACAGACGGCCGACGCGAGGCGAGTCGCCGCCAAACAGGTCCGGCCGACGGCGCAGCGCGGCGCCGAGGCGGCGCAACAGCGCCGCGCGGCCGGAAAGCCCGGCCAGCGCATTGCCCGGGCGGACCTGGAACGCCGCGCCGAGCGCTTCATCGTCGATACGCTCAAGCCCGTCGGCGTCAGCCCGCAGCTTCTGGTGTGGATCGGCGGAGAACAGGCCGGCGCGAAACGCGTGCAGGCTGGCGACCGCCAAGCCCTCCGAACGCGCCAGAACCTGTCCGGTCAGAGGCTCGATGTAGCGCCACGCCGGCCCGGCGCCGGCATCGAGCAGCACGCTGACCACCGCGAGGTCGACCCGGATGCGCGCGACTTCGTCCACCGGCTCGCGCCGCAATGTGCCCGCGAGCGCTGCCCAGCGATCCAGGCCGCCGCCTGACAGGTGCCGCCAGCGTGCGTGGTAGGGGATCTCAAGCGTGGGATAGTTACGCCGAATCGTGTCCTCGACATAATCTGCGGCCGCGTCAAGGCGCGTGGTGTCCACCACGAAATGGTCGAGGTCTCCACGCAGGCCGAGTGCAAACAGCGCCTCGCAGCGCGCGCGCACCGCCTCTGGGGTGCGCAGCCAGGCTACGGCTGCTTGGTCGGGACCGGGCACGGTCGTCACTGTCGCAGACCGCGCCCCTTGGCCTGCTTCAGCTCCCCAATTTCCGGCACTGAATTGGCATAGTATCCTGCCGCCTTCTTCGCATCCATCTCGACCTGCGCATCGGCTGGAATCAGCTCGTCCGGCAGCGACACGCGCTCGACGACTGCGATACCGCTGTCCACGATCGGCTGGAACTTCATGTGACTCATCGAGACGAGGCGATCGATGCGCGCGATGCCGAGCCAGTGGAGCACGTCCGGCATCAGCTCCTGGAACCGCATGTCCTGCACGCCGGCGATGCATTCAGTGCGACGAAAATACGCCTCCGCCCGGTCGCCGCCCTCCTGTCGCTTGCGCGCGTTATAGACAAGAAACTTCGTGACCTCTCCCAGCGCGCGCCCTTCCTTGCGATTATATACCACGACGCCTACGCCGCCTTCTTGCGCCGTGGCAATGCAGACCTCGGCGCCGTGCGCGAGGTAGGGACGGCACGTGCAGATGTCGGAGCCGAACACGTCCGAGCCGTTGCACTCGTCATGCACGCGGCAGGCGATCCGCGTCTCCGGCCGCCCAAGCCGCGAGGAATCACCGAAAAGGTAAACCGTGGTCCCGCCGATCGGGGGCAGAAAGAGCTTCAGATCCGAGCGCGTGACCAGCTCGGGGAACATGCCGCCGGTCTGCTCGAACAGGACACGTCGCAGCTCTGTCTCGCCAATTCTGAAACGCTCGGCAATGCCGGGCAGCCACCACACCGGCTCGATGGCGATCTTTGTAACCCGCACGTCGCCACCAGCGGAGATCACGGTCCCGTCGGCCCGCAATCTGCCCGCCCGCATCGCCTGGAGCAGTTCGGGCATGTTGATATGGGCGCGCGTGACCGCGATGGAGGGGCGGATATCCTCGCCGGCAGCAAGTCGGTCCGCGAACAGCTCCGTGATCATGTGTCCCCACGGATCGAGCGAGACGATTTTCGTCGGGTCGCCCCATTGTGGAAACGGGCCGATCGGCTCGGCGGGGCGGGTATCAGTGAAATCGGGCCGATGCTCGGCCTTAAGCTGGCCCGCGGCAATCGCGAGCGCGCGGTAAAGCGAATATGCGCCGGAATGCGCGCCTATCGCGTTCCGGCGTGCCGGGTCTTGCACGCCAGCGATCACCGGCTTGCGGCGCTGCGGGTCGGCGGCACCCCATTGGGGATCGAGGGCACTGGGCGCGCGCGGGTGCGAGGTAAGGACGATCGAGCGGGGCGCGAGCTTCCGGCCGGCAGGAGGTGTCGTGGTGCTTCCGCTCATGCCGCCTCCGGGGTTTCAAGTTTTGTAGCATACTTGTCCGTCTAATTAGTAAACGGTAGGCGCTCGGTGTCCGTCTCGAAATGGATGCGCAACGGACGGCGCGGGGGTTGGATGGCCGCGGGCCGCCGGGACCAGGCCCTCGCTCCAGACTTCCGCGTCAGCTTCGCGGGCCTCATCGGCCGCCGTGGCGGCGTGGCCGGTGTTGCAGTCGCGGCATCCAACCGGTTGATCGGGTCGCGAAGTCCCCTCTCTTTTGTTCCGCTTGATCACGGCGGATCAGGAGAACTTCGCACTGCCCGGCTACCCGCAACAACACCCTCTATTGACCCACAGTTGATGCAGGGGGCAGAACCGACCGACGCTGCTAGAGGCTGGTCCTCATCTTTCCAAAATGTCTCAACGGCCTGCGACGCGTCCCGAAGTCCAACAACAAGCAGGGGAATGACCATGGGTCCGCTGATGACTCGCAAGCAGTTCCTGACCGGCGCCGCGGCCACGGCAGGCGCCCTGGCGACCCGTCCCGCCGTCGCCGCGCGCCGCTACGTGATCCGCTTCGGGCTCGACCTCTCCGGCGATCATCCGACGACCGCCAACGCCATGGACGCGGCGCGTAAGATCAAGGCGGCGACCAACGGCGAGGTGGACGTCCAGGTCTTCCCGAATAGCCAGCTCGGCGACGACACCCACATGCTGTCCAACCTGCGCTCTGGCGCGATGCAGATGATGGCGATCGGCGACAACATCCTGGGGACCCTGGTGCCGAGCGCCGCCATCGACAATGTCGGCTTCGCCTTCAAGTCCGTCGAGACGGCCTGGAACGCCTTGGATGGCGGCGTCGGCGACATCGTCCGCGCCAATGTCGCGAAGGCCGGCCTCGTGCCGATGCGCCGCATCTGGGACGAGGGCTTCCGTCAGATCACCTCCAGCACGAAGCAGATCAACACCCCCGCGGATCTGCACGGCTTCAAGATACGCGTCCCGCCCAGCCCGATCTCGCTCTCGCTATTCGAGAGCCTCGGCGCCGGACCGGTAACCATCAATGTCTCGGAGCTCTACACCGCGCTGCAGACGCATGTCGTCGATGGCCAGGAGAACCCGCTCGGCAACATAGAGACGCAGAAATTCTATCAGGTGCAGAAATATGTCTCGCTCACCAACCACATGTGGGTCGGCTACTGGCTGCTGGTGAACGGCACATTTTGGAAGAGCCTGCCGGAGCAGCACCGCAAGGTCGTCGAGGATACGTTCAACGACCAGGCGCTGCAGCAGCGCACGGCGAACCAGAAACTGGACGGCACGCTCGAGGAAACGCTCAAGCAGCAGGGCATGGTCTTCACGACGCCGGACCGGGCCGCGTTCCAGGACGCGCTAGTGAAATCCGGCTTCTACAAGACCTGGCAGGCGAAATTCGGCCCGACGCTGTGGTCGGCGCTTGAGAAATATACCGGGCCCCTCGCTTGAGCTCTCCCATCCTGACGGGAGCCCCCGCCATTCTGCGAAAGCTGGACGGGCTGGTCGATTGGCTGACCCAGGGCGTCGCGGCGGCGCTCGTCGTCATCGAGATCGTCATCCTGTTCGCCGGCGTGGTCTGGCGCTACGCGCTCGACAATCCGCTCGTCTGGGTCGAGGAGCTTGCCGGCGTCCTCTTCCTCTGGCTGGTGAGCCTCGGCGCGGTGATCGCGCTGCGCCGGGGCGAACACATGCGCATGACCGTGATCGTGGGCAGGCTCGGCCCGCGCGTGCAGCGCTTCGTCGCACGCCTCTCGGCCCTGTTCGTCGCGGTGGTCACGCTCGGGCTGGTCGTGCCCGGCTTTTCCTACGCGGTGCAGCAGCAGGCGATCCTGACGCCGGTATTGCAGATCCCCGGTTCCTGGGAGATCGCCGGGCAGCTCGCCGGGCTCGCCTTGCTGCTCTACGTCTCGATCCGCCGGCTGTTCGATGGGGCGACCTGGCGCGAGCTCGCGTTGGTGCTCGGGATCGGGGTCGCGATCGGGCTCGTGCTGTGGGGCCTGGAGCCCGAATTCGACGCGCTCGGCAATGCCGACCTGCTGATCTTCTTTATCGGCATCGTCGGCGTTTGCATCTTCATCGGCGTGCCGATCGCCTTCAGCTTCGGCATCGCGACGTTGGGCTACATCTACTTTACCAGCACGATCCCGCTCTCGGTCGTCCTGAGTCAGATGGACCAGGGGATGTCCTCGATCGAGCTGCTGGCGGTGCCGATGTTCGTGGTTCTCGGGCTGCTGCTGGAGATGACCGGGATCGCCCGCGCCATGGTCGACTTCCTCGCCGCCCTCGTCGGCAACCGGCGCGGCGGCCTTTCCTACGTGCTGATCGCCGCGATGTACCTGATCTCCGGCATATCCGGCTCCAAGGCGGCTGACCAGGCGGCGGTGGCGCCGGTGCTGATGCCGGAGATGCGCCGGCGCGGCTCGGCGCCCGGCGAACTCGCGGCCCAGCTCGCCGCCGCGGCCGCGATGACGGAGACGATTCCGCCGAGCCTGGTGCTGATCATCGTCGGCGCCGTCACCGGCGTCTCGATATCCGCCCTCTTCACCGGCGGGCTGCTGCCGGCGGGAATTGCTGCGCTCGGGCTGGCCGTGCTCGTCTTCTTCCGCACGCGTGGCGATCGACCGCGAGGTGCGCGCGTCTCGTCGCGCGAGGCGGGACGGCTCTTCGTGGTCGCGATTCCGGCGCTGATCCTGCCGTTCGTGATCCGCTACGCCGTGCTCGCCGGCATCACCACAGCGACCGAGGTCGCGACGGTTGGCGTCGTTTACGCGATCCTGGTCGGCATCGCCGTCTACCGATGCTTCGACTGGCGTCGCCTGGTACCGATCCTGGTCGAGACGGCGGCGCTGTCCGGCGCGATCCTGCTAATCATCGGCACCGCGAGCGCCATGGCCTGGGCGCTGACGCAGGCCGGCTTCGCGCAGACCCTGGCGGAGATGATGACCGGCCTGCCGGGCGGAAAGTTCGGCTTCCTGGCCATTTCAATAGTCGTGTTCGTCATTCTTGGCAGCGTGCTGGAAGGTCTGCCGGCGATGGTGCTATTCGGGCCGTTGCTTTTCCCGATCGCGCAGCAGCTCGGCATCCACCTCGTGCAGTACGCGATCGTCGCCATCCTCGCGATGGGGATCGGGCTGTTCTCGCCGCCCTTCGGCGTCGGCTTCTACCAGACCTGCCTGATCAGCAAGGTGTCGAGCGACGAGGCGTTCGGCCGCATCTGGCCCTACATGGCGACGCTGGTCGCGGCGCTCATCGTCGTCGCCGCCGTGCCTTGGATCTCCACCGGCTTCCTGCGGTAGGCGTCCGCCCGGGGCGGCTGGCGAGACCGGATGTTGCTGGTGGGAGGGCAAAAATGATCCGCTCCGGTTGAATCAAGCCCGGCCACTACCTACCCGCCCACCCGCGGCCGCCGCCTCACCTCGGGCCTGACGTGGCGGAAGTTCAGCGTCGCCGGGTCCGCGACCACCGGCCCGGGGGCGATGGCGACGATGATGCGGGCGGCGATCGGGGCGAAATCGGCGCGGAAATGGACCGAAGATTTCAGCGCGATGATCGGGTAGTCGGTCGGCTCGATGTCGACGTGGCGGATAATCGCCTGATCCAGCGCCTGGATCTTGCGGCTGGCGACGATCACCCGTACGCCGTGGACGTCGATCAGCGCGGTGGGGCCGAGATTGGCGGGGTTGCCAGCGCTCATCGGGCCAGTCAGCGTGAAGCGGCCGTCGGTCAGTCGCAGCACGCGCGCCTGACAGGCGAACGGCATCCCGTCCGACTTGCCGCCGAGCGACAGCGCCAGCGTCGCGCCCTCGCCGGCCGCGTGGCAGGCGGCCGCGCTGTCCGCGTCGTTGATGAGACAGACGAGCGCTCCGCGCGCGCCCTGGCGGACCAGCTCGGCCAGCAGCTCCGTCGTGTCGCCGTGCCCGCCGCCGCCGGGGTTGTCCTGAGTGTCAGCCAGCACCACCGGACCATTGGCCGAGGTCGCGGTGCGCCGAGCCTCGGCCACCGCCTCGGCGGAGGGGAGCGTCTCCTGCACGAAGTCGGATTCCCGAGCGGCGATGCGAGAAGCCAATGCGCCCGCTGCCGCGTCCGCCGCCGCCTGCGTATCGGCGAAGGCGGCGATGGCGGGGCCGCACTCGGGGAAGTCGGCGTAGGGAAAGCCGAAGCAGAAGGCGAGCTCGGCGATGCCCGCGCTCTCCGCCAAGGCCGCGCGCTCGGCCATCAGCCCGGCCATCGGCTCCATCACCGTGCATTGGCTGCCGATCGGCATCCAGAAATCAAGCTGGCGCAGCGCGCGCGCCCAAGGCTTGCCGCGTTTGATCCGCTTAAGCAGCAGCCGGGCCGCCCGCGCTCCCGCCGCCTTCATGTCCACATGCGGGTACGTGCGGAACGGCGCCACCGCATCCGCCCGCGCCACCATCGCGCGGGTGAGGTTCGCGTGCGGGTCGAGGCTGATCGTCAGCGGCAGGTCGCCCACGATCGCGCGGACACGGCGCAGCAGCTCGCCCTCGGCGTCCGGAAAGCTCTCGGCCAGCGCGGCGCCGTGCAGATCGAGATAGACGCCGTCGAGCGGCGCCTCGTCCAGCGCCGCGGAGAGACGGGCGCCGATCATCGCCGCGATGCGCTCGAACGCCTCGTCCTGGATCGGGCCGGCCGGGCTGGCGAACCCCCAGGACAGCGGCACCAGCCTGGCGCGTTCGGCTTCCAGCGCCTCGATCGCGCCGGCGATCGGCACCGACCTGCCGCGCAGCGCCTCGATCAGTCCCGGCCCGTCCTGGAACGGGGAGAATCCGCCCGGCTGGCGAAAATCGGCATAGGTCGTCGGGCGTGGCGCGAAAGAGTGGCTTTCGTGCAGGAAGCCGCCGATGGCGATGCGCGAGCTCATGTCCACTCCGTTCAGGTCCATAGCGGGTCGATCGGACCGCGCCCGGACAGCACGGAAGCGATGTTGTCGAGGGCGCGGAAGCCCATCGCGTTGCGCGTCTCCACCGACGCGCTGCCGACATGGGGCGAGAGGATCACGTTCGGAAGCGCCGCGAAACGCATGTCGTGGTCCGGCTCGGTGCGGAACACGTCGAGGCCGGCGGCGAACAGGTGCCCCGATGCGAGCGCGGCGAGCAGCGCCTCCTCATCCACCAGACCGCCGCGCGCCACGTTCACCAGCACCGATCCGCAGGGCATCAGGGCCAGCATCTCGGAGTTGATGACACGGTCGGTGGCGGGCGTGGCGGGCGCGTGCAGCGACAGGAAATCGCACGCCGGCAACATCTCGCGCAGCTCGGCGAAATACGTGGCGCCTTGCTCCTGCTCGGGCGGCAGCCGCCGGCGCGCGTGATAGAGTATGCGCATGTCGAAACCGCGCGCGCGTCGCGCAACGGCTTGGCCGATGCGGCCCATGCCGAGAATTCCCAGCGTCTTACCCCAGACGCGCACGCCGAGCAGCTCGCCCTGGCCGATGCGCTTGCGCCAGCCAGCGCGCATGATGGCGTCGTACTCGTAGGCCCGCCGCGCCGCGGCGAGCAACAGCATGAAGGCGAAGTCGGCCGTGCATTCGGTAAGCACGTCCGGCGTGTTGGTGACGGCGATCCCGCGCGCCCGCGCCGCCGCCACATCGATGTGGTCGTAGCCGACGCTGCTCGTGGCGCCCACCTTCACGCTGTCCGGCAGCCGGGCGATCAGCTCGGCGCCGAAGGGCAGCGTGTTGACGAACAGGATTCCCTCGCTGCGATGGCGATTCGCCGCGGCGATCACCTCCTCGGCGCTCATGTCCGCCGCGCCCTCATGCACCACGGCCTCGAACTCGGCGCGGGCGCGGGCAACGACGTCGGGTGTGTGAAGGGCGGCGAACAGCAGACGAGGCTTCATGCGCGATCTCCAGGCGGCCCGCGTGTTATGGCCGTCCGGGCGGGCTTGCGAAAGTCCGGGGCGCCGGTCACGCTGGTCCTGCCATGCGCGCCACCTTCATGCCGGACATCGACCTCGCCGCCCGTTTGTTCGAGGGTCTGCGGGAACGCGGCTTCGACGGTGTCGGCATCACCCGCGACGCCTATGGACCGGGCGAGCAGGCGGCCCACGATCTGGTGCGCGCCACCGCCGAGGGGCTGCGGCTGGAGACGGCGATCGACGCCGCGGGCAACCTTTACATGACCTTGCCGGGGCGGGATCGCGCGGCGAAGCGGATCGTGCTCGGCAGCCACCTCGATTCCGTGCCGCGCGGCGGGAACTATGACGGCGCGGCCGGCGTGCTGGCCGGGTTGGCGGTGGTGGCCGGGATGCAGGCGGCGGCGTTCGCGCCCGCCCGCGACATCACCGTGCTGGCGTTGCGCGCCGAGGAGGCGGGCGCCTGGTTCCCCACGTCCTATCCCGGCAGCCACGCCGCCCTGGGGCGGCTGCCGGCCGAGGCGCTGGAGGTGCGGCGGCTCGACACCGGCCGAACTCTGGCCGAGCACATGCGCGCGGCCAGCTTCGATCCCGACGCGGTGCGCGCCGGCGCCGGCCGGCTCGGCCCGGACAACACCGCCGCCTATGTGGAGCTGCACATCGAGCAGGGGCCGGTGCTGGACGCCGAGGAGATCCCGGTCGGGATCGTCACCGGCATCCCCGGCTCGCGCCGGCTGCGCGCCGGGCGCGTGCTCGGCGAGTACAACCACTCCGGCGCCACCCCGCGCCGCTACCGGCGCGACGCCGCCATCGCGCTGGCCGAGCTGGCAGCGCGGCTCGACGACTACTGGGCGGCGCTGGAAGCGCGTGGACATACATTGGTCTGCACCTTCTGCGTGCTGGCCACCGTCGAGGAAGCGGGCTTCACCAAGGTTCCCGGCGAGGCGCGGTTCCAGCTCGACGTGCGCAGCGTCGATCCGCTCAGCGTCGATGCCGTGTTCGCGGAGCTGCATCGGCTGGTCCCGGCGATCGAGGCGCGGCGCGGCGTGCGCTTCGAGCTGGGGGCGGAAGCGGGCAGCGCCCCGAGCCCGATGGATGCCGAGGTGCAGGACGGCTTGGCGCGGGCAGCTTCGGCGCTGGGGGTGAGCCACCGCCGGATGGCCTCGGGCGGCGGCCACGACGCGGCGGCCTTTGCTCAGGCCGGCGTGGCGGCGGGAATGCTGTTCGTTCGCAACCAGAACGGCAGCCACAACCCACACGAGGCGATGCGGATCGAGGACTTCGCCGCAGCTTGCGCAGTGCTGACGCGCTGGGCGGCGGAGGCGGCCGGGTAGGCGCGTTACTCCGCCGCCTTCCGCAACGGCCACTGATCTACCGGAATGCGCGGCATCTCGAAGCGATCGCTCGTGCGCGCGTACCAGCTGGCGCCGTGCATGCGCCCGATCAGATCGAGGCGGGGCGTATCGACATAGCAGCGCACCGGATCCAGCACGCAATCGTCCTTGATGTGCATCGCCACGACCTTGCCCAGGATCACCGAGCGGTCCACGCCGACTTCGACGATCACCAGCCGATCGCACTCCATCGAGACCGGCGCCTCGGCGATGCGCGGCGGCTTGACCCGCGAAGAGGGCGCGGTGGTCAGGCCCGCCTCGGCCAGCTCGTCCACTTCTTTGCCGAACTCGATCGCCGTCACGTTCATCTGCTCGGCCAATTGATTGCTCACCAGGTTCACCACGAATTGCCCGGTGCGCCGGATGTTGCCGCCGGTGTCCTTGGCGTCCCCCGGCGCGCGACCGCCGATGCCGAAGCAGATGACGGGCGGGTCGCCGGAAACGCAATTGAAGAACGAGAACGGCGCGGCGTTCACCGACCCGTCCAGGTCCTGCGTCGTCACCCAGGCGATCGGCCGCGGCACGACGGTGGAGATCAGCAGCTTGTAGACGTTGGCCGCTTGCATGGCGGTGAAGTCGAACAGCATCAGCATGGTCCTGTCTTGCGCGCGCACCCTGCCCAGCGCCGTGCGGCTTGTCCAGATTGAGCTACCCACGTCGCAGTCTCGATCACGATGGCATCGACCATCGCGCCAGGGAGATCAGCGATGGCCATTCGCAGGATGTGGCTGTCGCTGCCAATTGCCGGGAAGGCATCGACGACAGCAAAATCGAAGCCGAAGCTTCCCGCGTGTCGCACCGGTAATCCAGCTCCGCGCAGGGATCGCACCAGTGACCCCGCCATGCGCCGGGCCTGATCCTGGTCCCAGGTGGTTCCCAGGTTGAGCGTGAGGAACAGGCCATGCTGATAGCACGTCACCGTGCAACGGCCGGGTAGAAGTACCGAAAGCCTGCGTGCCGCGCGGCGATTGCTGTGAATAATGCGGGCGATTCGCTGCCTGTAGAGGCAGCGCCACCGCGCACCACCGATGAAGGGCGGCAGATGCGCCGGCGTCGCTGCGGCGCCGAACAAGCGCACCGCATCCTGCATCTCCGAGGCAAGCCGATCTGCGAAGTGCCGCCTTTCCTGTGTCACCTGCCGTGGCATCGCGATAACCACCGAACCCAGGCGGCCATACTCGATACCCAAGGAATTGAGCTTGGTGTGGCTCCTCACGAGCACGGTCGGCAGCCCGGCTTCCTCCGCATGTCGCAATACCCGCGCAATGCGGCCAGAGCTTGCGGCAAGGCAGGTGGTATCGAAAATCAGGAGGTTGGCGAACCCCAGGGTGGCCGGGTCGGGTGCCGAGAAATGCTGCGGAATGCCGGAGTTGAGCAGGAGGACCCGCGGAACCGGATTGCGTGCGATCCGGGCAGGACCGGCCGCGAACACCGGAACGATGCCGAGGCCCCGACCGTAGGTTTCAATCAGTTGCCGCGTTTCCGGGTAGCAGTCCGGCCGGGCCATCAGGATCGCCTCGACACAGCTCCGCCCGAGCGCCACGAGGAGGGTCGCGAGGGCCGACATGCCGGATGATGTGTAGCTGGAACAGATGATCTGCTGGCCCCGCTCCAGGCGCAGCGTCTCGTAGGGCGGCGGCCCATGAATGGCAAGATCGGCCCTTTGGTAGGTATAGCCAATCTCGAACTGCCCGATCTGGAAGGAAGCCGCGTCCGCCCAGTGCGTTTCCGTCAGCGCCCAATTCCGGCGCGCGTGCTCCGCCTTCACGGCCGCGCCAGCCCGAAACTTCTGCTCGAAAGCCTCCTCCACTGATCGCGCCCAGCTAGCCGGGGTGGGATGCGCGAGGCAGTCCTCGATCAATTGCAGCTCGCAACGCTTCCTGATGAGGTAGGAGGCAAGGTTTTCCACTGGTCGCAGGCTCTCTGAGTTTCCGGGCGATGGACGTAAGCGCCCCTGGCGCGAGGGCGCCAGTGTTGATCCTTCGCCTGATCTTAGGCCGCCGCCCTTGATCCGGTTCCGCGCTCCCGAGCCGGGCGGAGGGGTGCGCGCATTCACCCCAACTTAACGCCGATGTTCCAGGCTTTCGGTCCGACCTCGCGAGACCTCAGTCCGATGCGCCTGTCGCGGAATCTGCCCATCAGCCTCAAGCTTGCACTATCCGGCGGGATAGCCCTCGCCCTCATCGCCGTCCTCGGCCTGAGCTGTCGTGACAGCCTTGTCCGTCTGACCGCGCTGCAGGCGCGCGCGAGCCGAGCGGCAGCGAGCGTGCAGCGCCTGGCGGAGGCCGAGCGCGCGGGTATCGAGCTGCGCGTGATCAGCCGAGAGATCGCCCAGCAGCAAACCATGTCCGGGCTCAAGGGACTGAGCGAGCGCGCCGCCGCTCAGGCCGAGCGCGCGCGGGCCGCGCTATCGACCCTTGCGGATGTCGCTCCCGGCCTCGCGGCGGTGGACGCGTTCGCCCGCGAGGTCGAGCAGGAAGCCGCCCTGCGGCGGCAAATCCTGCTGACGCGCGAGCGCGACCTGCTGCGCCCGCGTGCCAACTTCGAGGCGGCGCTCAAGACCTTCGATCAGGAGTTGGCGGCCGGCGGCCAACTGGCCGGCGGCGTGGACGCGGTCACGGGCGGCACACCGGCCCAAGGCGCGGCCTCGGCGGACGCGGCGGTGATCAAGCAGGCGCGCGACCTGTTCACCGCCTACCAACTCGGGATGGCGCGGGTGCAGAACGCCGCCATGCTGTTCCTTGCGACAGCCAACTCGGGCGCGATCAACGAGGTCTCGGACGGCGCCGAGGCAGCAAGCAAGCAGATGACCGCGCTGTTGGCGCTGCCGCTGCCCGCGCAGGTACTGGAGGATGCGCGGCTTCCGCAGACCATGGGCACGGGGATTGCCCATGCCGCGTCGGAGCTGATCGCCGAGGCACAACGCCTGTCGGCGTTCCTCAGCGGCGAGGTCGAGCAGTCGAGCACGGCGCTCGCCGCCCGCCTCGCCGAGGCCGGGGCGGCGCAGATCGCGGCCGCCGAGGCAGCGCGGATCGATGCTGGGGCGGCGGCGGCGGCGGCACAGCTTCGCGTGCTGCTGATCGGCGGCGGCATCGCGTTCGTCCTGCTAGTGTCGGGGTGGTTAACCTCCCGCGCGGTGGCGCGCCCGATCGCGGCGATGACGCGCGCGGTGCAAAGCCTGGCCGATGGGGACGCCGGGATTCCGTTCGGTCACGCCGGCCGGCGTGATGAGGTGGGGCGCATGGCCGCGGCCCTGGAGCGGCTGCGCGGTGTCGTCCGTGACGCGTTCGTGCGCAGCCAGATGATCGAGCAGATTCCGATCGGGGTCATGACGGCGGCGGCGACCGACACCGGGTTCCCGATCACCTACGTCAACAGCGCCGCGCTCGATATCATGCGGCTGGTGGGCGAGCATCTGCCCGCCCCGCCCGACCAGTTGACCGGCCAGAGCGCGGCGCGGCTGCACGTTGAACCGGAGCGCCAGCTTGCGATCCTCTCCGATCCAGAGAGCCTGCCGCGGAGCCAGCGCCTGATCCTCGGGGCCGAGACGCTGGATCTGGTCATCTCCGCCATCCGCGACCGCGCGGGCGCCTATGTCGGGCCGATGCTGACCTGGCGGCGCGCCACCGCCCAGGCAAACCTCGTGCACCGCTTCGAGGATACCGTGGGCATGATCGCTCAGGGCGTGGGAAGCCAAGCCGCCGCGATGACCCGGACGGCCGAGCAGATGAGCACCTGCGCGCGCGAGGCCGGCGAACGCATCGCCGTCGTGGCCCGCGCCTCCGAGCAGGCTTCGGGCAGCGTTTCCGCCGCTGCGGCGGGCGCCGAGGAACTGGCGGCTTCGATCTCGGAGATCGGCCGGCAGGTCGCGGAGTTCGCCCGCATCGCCGGCCAGGCGGTCGAGCAGGCCGAGGCCACGGATCGCTGTGTCGGCGGGCTCAGTCAGGCAGCAAAGCGCATCGACGACGTGGTGCGCCTGATCGGCGACATCGCCGGACGCACCAATCTGCTGGCGCTGAACGCGACCATAGAGGCGGCACGCGCCGGCGAAGCGGGCAAGGGCTTCGCGGTGGTGGCGGGGGAAGTCAAGAACCTGGCGGCGCAAACGGCGCGCGCGACCGAGGAGATCGGCGCCCAAATCACCGCCATGCAGGGCGCGACCGGACAGGCGGTGGACGCGCTGCGTTCAATTGGCGGCACGATCGAGCGGATGAGCGAGATCGCGACGGCAATCGCGGGCGCGGTGGAGCAGCAGAGCGCGGCCACTCAGGAGATCGCCCAAGCCGTGCAACTCGCGGCCGCCGGCACTTCCGAGGTCACCGGCACCATCGCCGTAGTCAGCGAAGACATCGCCCACACCGGCGCCGAATCGGAAAAGGTACTGGCCACGGCAAGCGCACTGGCACGCCAATCGGACGCGCTGAGAAGCGAGGCGGACGCGTTCCTGGACGCGATACAGACGGCGGCGTAGCTGGCGCCGATTGCGTCCGGGAGGACTACGCCGCTACGCAGGCCGGCTCGCGCGCGATCTCCCGCCATGCCGCCGGATCGGCGAACAGCGCGCGCAGCAGACGGTTGTGCAGGGCGTGACCGGGGCGGTGGGCACGGAAGCGGGCGCGCAAGGGGGCTCCGGCCAGGGCGAGGTCGCCGACCGCGTCCAGCAGCTTGTGACGAACGAATTCGTCGCGCATCCGCAACCCGGCCGGATTGATGACTCGCCCACCGTCGACCACGACGGCGTTCTCCAGCGTGCCACCGCGTGCCAGCCCGGCCGCGCGCAGCGTACCGACGTCCTCGGCCAGCGTGAAGGTGCGGGCGCGGGCGAGTTCGTGGCGGAAGCTCTCCTGGGTCAGCCGCAGCGAGACGGATTGCCGGCCGATCGCGGCGGCGGTGAAATCGATCGACGCGGTCATCTCCAGCCCGTCATGCGGGCCGGGAGGAAGCAGCTCGGCCCAGGCCTCGCCGTCTTGCACGCGCACCGCGCGCAGCACCTCGATGAGCCGACGCGGCGCCTCCGGTTGATCAACCACGCCGGCGCAATCGATCAGGAACAGCCAGGGCGAAGCGGAGCCGTCCAGGATCGGCAGTTCCGGCCCGTCCAATTCGACCGCGGCATTGTCGATGCAGGCGCCAACGAGCGCCGCCAGCAGGTGCTCGACCGTGCCGACCGAGACGCCGGGGTGGTCGGGGCACGCCAGGGTGGTGGCGAGCCGGGCATCCGCCACCCGATCAAAGCGGGCGGGCACCTCGCTCCCGCAATCGGTGCGCCGGAACACGATCCCCCGTCCGCTCGGCATTGGGCGCAGGGTCAGCCTGACCCGTCTGCCCGAGTGCAAGCCCGTGCCAACGCAGGAAATCGAGGTCTTCAGCGTGCGCTGATGGACGGCGATCAAGGTGGGCGAGAGAAGCTGCGGCAAGCCGTCCATGGCTACTCGATCCGTTCGAATCGTCGGCCCGCAACGCTGCGGGCCACCCCTGTTATGAGGCGGCCCGCTGAAAGCGCCACTCAATCATTGTTTCTAAATGTTACCGCACAGATGCTTGTTCCTGAAACATTTTAGCGTGAGCCATCAGGACGATTGCCGGCGGAGGAAGGTGGGGATCTCGATACCCATCTCCTCGCCCGCAACCGGACGCACGGTGGCCGGTTGCGGTTCGGCACGCTGTTCGCCTCCGAGGGGATCAACCCGCGCGCCGGCAGCCTCGGCCTGATGCGGCGGGGTGGCGCGGCGGCGCAGCAGCGCCCCGGTTACGGAGATGAACAAGCTGGGTCGCGCCGGCTCCGTTTGCCCTGGGGCCAGCGCACCTTCTGATGCCGCCGGTGGAGCGAACAGGCCGCCCGATCGCGCCGCAGCCGGGCGAGGGGCGAGCGGAGCAAGCCGTACCGGAGCCTGCGTGGGCGCCGGAGCCGGTACGGGCTCGGTGAACTGCTCCATGCTCGGCTCGGCCTGTGGCGCGGCGCCCGGCGCGGATGGGCGCAGGGCCACCGGTGCGGCCGGGTGCTGGGCGACCATCATCGGGTGCCCCGGCATCGGATGCGCATGTCCCTGTGCCGGGTGTCCCTGCACCGAGAGCCCTGGCGCCGGGTGCCCCTGCGTCGCATAGCCTGGCCCCGCAGCAGACTGGATCGCCACAGGCTGCGGCGCGCCCACGCTGCCGCCGATCGAGACCAGGCGCGGACGCGCCTGCTGCTCGGCCTTCGGCGTGTCGATCCCGGTCGCGACCACCGAAACGCGCATCTGCCCGGTCAGCGACTCGTCGGTGGACGAGCCGAAGATGATGTTGGCGTCCTCGTCCACTTCCTCGCGGATGCGGTTGGCGGCCTGATCGACCTCGAACAATGTCATATCGTCGCCGCCGGTGATGTTGATCAACAGGCCGCGCGCGCCCGACATGGACGTATCTTCGAGCAGCGGGTTGCTGATTGCCGCCTCGGCGGCGCGGATGGCGCGGTTCTCGCCTTCGGCTTCGCCCGTCCCCATCATCGCCTTGCCCATCTCCGCCATCACCGTGCGGATATCGGCGAAGTCGAGATTCACAAGCCCCGGCGCCATCATCAGATCGGTGACGCCGCGCACGCCCATGTAGAGAACCTGGTCGGCCATCTTGAACGCTTCGCGCCAGGTGGTGCGCTCGTTCGCCATCCTGAACAGGTTTTGATTCGGGATGACGATCAGCGTGTCGACGTATTGCTGGAGTTCCTCGATGCCCTGATCGGCGGCGCGGGCGCGGCGCGTGCCCTCGAACGAGAACGGCTTGGTCACCACGCCCACGGTGAGGATGTTGCGCTCGCGCGCCATGCGCGCGATCACCGGCGCCGCGCCGGTTCCGGTGCCGCCGCCCATGCCGGCGGTGACGAACACCATATGGCAGCCATCCAGGTGCCGGTACAGCTCGTCGGCCGCTTCCTCGGCCGCGGCGCGCCCGATCTCGGGCTTCGCGCCGGCGCCCAGGCCCTGCGTGATGTGCGGGCCGAGCTGGATGCGCCGGTTCGCGCGACTGTGCATCAACTGCTGCGCGTCCGTGTTCGCCACCACGAACTCGACGCCTTGCAGGTTCGCCATGATCATGTTGTCGACCGCATTGGTGCCGCCGCCACCGACACCGATCACGGTGATCCGGGGCGTGAAGTCCGTATGCGTCTGCTGCGGGATGGTGAGATTGAGCGTCATGAACCTTGTCCCTCAGACGTTTTGGTTCGGAGAAGGCGGATTGAACGGGAAGCCGGCGAGTCGGGCCATCGCTGTCACACTCGTTCCTTCAGAAAGTTGACGATGCGCCGGATCAGCCCCGAGGGCCGTTCGGGATCGAGGTTGATGTCGTGCATGGTCCGGCCCTGACCCGCAGCCCAGGCGAGCAGGCCGGCAGACGTCGCGAAAGCTGGGCCGGACGCGGCGTCGGGCAGTCCGCGCAAGGCCGACGGCCGGCCAAGCCGCACCTGCTTGTTCAACATGCGGGCCGCCAGTTCGCGCACGCCTGCGAGCTGACAGGCCCCGCCGGTGAGCACTACCCGGTTGCCCGCTGCCCGCGACAGGCCGGAACTGTCCAACCGCGACCGAATCATCTCAAACGTCTCCTCAATGCGCGGACGAATGATGCTGACCACCATGCTGCGCGGCACCTTGGCGATCTGGTGCTCCTCCTCGCCCACCAACGGTACGGGCAGCAGCTCGCGCTCGTCATCCGGGCAGGACTGCACGTTGCCGTACAGTGTCTTGAGCCGCTCGGCGTGCGCGACCGGCGTCGAGAGCAGGCGCGCGAGGTCGTTGCTGACGTGCCCGCCGCCGACCGGCAGTTGCGCGGTGTGCAGCAACTGGCCTTCGGTGAACACCGCCATGCCGGTCGTGCCGCCGCCCATGTCGATCACCGTGCAGCCAAGCTCGCGCTCGTCCTCAACCAACGCGGCGAGGCCGGAAGCCATTGGCGCCGATACCAGCTCGGCGATATCGAGGTCGCAGCGCGCGATGCAGGCGCCCAGCGTGCGCAGCGCGGTCGAGGCGGCGTCGATCACGTGCAGCCGGGCCGACAGCGTGGTGCAGAACAGTCCACGCGGATCACTCACCCGCTCGGTCGAATCGGCGGCGAAGGCGAGTGGCAGGGCGTGGATGGTTTCGCGCCCATCGACCTCCGCGCGCAGCCGGCCCTCGGTCACGACCCGGCGGATGTCGGTCTCCTCGACGGCGCGGCCGCCGACAGGCCATTGCACATTGAACAGCCGGCTCTCGGGTTGGCCGCAGGTGAGGTTAACCGTCACCGCGCGCAGTCGCGTGTCGGCCATGTCCTCGGCCTGGCCCACGGCGGCGCGGATCGCCCGCTCGGCCGCATCCAGATCGACGATGCCGCCGCCGCGCACACCCTTGCCGCGATGCCAGCCGAACCCGAGCACGCGCAGACCGAAATCGCTTTCCACCCGGCCGATCAGGCAGACGATCTTGGTCGAGCCGATGTCGAGCACGCCGAACGGCCCGGAGCGGTGGCGCAGGCGCGGCGGCTCCTCGGGTCCGTGGGTTTGCGGCGGCAGGATGCGGCGCGACATGTCGTTCATTGCCCGCCGTTCCTAGGTCGACTTGTGCGCGGGCATGGCGCGCGGGTCCTTGGTGGGCACCGGCACGGCATCGGCCCTGGCGCGGAACGCCGCGCGATCGGGCAGGCGCAAATCCACGAACTGCAACGGCCGGTCCAGCAGCTTATGGTCGTGATCCAGCGCGGCCAGGCGGTCGAGCGCCACGGCCTCGTGGCCCTCTGGCAGCATCACCGTCAGCCCCGACTTGAGCAGCAGGTTCCAGCGCCGCTCGCCCACGCGCACGGATGCGGTGATGCGCGAAGCGAGCTCCGATCGGCTGGTCAACGCGTCGATCAACGGCGCGGCGGCTTCGGGAGCACCGGGACCGACCACCAATGGCAGATAGCGGAAATCGGCAACGTTGCTGTTGGTGACGACCTCGCCCGCACGGTCGATCAGCACGAACCGACCCTGGTTCTGCCAGACCGCGAATGGCCGCCGCTCCTGCACCTGCACGACGATCCGCTCGGGTAGCCGGCGTTCGACGGTGGCGTGCTCCACCCAGGACAGCTTCTCGATTCGCTCGCGCGCCTGCCCGACCGAGAACCCGAGGATGGGGTCGCCGCGCCGCACGCCAATGGCGGCCCGCAGCAGCGGCTCCGGCGTGTTGGCGCGCCCCTCGATCACCACGTCGCCGACCCGCAGGCCGAGACTCGCGGTGGCTTGGCCGAACCGCATGCGTATCGCTTCCAGGGCACCGCCAGGGTTGGCGCGATGGATCACGACCGCGAGCGCGACCACGCAGAGCAGTGCGGCGATGCCGGCCAGCACCGGCGGGCGCATGAGGCGTACCAGCCGGCGCAGCAGGAGCTTGAGGCGCCCCGGCCGGTCGGTGACGGAGTTGCGCTGCGCCCGGTTCATGCGCGGCATGCGGCGTTCCCCACCATCCAGGCGCAGAGCGCGGGAAAACCGATGCCGTGATGCGCCGCCTGCTCGGGCAGCAGCGAGGTCGGGGTCAAACCGGGCTGCGTGTTGACCTCCAGCAGCACGAGGCGGCCTGGCTCGCCTTCCGTATCGTCGTAGCGGAAATCCGCCCGCGTGGCGCCGCGGCAGCCGAGCGCCCGATGCGCCGCCACAGCCACATCCATGGCCCGGTCGTACGTGTCGGGATGCACGCGCGCCGGGATCACGTGGCGCGAACCGCCGTCGGCATATTTGGAGTCGTAGTCGTAGAAGCTGCCGGCATCGGCCATGATCTCCGTCACGGCCAGCGCCCGCTCGCCCATGACGCCCACGGTCAACTCGCGGCCGGGTACGAATTCCTCGACCAGCGCCGTGCGGCCGAACCGCCAGGCGCGGGCGATCTCGGCGCGGCGGTTGTCGCCAGCCTTCAGGATTTCCACGCCAACCGAAGACCCTTCGTTGGTCGGCTTGACCACGTAGGGTCGGGGCATCGGGTCGTCGGCTTCCAGCGCCGCGACATCGACAAGGTGCCCGCGTGGGACCGGCAACCCGGCGGCGGTGAACACCGCCTTCGCGGCGATTTTGTCCATCGCCAAAGCCGAGGCGCGCACGCCCGAATGCGTGTACGGCAGACCAAGCCAGTCGAGCACGCCCTGGATCGTGCCGTCTTCGCCGAAGCGTCCGTGCAGGGCGTTGAACACCGCATCGGGCCGGGGATCGCGCAGCGCCTCGATCACCGCCCCGAGATCTTGCGTGACCTCGATCGGCTGCACATCGAAGCCGGCCGCGCACAGGGCGATCACCACCTGACGCCCGCTGGAGAAGCTGACCTCGCGCTCGGCGGAGATGCCGCCGAACAGTACCGCCACGCGCGCGCTCATGCCGCTGCCTCCGCCCGCGCGCCGGGGACGCCGATGCGGTGAATTTCCCATTCCAGTGCGACGCCGCTGGCCGCGAAGACCCGCCGACGCACCTCCTCACCCAACCCTTCCAGGTCGGCGGCGGTCGCGCCGTCCTCGTTGATAAGGAAGTTGCAGTGCTTGTCGGAGACTCTGGCGCCGCCGCGCGCCAAGCCGCGGCAGCCAGCGGCGTCGATCAACTCCCACGCCTTCATGTCCGGCGGATTGCGGAATGTCGAGCCGCCGGTGCGCGCGCGGATCGGCTGCGTCGCCTCGCGGTTGGAGCGGATTTCCGCCATGCGGGCAGCGATCGCGGTCGGCGCGCCGGGGGACGCGCGCAGCCGCGCCCGCACCACCACAGCGCCCACGGGCACATGCGCGTGACGGTAGGCGAAGGCGAGGTTGGCGGCGGACAACCGGATCAGCTCGCCCGAGCGCGTGACGATCTCCGCCCAGTCGAGCACGCCGGCCATGTCGCCGCCATAGGCGCCGGCGTTCATTGCCACGGCGCCCCCGATGCTGCCGGGAATGCCGCACAGGAACTCGAGCCCCCCCAGCCCCGCGGCGGCGGCGTGCTCGGCCACCGTCACGTCCAGCGCGCCGGCGCCGGCGACGATGCCGTGCTCTTCTGGCTCGACACCAGTGAAGCCGCGCGTCAGACGCAGCGCCACGCCGGGCAGCCCGCCGTCGCGTATGATGACGTTCGAGCAGGCGCCCAGCACGCGCACCGGAGTCTCCGGCGGCAGGGCGCGCAGGAATGCGGCGAGATCCTCGGCATCGGCAGGCCGCACCAGCACCTCGGCTGGACCGCCGGCGCGGAACCAGGTTGTCTGCGCCAGTGGCGCGTCGAGCTGGAGGCGGCCGCGCAGCGGCGGGAGGCCCCCCTCACCCCACCCTCTCTCCCCGAAGCCGGGGGGAGAGGGAGAAGTTGTCGAAGCGTCGCTTCCCCTCTCCCGCATCATGGGAGAGGGTGCCGCGCGCAGCGAGGCGGGCGAGGGCCTCACGCCGCGTTCCCCGCCAGGCGCCGCGCGGCGCCGGCCTGCAGCTCGGCCAGTTCCGCCGGCAGCGCGTTTGCCCACTGGGTAATATTCCCCGCGCCCAGGCAGACAACGAAATCACCCGGCTTGGCGATGGCGAAGATCATCTCCGCCAGCCGGCCGGGGCTTGGCAGCGGCACCACCGAGCGATGGCCCCGCGCGCGCAGCCCCTCCACCATGGCGTCGCGGTTCACGCCCGGGATCGGCGCCTCGCCGGCGGGATAGACGTCGGCGACGATCACCGTGCTGGCATCGTTCATGCAGGTGCAGAAGCCGTCGAACAGCGATTGCAGCCGCGAGAACCGATGCGGCTGCACCACCGCGATCACCTCGCGTGCGCCGGCCTGGCGAGCCGCCTTCAGGACCGCCGCCACCTCCACGGGATGGTGCGCGTAGTCGTCGATGATGGCGATGCCGCCGGTCTCGCCGGTCTTGGTGAAACGCCGCTTGACGCCGCGGAACGCGGCGAAGGCGCTGCGCAGGGTGGTGTCATCGATCTCCATCTCGATGCCAATGGCGACGGCCGCCAGCGCGTTCTGCACGTTATGGGCACCCAGCATCGGCAGCCGGAACGGCCCCAGCTTGCGCGCCCGATTGCGCACCCGATCGGTGAACGTCACCTCGAAGGTCGAGCCGAGGCGGTCGGCCACGATCTTGTCGGCCCGCACGTCGGCTTGCGGCGAGAAGCCATAGGTGATGATGCGCCGGTCGGACAGGCGCGGGATCATCTGCTGCACCGCCGGGTGGTCGATGCACAGCACCGCGAAACCGTAGAACGGGATGTTGGACACAAACTGGTCGTAGCCGGCGATCATCGCCTCCGGCGTGCCCCAGTGATCGAGATGCTCGGGATCCATGTTGGTCACGACGGCAATGACCGCAGGCAGGCGCAGGAAGCTGCCGTCGCTCTCGTCGGCCTCCACCACCATCCATTCGCCGGCGCCAAGGCGCGTGTTGGTGCCATATGCGTTGATGATCCCGCCGTTGATGACCGTCGGGTCGAGATGCGCCGCCTCCAGCACCGCCGCGATCAGGCTGGTGGTGGTGGTCTTGCCATGCGTGCCGCCGATCGCCACCGACCAGCGCAGCCGCATCAGCTCGGCCAGCATCTCGGCCCGCCGCACCACGGGAATGAAGCGGGCGCGCGCGGCCTGCACTTCCGGATTGTCGCGCTTCACCGCCGAGGAGGTCACGACTACCCGCGCCTGGGCGAGATTGGCCGCATCGTGGCCGATCGCGACCGCAATGCCCGCCTCGCGCAGCCGGCGCACATTGGCCGAATCCGCGATGTCACTGCCCTGCACGCTGTAGCCGAGATTGTGCAGCACCTCGGCGATACCGGACATGCCGATGCCGCCGATGCCGATGAAATGGATGGTGCCGATCGAGAGCGGCAGTGCCCTCATGCGCGGGCCTCCTGTGCGATGAGGGTGTCGATCAAGTCGGCGAGGCGCTGCGCGGCGTCGGGGTGCGCCAGTCCGCGCGCGGCGATGGCGACGGCATCGAGCCTGGCAGGAGCGTCAAGCAGGTCGGACAGATGCGCGGCCAGCACATCCGCCGTCAGCTCACGCTGCGCGATCATGATGGCGCCCGCTTCCACCAGCGCGCGCGCGTTGGCGCTCTGGTGATCGTCGATGGCGCCGGGCAGCGGGAGGAGGATGGCCGGACGGCCGGCGACGGCCAGCTCGGCGACGGTCGAGGCGCCCGCGCGGGCGATGACCAGATGCGCCTCGGACAGGCGCGCGGCGACGTCAGGGAAGAACGCAGCGAGTTCCGCCGGCACGCCGGTCTCGGCATAGGCCGCGCCCACGCGCGCCAGATCCTCGGCGCGGCATTGCTGGACCACCGACAGGCGGCCCCGCAATGCTCGCGGCAACGCGGCCACGGCCGCCGGCACGACATCGCTCAGCACGCGCGCGCCGAGCGAGCCGCCGAGCACCAGCAGGCGCAGCGTGCCGCCCTCGTCCGGGGCGACATAGGGCGGAATTGCCGCTACTGCTGGGCGCACCGGATTGCCGGTGAGGACCGCGCGCACGCCGGAGGGCACGCGCGCGGTGTCGGCGAAGCTCAGGGCGAGCGCGTCGGCATGGGGCGCGAGGAAGCGGTTGGCGCGGCCGAGCACGGCGTTCTGCTCGTGCAGGATCACCTTCGGCCGCCGCGCCAGGCTGCGCGCCGCGAGCACCGGCGGCACGGACGGATAACCGCCGAATGCAACCACCATGCTCGCATCAAGCCGCGCCAGCGCGCGCCGCGCCTGGGCAACGCCCGCGGCCAGCGCAACAACCGCGCGCGCCGCGCGCGCCGCGCCGCGCCCGGCGATGCCAGCCCCGCTCAGCACGAGCCGCTCGCGCCCGGCGAATATTGGACTGTCCAGCGCGCCCGAGCGTGTGTCGGTCATCAGCACGATGCGCTGACCGCGCGCGATGAGCGCGGACGACAGCGCCTCGGCCGGGAACACATGCCCACCGGTGCCGCCGGCAGCGATGATGACGGGATGCGCCGTCGGGCCTCTCATGGCGCCTCCTCGCGGGCACGGCCGCGCGTCAGCGCGAGCAGCATCCCCATGCCCAGCGCCACCGCAATCGCCGAGGAGCCGCCATAGGAGATGAACGGAAGGGTCATTCCCTTGGTCGGGATCAGTTGCAGCGTGGAGGCCATGTTGACGAAGGCTTGCAGGCCGAAGCCGGTCAGCAGCCCGGCGCAGGCCAGCACGGTGAACAGGTCCGGCTGCTGCAACAGTCGCAGCAGGCCGCGCACCACGATGAAGGCGAACACGCCGAGGATGAGGAGACAGACCACCGTCCCGAACTCCTCGCCGGCGACGGCGAACACGAAATCGGCATGCGCGTCCGGCAGCACGTCCTTGACCCGGCCCTCCCCCGGTCCGCGCCCCAGCAGCCCCCCATTGCCGAACGCCTCGAGCGCCGTCGTCACCTGATAGGTGTTGGAATCATGCGGATGCAGGAACTCCTGCACACGCACCTGCACGTGCGGAAAGAACGTGTAGGCGGCGACCGCGGCGGAGCAGATGCCGGCCATGCCGACGCCGACGAAGAACAGGTTCAGCCCGTCGATGAAGAGCTGCGTAAAGTAGACGGCGGTGATGACCGCCGTCATGCCGATGTCCGGCTGCTCCTTCAGCAGCAGCACGATCAGCAGATAGATGCCGGCAGCGGCGAACTGGCCGGGGAAGCGATTCCGCTGTCCCTCGCTCACCAGCCAGGCCGCAACTACCGCGAAGCAGGGCTTGAGGAACTCGCTCGGCTGCAAGGAGAGGCCGGGCAGCGCGATCCAGCGTCGCGCACCTTTGATCTCCACGCCGATCACCAGAGTCGCCGCCGTCAGCGCCAGTGCGACGATGCAGCCCACGATCGCGAGCCGTCGCACCCCACGCGGCGACAGCAGCGAAACGCCGCAGACGATGGCTCCCGCCAGCGCCAGGAACAGCACCTGCTTGACAATGAGCGCGTTGCGCGGATCGCCAATGCGCTCGGCGACCGCGGGGCTCGCGGCCAGGATCAGGACGTAGCCGAAGCCGATCAGCAGGCCGACCGCGCCCAGGGTCCAGCGGTCGACACTCCACCACCAGCGGCCCAGGGTCGAGGTATCGGCGCGCGACAGCGTCGGCATCAGGCGGCCCTCTCGCGGGCGAGCTCGGCGACCAGTGCAGCGAATTGCGCACCGCGTGCCTCGAAGCCGCTGAACTGGTCGAAGCTCGCGCAAGCCGGCGACAGCAGCACGACCGCGCCGGTTCCCCGCGCGGCGGCCAGCGCGGCAGGAACCGCGTTTTCCAGCGTGCCGACGACCTCGTGGGCGACGCCGTGGCGCGCGAGCGTGGCCGCAAGCAATGGCGCGTCTCGGCCGATCAGCAGCGCGCGAGCAATGCGCGGAAAGAACGGCGCGAGCAATTCGATCCCGCCGGCCTTCGCCTGTCCGCCGGCGATCCACACCAGCCGGTCATAGCAGCCGAGCGCGCGCGCGGCGGCATCCGCATTGGTCGCCTTACTGTCGTCGATAAAGCCGATGTCGGCGACATGACCGACCAGTTGCTGTCGGTGCGGCAGGCCGGGGAAGGTTTTGATCCCTTGCGCCACCTGTGCGCGCGTCGCACCGAGGGCCATCGCCATCGCCGCTGCTGCCGCCGCGTTTTGCGCATTATGTGCGCCCGGCAGCGCGGGAGCGGTCCGCATCGCGACGATCGGGCCAGCGACATCGCGCAGCATCCCGGCATCGGACCAGATATCAGCCCGCGACGCGCCCGAGACGGTGAAGACTCGTGCTGGGCAGGTGCGCAGCCAAGTCGCAGTCAAGGCGCTTGGCTCGTCATCGATTCCGACAACCGCCAAATCATACGGACGCTGACGCGCGAATACCGCGCGTTTGGCCGCTTCGTATCCGGCCATGTCGCCGTGCCTGTCGAGGTGGTCGGCGCTGAGGTTGAGCATCGCAGCCACATCGAAGCGGGCACTTGCGATTCGCTCCAACATGTAACTTGACATCTCGAGCACGTACACGCCGTCGTGGCTCAGCAGCGGCAACGCAAGTGAAGCGGTCCCGAGGTTGCCGCCGGCGGCAACCGGAGTACCCGCGGCGGCCAGGATATGCGCAAGCAGCGCGGTGGTGGTCGATTTGCCGTTGGTGCCGGTGATGCCGACGAAACGCGCCGCCGATCCCGCCGCGCGCACCGCACGGAACAGCAGCTCGGCGTCGGACAGGACCGGCCAGCCCTGCGCGGCGGCCAGCGCGGCGATCTCGTGTGGACGCGGCAGAGTGTGTGGGATGCCGGGGGAGAGCACGAGCGCGTCCAGCCGGTCACCCGCAATGGGTGGGCGAAGTACTAGGCCCTCGGCTTGCGCCCGAGCCGCCGCGTCGTCGTCCCAGGCGAGCACCTCGGCGCCCATCGCGGTCAATGCGCGCGCCGCCGGGAGGCCGTTGCGGCCGAGACCGACGACGGCGAAGCGCGTCCCGGCGAACAAATCGGGCGGGAAATCGCTCATCGGATCTTCAAGGTCGCCAGGCCGATCAGGGCCAGGATGAAGGAGATGATCCAGAATCGGATCACGATGGTGGGCTCCGCCCAGCCCTTCTTCTCGAAATGATGGTGCAGGGGCGCCATCAGGAACACGCGGGTGCCGGTGCGCTTGAACCAGAACACCTGGATGATGACGGAGACGGTCTCGACCACGAATAGCCCGCCCACGATCATCAGCACGATCTCGTGCTTGGTGGCGACCGCCACCACGCCGAGCGCGCCGCCTAGCGCGAGGCTTCCGGTGTCGCCCATGAACACCGCGGCCGGCGGAGCATTGAACCACAGGAAGCCGAGGCCGGCGCCGATCAGCGCCGCGCAGAATACCGCCAGTTCGCCCGAGCCCGGAACGGGATGCAGCTGAAGGTAATCGGCGAAGACGCGGTTGCCGACGAGATAGGCGATCAGCGCGAAGACGCCGGCCGTTATGATGGTCGGCACGATGGCGAGCCCGTCCAGCCCGTCGGTCAGGTTGACCGCGTTCGACGAACCCACCATCACGAACATGCCCCAGATCGGGAAAAACCAGCCGAGCCGCGGCGCCACGTCCTTGAACACCGGCACCGCGAGCGCGTCGCCCAGCACATTGTCGGTGGTGCGCATCACCCAGTACGCAACCGCCAAACCGATTACTGCCTGCACGATCAGCTTGACGCGGCCCGGGACGCCGCGGTGGTTTCTCTTGGAGAGCTTCAGGTAGTCATCGGCGAAGCCGAGCAGCCCGTAACCCAGCGTGACCAGCATCGCCGCCCAGACATACTGGTTGCGCAGATCGACCCAGAGCACGGTGGACACCAGCCAGGCGACCAGAATCATGACGCCGCCCATGGTGGGCGTGCCCTGCTTCTCCAGGATGTGGCGCTCCGGCCCGTCCAGGCGGATCGGCTGTCCCTGCCGCTGCTTCATGCGCAGCCAGCGGATCAGCGCCGGGCCGATGATGAAGCTCACCACCAGCGCCGTCATGCAGGCCGCGCCCGAGCGGAAGGTGATGTAGCGGAACAGGTTGAAAAGCGCGAAATGGTTCGCGAACGGCTGGGACAGGTCGTACAGCATCAGGCGGTCTCCATCATCGGGTCGAGCGTGGAGACGACCAGCCGCATGCGGCTGCCGAGGCTACCCTTGACCAGAACCACGTCGCCCGGACGTAGAGCGTCGATGACGATTCCCGCCAGAACCGCGGCGTCGCTTGCATGCGCGCCCCGCCGCGCCGGCGTGATGTTGTCGTGCAGACCGCGCATCAGCGCCCCGCAGGTGAAGACCAGATCCGCGGTCGCCGCCGCATCAGGCGCGAGCGCGGCGTGCTCGGCCGGGCCATGCTCGCCCAACTCCAGCATGTCGCCCAGGACCGCAATCCGGCGTGCGCCCGGCTGCAATGCGAGCACGGCAAGCGCGGCACGCATCGAGGCGGCGTTCGCGTTGTAGCTCTCGTCGATCAGCACGGCGCTGCCGCCGGGAACGGCGATCCGCCGCCGCGAACCGCGTCCGGCAACCGGGACGAAGCCGGCCAGCGCGCGTGCCGCCACCTGCGCGTCGGCGCCCAGCGCCTCGGCCGCTGCGAGCGCGGCGAGCGCGTTCATCGCCATGTGTCGCCCCGGCGCGGACAGGCGCAGACGCAGCGTGCGTCCGCGGATGCGAATCGCAAGTTCGCTGCCGTCGCCATCGGCATGAGCCTCGATCAGCCGCGCATCCGCGTCCGGCGTCGCCCCGAAGGTCGTGACCCGCGCCGCGCCGGCCTCGGCGCGCAACAAGGCGAGATAGGGCGAGTCGGCGGGCAGCACCGCAATGCCGCCTGGCTCCAAGCCGTGCAGGATCGCTGCCTTTTCGCGCGCGATCGCTTCGACGCTGCCCAGATTGCCGATATGCGCCGACTCGATCGTCGTGATCACCGCGACATGCGGGCGCGCGAGTCGGGCGAGCGGCGCGATCTCGCCCGGCTGGTTCATGCCGATCTCGGCGACGCAGAACCGGAACTCTGCAGGCAAGCGTGCCAGGGTGAGCGGCACCCCCCAATGGTTGTTGTAGGATGCCGCCGCCGCATGGGTCTGCCCTTGCGTGCTCAGCGCAGTCCGCAGCATCTCCTTGGTCGTGGTCTTGCCGACGCTGCCGGTGATCGCGGCGAGACGCCCGGCGAAGCGCGTACGCCCGGCGGCGCCGAGGCGGGTCAGGCCGGAAAGCGTATCGGCAACGCGAAGCGTGGGGCCGGGGGCATCGGCGTGGACCATGGCTCCGGCCGCGCCGCGCGCGATCGCGTCGGCGACATGCGAGTGCCCGTCGCCATGCTCGCCGCGCAGCGCGACGAACAGATCGCCCGGCGCGATGGTGCGCGTATCGATAGAGACGCCGGTGACATCGAACGGCGCCGATAGGGTGCCGTGCGTCGCCTCGGCCAGTGCGTCGGCGGTCCAGAGGGGAGTCATGAGCGAGTGTCCACCTCTCCCGCCCGCGGGAGAGGCGAATGGAGCAGCCCACGCACCACGCTCACATCGTCGAACGGGACCACCTGATTGCCGATAGTCTGTCCCTGTTCGTGGCCCTTTCCGGCGACCGCCAGCACGTCGCCCGGCGCGAGACTTTCCAGCGCCGCCTCGATCGCTCGCTCCCGGCCCCCGATCTCGTGCGCGCCGGGGCAGGCGGCCAGGATGGCGGCGCGGATCGCGGCCGGGGATTCGCCGCGCGGGTTGTCGTCGGTCACGATCACCAAGTCCGCGGTGCGGGCCGCCACGGCGCCCATTAACGGACGCTTGCCCGGATCGCGGTCGCCCCCGGCGCCGAACACCAGATGCAGCCGGCCCGCCGTATGCGGCCGCAGCGCGCGCGCCAGACGCTCCAGCGCGTCCGGCGTGTGGGCGTAATCGACATAGACACAAGCGCCATTGGGCAAACACGCCGCGCGCTCCATCCGCCCGCGCACGCCGACCAAACGCGGCAGGCGATCGAGGGCGTCGTCGTCGCCGAGCGCCATCGCCAGTGCTGCGGCCAGCAACGCATTGTCGGCCTGGAACCGGCCGGGCAGCTTCAGCGGGATCACCCGGCGTGCCCCGTTCGCCTCGACTTCCAGCTCCTGCCCGTCCGGCCGCGGCCGGACGGCGTGCAGCCGCAGATCTCCCGCCTCGCCGACCGTGCGCAAGTCGATCCGGCGTCGCGCCGCGATGGCACGCAACGCTTCGAGCGTTGCCGGGTCCATGTCGGCGTTGGCGACGGCGGGCGCACCTCGCGGCAGCAACTCCGCGAACAGCCGCAGCTTGGCGGCGCGATACGCGGCGTCGGTGCCGTGATAGTCGAGATGGTCGCGGGTCAGGTTACTGAATCCCGCGGCAGCCAGGCGCACGCCGTCCAGCCGGAACTGGTCCAGCCCGTGCGAGGACGCCTCCATCGCGGCCCGCCGCACCCCGGCGCGGGCCAGCGCGGACAATGTTGCCGCGAGCGTCACCGGATCGGGGGTGGTGAGCCCTGGCCCGGGCGGGAAACCGGGCGCGTTCAGGCCTAGCGTGCCGAGGCTCGCGGCCGGGCCACCGCCCGCCGCCCAGATCTGGCGCAGGAACTCCACCGTGCTGGTCTTGCCGTTGGTCCCGGTGACGGCGACCACCTGCTCGGGCTGCGGGCCGGCAAACAGGGCGGCGAATTGTGCCAGCCGCCGCCGCGGCTCGGGATCGGCCAGCAGCGGGCGCGGCGGCACGCCTTCGGGCCAGGTCGTGCCGGCCGGAGCGAGCACGGCGCAAGCGCCGCGCGCCACCGCTTCGGCGATGAAGGCGCGTCCATCGGCCCGGCTGCCGGGAAGGGCGGCGAACAAGGTGCCTGGCGCGACAAGCCGGCTGTCAGCCGTTACCCGCGCGAGGTCAAGCGCGCCGGCTTCCGCCCAGCTTGGCGGCGGTGCCGGCTCGAGCCGCGTCATGAGTTCATCGAGGCGCAAGGACGGGCTCCTTGGCCGAGGCCTGGATGACGTGTCCCGCGGGCGGAAACTCTCCGCTCGAAGCGGCCGGCAGCGGCACACGGGTCGGCTTGGGCGCGACGGCGACCAGAGGTTCGCGTGACGCGACCGGCGCTCCGGGGGGACGAGCTGGCGCGAGGGGAAGACTGAGCTGGGCGTCGAGCGTTTTCAGTTCGTCCGGTGCATAGGGCATGACGCCCAGCATCGGGCCGACGCGCGAGATGATGCGCTTGACCGCCGGCCCCGCCGTCCAGCCGCCGGTGGTGAAGCCGAACGTGGTCTTGTCAGCGTGCGGAGCGTCGAGCATCGCATAGACGATGTAACGCGGCCCGTTCATCGGGAACGCCGCGATCACCGAGCTCAGGTTAGCGTGCAGCTTGTAGCCGCCCTTGCCGACCTTCTGCGAGGTGCCGGTCTTGGCGCCGATCAGGTAGCCCGGGATCTCGACCGGCTTGCCGGTGCCCTGGGTGACGACGATGCGCATCAGCTTGCGCATCGTTGCCGAGGTTTCGGGCTGCTCCACGCGCACGCCCTCGCTCGGCGCATCCGGCTGTGCCGCGACCAGGGTGGCGCCGCGCCACACGCCGCCATTCACCAGGGCGGCGGTGCCGGCCACGAGCTGCGTCGGCGTGACGGCGATGCCGTTGCCGAACGAGACGGTCATGATCGTCGCCGATTTCCACACTGCGGCCGGCTGCACGATCGGCGCCGCCAATTCCGGGAGCTGGATCGGGGAGCGGGCGAAGAACCCCAGCTTCCTGAGCCAGGCGCGCTGGCGCTCCGCGCCCACCAGCATGGCGATGTGCGAGGCGCCGATGTTGGAAGACCGGGCGATGATCTCGGGCACCGCCATGTTGTGGTGCTCGGGCTCGAAGTCGGTGATCGTGAAGCGGCCGATATGGATGCGGTCGATGGTGTCGAACGTGTCCCACAGATGGACCACGTTGTCATCAAGCGCCATGCCAACGGTCTGCAACTTGAACGTGCTGCCCGGCTCATAGGCGCCACTCGCGGCGCGGTTGAAGCGCGCGTCCTCGCCCGCCCGACCCAGGTCCCCGGTCTCGTAATCGGGGAGCGAGACCATCGCCAGCACCTCGCCGGTGTTGACGTCCATCACGATGCCGGCGGCGCCGAGCGCCTTGAACTGTTCCATCGACGCCGCGAGTTCCTCGCGCACCACGGCCTGGATCCGGACGTCGAGCGACAGGCGCAGCGACGCGGACTCCGTCGTCAGGCGCTTGTCGAACCACTTCTCCACTCCAGCTACGCCGTGCTCATCGATATCGACCCCGCCCAGTACATGGGCCGCGACGCGACCCATCGGATAGTGCCGCTCCTCGCCGGGCAGGAAGTCCAGGCCGGGGATGCCGAGATTGTTCACGGCCAGCTCCTGTTGCGGCGTGATCCGCCGGGCCAGGAACACGAACTGCTTGGTGCTCTCCGACAGGCGGGCGCGGGCCACCGCCTCGTCAATGTCAGGCAGCACGCTCTTCAGCCGATGGGCGTCCGCGACCGGATCGATCACCTGCCGGGGATCGGCGAACAGGTCCACAGTTGGCAGCGAGATCGCCAGGATTTGCCCGTTACGGTCAGTGATCGTCGCCCGGCGCGAGATCGCCCCCATCTCGGCGTCCTGTTTGGTTTCCGGAGCAAGGACGATCTTGTGCTCCGGCCGGTGCGGCTGGAGCGGGCGGAGGACGGTCGCATCGGCGAGCTTGAGCACGACCGCCAGGAACAGCACGGAAAAGCCAGCCGCCGTCACGACCAGGCGCGAGCGCGTGCGCTCCAGCGCGGCACGCCGGCGCAGATCGGGCGCCGTGACGCGGATCGTCTCCATGCGCGGCGCCGCACCGCCCAGCCGCGAAGCTCCGGCGCGCTGCGCAGGCGTCGCTCGCCGCGTATTCGGCGGTGCCTGATCCAGCGATGCGGGATGGTCGGGCAGGTCTGGCATGTCCGGCTCAGCGATTGTTCCAGTTGAACCACATCGGCGCCGGAGCCGGTGGCGGCGGGGCCGCACCGTGCGCCATGCCTAACATTGAACCTCCGTACGCGGGAAGCGGGGGCGTGCTGGCGCGCGGCACAGCCGAAACAGGCCGGAATGCCGGGGTCGGGGAGGCCGGCATCGGGCGCGGCAGCATGGCCGGGATAAAGCGCGGCGGGGCCGGACTGGGCGGCTCGAACCGCGCCGCGCGGGCCGGCTGTACTGCGGCAAGCTGCGGCTGCGGCGCCGGCGACCCGGCGGGCGGGCTGCGCGGTGCGGCGCCCTGCGGGCGCGCCGCCTCGGTGGCATGGATGGCCGGATGTTCGGCGACATGCACGGGGGCGGCGATCGGCGGCGCGCCCGCGGCGACGCTCGCCGCCTCTCGCTTGGCGGGAGGCGGCGTGGCGGCGGCGATCACAGGCTCGGCCGGAGCCGGCGCGTCGGCAACCTGGGGCACTGGCGCGTCGGCAACCGGGGGCGCTGGTGGCTGGCCGGACGACTCGGGCTCCGGCACGGGCGGCAAGCGAGAATCGAGATCAGCCGCCGAGGCGAACTGGGTGGGCCTGGTTGGCTGCAGCTCCAGAAACTGCCCGGCAAGCTGCTGCAACCGGTCAGGTTGATCGAGCAGGGTCCATTCGGCGCGCAATACCCGGATCTGCTCACGTACCTGCGCCGTCTGGCGCACCACCTGCTCAATCTGCCCGTCCAGCACGCGAACGCGATGCTTGGTCTGATAGAGATACAGCCCCGATCCGCAAGCGAGCAGCAGGGTCACGCAGGTGATGGGGCGGATCATGGCGTCTTCGTCTCGACAGCGAGAGACAGGCGCTCCAGCGCGCGCAGGCGGGCGCTGCGGGCGCGCGCATTGGCTTCGGTCTCAGTCCCGCCGGGACGGACGGCGCGGTCCGTGAGCAGCCGGAAGCGGGGCGCGCGGCTCGGCAGGAGGCCGCGCGGATCATGGCGCGACGGCGCCGGCGCGCGCCCCGCCGCCTCGACCATGAAGCGCTTCACGATCCGGTCCTCGAGCGAGTGAAAGGAAACGACTACGAGCCGGCCGCCGGGCGCGAGCAGGCGCGCCGCCGCCTCGAGCCCGCGCGCGATCTCCCCTAATTCGTCGTTTACCCGGATACGCAGCGCCTGGAAGCTGCGGGTTGCCGGATCAAGCCCAGAATGATCCGGCGGCAGCACGTCACGGATAATTTGCGCGAGCCGCCCGGTTGTTTTGATCGGCGACTCGGCCCGCGCGGCGACAATGGCCCGCGCAATGCGCCGCGCCGCACGCTCCTCGCCAAGATCGTGCAGCAGGTCGGCCAACTCCCGCTCGGGCAGGGCATTCACGAGTTCGGCGGCTGACTGCCCGGTGCGGTCCATCCGCATGTCGAGCGGACCGCTGGCCCGGAACGAGAATCCGCGCGCCGGATCGTCGAGCTGGAACGAGGAGACGCCGAGATCGAGCACCACGCCATCGAGCGCGACGACACCGCTTCCGGCGAGCAGGTCGATCATGCCGCCGAACGCGCCGTGAAGCAGGTGCAGCCGCCCGGGGAAGCGGGCGGCAAGCCCGGCGCCGCGCGCGATCGCGTCGGGATCACGGTCGATTGCCCACACGGTGCAGCGCGCCGCCTCCAGGATCGCCTCGGCATGGCCGCCGCCACCGAACGTGGCGTCCAGATAGACGGCCGAGTCGCGCGGCGCGAGGCAGGCGAGCACCTCTCGCAGCATCACCGGGACATGGCCCGGCCTTTCGCGGGTCATGGCCCACCCGCTCCCGGCAGGGTCAGCCCGCGCGCACGGGCACGCTCGCGCGCCTCGGCGCGGCGGCGCTCCGCCGCCGTAGGCTCCCAGAATCTGGAAGACGCGGCCGAGCCCCATGAACACCACGCTCTCACCCAGGCCGGCATGGGCGGTGAGCTCGTCGGGCAGGACGATCCGGCCTTCCTTGTCGATGTCGGCGGGGAAGGCTTCTGCGTACAGCGCGCTCGCCAGGTCGTCGTGCTCTTCGCTGAAGGTCTCAAGCCGCTCGAGCGGCGCGGCGAGCGCGTGAAACTCCGCCGCGGGCCAAGCCTCGATGCAGGGATGCTTGTGCGAGGGGCGCAGCACGAGCTGACCCGCGCCATTGCCCGCCTCGAGACCGGCCTTTTCCGCGGTTTGGCGCAGCGACTGGCGAAACGGCGCGGGGACGGAGACGCGGCCCTTGGCGTCCAGCTTGTTCTGGTGGGTGCCCAGAAAGTGGGTCATCCGACCGGCGCTCCGCGCTCATCCCTGGGTGAACCCATGCCCACCCCCTTCTCGCTGGGCGTTGTCAGCGTTCATGGGACGGCATGGGATAACATGGTCATTCGTGGGTGTAAAAGAATTTCGGCCGCAGTCGCGCGAAAAACGCAGCGAAACGGCCGCTCGCGCGAATGTGTGTAGAATATGGCGTCGCAGCCGGGCCAAGTTTCCCGTTATAATTCCGGGAGTATGCCGTTCAGGTCGGGACGAAAAGCGGGGAAAGTGCCAGACGGCCTGTAAGCCGGGTTCTGTGCGCGCCCTGACGGGCGCACGACGGCCATTCCTCTGGGACGCGCCTCGCGACGCGCCTCGCGCGACCAACCCGGGCGGCAGGGCGGGAAGCCCTTGCATCTCCCGCCTCGCGGCGAGTCAGCCGGCCGCCCCTATTCGGTCTTGCTCCCGGTGGGGTTTACCGTGCCGCCCCCGTTGCCGGGGGCGCGGTGCGCTCTTGCCGCACCCTTTCACCCTTGCCCGCGAGGAAGACCCTTGCGCGGGCGGTTTGCTTTCTGTGGCACTGTCCCTGGGGTCGCCCCCGCCGGCCGTTGGCCGGCACCGTCTTCCCGTGGAGCCCGGACTTTCCTCCAACGCCCGTCGCCGGGCGTCAGCGGCCGTCCAGCCGTCTGGCGAAACAGGAGATCGCGTGCGTGCCGGCGTAGGTCAAGATCGGGGATCGGAGCGCGTCTCCCCGGCCCGCCCGCCCGCTGCATGGGATTCCTTGTCCCCGCTCAGGCCGAGGACTGGGACGTGCTGCGGGCGGCACGCCCGCGAGGCCGATGTGATGACGCGGTTCCGCAACGACCGACCGAGTCACCGACTTCCGGACCGGCACATCCAAGGCTGCACCGGCCTGACCGCCCGGGGACCTGCCCCGGTTACTTCGCAATGACATAAACCGTGGAAAAGATGGTAGCGGCGGGCGGATTTGAACCACCGACCAAGGGATTATGATTCCCCTGCTCTACCGCTGAGCTACGCCGCCATCCCATCGTGCGGGGTGCGCAGATAGCGCCGCGGGCCGGGGAGCGTCAACCGGCTGCGTGATCCAGCCGCCGCCCAGCACGCGGTCGCCGTCGTAGAAGACGCAGGCCTGGCCTGGGGCCGGCAGGGCGGGGCGGTCCAGCCAGACCTCGGCTTCGCCCTCGCAAATCACGACGGTTGCCAGTTGCGGGGCCTCGCGGGCGCGGAGCTTCACCGCGCAGCGCAATGACGCGGCGGGCGGCGCGGCGAGCCAGTTCACCTCGCGCAACACCACCCTCCGCGTGCCGACGGAGCGGGGGCCGATCACCACCCGCCGGTGCGGCGCATCCAGTGCGACCACCACGCGATCGCCGCCACCGGCGGTACCCAAGCGACGGGCCTGCCCCACGGTGTAGCGGGCGACGCCGTCATGATGACCGAGCACCCGGCCCGCCTGGTCCACGATCTCGCCGGAGGCGACGGCGTCGGGGCGCAGCCGGGCGATCAGATCGGCGTAGTGGCCCGAGGGCACGAAACAGAGGTCCTGGCTGTCGGGCTTGGCGGCCACCGCGAGCCCAAGCCGCGCCGCCGCCGCGCGCACCGCCGCCTTGTCCGCCATCTCGCCCAGCGGGAACAGGGCCCGGTCGAGCTGCGCGCGCGTGGTGGCGAACAGGAACCAGCTCTGGTCGCGGACGAGGTCGCGGGCGCGATGCAGCTCCGCGCCCTCCGCGCCATCGATGCGCCGGACATAGTGGCCGGTGGCGAGCCGCTGCGCCCCCAGCGCGTCGGCCAACGCGGTAAGGTCGGTGAACTTCACGGTCTGGTTGCAACGCACGCAGGGCACCGGCGTCTCGCCCGCGGCGTAGGACTCGGCGAAATCCTCGATGACCGCGCGGGCGAAGCGGGATTCGGCATCAATCACGTAATGCGCGATACCGAGCCGATCGGCGACCCGACGGGCGTCATGGATGTCCTGGCCGGCGCAGCATGCGCCCTTGCGCCCGGCGGCGGCACCGTGATTGTAGAGCTGCAGGGTCACGCCGATGACCTCGTGACCTGCCCCGGCGAGCAGCGCCGCGACGACGGAGCTGTCCACCCCGCCCGACATCGCGACGAGGATGCGCACTAACCGCCCATCATGTTGCGGCTGCCCGCCGGCAGCTTGACCACGAGCCCGTCCAGCACCTCGGTGATGACGATCTGGCAGCCCAGGCGCGAGGTCTCTTGCAGGCCGAAGGCGAGGTCCAGCATGTCCTCCTCGTCCTCGGTCGGCGCCGCCAGACGGGCGAACCAGGCCGGGTCCACGATGACGTGGCAGGTGGAGCAGGCGAGCGAGCCCTCACACGCGCCCTCGATATCGACGCCGTGCTGGTGCGCGATCTCGAGGACCGAGAGGCCGAGCGGCGCGTCCACCTCGCGGCGCGTACCGTCGCGCTCAATAAAGATCATCCTGGGCATGTGCGGTCCCGTTCAGGCCGGCGCGGGCGCCCCGCCATGGGCGGCGGCGAGCGCCGCTGCCGCATAGTCGATATCGGCGGGCGAGGTAAAGCGCCCGAGGCCGATGCGCAAGCTCCGCGCCGCCGCCGGGTCCGGCACGCCCATCGCGCGCAGCACGTAGGACGGCTCGACCGCCGCCGAGGAGCAGGCGGAGCCGGTGGAGACGCAGAGATCGGGCGCGCGCGCCATCAGCTCGGCGGCGGTCGTGGAAGGAAAGCTCAGGTTCAGGTTGCCGGCGATTCGCGCGGCGAGGCTGCCATTGACCGCGATCCCCGGCACGTCCAGGCGCAACCGGGCGAGCAGCGCGTCGCGCATGGTACGCAGCCGCGCCGCCTCCGCTTCCATCTCGGCCCGCGCGATGCGACAGGACTCGCCCAGGCCGACGATCAGCGGCGCCGGCAGGGTACCGGAGCGTAGCCCCCGCTCCTGCCCGCCGCCGGAGAACAGCGGTGCCAGGCGGACGCGCGGGCGGCGGCGGACATAGAGGGCGCCGACGCCCTTCGGGCCATAGAGCTTGTGGCCCGACAACGACAGCAGATCGACCTGCCAGGCGCCGACATCGAGCGGGATCTTGCCGGCGGCCTGTGCCGCGTCGGTGTGGAACAACGCCCCGGCCGCCTTGGCGACGCCGGCGAGTTCCCGGAGATCCTGGATTACGCCGGTCTCGTTGTTCACCGCCATGACGCTGACCAGCAAGGTCGGCTCGTTCAGCGCGGCGCGGAGTCTGTCCGGGTCCAGCAGCCCGTCGGCGGCGACCGGCAGAAAGACCGGCTCGAAGCCCTCCTCGGCGAGGTCGGCCACGCACGCCAGGGCGCTCTTGTGCTCGGTCGTCACTGTCACTACGCGACGCGCGGAAAGGCCCCCGTGGGCTCCATGCCGCGCGGCGTGGCGCGCGGCGCCCTTGATCGCGATATTGTTGCTCTCGGTCGCGCCGGAGGTGAAGACGACCTCGTTGGCCGCCGCGCCGATCAGGGCGGCGACCTCGGCGCGCGCGGCCTCCACCGCATGCTCGGCTTCCCGCCCCATCACGTGCTCGTCGCTGTGCGGGTTGCCGTACTGCTCGGTGAAGAACGGCAGCATCGCGGCCAACACGCGCGGGTCGCAGCGCGTGGTCGCCTGGTTATCGAGATAGACGGGCCGGTTCGGCCGTGGTGGCGGGCCGTTCATAAGCTATAGAGTGTGGGGTCACGCCGCGCGCGGCGCCAGGGCGGCGCGGAGCCGTGCGGCCATGCGGGAATAGGCGGAAGCGAAGGCATCGACATCGGCGCGGCTCGCGCTCCAGGGCAGCGAGACGCGGATCGCCTGACCGGCGAGCGGGCCCAGCCCCATCGCGGCCAGGACGTGGCTGGCGGCGACCTTGCCGGAGCTGCACGCCGCGCCGGCGCTGACCGCGATCCCGTCGAGATCGAGCGCGATGACCTGTGCGTCCGCGCGCACGCCAGGCAAGGCGAGGCAGGTCGTATTGGCCAGCCGAGGCGCCCCGGCTCCGCAAACAATGGCGCCGACGTCACGGGCCACCTCCTCGATCGCATCGCGCCAGGACGCGAGGCGATCAGCGGACTCGGCGACGCGTGCCGCCGCGGCGAAGCCGGCAATCGCCGGCAACGCCGGGGTGCCGCCGCGCCAGCCACGCTCCTGCCCGCCGCCGGGAATCAGCGGCAGCGGCCCGGCGGGCGCCTCGCGGCCGAGCAGCAAGGCGCCCGCGCCAAGTGGGCCGCCGAGCTTATGCGAGGACAGCGCCAAGCTTTGCGCGCCCAGGGCGGCGAGATCGACCGGCGACCTGCCGGCAGCCTGGACGGCATCGACATGCAGGATGGCGCCATGGAAACGGCAGAGCGATGCGGCCTCGGAAACGGGCTGCAGCACGCCGGTCTCGTTGTTGGCGAGCATGAGACACACCAGCGCCGGGCCGGATTCGGCCAGCATCGTGCCGAGGGCGGCGAGATCGGCCACTCCGTCGGCATCGACCGGCAAGACAAGGGCGTCTGGTGCCGCCGCCCGGAGGGAGTCGTGCTCGACCGCGCTGATGATCCTGGCACGGCCGGCGCCGAGCGCGTGCAGGGCGAGCGCGTTCGCCTCGGTGGCGCCGGAGGTGAACACCACGCCGCCGGGATGGGCGCCAAAGCGCTCGGCCAGGGTTTCCCGCGCATCCTCGAGCGCGCGCCGGGCGGCCCGGCCGTCCGCATGCACCGAAGCGGGGTTGCCGGCACGGGACAGCGCCGCGAGCGCGGCGTCGCGCGCGGCGGGCCGGATCGGCTCGCTGGCATTGGCGTCCAGGTATTGGCGCATCGTCAGCCGAAGCGAGCGGAGGCCGGAGGTCTGGCGGAAGCCGCCTCGGTCCGGGCGGCGGCATCGCGGGCCACGCGGGCCTCCAGCTCGGCCAGTTCCGCGCGCAGCCCCTCGAGGGCGCGCAGCAGCGGATCGAGGATCTCCTCGCAGGGCATGCCGTAGGGATCGAAGTCGGACTTGCGGCGTGGCAGTTTGCGATCGACCGGCTGGGCGGGGATGCCGACCACGGTGGTGTCGGCGGGCACCGGGTCCACCACCACCGCGTTCGCGCCGATGCGGGCGTTGTCGCCCACGGTGATGGGGCCGAGCACCTTGGCGCCGGCGCCGATGATGACGTTGTTGCCGACCGTGGGATGGCGCTTGCCGCCCATGGCGCGGGCCACGCCCAGTGTGACCTGGTGGTAGAGATAGCAATCGTCGCCGATCTCGGCCGTCTCGCCGATGACCACGCCCATGCCGTGGTCGATGACCAGTCGTCGGCCGAGCTTGGCGGCAGGGTGGATCTCGATGCCAGTCAGCCACCGCGCGAGGTGGGACGACCAGCGGGCCAGGAGGTAAAGGCGCCCGCGCCATAGGGCATGGGAGAGCTGGTGCCAGAGGATGGCATGCAATCCTGGGTAGCAGAACACGACCTCGACCGAGGATCGGGCTGCGGGGTCCCGTTCACGGTAGGCCCGGACCAATTCGCGCAAAAACATTAACGCCATGTGAATTTTTCCGTTCTGCTCGGCCGAAGAGGTGAACAATATACTCGGTCCCGGCGGGGAGAAAGGCGCGAGCCTTATCACGGGGAGATCATCGAGGTGCTCGGCAGCAGGTGGCAAGGCCGGTATTCCGGTTCCAAGGTCAAGAATGCGTGCGGCTCCCATAGAAGAACCCTGAACACTGTCCCATTTCCGCTTGGTGCGCTACCCCCAGAGACGGGCGGTTGCGGGAGATAGATCGGCGGTAGAGGGCCGGCCGTTGTCGTTAACGCGGCTCGGCAGACTGGCCTGACCGACAGTCAAAACGGAAAACGGGTATTAGAACGCCATGCCTGAGGTCATGTTTGCCGGCCCTGATGGGCGGCTGGAAGGCCGGTACCATCACTCGAAGGAGGCAGGAGCGCGCGTCGCGCTGGTACTGCATCCGCACCCGCTTCACGGCGGTACCATGAACAATCGCGTCACCTATGCGATGTACCAGGCGTTCCAGCGCCTCGGGTGCTCGGTCATGCGGTTCAACTTCCGCGGGGTCGGGCGCAGCCAAGGCCGCTACGACGGCGGGCATCGGCGAGATCAGCGACGCCGCGGCGGCGCTCGACTGGATGCAGGCGGTCAACCCCAGTCACGGCGGGCTGTGGGTCGCAGGCTACTCGTTCGGCGCGTTCATCGGCATGCAGCTGCTGATGCGCCGCCCGGAGATCTCCGGGTGGGTCAGCGTGGCGCCGCCGGCGAGCCATTACGATTTCGGCTTTTTGGCGCCCTGCCCGTGCGGCGGCCTGATGATCCACGGCGGCGCGGACGAGTTGGTGCCGGAGCCCTCCGTGCGGAAGCTCGTGGAGAAGCTGAATACGCAAAAGGGCGTCCAAGTGGACTACCGCGTCTTCCCGCGCCGACCACGTCTTCGCCCACCATGCCGAGCAGTAGCGGAGGCGGTCGAGGATCATGCCGGCAAGGCGATCGCGCGGCAGCAGATGGCGCTCGCCGCCGACTAGGATCTGGCCGACCGGCCGCCGGCGTCGGCAACCGCCGGCCGCTTTGCTCCGAGGTCAGGCATGCCCAGAAGCGAATTCCTCCGGGAAGCGACCGACGCGCGGCTTCGTCTTTCAGTGCACGGATGCCGAAGCGCTGGATGCGGCGCTCCTCGCGGGGCCGGTTTCGGCCTACATCGGCTTCGATTGCACAGCGGAATCCCTGCATGTCGGCAACCTGGTGCAGGTCATGATCCTGCGCCTGCTTCAGAAGCATGGTCATCGGCCCGTGGTGCTGATGGGCGGCGGCACGACGCGGATCGGCGATCCGTCCGGCAAGGACACCGCCCGCCAGTTGCTCTCTGACGAGCAGATCGCTGCCAACATGGCGGGCATCCGCCGCTGTTTCGACCCGTTCATGCGCTTCGGCGGCGGGCCAACGATGACGCCGATCCTGGCGTCAACAACGCCGACTGGCTCGACACGCTCGGCTATATCCCGTTGCTGCGGGACGTCGGGCTGCATTTCACGATCAATCGCATGCTCACCTTCGACTCGGTCCGCCTTCGTCTGGAGCGCGAGCAGCCGCTGACGTTTCTGGAATTCAACTACATGATCTTGCAGAGCTACGATTTCCGCGAGCTTTGGCGCCGCCACGGCGTGGTGTTGCAGATCGGTGGCTCCGACCAGTGGGGCAACATCGTCGCCGGCATGGAGCTGATCCGGCGCACCGACGCAGAGAAGTTGTTCGGGCTGACCACGCCGCTGATCACCACGGCTTCCGGGGCGAAGATGGGCAAGACCGCGCAGGGCGCGGTCTGGATCACCGGCGGAGCGGGTGCCGGCCTACGACTACTGGCAATTCTGGCGCAACACCGACGATGCCGATGTCGGCCGGTTCTTGCGCCTCTTCACCGACCTCCGACTCGACGAGATCGCGCGGCTGGAAGCGCTGGGCGGCGCCGAGATCAACGAGGCCAAGCAGGTGCTGGCGACCGAGGCCACGCACCTGCGCGCGGGGACGGAGGCGGCGGAGGCCGCGGCCGAGACCGCACGCCGCACCTTCGAGGAGGGCGAGGCAGCCGAGACGTTGCCCAGCATCGAGGTCGCCCGAGCCGAGCTTGCGGCGGGCATTCCCGCCTTCCGCCTGTTCGTGCTCGCCGGCCTCGCGCCTAGCAACGGCGAGGCGCGACGGCTGATCCGCGGCGGCGGCGCGCGGGTGAACGACGAGGCGATCACTGACGAAGGGCAGATGAGCTCGGCCGAGGACTTGCGCGACGGGGCCATCAAGCTTTCGGCGGGCCGCAAGAACCACCGACTGGTCCGGGCCGCGTAGTCCCCGGCCTTCGCCGATCGTGGCGGCACAGATCGGCGATGCGGGCAACCGTGACGTCCGCGGCCGGGTATCGGGCGAGTTCCTCTGGGTCGTTCGCGTAGTGGCCCTGGCCGGGAAACACCGTGGTGACGCGCGCGCCCCAAAGCCTTTGACGGCATGCAGGATGCGCAGCTTGTCGTCGATCAGCACGTAGCGGCGCGCCGGATACCAGCGCTCGACGTCGGCAAGCTCCTGCTCCTTGTGGATGTAGATCAGCACCCGATCTTCGAACGCTCGCCAGAGGCCCGAGCGCTCCACCTTGCGCGGCTGCAAGACGGCGTCGCCGTCCGATAGAATGACGGTCGAGGCCCCATCGGGCGCATGGCGGACAGCGTCCAGCGCCCCCGGATAGAGCCGGTCCGCGAACGGGTAGTCGACGAGCCAGTTGGCGATCCGCAGCACGCGCGGGTCGTGCAGGTCCTCCTGCCGGTAGCGCTGCAACGCGCCGAGGTAGTCGGCATAGCCAAGCTCGGTCCGCCGCGCCTCGAACATCGCCCAGTAGCGTTCGGCTCGCCGCCTCGCCGTGGGCCTCGGCGATATGGGCACGCAGATCGGCCTGCACCCGATCGTTGTCGAGCAGCGTGTTATCGACGTCGAACAGGAAGACGGCCTCGTCCATGGGCCCACTCTGGCCCGCGTGCGGAGGGCGCGGGGGTCACGTTGGCGCGTACCTTTGAACACGCAGGAGGAACCGGGGCCGATCTCGGCGATAAAATGCAATGATCCGAAACTTCGACCCATGCCTCTCGTTGTGGGCAAGCTCCCCCAAAATGAGGAGCGCTAGGGAGGTAGTCATGGCAGTCGTGAAGGTTCTTGAGCTGCTCGCCGAGTCCGGGGAAAGCTGGGAAGATGCGGCACGCCAGGCGGTGGCCGAGGCGGCCAAGACGGTGCGCGGCATTCGCTCGGTTTACATGAGCGAATTTCAGGCCACGGTCGAGAATGATAAGATCATGAACTACCGCGCCAACGTGAAGATATCCTTTGTTCTTGAAAGAAAGGAGTTCTAGCTCCGGCTGGACGACGGCTGTTCGGCGGGTCCGTCTCCATGCGATGGAGGGATCGCCGGGCGGCCGGTGCCAGAGCCGCCCATGGAACAAGGTTCCGGGCTTGGCCGGAGGGAGGCACGCATGAACCAGGACGAGATTGCCGAGGCCGCTCGGCTGCTGGTGCAGTCCCGCCGCACGGGAAGTCGGATGGCCGGCCTGCCTCTCCAGCCGGGAAGCGTGGCCGAGGCGCACGCAGTCCAGGATGCGGTCACGGTGCGGCTGGGCGAGCCGGTCGGCGCCTTCAAGGCGAACGCCCCGCCCAATGAGGAACCCACGCGCGGGGTGATCTATGCTCGCACCATCCGCCCCTCGCCGGCCCGCGTGCCGGCCTCCGAGGCGCCCGATTGCGGCGTGGAAGGGGAGGTCGCGTTTCGCTTCACCCGGGATTTGCCGCCGCGTGCCGAACCCTACGCGCGCGACGAGGTGGCGGGTGCCATGGACGCCTGCGCCGCGATCGAGGTGATCTCCAGCCGCTTCCAGGACCACACGGCCCGGAGCGCACTGGAAAAGCTCGCCGATTGCGTGAGCAACGGCGGCTTCGTCTCTGGCGCTCCCGTGCAGGACTGGCGAACGCTCAACCTCGGCAGCATCCATCTGGCGCTGTCCGTCAACGGCCAGATCGTGCTGGACCAGGACGGCGGGCATCCAACCGGCGACCCGCTTGGCGTGGCGGTGGAGTTGGCGAACATGATGCGAACTAGCACGGGCGTGCGCGCAGGCCAATTTGTTACCTGCGGGTCCTGCACCGGCCTTCGATTTCTCAAGCCGGGGGACACGTGTATGGTGCGCTTCGACGGGCTTGGGAGCGCCGAGGCAACGTTCGTCGCCTGACAAAGGTCAGCCCCGCCGGTCCAGCACGCGCCGGGCCTTGCCCATCGAACGCTCGATGACGCCGGGCGGCTCGATGTGTACGACGGTGTTGAGGCCGATCACGTCCTTGATCCGCCCGGAGGCGGCGCGTGCCTCCGCTTCCAACGCCGACGCATCCACGCCCGGGCGGGATTCGACATGCACCGTGACCGCATCCATACGGCCGTCGCGGGTCAGCACGATCTGGTAGTGCGCGGACAAGGCCGCGCTGCGCAGAAGCTGTTCCTCGATCTGTGTCGGGAACACATTGACCCCACGCACAATCAGCATGTCGTCGGATCGGCCGGAGATGCGCGCCATCCGCCGCATGGTGCGCGCCGTGCCGGGCAGCAAGCGGGTCAGGTCGCGGGTGCGGTAGCGGATGACGGGCATCGCTTCCTTGGTGAGCGAAGTGAGCACCAGCTCGCCTGGTTCGCCCTCGGCCAGCACCGCGCCGGACAGGGGGTCGATGACCTCCGGGAAGAAATGGTCCTCCCAGATGGTCGGTCCGTCCTTGGTCTCGATGCACTCGTTGGCGACGCCCGGGCCGATGACTTCGGACAGGCCGTAGATGTCCGTCGCGTCGAGGCCGAAGCCGTCCTCGATCTCCCGCCGCATGGCATCGGTCCAGGGCTCGGCGCCGAAGATGCCGATGCGTAGCGAACAGGCGCGCGGATCGAGGCCCTGGCGGCGGAACTCGTCGAGGATCGCCAGCGCGTAGCTCGGGGTGACGCTGATGAGGTCGGGGCGGAAATCGGTGATGAGCTGCACCTGGCGCTCGGTCATCCCGCCCGAGACGGGGACGACGGCGCAGCCGAGCCGCTCGGCGCCGAGATGCAGGCCCAACCCGCCGGTGAACAGGCCATAGCCATAGGCGTTGTGCAGCACCATGCCCCGGCGGCCGCCCGCGGCATGGATCGAGCGGGCCACCACGCCGGCCCAGACAGCCAGGTCGTTGCTTGTGTAGCCGACGACCGTGGGCTTGCCGGTGGTGCCGGAGGAGGCGTGGATGCGCGCGATCTTCTCGCGCGGGACGGCGAACATGCCGAACGGGTAGTTGGCGCGCAGATCGTGCTTGGTGGTGAACGGGAAGCGGGCGAGGTCATCGAGCTCGCGGAAGTCGTCCGGATGCGCTCCGGCCGCGTCGAAGGCGCGCCGGTAATGCGGCACGTTGGCGTAGGCGTGGCGCAAGGTCCAGGCGATGCGCTCGCGTTGCAGGGCCGCGATCTCGTCGCGGGAGGCGGTTTCGATCGGGTCGAGGCCGGGCGGCATCTATGGCTTCCTTGGGGGCTCCGTGGCGAAGAAGGTGCCGGCGATGGTGCGCGTGTGGCCGCGGAACTCGGCCACCACGTCGCCACTGGCGCCGGTCACGCGCACATCGTAGATCCCCGATCGTTGCGCGCGTGTGCGCTCGGTCGCCTCGGCCCGCAGCGTTTCGCCGAGCCGGCCGGGACGCAGGAAGGTCACGGCGCAGTGCTGCGCGACGGCGCGTTCGCCGTGGCTGTTGGAGGCGAAGGCCATTGCGCTATCGGCGAGCGCGAAGATCAACCCGCCATGGCAGATGCCATGGCCATTCACCATCCGCTCCGCCACCGTCATGCTGAGTACCGCGTAGCCCGGCCCGACCTCCTCGATGCGCATCCCGAGGAAGTTGCTCGCGCGATCCTCGGACCACATCGCCTCCGCCACGGCGCAGGCCAGCGCAGCGGGATCGGGCATCAGCCGCGCCCGGCGAAGGCGGGTCGACGTTTTTCCAGAAAGGCGCGCACTCCCTCGGCATAATCGGACGTCCGGCCGGCCTCGGCCTGGGTCCTGGCCTCGAGATCGAGCTGTGCGTCGAGCGTGTTGGCTGCAGAGGCGGCGAACAGGCGCTTCATCATGCCAAGCGACCCGGTCGGGAGGGCGGCGAGGCGCGCGGTGAGCGCCTCGGCCTCGAACATCAGGGCGTTGTCATCGACGGCTTGCCAGATCAGGCCCCAGGCTTCGGCCTGCGCGGCCGGGACCGGCTCGCCCAGCATCGCGAGCGCGCGCGCCCGCGCCTCGCCCACCAGGCGCGGCAGGAAGAAGCTGCCGCCGCAGTCAGGCACCAGGCCGATGCGCACGAAGGCCTGCACGAAGCTCGCGCCGCGTCCGGCGAGCACGATGTCGCAGGCGAGCGCGATATTGGCGCCGGCTCCCGCCGCGACCCCGTTCACTGCGCAGACCACCGGCAACGGCAGGGCGCGGAGACGGCGGACCAGGCCGGTGTGGTAGGCCTCGGCGATGCCGCCGAGATCGGGGCTGGGGTTCTCGGGACCGGGGATGATGGCGTCGCTGAGTTCCTGGCCGGCGCAGAAGCCGCGACCGGCGCCGGTCAGCAGTAGGGCCCGGCAGGATGCATCGGCCTCGGCGGCATCAAAGGCGGCGATGAGGCCGGCGAGCATGGCGGGATTGAGCGCGTTGAGCCTGTCGGGACGGTTCAGGGTCAGCTTGTGCCAGCCCTGCCCACGTTCGACGATAACCGGATCATCCATGATTCGCCTCTTTCCGCTTCGGCTGCCGGTCAGACGTTATCTCCATCAGCAAGCCAGGGCGACCATCGCGATGGCGCGCATCGATCTGACACCCCGTCTGGACGGTCGCGCCCACGCAGTCCACACTTGATCCACGAATGGAGGGAACCCATGCCGGAGCCGGGACGCGCGCGGCCGAAGCCGACGCCGGAGACGAAGCATTTCTGGGACGGCACGCGGGCCGGCGAATTGCGCCTGCAGCGCTGCGATGCCTGCAGCAAGGTGTATTTCCCGCCGCGGCCGTTCTGCCCGGCCTGCGCCTCCCGTCAGGTGAGCGTGTTCGCCGCTTCCGGGCGCGGCGTGCTGTGGAGCTACGTCATCCACCACCGGCCGGTGCCGGGCTTCACCCCGCCCTATGCGATCGCCGTCGTGCAGCTCGACGAGGGTCCGCGCCTGATGTCCAACGTCGTGGACTGCCCGCAGACGCCCGAGGCCTTGCGGCTCGACATGAAGCTGGAGGTCGCGTTCCAGAGGATCGACGACGAGATCACGCTTCCCCTGTTCCGGCCGGCGGAGTGACCCCATGCTGAAGCCAGGAGAGATCGCCGTCGCCGGCGCGTCCGAGACCACGAAACTCGGCACCATCCCCGATCTGTCGCAGATCCAACTGCATGCCGACGCGGCACTGAACGCGATGGCGGATGCCGGCCTCTCGCCCAAGGACATCGACGGCGTGGCCTGCGCGGTGGAGACGCCGGTGCAGATCGCGCACTACCTCGGGATCACCCCCAACTGGGTGGACGGCACCTCGGTCGGCGGCTGCTCGTTCATGATCCATGTGCGCCACGCGGCGGCGGCGATCGCCTCGGGCCTATGCAGGACCGTGCTCATCACCCACGGCGAGAGCGGCAAATCGCGCATCGGCAATCCGCCCCGGTCGGTGCCGCCCGACAGCCTCGCCGGGCAGTTCGAGCAGCCCTACGGGCCGATGGGTCCGCCCTCGCTGTTCCCGATCCCGGTGCTGCGCTTCATGAAGACCTATAACGTGACGCACGAGCAGATCGCCATGGTCTCGGTGGTGCAGCGCGAATGGGCCGGCAAGAACCCGCGCGCGACTTTCCGCGACCCGATCACCGTCGAGGACGTGCTCGGCTCGCGCATGATCGCCTATCCGTTCCGGCTGCTGCAATGCTGCCTGGTGTCCGACGGCGGCGGCGCGCTGATCCTGACCTCGGCCGAGCGGGCGCGCGACATGAAGCAGAAGCCGGTCTATGTCCTCGGCACCGGCGAGAGCGTCGAGACGCCGATGGTGAGCCAGATGGAGGACTTCACCTCCTCGCGCGCCTTCCGCGTCGCCGGCCCCAATGCCATGAAGGCGGCCGGCATCGCGCACAAGGACGTGGATCACCTGATGATCTATGACGCCTTCGCGCACCTGCCGTTGTATGGGCTCGAGGATCTGGGGTTCGTCGGTCGCGGCGAGGCGGCTGCGTTCATCGCCGGGCGCAACACCGCGCCGGGCGGCAAGCTGCCGGTGAACACGAACGGGGGCGGTCTCTCCTACGCGCATTCGGGCATGTACGGGATGTTCGCGCTGCAGGAGAGCGTGCGCCAGATGCGCGGCATCGCGCCGGCGCAGATCGAGGGCGCGAAGATCTCGGTCTGTCACGGCGTCGGCGGGATGTTCGCCGCCTCGGGGACAATCGTGTTCGGCAATGAGCGCGTCTGAACGGCGCAGGTTCGACATGTCCGAAAGCATCTTTTCCGGCCTGCGCGTGATCGACTGCGCGAGCTTCATCGCCGCGCCGGCGGCCGCCACCGTGCTCGGCGACTTCGGTGCCGATGTCGTCAAGGTCGAGCCGCCCGGTGCGGGCGACGCGCTATCGAGACCTCGGCTGCGCTGCCCGGCCTGCCCGACAGCCCGCACGACTATGCGTGGCTGCTGACAGGGCGGAACAAGCGCAGCCTGGCGCTCGACCTGAAAGCGGAGGAGGGCCGCGCCATCCTGCACCGGCTGGTGCGCGAGGCGGATGTGTTCATTACCAACTACCCGCGCGGCGTGCGCCACCGGCTGGGCATCGCGGCGGAAGACCTGGTGCCGCTCAACCCGCGCCTGATCTACGCGGCGTTCAGCGCGTATGGCGAAACCGGGGAGGAGGCGGAGAAGTCCGGCTTCGAACTCGCACCGCCTGGTGGGCGCGGTCGGGCCTGATGGACTCGGTGCGCGCCGACCACACCGCCCAGCCCGCGCGCTCGGCCCCCGGCATGGGCGACCATCCGAGCGCGATGGGCCTGTTCGGCGCCGTCATGCGTACACCGCGCTCCTTTATCGTCGCGAACGCACCGGCCAGGGCGGGATCGTCCACTCCTCGCTGCTCGCCAACGGGCTGTGGGCGAACGGGTTCTACGCCCAGGCGCAGCTCTGCGGCGCCACCATCCATCCGCGCCTGCCCCGCGATCAGGTGCCGAACGCGGTCAGCAACCATTACCGCACGCGCGACGGGCGCTGGTTCATGCTGGTGATGCTGAACGAGGAGAGGCAGTTCCGTCCCTTCTGCGCTGCGCTTGGTCAGGCCGGAGCTTGCCGATGATCCGCGCTTCGCCGAAATCCCCGCCCGGCGGGCCAACGCGCAGGCACTCGTCGGGCATGCTGGACGACGCTTTCGCCGAGCGCGATCTCGCCGACTGGTTGCCGGTGATGCAGCAGGCCGGCGTCACCTTCGGCCTGGTCGCCACGCTGGACGACATCCCGCGCGACGCCCAGGCGCGCACGATCGAGGCGCTGGTGCCGTTCGCCGGCCAGGAGAGATGACGGTGATGAGCCCGCTTCCAGGTCGAGGGCGCCAGCGCAAGGTGCGGCCGCGCATGACGCGGCAGTCGGCGCGCACAGCGCCGAGGTGCTGGCCAGGCCGGATACGACAGCGGCGGAGATCGAGCGGCTGCGCGGGCTGGGGGTGGTGGGGCAGATCCGCTCACGCCGCCGTCCAGGATCGCCTGCGCGCACTTCTCCGCCATCATCAGCGTCGGGAAGTTCGTGTTCGCGCAGGGCACCACCGGGAAAGATCGAGGCATCCACCACGCGCAGCCCCTCGACCCCGCGCACGCGCCCCGCAGGGTCCGTGACCGCCATCGGGTCGTCCGCGTCGCCCATGCGGCAGGTGCAGGAGGCGTGCCAGACGCCGACGGCGGCCTTGCGGCAGAACGCCTCCAACTGCTCCTCGTCGCGCAGCACGCCCTCCAGCGTGAACTCCTCCATGATGAGCTTGCGGATCAGCGCCGAGCGCAGCGCCGCCGGGCCGTCCAGCAGCCGGGCCAGCGCGTCGGTCAGCAGTTTGTTCTTGCGGTTGATGGCGCCGACCTGGCGCACCTTGTCGCTGTAGCTGGCGGGGAACGGATCGTCGGTGACGGCGCGCATCGCCGGCGATCGCGTGCATCATCGCCGACATGCGCACCCCCTCCATCAGCCGATCGAGGTCGCGCCGGTCGGAGAGCAGGTTGAACTCGACCGTCGGATGGTCGCGCCAGTCGCGCGAGGCGAGGCGGACCTGCCCCGCCTCGGAATAGGTCTTGTAGACCGAGAGGATGAACGAGCCGATCTGCTCGCCGACCGCGTGCCACGAGGTCTTGTTGGTCACGCCGAGGAACATGTCGCCGCTCGGCACGCCTGGAAGCTTGGACGTGTAGCGCAGCGCGACGAACATGTGCCGCCGCGTCCAGTCGGTCAGGATTCGCGCATGCGGCCTCAGCCATGCCGCGACGGCGACCGCCGGATGATCCATCAGCCGCTGGCCGACGCCGGGCAGGTTCGCGCGCACCTCGATCCCGAGCGCGCGCAGATCGCCGGCCGGGCCGATGCCCGCGCGCAGCAGATGCGCCGGGGAGTGGATGGCGCCCGAGGACAGGATCACCTCGCCGCGCGCGGAACCGCGTCGGGCGGCCGGCCACGAGCGCGTCGACGCCGACGCAGCGCAGGCCGTCGAACACCAGGCCCGTCACCTGCGTATCCGTCGAGATCGTCAGGTTGGCGCGCTGGCGCGTGCCCGGATCGAGATAGCCGATCGCCGCCGAGACGCGCCGCTCGTAGAGGTTGGAGATGGTGATCGGATAGTATCCGTCGCGCCATTCGCCGTTCTGGTCGGGGATGAAGTCGAAGCCCGCCTCGCGGAACGCCTCGGCGACCGCCTTGGCGTGCTCGGGCCAGAGGTCGGGGAAGATGCGGCGGACCGGGATGCGGCCCTCGCTTCCGTGCCAGCGCGCGTCCTCGGGCGCGTGGAAGTCCATGTCGCGCTCGACCCGCTTGAAGAACGGGAGCACGTCGTCCCACGCCCATCCGCGCGCGCCGCGCCTCTCCCACTCGTCGTAGTCGCTTGGCGCGCCGCGATTGGCCAACTGGCCGTTGATCGAGGAGCCGCCGCCCAGCACGCGCGCCTGCTCGTATTTGCGCAGCCGCGGGCGCGGCGCGTCGGGGCGGTTGTGCGGCACGACTTCCGTCGTGACCTTGAGCTCGGTCCAGTGGAAGCGCGGGTCGAGATAGGCGGTGCCGGGATAGGAATTGAGGATTTCGGGCGGCACCTTGCCATGCGGCGTGTCCGGACCCGCCTCGCACAGCAGCACCGCGTGATTGGAGCGCGCGGAGAGCCGGTTGGCGAGCACCGAGCCGGCCGACCCGCCGCCCACGATGATGGTGTCGTAGCGCTTCCGCCATCGTGCCCCCCACCGCACGTTCTTCGCGCAAGGATGCTCTACCCCGCCACTGGCGCGCAACCCGCGTGCCTGGACCGTAGCCTGACGATCGAGCTAGCGTCAGCGGCGACGGAACGGGGAAGCACGTCGATGGGTTTGGCCGAGTTGCCACGTGACGGGCTGGTTGCCGTGGTCAAGCGCGACTGCCCGACCTGCGTGTTGACCGCCCCGGTGCTGGAGGAACTTGCGCGGCTTCGCCCGATGGTCGTGATCACGCAGGACGATCCGGCCTTTCCCGATGCCGTTCCGGTCCGCGTCCACGACGCCGCGCTCGATGTATCGCACCGGCTGAAGGTCGAAATCGTGCCGACGCTGATCCGCATGGAGGGCGGGCGCGAGGTCGGCGCGCATTATGGCTGGGACCGCGCCGAGTGGCAGCGCGTGGCCGCGGGCCGAGGGAATCGGCGACGGCCTGCCCTCGTTCCGTCCGGGGTGCGGTGCCAGGAACATCGAACCCGGCGTGCTGGAGCGGCTGAAGATCCGCTTCGGCGAGACTGGCATCACCGCGCGCCGGATCGAGATCGGCGCGCGAGGAGGACGAGGTCGAGGCGATGTTCGAGCGCGGCTGGTCGGACGGCCTGCCGCTGGTGCCGCCGACCGAGGAGCGGGTGCTGCGGATGTTGCAGGGCACGGCGCGCGATCCCGCCGAGATCGTCGGGCTCGCGCCGTCGGACCTCGCGCCCGCCACGGTCGAGAAGATCGCCATCAACGCGGTGATGGCCGGCTGCAAGCCCGAGTATCTGTCCGTCGTGCTGGCCGCGGTGGAGGCGGTGCTGGACGAGGCGTTCGCCATGCATGGCGTGCTGGCGACCACGATGTATGTCGGCCCGGTGCTGGTGGTGAACGGCCCGGTGCGCCGGCAGATCGGCATGAACGCGCGCGGCAACGCGCTCGGCCAGGGCAACCGCGCCAACGCGACGATCGGGCGCGCGGTGCAACTGGTGATCCGCAACATCGGCGGCGGCCGCCCGCAGGAAGTGGACCGCGCGACGCTCGGCAATCCCGGCAAATACACCTATTGCTTCGCCGAGGACGAGGAAGGCTCCTGCTGGGAGCCGCTGGCGGTGGAACGCGGCCTGGCGCCCGGCGTCTCCGCCGTGACCGCTTTCGCCGGATATGGGCTTGCAGGGCGTGGTCGATCAGAAGTCGCGCACGCCGGAAAGCCTGGCGCGCAGCTTCGCCGAGTGCCTGAAGGCGATCTTCAACGTCAAGCTGGCGCCGGCCTGCGATGCAATGCTGGTGGTCTGTCCCGAGCACGAGCGCACCTTCCGCGACGCCGGCTGGAGCAAGCGGCGCCTCTACGACGAGCTGTACCGGCTGTGCGAGATGCCGGGCGACGAGCTCGTCGCGGGTGCCAAGGGCATCGCCGAGGGCGGGCCGGCATCGCTCGCGGGCAAGCGGGTCAACAAATTCCGGCCGGGCGGGCTGATGGTGGTCCGCGCGGGCGGCGGGGCCGGGATGTTCTCCGGCATCATCGGCGGCTGGGCGGCCAGCGGCGAACGCGGCTCCAGCCCCGTCACCAAGGAGGTACGATCATGAGCGTGCTGCTTGATCCCACGGCCGAGCGAAGCCCCGGCATCCGCCCGCGCCTGTCCCGGCCCGAGCGGCTGGACGGGCTGACGGTCGGCATCCTCGACATCTCCAAGCCGCGCGGCAACGTGTTCCTCGACCGGCTAGACGAGATGCTGTCGGAGCGCGGCATCCGGGTGCGGCGCTACATGAAGCCGACGATGACCCGCCCCGCGCCGCTTCCCTTGCGCCAGCTGATCGCGGGCGAGGTCGATGTGGTGATCGAGGGCTTGGCCGATTGAGGCTCCTGCACGTCGTGCTGTACGCATGACATGGCTGATCTCGAGAGTCGCGGCATTCCCGTGGTCGGCGTCGCCACCACGGAGTTCATCGACGCCGCCGCCGTGCAAGCGAAATCGCTCGGCACCGACCCGGCCTATGTGTTCATCCCGCATCCGGTGCAGGACCGCACCGACGCCGAACTGCGGGAACTGGCGGAGAGGCATGCGAAAGAGATTTTGATGCTGCTCGCCGGGTGATGCTGCCCGCTTGACCCCCTTCCAAAGGGAGAGGGAGCGTGTTGGGCACGATTTGTGCGTTCGCCGCCCCCTCTCCCGCTTGCGGGAGAGGGTCGGGGTGGGAGTTCTTACCCGATGATGATTTCCACCCGCCGGTTCTGCGGTTCGCGAACACCGGGGCCGGTCGGCACCAGCAGATGGGTCTCGCCGAAGCCGCGGATCGCGATGGCGTTGCGCGGCACGCCGACGCCGTACAAGTTCGGTGGCGACAGCTTCCGCGCGGCGCACCGACAGGGCTTGGTTGTAGCGTGCCGAACCGGACGTGTCCGTATAGCCGTTCACCCGGATTTGCGTGTACTGGACGCGGGTGGACGCGTCGGCGGCGGAGCGGACGATCTGGCGGGCCCGATTGGTGAGGGTTGCCTGGTTCCAATCGAAGAAGACGAGATAGGAGCGCGCGGGTTGGGGCGCCGGAGCCGCCACGGGCGCGGGAACGGCGGGGGAGGCGGAGGCGGGCGGCGGGACCGAGAAGGCGTAGCGGACGCCGAGTGTGAAACTATGGTTGAGCTGCGGCCCCACCGTAACCCGGACCGGGATGCGGCCAATGGGTGTTGCGACACTGGTGCTGTATTGCTCGCCCCCCGTGACATCCAGGAAACGATACTGGGCCGTCAGCGAAAGGCCGGGCACGTTCGGGACGGGAAAGGCGAGGCCGGCAATCGCCTGGTAGGCAAACTTGCCCGAACTCGTCAGGTCGTTCCAGATATAGCCAGCACCTGCGCCCAGGTACGGGAAAACGTACCGGCTCCCTACGTCGAAGTCGTACAGCGCGTTTCCCATGACGCCGTAGCTCAATACGTGAGCCGAGGCGATCGAGGATGGCAGAGTCCCGGAAAATCCGGTGCCGGGAATCGGCCGGCCGAAGATCGTGATGGGAGGCAGCGTGATCGAAGGCGGGCGGATGCCGTTGCGCAGGAAATCGCCTTCTACTTCCACCCGCCAGCCGTTACCGAACCCGTAGCCGATGCTGCCCAGGGCGGCGAGGCCATTACTCTGGTCCAGCTTGAGGCCAAGGCTGCCGACGCCGGGTACGGTGGGCGTGACCCGGATCGCCTGCTGGAGGTCGTAGCCGGCCCCCGCGCCTGCATAAAGGCCCTGGATCGGTTGAGCCCGGGCGGCCACGGGCGCCGCGAGCACGGCGATGGCCAGTAGAATGGAGCGCAAACGCATCGTGGCTTTCCCTCCCGTGCGCGACCGCAACGCAAACGGGGCGCCTTTCGGCGCCCCGTCGTCGCGTCTTAGTCGCGGTCGCCTCAGCGTTAGCGAATGATGATCTCGACGCGGCGGTTCTGCGGCTCGCGCACGCCGGGGCCGGTCGGCACCAGCAGATGCGTCTCGCCGTAGCCGTGGATCGAGATCGCGTTGCGGGGCACGCCGTCGCGCACCAGCTCGGCGGCCACGTTCTCGGCGCGGCGGATCGACAGGCGCTGGTTGTAGCTCGGCCTGCCGGAAGTGTCGGTGTAGCCGTTGACCTCGATCTGCGTGTACTGCACGCGGCGCGAGTTCTCCGCCGCCTCGCGGATGATCATGCGGGCGCGATCGGTGAGCGTGGCCTTGTCCCAATCGAAGAACACCAGGTACGACCGGGCCGGGCGCCGGGGCCGGGGCCGCGACGGGGGCCGGGGCCGGGGCGGCGCCGGCGGGGTCACGCCGAACGTGTAGCGGAAGCCGACCAGCACCGCGTGGTTGAATTCGTTCGCCGAGGCGGATCTTGCCGGTGATCGGCACACCGCCGGCCGCCGGCGTGACGCCGGCGTCGAAGTCGCGCGCGAGCTGGCCCATGAAGCGGTATTCAAGGGTCAGCGCCAGGCCGGTGTAGCCCAGCGGGACTATCGTGCCGAGGATCGCCTGGTAGGCGAACGCGCCGCGCCTGTCGTTCGAGGTCAGGCGGTCGGCGCCGCCCGGCGGATAGACGCGCAGGTTGGACAGCTTGTCCCACTGATAGCCCGCGCCAACGCCGAAATACGGCGCCGCGATACGGGATGTACGGCGACAGGTCGAACACGACGTTGACCATCGGCCCGTATTTCTTCTCGTTGCCGCCAGCGGCAGGCCGGGAAGCCTCGAAGCTGGTTGAACTTGTTGTTCGCGGATGTCGCCTTCCAGCTGCAGGCTCAGCCCATTGCCGAGCTCGTAGCCCATGTAGCCAAGCGCTATGGGACCGACGTCCGTGCGGAGCTTGAGGCCGGTGTCCGTGCCCCCAGTTCCCCTGACACTGGTGGCTGTCTCGATCTTCTCATCCTGCATGTAGTTGGCGCCGACGCCGGCGCCGACATAAAAGCCGCTGAGGTTCGGGGTCGATCATCTGCGCCCGCGCGGCCATCGGCAGCGCCAGCACGGTGGCAGCCAGGAGCGTACTCCGAAGCTTCATATCCGTTCTCTCCTCGTTGTCGTTCCGCGCCGGCGGGGCACGGCTGACGCCTGACGCCGCGGCGGCGCCGCTGTCCGGTGCGCAGAACCTAGCGGCGGAATCGGAATTAAACGAGGGGTCACCGGAGGTTTAGCAGGGGGTGTTGCCATCCCGCCACATTGCTCGGGCAAGCCGGCCACAGGCGAGCAAACGGCCAACCCCGGCGGAAGAGAGCAGGAGTTGAACCTGCCCGGGACCGCGCGGCGGCCCCAACCGGCTTTGAAGGCCGGCCGACCCACCGGGACCGCTTCTCCTCCGCGCCCAGTATCGCCGCCGCTCCGCGGCCAGGCAACGCCTAGCCGGCCAGCATCGCCGCCAGCACCGCCTCGTCCTCCGCTTCCAGGCAGCGGCAATCAAGCCAGAGCCGATCCTCCGCGATTCGCCCGAGGACCGGGCGCTGTAGGGCTCGCAGTGAAGCGGCCAAGGTCTCCAGCCCGCTGCCGCCCATGGTCGCAGCAAAGGAGGCCAGCCGGTCGATTGGCAAGGCGCCCGATCCGATCTGGCTCCGGCACGGCGCGACCGAGACCGGCCGGTCGGGCCAGCGGGCGCACAGCCGGGGAACCAGCCGCTCCGCCGTGGCCCGGATCTCCCCTTCCGGGCGCGTCAGCAGCCGTAGCGCCGGCAGGCGCGCGACCAGGCGGTCGGGATCGAGATACAGCCGCAACACATGCTCGAGCGCAGCCAGCCGGCCCTTGTCGAGCCGCAGCGCGCGCTTCATCGGGTTCGCGTTCAGGCGTGCGATCAAATCGGAGCGACCGACGATCAGCCCGGCTTGCGGGCCGCCCAGCAGCTTGTCGCCCGAGAACGTGACCAGGTCGGCGCCGCCGGCGAGCGCCTCCTGAACGGTCGGCTCGCGCGGCAGGCCCAGCTTCGCGAGCTCGATCAGGCTGCCGCTGCCCAGATCGTCGATGAGCGGCAGGCCGGCTTGGTGCGCGATCATTGCCAGACGCCCCGGCGGAACGGCGGCGGTGAAGCCCTGGATCGCGTAGTTCGATGGATGCACGCGCATGATCGCGCCCGTCGCCGGGCCGATCGCCTGCTCGAAGTCGCGTGGGTGGGTTCGGTTGGTGGTGCCCACCTCACGCAACACCGCGCCGGCGCGCGCCATGATCTCGGGCACGCGGAACGCGCCGCCGATCTCCACCAACTCGCCGCGCGACACCGGGACTTCCCTGCCGGCGGCGAGCGTGTTCAGCGCCAGCAGCACGGCGGCGGCGTTGTTGTTCACGATCGTCGCGTCCGCCGCGCCCGTCAGCGCGCGCAGCAGCCCGCGCACATGATCGTCGCGCTCGCCACGCCGGCCGGTGACCAGGTCGAACTCCAGCGTGGTCGCCGAGACCATCGCCTCGGCCGCTGCCGCGGCCGCTTCGGGCGGCAGGGGCGCGCGGCCCAGATTGGTGTGCAGGACCGTGCCGGTCAGATTGAAGACCGGGCGCTGCGACACCGCGAAGCGGGCGTCGAGCGCGTCGGCCGCCGCGTCCAGGATCACCGCCTCGCTGGCGAACTCCGGCAACCCGTTCTCAAGACGGAACTCGTTGCGCCTCTCCGCCAGCACGGCCCGCAGCACCGCGACAGTCGCGGTTCGGCCAAACCGTTCCACGAGGACCGCTGCCGATGGCTGACGCAGCAAGGAATCGAGCGAGGGCAGCGGGCCGCGGCGGCGCATCCGCGAAAGCATAGGGGCAGATGCGCTTGCGGCAAGGATTGACCCGCCGGCCCCCTCGGCGATCATGCGCATCCTGGAGGAACATGCGCATGTCCGAAACCCCGAGCTTGGTGATCCGCGGCGGCACTATCATCGATGGCAGTGGCGGCGAACCGTACGACGCGGATATCGCCGTCGCCGAGGGGCGCATCGCCGCGATCAGCAAGGTCGATGCGCGCGGCGCCGAGGAGATCGATGCGCGGGGCAGGATCGTCACGCCGGGCTTCGTCGATGTGCACACGCACTACGATGCCCAGGTGATGTGGGCCGAGCACATCACGCCCTCGTCCTGGAACGGCGTCACCACCGCGCTGATCGGCAATTGCGGCGTCGGCTTCGCGCCCTGCCGGCCCGAGGAGCGCGAGATGCTGGTGGCCTTGATGGAGGGCGTCGAGGACATCCCCGAGCCGGTGCTGACCGAGGGCCTGCCGTGGAACTGGCAGAGCTTTCCCGACTTCCTCGACGCCGTCGATGCGCGGCGCTTCGACATGGACATCGCGACGCAGGTGCCGCACGCGGCGCTGCGGGTGCATGTGATGGGCCATCGCGGCTTCGAGCGCGAGCCGGCGACCGAGCAGGACCGCGCGGAGATGGCGCGCCTCGCCGCCGAAGGCGTGCGCGCCGGCGCGCTCGGCTTCTCCACCTCGCGCACCATCGCCCACAAGACCCTGGCCGGCGAGCACACGCCCACATTGGGCGCGGCGGAGGCCGAGCTGACCGCGATCGGCAAGGCGGTGGGCGGCACCGGGCGCGGCTGGTTGCAGGTGATCTCCGATTTCGACGAGCCGCAGTCGGAGTTCGCGCTGCTGCGCCGCGTGGCCGCTGCGTCGGGCCGGCCGATGACGATGTCGCTGATCCAGCGCGATGCTCGGCCGAAACTGTGGCGAGACGTGCTCGACTTCGTGGAGTCGGCGAATGCGGCCGGCGTGCCGATGACCGCGCAGGTCATCAGCCGGCCGATCGGCGTGATGCTGGGGTTCGAGATCAGCCAGAACCCGTTCATGAGCCGCCCCAGCTACGCCGGGATCGCGCATCTGCCGTTCGAGCAGCGGATCGCGGCGTTGCGCGATCCCGCGTTCCGCGCGCGCATCCTTGCCGAGGAGCCCGCCGATCCGGTGCTGAAGCATCGCACCAGCCTATGGGAGAAGATATTTCCGCTGAGCGATCCGCCGGATTACGAGCCCGCGCCCGAGCATGGGATCGCGGCGCGCGCGGCGCGCCTCGGCGTCGATCCAGCCGCGCTCTGCTACGACATGCTGCTGGAGAACGGCGGGCGCACGATCATGTACCGCGCGTTCATCAATTACCACGATTTCTCGCTCGACACCGTGCGGCAGATGATGACGCACAAGCACACGCTGCTCGGTCTCGGCGACGGCGGCGCGCATGTCTCGATTATCTGCGACGCCTCGGCGATGACCACCACGATCACGCACTGGGCGCGCGACCGGAACCGCGGCGAGAAGCTGCCCCTGCCTTGGATCATCAAGCGGCTGAGCCGCGACAATGCGCACGCGATGGGTCTGACCGACCGCGGTCTGCTGCGGCCTGGTCTGCGGGCCGATATCAACGTGATCAATTTCGACCGGCTGTCGGTCCACGCTCCGGAGGTGCGCTATGACCTGCCTTCCGGGGGACGGCGGCTGGTGCAGCGCACCGACGGCTACGACGCGACGATCGTTGCCGGCGTTCCGACCTGGCGCGACGGCGCAGCGACCGGCGCACTGCCGGGCCGGCTGGTGCGTGGGGCGCGCTGATGCGGCTTCCGGCAATGCAAGGCCCCACGTCACGCACCTGGACTTCGGAGCGCCTCCGTCTGCACTACGCGGACTGGGGCAACCCGGGCGCGCCGCCGCTGATCCTGCTGCATGGCGGGCGCGACCATTGCCGGAGCTGGGACTGGGTCGCGGCGGCGCTGCGCGAGCGGTTCCACGTCATCGCCCCCGATCTGCGCGGTCACGGCGACAGCGCCTGGTCGTCCGCCGGGCACTACCCGATGGCGAGCTACATCTACGACCTGGCGCAGCTCGTTCATGCCGAGAACCTGACGCCGGTATCAATCGTCGCCCACTCGCTCGGCGGGAATGTCGCGCTGCGCTACGCCGGCATCTATCCCGAGAACGTGCATCGTCTGGTGGCGATCGAGGGGATGGGGCCGGGGCCGCGCAGCGCGAGCGAGCGCGACCGCAAGCCGATCGATCAGCGGATGCGCGACTGGGTCGCGCAGGCGCGCACGCAATCGGCCGAGATTCCATGGCGCTACAAGTCGCTCGACGAGGCGCTGACGCGGATGCGCGCGGCCAACAGGCATCTGTCGGAAGAAGTCGCGCGCCATCTGACCGAGCAGGCGGTCAACCGCAACGAGGATGGCACGTATTGCTGGAAGTTCGACCCCTATGTGCGGCTCTGGCCGCCGGTCGACATGACGCGCGACGAGATCGCAGCGCTGTGGGGGCGAATCGCGTGCCCGACGCTTCTGGTCTACGGCAAGGAGAGCTGGGCGACGAACCCCGCCGAGGATGGCCGGCTCGACTATTTCCGCAACGCCCGCGTACTGGCGGTGGACGGCGCCGGGCACTGGGTACATCACGACCGCCGGGAACTGTTCATCGCAGAGGTCGATACGTTCCTTACCGCATGAGGATCGCCCGCGAAAAAACATCCCCCGGCCTCTATCAATTGCGGTTGCGCCGGCTTATGTTCCCACCGTTGGCGCTTTTCGGCCAAGGCTGTTCGAGCCTCCTCTCGGCGCGTTCGGGCACTTACCGTCACGAAAAGTACTTCGGCCCGCACCGTGCGGGTCGCCAAGTCCCCGGAGCACGTCTTATGACGACAGGCACAGTCAAGTGGTACAACAGCCAGAAGGGCTACGGCTTCATCCAGCCTGAGGATGGATCAAAGGACGTCTTCGTCCATGTCTCCGCGGTCGAGCGGTCGGGCATCGGCCATCTGGTCGAGGGTCAGAAGGTCAGCTTCGACGTGGAGCGTGGCCAACAGGGCAAGCTCGCTGCGGTCAACCTGCAGCGCGCCTGAGCGCGCGCTTCGGGAGGGTCCGATGATGGCCGCTTACAAATTCGTGGTGGGCGAGCAGGTGCAATTCCTGCCGTCGCCCACGGATCACAACGTCCCGCGTGGAACCTACACGATCGTGCGCCGGCTGCCGTTCGAGGGCAGGAACTGCGCCTATCGCGTCAAGCACACGCGCGACGGCCATGAACGGGTAATCCCGGAAAGCCAGCTCGGCCGCCAGTAGTAGCGGCTGGCTGCATCTTGCGAAGCCCTCCCGGGCGCGTCAGCATCGCGCGCGGGAGGGCTTCGATGATGCGGCTCCAGGACCTCGCCCAAGTTATCCGCAGCAAGAACGCCGGTCCGCGCCGGCTGACGCTTGATATCATGTTTGCCTCCGACGGCGACTACGCCCGGGTCGCGCAATCGCCGGCGCTGTCGACGGAGAGCATCGCGGCGCTATACGGCTTGCTGCCGGGCGATGTAGCGGTGATTCCCTATCCGCTCGGCCGCGCCATCAAGATCACGCTGGCCCGCGCCGTCATGGCGGGCGATCCGGGGGACAAGGACGTGTATGGCGCCCAGCAGCATGCGCCGCTGCTGGAGATCGACATATGAGCGCATCTGCCCGTATCCTCAATGATATGCGCCGTGCGCGCCGTCCGATGCGCTTCCTCGGCGCTTCCGGCCAGCTCGGCTACGGCATTCCGACCCCCGCCTTCGAGGCGGGGCTGGCGAGGCAGCCGGACCTGATCGGCTGCGACATGGGCTCGATCGACATCGGGCCGACCTATCTCGGCAAGGGCGAGATGGCGACCGCGCCAGCCGCGACGCGGCGCGATCTGCGCAAGGTGCTGCTCGGCGCGCGCCGGCTGGATGTTCCCCTGGTGATCGGATCGGCCGGTTCGGCGGGAGCCGCGCCACATCTGGAGGCGACCCTTGCGATCCTCCGCGACATCGCGCGTACCGAAGGCCTGTCGTTCCGCATGGGCGTGCTGCGGGCCGACATCCCGCGCGCCGTCCTGAAGGACGCAGTGCGCACGAGCAATGTGACGGGCCTGGACGGTATGCCGGCGCTGAGCGAGCAGGACGTGGACGAGGCCGCACAGATCGTCGGCCAGATGGGCACCGGCGCGTTCCGCCGGGCGCTTGCGGCCGGCATCGACGTGCTGATCGCCGGGCGCGCCTGCGACACCGCGATCTTCGCCGCGCTGCCAACCATGCTCGGCTTTCCCACCGGGCTTTCGGTCCATATGGCGAAGATCATCGAATGTGCCTCGCTATGCTGCACACCGGGCGGACGCGATTCGATCCTGGCCACGCTCGACGATGATGGGTTCGAGCTGGAAAGCATGGCGCCGCAGCGGCGCGCGACGCCGGTCTCTGTCGCCGCGCACAGCCTCTATGAGCAGGGCGACCCGTACTCGGTGCATGAACCCGACGGCGCGCTCGATCTCACCGCGGCGCAATACGCCGCGATCGACGATCGGCGCACGCGCGTCACCGGCGCGCGTTGGCATCCGACGACAGACCCGATGGTGAAGCTGGAGGGCGCCGTCTGCATCGGCGAGCGGGCGATCCTGCTTGCCGGCGCCGCCGACCCGCGCTTCATCCGCGGCCACCGCGAGATCCTGGAAGGCGCGGCCGGGATCGTGCGCGAGCTGGTCTGCGAGGACCAGCCGGAGGACTACACGCTCAGCTTCCGGGTCTATGGCGTGGACGGCGTGCGCATGGCGGTGCCCGCCGACGAGACGCCGCCGCGCGAGGTGTTCGTGATGGGCGAGGTGATCGCACCCACACGCGAGCGCGCCGCCGAGGTGATGCGCACGACGAAGCAGTATCTGCTGCATTACGGCTATGCGGGCCGCCTCTCGACCGCCGGCAATCTCGCCTTCCCGTTCACCCCGCCGGAAGTCTCCACCGGCCCCGCCTACCGCTTCAGCGTGTTCCACCTGATGCGCGTCGCCGATCCCGACGCGCTGTTCCCGTTGCAGGTGGAACAGGTGAGATAGTGGTCTGACGCCATCTATCTCTTCGTCACGACGCGCCACGGCGTCAGCGGCAAGGAGCTGCAACGCACGCTCGGCGTCACCTATAAGACAGCTTGGCGGATCGGCCAGCAGATCAGGCAGCTCATGGCGAGCACGGAAGGCTTTGAACTGCTGCAAGGCCATGTCGAGATCGACGAGGCGTATGTGGGCGGGCATCGCGCGGGCAAGCGGGGGCGCGGGGCCGCAGGCAAGACCATCGTGGTGGCGATCAAGGAGCGTGGTGGCCCGATCCGTGCCCAATCGATCCCGAACGCCAAGAAGGAAACGCTGCGTTCCGTGGTGAGAGGCAACGTGGCTCCTGGTGCCATCGTGTCCACTGATGAGTTCGCCTCTTATGGCTTACTGGAACCAGATGGCTACAAGCACGGCGCGGTGCAGCACGCGGCCAAGGAGTATGCCTATTACGATTGGCGCCTGGACGTGACGCATCACACGAACGGCGCGGAAAGTTTCTGGAAGCTGTTCAAGGACTTCATCCGCTCCACGCACATCCACGTCTCGGAGAAATACATGGACCGCTATCTCAGCGAGTTCGCTTTCCGCTCGAACCGGCGGCAGATGAAGAACGCGATGTTCGATCTGCTGATCGGGGCGGTTTGACGACAAGGGAGGCGACGGCACGCTCAACCTCCTGGCTGTTCGCCGGGCCGATTCCCGCGCCCTTCCTCTTGTTCGATAAACTCCTGAATTCGCCCAGTTTTTAAAGCTTCCGACAGAGATAAGTAACTGAGACTTTTCTACGGATTCGCCCATATGTGCCACCTATGCGCACGACGCCGTGACCGGAGAGTTTCCCCGACCACGCGCGTCCGAGCCGATGGTAGCACTGCTAGGGCATCAGCCCTATGGAGCTAATAACTCGGCTTGCCACATGGGATACTCCTCCGGGTCTTAACCGGTATGGGGTTGAACGCGCCGCTACGGGGTGAGGCCGCCAAGCATCATGCCCCGAGGCGGTTAGAGAAGGTGGAGGCAACGGGAGTTCTAACCCGTCGGTTCTGGGTCCTAAGTCCGTCTCCGGCGAAACTGCTGCCCCCCAAGTCGGAAATGACGGCGGTCGTTGACACGGCCGCCGTCACCCGTACGGCAGATATCAATCGGCACTCTTCCGACGCGGCAACTGATAGAACTCACCGCGTCGGAAGAGACGATCTGACTGGACAAGACGCCAAAGTGATGGACGTACGTGGTTTGGATCCTGTTCGCCAAAACGTTCTTGCAAGGCGGCTAGAATTTGCTGCGAAGTCATGCCAAATGTGCCCGTACGGCGTGCTTCTTCAAGAACGAATTGAATTCGGTCTGGAAGCGTTCTAACGTCCTGAATGGTCGTCTGATAAAATTCCGCCGCATCGTTCCTACTCGCATTTGAGCTTTCAGTCGCGTCCATGCCATCAGCCCCATTTGCTGCGGGCACAACAGTTACGATCCCGAGCCGAGACAATACCCGCGCCGTAATTTCAAGTTCGGCGTCCTCAGCCTTAAATCCGCCGCCTCACGCGGCCGCCGGTTCCGCCTGCACCACGCCCAGCAGCCTTGCCTGCAATGCCTCGTCGGCTTCCAGCGCCCGCGCGCTGCCCTCGAACGCCACGCGGCCGTTCACCAGGACATAGGCGCGATCAACCAGCGACAGCACGGTCTCGGCGTGGTGCTCCACGATCACCATGGCGACGCGCCCGCGCAGCTTCGCCAGCGCCGCCATCACCTCCTGCACCACCGCCGGGGCCAGGCCCTCGAACGGTTCGTCGAGCAGGATCAGCCGGCTCGGCGCCATCAGGGCGCGGGCGATGGCGACCATCTGGCGCTCGCCGCCCGACAGGCTCTCGGCCTGGGCGCGCTGAAGGATGCGCAACTTGGGGAACAGGGCGAACACGTCATCCAGCGTCGCGCCGCCAGGGCGCGCGGCCAGCCTCAGATTCTCCGCCACCGTCAGGTTGGGGAACAGCCGCCGTCCTTCCGGCACCAGGGCGATGCCGCCGCGATTGATCTCGAAGGAGCGGGCACGGGTGATGTCGGCGTCGCCGAACCTGACCGTGCCGCCGGTCTTCTGCGCGGCGCCCATGATGGCTCGCAGGGTCGTGGTCTTGCCGACGCCGTTGCGGCCGAGCAGCGCCACCGCCTCTCCGGCATAGACCACCATGTCGAGCCCGTCCAGGACCTGGCTGCCCGCATACCCGGCGCGCAGCCCCGAGAGAAGCAGCAGCTTCTCGGCCGCCACGCCCGCGCGTTCCGGGGCGGCGACGGCGTGCTTCACATCGCGCGCGCTGCCCAGATAGGCGGCGACGACTTCGGGGTTCGCCGCCACCTCGGATGGCAGGCCATCGGCGATCAGGCGGCCCTGGTGCAGCACGGTCAGGCGATCCGATAACGCCAGCACGCGGTCGATGTCGTGCTCGATCAGCAGCACGGCATGGGTGCGCGATAGGCCGCGGATCAGGCGCCCGACCACCTCACGGTCGGCTTCGGCCAGGCCCGCCAGCGGCTCGTCCAGCAGCAGCAGCCTGGCATCGGTGGCTAGCGTGATGGCGATTTCCAGCAGACGCCGCTCGCCATGGGCAAGGTTCTCGCACGCCTCCCCGGCGCGATCGGCGAGGCCCACGGCGTCCAGCAACGACCAGGTCTGCGCGTTGACCTCTTCCGAGGAATAGGCGTCCCGCCATAGGCTGAGGCTGTGCGGGCTGCGCGCCTGCACCGCGACTCGCACGTTCTCGAACGCGGTCAGGGTCTTGAACACGCTGATGATCTGAAACGAGCGTCCCAGCCCCAGGCGCACCCGGAGATGCTCGGGCAGGCGGGTGATGTCGCGCCCGGCGAAGCGGATGCTGCCGGCATTCGGCCGCAGCCGGCCGGTCAGCATGTTGAACATCGTCGTCTTGCCGGCGCCGTTCGGCCCGATCAGGCTGTGCAGCCGGCACGCCTCGACCTCGAAGCTGATGTTCTGCGCTGTGACCAGCGACCCGAACCGCTTCGACAGTCCCTGGACCCGCAGCACCGGCCCGTGCGTGGTCTCTTCCGTCCCCCGCGCCCGCCACGGCGCGATGATCGCCGGGCGCGGCGGAATGCCGCTTCGGGTCAGCGTCCAGTGCGGCTTGCGGCGCAGCAGGCGTTGCGCGAGGCCCTGGATGCCCTCTGGCGAGCCAAGCGCGAAGGCGAGGATGATGGGCGCGAAGAACAGCCACCAGTTCTCGCTCAGCTGCGAGAGCTTGTCCTGGAGAAGCACGAACGCGATGGCGCCCCACAGCGGGCCGAGGAACTGGTGGACGCCGCCCAGCACCGTCATCAGCAGCGCATCGCCCGCATGCTGCCAGCTCAGGTTGTCGGCGTAGGCGCCGCGCAGCATGAAGGCGAGCAGCGCACCCGCGTAGCCGAGCACGCCGGCCATCACCACGAACGCAGTCAGCTTCAGGCGGAAGGTGCTGTAGCCCAGGGCGCGCACCCGCTGCTCGTTGTCGCGCAGCGCCTGCAGGACGCGGCCGAACGGCGTGTGGGCCAGGCGCCACAGGAACCACATGCCGAGGGTGACGGTGATGATGGTATAGGCGTGGAACAGCCCGCTGCTCGTGAGCGTCGGCCGGGGCACGCCCTGCAACCCGTTCTCCCCGCCGGTCAGCGCCGTCCACTTGAAGGCGATCTCGAAGGCGATCTGCGAGAAGGCCAACGTCAGCAGCGAGAAATAGAGGCCGCGCCGGCGCAGGATGATGACGCCAATCACCAGCGCGAGCACGAGCGAGAACGCTACCGCGAAGGCGAACGCGGCGAATTCGTTGCCGAGGAAGCGCAGCATCGAGATCGCCGCGGCATAGCTCGCGCAGCCGAAGAACACCGAGGCGCCGAACGGCACCAGCCCGGTGTAGCCGACCAGCAGGTTCACCCCGGCGCCATACAGGGTGTAGATCGCGATCTCGGTGATCAGGCCTTGCGGGGCGCCGGTGACGCGCCAGAACCCGGTCAGCGCGGCGAGGACGAGGGCGACCCAGAGGACGGGGTGCCCGCCGAGCCCCCTCCCCCAACCGGCTCCCGCGCGACTCACTCGAACCGCTCCCACCTCTCCCCGAGCAGCCCGCGCGGGCGGACCAGCAGCACCAGGGCCATGAACGCGTACATGACGCCACCCGCCGCCGCCGGCTCGAACTGGACGGTGAGCGTGGTCACCACCCCGACCAGCAGCCCGGCGATCACCGCGCCGGCGAACGAGCCGAGGCCGCCGATCGTGACCACCACGAAGGCGGGCATGATCGCGTTCTCCTGCATGGCCGGCGTGACCGTCCACAGCGGCGCCGCCAGCACACCGGCGATGCCGGCCAGCGCGCAGCCGAGGCCGAACACCGCCGTCAGCACGACCGGCAGGCGGATGCCGAGCAGCCCCACCATCTCGGGATCGCGTGAGCCGGCGCGCAGGATGCGCCCGTACGGCGTGTAGCGCAGGAAAGCCCATAACCCGATCAGCAGGGCAACGGTGGTAAAGAACACGGTCGCCCGAAACTTGGTGATCAGCACCGGCCCCCAGATGAACACGCCCGACAGCGCGGCGGGCGGGTTGAACGGCAGCCCGAGCCCGCCCCAGATCAGCCGCGTCAACGCCTCGATCAGCAGCGCCAGCGCGAAGGTCACGATCAGGCTGACCAGCGGGTCCTTGTCATACAATCTTCGGATCAGCAGGCGTTCCACGACCATGCCGAGCAGCCCGACGGCAATCGGGGACAGCACCACGGCGGGCCAGCCAAACTGATTATAGAGCGTCAGGCCGAAATAGGCGCCGAGCGCGAAGAAGGCACCATGCGCGAAGTTGACGATGCCCAGCAGGCCGAAGATGATGGACAGGCCGATCGCGATCAGCACGTAGAGGCTGCCGAGCACCAGGCCGTTGGCGGCCTGGGTCAGCAGCAGGTCGGCGTCGAACATCTCTCCCCGGCTCAGCTCGCCGGCATGTGGCAGCCGGAGTCGCCGAACACCTTCTCAAGGTCGGCGGCCGAGGACGGCACCGCCGACTTGACGTCGAAATAGTCCCATTTGTCGGTGATCTTCGGCTTGACCTGAACCACCAGGTTGCGCAGCAGCATCTGGTGGTCGGATTTGCGGTAGCTGTACGGGTTTTCCGCCGTGCCGCCCCTCCAGGTCTCCAGCGCCTCGACGATCGCCATCGGCTGGGTGGATTTCGCGGCATCCATGGACTCGAACAGCGACTTCGCCGTGATCCAGCCCATCCACGCCTTGTCGGCGGCCGGGCGGCCGTGCGCCTTCTGGTAGGCGGCGGCGAAGGCCTGCTCCTCGGGCGGGTTGCTGGGGTTCTTATACCACCATAGCGAAGTATAGATCCCGGTCGCCGCATCCGGCCCCACCGCCCAGATGTCGGTATCGCCGATGGCGATCTCGGCAACCGGGATCTTTCCCTTCATCCCCATCTCGTTCCACTGCTTGAGGAACGTGGACAAATCCCCCGCTGGCACGCCGCCCAGCACGAGGTCGGGCTTGGCCGAGCGGATCTTCAGGATGAAGCTGGAGTAGTCCGGCGTGTTCAGCGGCACGCTGTCATCGCCGGCGACGGTGCCGCCCGCTTGCTTGAGAAGCTGCTTGAACGAGGCGGCGATGTCCTGGCCGAACGCGTAGGAGGCGGTCAGGAAATACCATTTCTTGCCGAAGTTCAGGGTTTCCGGCGTGAACATCCGCGCCTGCACCGCCACGGGGGTGTTGAGGCGGAAGGTGTAGCGGTTGCAGTTCTTGCCGGTGATGTCGGTCGCCGCCGCGTTGTTGATGAGCAGCGGGATCTTCAGCGTCGGCGCCGTCGCCTCCTCGGCCAGCGCGTCGGAACTCAGCGAGCCGCCGAGGACGGCGACGACCTTCTCCTCCTGCACCAGCTTCTGCATGTTCTGCTGCGCGCCTTGCGGGCTCGGCTCGTCGTACCAGACCAGTTCGGCGGGGCGCCCCATGATCTGGTTGTTGCGCTGCGCGAGTGCGAGATAGGTGCCCTGGGCGAGATATTCGGTCTGCGGCGCGATGTCGCCGGTCTTGGCCAGAAGCAGCCCGACGCGGATGGTGTCGGCCGCTGCGGCGGGGCGGATGAACGGCGTCGGCAGCCCGGCGGCGAGCGCGCCAGCGCCGGCCAGCGCCCGCCGGCGGGTCAGTCCGTTGGGGCCGGTCATGGTCGTCCTCCCTGAGTTGGCGCCGCTGGGGGCTGCGGACGCCATTCGCGGCATAAAATGACAGGGGCGCGCCGGACGCAAGCGGGGATAGCGGTCATCTTCCGCGCCGCGCGCCCGGAACTCGGAAGGATCATGCGGCAAGCCCATGCGGAAGGTTCAGACAGGTCCGCCCCGCTGCGCTGGCCAGATGTACAAGGCTTCGACGGCGGATGGGCGAGGCGGAAGGGATGGTGCTGGCGAAGGCGGGCTTCCAACTAAAGGATTACCTCCACCACCACATCGGCCACGACGTCAGCCGCGACTTCGGCAACCTCCGCCGCTGCGACCTCCGCTGCGGCTTCGGCGACCTCCGCTGCCGCCGCGGCTTCGGCGACCTCCGCCGCCGCGGCTTCGGCTGCTGCCGCCTCCGCTGCCTCCGCCGCCGCGGCTTCGGCTGCTGCCGCCTCCGCTGCCTCCGCCGCCGCGGCCTCTGCTGCCTCTGCGGCCTCTGCGGCCTCTGCCTGCGCGGGGACGTCACCCGGATTTACCGGTTCCAAGCCGGGATCGAGCTCGGCGCCTTGTTCGCTCACGGATTCCTCGTTGGCGACCTCTTCATTTGCTTTCCCATTCGCCTCATCAAGCGCGGTCTTGTTTGCGGCGTTCGGGGTCCGGACCCATTTGACGAACGCCTTGATGGCTTCAAGGACTGCCGTACCCACGATCATCGTGGCCACGCCAACGCCTAAATTGACTCCAATCGTCTTCCATTCCGCGGCAGTCGCGCCGGAATCTGCAGCGCTGTTCGCGTTGGCCGCTTGACCAAGCTGCCCGAAAAAGTTCGCATTCTTCGGCGCTTGCTCCCCGCTAGCCCATCGCTTCCCGGAGAATTGGTTGCCGGCGGTCGGGTTTGCCTGTGTCGACGTCGCATTGACGTAGAAGTAGATGGACGCGTTGGTCTTGTTGCCATCCTGCGTCGACCAGGAAAGCGTGTCGTTGGTGTATTTGTAATTCTTGATCGCTACCCCGGCGTAGGTCACGGTCGAGGTGTTGCCGCTGGTCGCGATGATCAGCGTGCTGTCCTGCTGATACTTGCCCGTCGCGTCCGCCACATAGGTCTGGTAGGTATCGTCCCAGTTCGATAGCGGGGTTCCGGCGACCGGGCTGGGTGCTCCGCCAGTGCCGGTCGGGGCGGCGCCAACCCGTCCATAAATGTTCGCCGTCGCGGGCTTGGTTGCTCCCGCGGCCCAATAGATGCCATAGAATTGCGGCCCGACATAGGAGTTCGCAGGGAGCGGCTTGCCGTCGTCACTGGTCAGGACCTGCAAATTCAGCACGGCGGACGATTGGTTCCCGTCGGCGGCATTCCAGCTGAGCGTGCTGTTCGCGTAAGTGACTTTCTTGATCACGATCCCGGCGACGGACACCGCGCCCTTCTGGATCAGGATTATAGGACCTGCCTTGCCATTCAGCGTCGTATTATAGAGCGAGTCGTAGAAGTCGAGCTGCTGGTTTTGCATCTGCTGAAAGGCTTGGAAGACATCCTCGGGGGTCGTGTCGTAACCCTGCTTTTTCAGCCAAGCGATTATGTTGGCTTCGCCGTTCTGCTGGTTTTGGTTCTCTTTGAGGACAGTTGAATATTGCTGGGCCAGCGTGGGGCTCCGCAACTCGGCCTGGACGAACTCGGCAGCGATTTGTTGCGGCGTTGCCTTCATAGCCTGCCGCATTTGGCCCGGATGGGCGCTGGCGAGGGCCGACGCTTCACTCGGTCGAAGGCCAGTGGTGCTGGCGACGAATGCCTGCGGCGAAGAGCGGTATTTCGCAAGCGCCTTGGGGTCCGTGGCGAGTTGATGCACCGCCTGGAACATTGCCGGTGATGCCCGCGTCTTTTTGTAGTTCTGAGGCGTGGCGTGCGTATCGAGGGCCGCGATCGCGTCCAGGTCACGCTGCGTGTACGGCGTATCAGGTGCATATGGGCCAGTGTATGACGGTTGGCCTGAGAGCAGACGCAATCCGAGCGCGCTCGCGACCTGTGGAAGAGCTTGGCGCAGAACCTTCGGTGGAATATAGAACGTGGAAATGCCAGTGATCCGCTTGGCGATTTCCGGCCGTTGCAGATCCTTGATTACGTAACGCTCCACGACCGGCTGGGACACCGGGTATTGCGCGGCCACGTAGTGGACCACCGGGTGATCCGGACCATAGTTCCGCAGCGGCCTTCCGACCAGCACGGGGAACTTGGTGTTCTTGAATCCGCTGAAGTTGAAGCCGAGATCGCCCACGCTGCCAACCTGGAAGATGATGACGTGGGAGTCGGTCAGCAAGGGCCGCCCGCGGAGAAGGAGGTCAGTCGCCTCAAGTGTCTGGCAGCCAGGGCGCGACGGATCGATGCCGAGATCGGCGTACAAGCAGTCCTCGGCGGAGACGCCGGGCAGCATGACGGCTTGATGTCCCTCCTCCGCGGCAATAGCCAATGCTCGATGCGCCGGATTCACGAAGACGCCAGGGTGGCCATAGAACACGCCGACGACACGGCGGCCCTTACGCACCTCACGCAGGAGGAGTTCCGCCATTTGCGTGTAAGTTTGATGACGAGGCTTGCCGTCATCATACAGGTCATACATATCGACAGCATTTGGATTGTGGGATTCGATGAAAGCCTCGGTAGCCGGGTCAGCGACACAGTAGAAAACACGGTCGGCTTGCTCGATGTGCGACACAGCCTCCAGGGTAAAATGCGCGATGCTCTTGATTCCGGAACCAACAATCGTGAGCCGCCCCGGGCGCACGCCATGCGGCAGCGCAGTCCGTCGCCTTACCATCGCATTCTCCTGAGGTCTGTTCGGAAAGAGGAGCGTTGGGGGCTTGCTCGCTCACGCCCCGTCGCTCCGAGTTCAACGCCGGGAAAGCGTATGACATAGCGCATCCGCGTTAAAGCGGCGGAAGTCAGCGCGCAGAGCATTTCACCCAATTGTGTCGTAGCGCACGGAGGTTCGGGAGCTATGCAGCTATGTGTCATGATGTGATCAGGCGGTCACCTTTAGAGTGGTCTTGAAACCTCTGCGCCTTCGGAAGGAATTCCGTTGGTGATTTTCGCTCCTGCAGATGCCATGACGCTTTGCATTCCCGTCCAAGTTTGCCGGCCCACGGCTTGTTACATGGAAATCCGCGGCCAGTGGAACCGTCTTCAAGGAAGCAATGCTCATGCCGATGGCCTTACTTCCTGACCTGTTCTCCATCATCCTGTTGAAGGCGGGAATCCAGGACGGTCGGCAGGAAACTCGGTGCGCGCGGTCTGGACGCCCGCTTTCAAGGCTGTGAAGGAATTAACCTTGCAAAGAAATGCCCGTTGAAGACATTGGGCTTTTCGCGTCAATTCTGGCGCGAGGAAGTATCTTTTCACAGCCTCTTGCGCGGGCATGACAATGTACGAAGAGCGGTTGGTATAACGTGCATCCGAATGCTTCCTCCGTATTGCCCTGCCGAATTGGGCAACGTGGTGAACGGCGTCTTCTAGCGCTCCTGCGCATCGGGCGCTCCGTCGCGGCGCCGAGTTGTCGACCGTTGCGGGAGATCCAGCGGTATCAGCCATTGTGCGTGCTTGAGGAACGTGGACAAATCCCCCGCTGGCACGCCGCCCAGCACGAGGTCGGGCTTGGCCGAGCGGATCTTCAGGATGAAGCTGGAGTAGTCCGGCGTGTTCAGCGGCACGCTGTCATCGCCGGCGACGGTGCCGCCCGCTTGCTTGAGAAGCTGCTTGAACGAGGCGGCGATGTCCTGGCCGAACGCGTAGGAGGCGGTCAGGAAATACCATTTCTTGCCGAAGTTCAGGGTTTCCGGCGTGAACATCCGCGCCTGCACCGCCACGGGGGTGTTGAGGCGGAAGGTGTAGCGGTTGCAGTTCTTGCCGGTGATGTCGGTCGCCGCCGCGTTGTTGATGAGCAGCGGGATCTTCAGCGTCGGCGCCGTCGCCTCCTCGGCCAGCGCGTCGGAACTCAGCGAGCCGCCGAGGACGGCGACGACCTTCTCCTCCTGCACCAGCTTCTGCATGTTCTGCTGCGCGCCTTGCGGGCTCGGCTCGTCGTACCAGACCAGTTCGGCGGGGCGCCCCATGATCTGGTTGTTGCGCTGCGCGAGTGCGAGATAGGTGCCCTGGGCCGCCCCGGCAGTGCGGATGAACGGTATCGGCAAGGCGGCGGCAAGCGCGCCAGTCGGCCAGCGCCCGCCGGCGGGACGGTCCGTTGGGCCCGGTCATGGTCGTCCTCCCTGGGGCTTGGCCGCATAAGAAGACAGGGGCGAGCGGAGCGCAAGCAGGACACTTGTTACGACTTGTTACGGATACTTAGAGCCTGCTTTACCGTTGCCGGCGCAGTCTGGGCCTGCTTATTCGAAGACCGGGGAGACCATCATGAGCATCGCAAACGTTTCAAGCCCGGGGTCGGCGGCTTTGGTACAGCAATCGCGCAACCCGGCGCAAACCGCCCCGGCGGGCACCACGGCGCAGACGGGAACGACGGCAGACCGGCGCCACAGCGCAAGCCGACCGACCCAGCAAACCGCCCCAGCCCATCACCACACCCACTTCCGTTGTATCTGTGAGCTTTGATGTAATCGTTTGATCGGGCAACAACTCGCCGGGCGCGCGGCCGGCATATCGTCCGGAAGCTGCACCGGGCCGATGAGAGCTGGGAGCTTTTCGCGGTCCTTACCCATGCGCGCGTGATCCTGACCATCCGCGACCCACGCGACGCGATGCTGTCGATGATGCAGCAATTCGGCACCGGCATGGACCTCGCCTGCGGCTCGGTGCTCCACGCGATGCGACGCGTCGCCGAGAGCACCGCGGCCGGCTAGCCCGGGTTGCGCTACGAGGATTGCTTCTTCGAGAAGCCGGATATGGTCCGCGTCCTCGCGCAGTATCTCGGACACTCGGTGGACGAGGCGGAACAGACGCGCATCTTCGAAACCTATGCCACTGAGCGTGTGCGTCAGTTCGGCCTCGCGCTCGACACGCTGCCACCTCATCGCGTGAAGACGATCGGCAATTCCACCAGCTACGATGAGGTCACACAGATTCACCGCACGCCCATTGGTGACCAGCGCATCGGTAAATGGCGGGACCAATTCGATGCCAAGCAGCGGAAGATCGTCAATGCGCGGTTCGCGCACTATCTACAGGTGTTCGGGTACGAGAAAGACTAGCGGCTCGATCCGTGTCGCATGGCGTCCGGAGCGCTTTGGAGGTCCGGCCCGCGAACGGGCGGCGGCCAATGACGTTGCCGAGAGGTCACGCCTATGGGCTCGCTTTTAGGGCCCGACCGAGGTAACCTTTCACCATGTCCCTGGTGATGATCGGCACGCGAATTATTCGCCCGGCTGCCTAGCAGCCGGGACGTTCGCTCCTTTCCATCAATCCAGGGATACTCGTCGTCATGTCCGATTCCGAGGCTGCGCTGGCCGTAGCCGTGCGCTTCATGCTGGATGCCGAACCCGATCCGGGCCTTCTGCCCCGGCTTCTGACACCGTTCGCCAGACGAGGGCTGGTGCCGGACCGCATGTGGTCGCATCGCGGGGCCGACGTCATGCATGTCGAAGTGGCGCTCGAGGCCGCCCCCGCGGCCGAGGTTCATCTCATCGAGGGCAATCTGCGCCAGGTGGTCGGCGTGCGTTCCGTGACCCTGCTGCGCTGCGCGGACATACGTCGGGTCGCGTAACCTCGCGACTAGCCCTATATAGCCGCGACACAGGGGCCGGAGGGGTGCAGGTGTCCGACGCTATCATCCTGGCGCGCGCGCAGTTCGCGTTCACGCTCGGCCTGCACATCATCCTGCCGGCGTTCTCCATCGGGCTCGCGAGCTATCTCATGGTGCTCGAGGCTCTGTGGCTGCGCACCGGCCGGCAGGTCTATCACGACCTCTACAATTACTGGCTGAAGATGTTCGCCATCGGCTTCGCCATGGGCGTCGTCTCCGGCGTCGTCATGTCCTACGAGTTCGGCACCAACTGGGGGCGCTTCTCCGACCGCGCCGGTCCGGTGATCGGGCCGCTGATGGGATACGAGGTACTGACCGCCTTTTTCCTGGAGGCGGGCTTCCTCGGCGTGATGCTGTTCGGCCAGACCCGTGTCGGCCCGCGTCTGCATTTCTTCGCGACCTGCTGCGTCGCCGCGGGCACGCTGATGAGCGCGTTCTGGATCCTCGCGGCCAATTCCTGGATGCAGACCCCGGCCGGCTACACGATCGCACCGGATGGGCGTTTCCTGCCCACCGATTATTGGGCCGTGATCTTCAACCCGTCCTTCCCCTACCGCTTCTTCCACATGGTGCTCGCCTGCTATCTGTCGGTGGCCTTGCTCGTGGGCGCGGTCGGAGCGTGGCACCTGCTGCGCGACCATCAGAACCAGGCCGCGCGGACGATGTTCTCGATGGCGATGTGGATGGCCGCGATCGTCGCCCCGCTGCAGCTCGTCATGGGCGATCAGCAGGGCCTGAACACCGCCGAGTACCAGCCGGCGAAGGTCGCGGCGATGGAAGGCGACTTCGACACGGTGCGCGGTTCGCCGCTGTTCCTCTTCGGGATGCCGAACGAGGCGAAGGGCCGCGTCGATTTCCCGGTCGAAATCCCCCATGCCGGCGCCATCATCATCACCCATAGCTGGAACGGCGCGGTACGTGGGCTGAACGAGTTCCCGCGCGAGAACTGGCCGCCGGTGCCCTATGTGTTCTGGGCCTTCCGGGTGATGGTCGGGCTAGGGCTGGCGATGATCGCACTCGGCTGGTGGAGCCTGGTGCAGCGCTTCCGCCGACGCCTCTACGCCTCTCCCCTACTCTGGCGCGCGGCGGTGGTCATGGGCCCTGCCGGCTTCCTGGCGCTGTTGTCGGGCTGGACCGTGACCGAGGTCGGCCGGCAACCCTTCACGGTGTATGGGCTGCTGCGGACCGCCGACAGCGCCTCCCCGATTGCCACGGCCGGGGTGGCCGCGTCGCTCGCCGCCTTCGTGGTGGTGTATTTCATCGTGTTCGGAACCGGATTCCTGTTCCTGCTTCGCCTGATGGCACGCCCGCCGGTGACGGGCGAAGCCGGGCCGCCGAGCGGCGTGCCGGTGCGCAGCGCCGGCATCACGCCGATGCCCGCGATCGGCGGCGCATCGGCTCCGGCGGGCGGGGACTGATCGATGGCGGACTGGCTGCCGCCGGTCTGGGCCGGGCTGATCGCGTTCGCGGTCCTTGCCTACGTGTTGCTCGACGGGTTCGATCTCGGCGTCGGCATCCTGTTCGCGGCGGAGCACCACGCCGGCGACCGCGACCTGATGGTGAACTCGATCGCACCCATCTGGGACGGCAACGAGACCTGGCTGGTGATGGGCGGGGGCGGGCTGCTGGCGGTATTTCCGCTTGCCTATTCGGTTATCCTGCCGGCGCTCTATCCCACCATCATCGCCATGCTGCTGTCGCTGGTGTTCCGTGGCGTGGCCTTCGAGTTCCGGTTCCGCGCGCAGCACGCCGTCACCCGGCTGTGGTGGGACCGCGCCTTCCTCTCCGGCTCGACGCTCGCCGCGTTCTGCCAAGGGCTGTCGCTCGGGGGATTGCTCCAGGGCATCCGCGTCGCCGACCGCGCCTATGCCGGGGGCTGGCTGGACTGGCTGACCGGCTTCACCGTGCTCTGCGGCCTCGCACTCGTGGTCGGCTACGCGCTGCAAGGCGCCTGCTGGCTGATCTGGCGCACCGAGGGGGGACTGCAGCGCCGGTGCCGCCGCTACGCCAATGTGCTGGCCATCCTGCTGATCGCGATAATGGTGGTGGTGAGCCTTTGGACGCCGATGATCGACCCGACGATCACGAGCAAATGGTTCGGCTACCCAGGGATCGTGCTCACCGGTCCCGTGCCGATCCTGGTCGCGCTCGTGGCGTGGCGGTTCTGGCGGGGACTGGCCCGCAAGGAGCATCTCAGTCCGTTCCTCTGCGTGCAGGCCTGGTTCATCCTGAGCTACGCCGGCCTCGGGGTCAGCTTCTGGCCACTGATCGTGCCGCCCTCTCTCACGATCTGGGACGCGGCCGCGCCGCCCGCGTCGCAACTCTTCCTGCTGGTGGGCACGCTCATCCTGATTCCGATTATCCTCACCTACACGGGGTATGCCTACTGGGTGTTCCGGGGCAAGGTCCGCCCCGGCGAGCACTACCACTGATGACCCGGCGTCTCCTGTGGTTCGCCGCGCTGTATGCCGGCAGTATCGCGGCGTTCGGACTAGTGGCCTTGGCGATCCGCCGGGTGCTGGTGGGTTGACCTTATTGGCTGGTCCAGGTCTCCCATCATTCCCGCGAAAGCGGGAATCCAGGCGTGCCGCTCCTCTCTACAGGCCGCGAGCGGCTGATCCCGCCCTCTTGCGCCGCCGCGGGTCTGGACCGATGTAGCAGCGACAGGACCCACGCGGTCCGCATTCTCACTCGTTTGTCAAGGCACGCCATGTTCATCGAAACCGAAGGCACGCCCAATCCCGCCACCCTGAAATTCCTGCCTGGAAGATGGGTGATGCAATCCGGGACCGCCGATTTCGCCTCCATCGACAGCGCTGGACGCAGCCCGCTGGCCGTGGCGCTGTTTGACCTGCCGGGAGTCGCCCGCGTGTTCCTTGGTAGCGATTTCGTGACCGTGACCAAAACCGATGCGATCTCCTGGCAGCAGCTCAAACCGCAGGTCCTGGCGACGCTGATGGATCACTTCGTCGCCAACCGCCCGGTGGTCGAGGGCGAGGCGGAAGCGGCGGCCGAGGAGGAGATCCGGCCCGAGGACCAGGAGATCGTGGAGCAGATCCGCGAGCTGCTGGATACTCGCGTGCGGCCCGCGGTCGCGGGTGACGGCGGCGATATCGTGTTCCGCGGCTACCGCGACGGCGTGGTGCGGCTGCACATGCAAGGCTCCTGTTCGGGCTGTCCGTCGTCCAGCGCGACCCTGAAGCACGGCATCGAGAACATGCTGCGCCATTACGTGCCAGAGGTCGTCGCGGTCGAGCAGGTCGAGCTGTGATGCTTCCCGACGAGACCCTCGACACGCTGTTCCGCACCGCTCGCTCGCATAATGCCTGGCGCGACGAGCCGGTCTCGGACGATACCTTGCACGAGCTGTATGCCCTCGCGTGCATGGGCCCCACCTCGGCCAACACCTCGCCGGCGCGCTTCCTGTTCCTGCGCACGCCGGAGGCAAAGCAGCGGCTCGCCCCAGCACTGTCGTCGGGCAATCTCGACAAGACAATGAGCGCGCCAGTGGCGGCGATCATCGCCTACGACCCGCGCTTTCACGAGAAGCTGCCACAGCTGTTTCCCCACAATCCCGAAGCGCAGAGCTGGTTCACGAGCAACGAGGCACTGGCAGCGACGACGGCGTTCCGCAACGGCACCTTGCAGGGCGCCTATTTCATGCTGGCGGCCCGAGCCGTAGGTCTGGACGTCGGGCCAATGTCCGGCTTCGACAACGACAAGGTGGACGAGATTTTCCTTCGCCCCTATGGCTGGCGCTCGAACTTCCTCTGCAATCTCGGCCGCGGCGACCCGGCGGGTTTGTTCGCCCGCTCTCCGCGCCTCGGTTTCGATGAGGCCTGCGTCCTTCTCTGACCTGATTGGTTGAACGATGCTGGCCCTGACGCTCGATTGCGCCCTGGCCCGTGTCTCGGCCGCGGTGCTGGAGAATGATCGGATCGTCGCCGAGGACGCGCGCGACATGGCACGCGGGGCCGGGTTGCTGCCGGACATGGCGCAAGCGGTGCTGGCCGAAGCCGGCCTGCGCGCGGCGGCACTGAGCCTGATCGCCGTCACGCTCGGTCCGGGCAGCTTCACCGGCCTCCGCGCCGCCGTGGCGCTGGCGCACGGGATCGGGCTCGCGGCCGGCGTCTCGGTTGTCGGGGTGACGACGCCAGAGGCGCTGGCGGCGATGGCGCCCGCCCTGCCCGGTCGGCGGCTCTGGGCGGCGATCGACAGCCGGCGCGGCCGCGTGTTCCTCGATATCGGCGGGAACGTGCGGGCTTTTGCCCTGGACGACCTGCCGATGCCGTGCGGTCCGCTTGCGATCGTCGGCGACGCAGCCTCGACGGTCGCGACGCGGCTCGCCGCGCGCGGGGCGGATGTGCTGACCACGCCGCAGTGCCTGCCCGAGCCACGCGGCATCGCGCGTGCGGCGCGCGACCGTCTGGCCGGCGTGCTGCCGGCCCGCCTGGCCCAGCCGCTCTATGTCGATCCGCCCGAGGCGCGCCCGCCCGCTGGCGGGTTGCGGCCCGCGCCGGCCGGATGAACCGGGCGCACCCCGCCCACGCCTCGACGCTGGCCGCGATCCACGCCAGCGCCTTCGCCGCTGAGGAGATGTGGGCGGAATCAGCTTTTTCGCGCCAGCTCGAGCTGCCCGGCGTCTTCGGCTTCATTCACCCGGACGCCGGACTGGTGCTGGCTCGTGTCGCGGCCAACGAGGCGGAGATTCTTACCTTGGCGGTCGCTCCGTCAGCGCGTCGGCGCGGCGTGGGCAAGGCCTTGCTGCGGGCGGCGACCCTTGAAGCTGCGGCGCGCGGCGCCGAAACCATGTTTCTGGAGGTCTCGGCCGCCAATACGGCCGCCCGCGCGCTATACGCCACGGCGGGGTTCCAGCCAATCGGGCGCCGTCGCTTCTACTATGCCGACGACAGCGATGCGCTGGTGATGGCGCTGCCCCTCAGCGCCGCCGCAGCAACAGGCGGGTGATTCCGTCAGCATCGGTGTCCTGCCGAAGCACCTGGTGGCCCTGCTCGATCGCCGCGCGCGGCACGTTCGCCACCGGCTCGGCGCCGCGCAGCCGGACCAGCAGCGTCTGACCCGGCGCTAGCCGGTCCAGCGCAAGCCGGGTGCGCACGAAGGTCATCGGGCAGACCTCGGCGGTGATATCGAGTTCCTGGTCGGCGGTCATGGTGGACGTATATTCAGGCGCTACTTTATCATGCAAATACATATTGTGAAACGGGTGAACGTTGGCTAGATGGGTTTACGGTTTTCAGATTTGGAAGGCTTCCAATGGCCGATAATCCGGCTAATACGAATGTGCTCGGCCTGACCGCGCAGATTGTCGCTGCCCACGTATCAAACAATCCGGTGTCTCCCGACGCGCTGCCCTCGCTTATACAGGAGGTTTACAAGACCTTGGCTGGCGTGGGCCGTGAGCCGGCGGAACCAGAGCGGCCGCAGCCCGCCGTACCCCCGAAGCGATCCATCTTTCCGGATCACATTATCTGCCTGGAGGACGGAAAGAAGCTGAAGATGCTGAAACGGCATCTGAAAACCGCGTACAACATGTCACCCGAGCAATATCGTGACCGATGGGGTCTTGCATCCGACTATCCCATGGTAGCGCCGAATTACGCGCGCCATCGCTCGTCGCTGGCCAAGAAGATCGGCCTCGGGACCAAGCCGCGCAGCACCCGGAAGTAGGCGGCGAACCCCGCCGAGGCGTTTCCGAGGCGGAGTTCGGGCGCCCCCGGGGGCCATCCCTGGGGCGCCATTGGACAGGGCCGCCCCGGATCGGCTAGGTCCAGGCAAGGGGTCGGATGGAATCGCGCATCGAGCGCCTGTGCATCGAACGGGGTCTGAAGATGACCGGCCAGCGTCGGGTCATCGCGCGCGTGCTGTCCGAAGCCGCCGACCACCCCGACGTCGAGGAATTGTATCGTCGGGCAACGGCCCTGGACAACCGGATCTCGATCGCCACCGTCTATCGGACCGTCCGGCTCCTGGAGGAGAAGGGAATACTGGAACGGCGGGATTTCGGCGGCGGCCGCGCCCGCTACGAGCCGACCGAGCATGGGAACCACTATCACCTGATCGACATCGAGACCGGGAAGGTGATCGAGTTCCAAGATCCGGAGCATGAACTGCTGATGCACGCAATCGCCAGGCGGCTGGGCTTCGACCTGGTCTCACTTCGACTGGAACTGTTCGGCCGGCGCCGGCCGAAGCTGGCCTCCCGCGACACCGTGCTTGAGAACGAGGAGGAGCGGGACTTGGCCGGCCAGGAGCAGATGCCGCAGTGACCGTGCCCCACCAGATCGGCGCTCCTCAGGGACCCGGCCCGGCCTTCTCGGAGCTGCGAGCGGGCAATCTGGGCGTGCGCCTCGCGACGGGACCCGACGAGATCGACGCCGTCCAGGCGCTGCGCTTCCGGGTCTTCTACGGCGAGATGGGGGCCGTTCCCGACATGCTCATCGCCGCTTCGGGGCGCGATCGCGACCGTTACGACTTCGTGGCCGACCATCTACTGGTGATCGATCATGCCATCGGCCCAGGCGACGAGGGCATCGTCGGCACCTATCGCCTGATCCGCCAGGATGCGGCCGCCGAGCTCGGGGGCTTCTACTCGGCCAGCGAATACGACATCGGGCCTATCGAGCGGTTTCCCGGGCGCATCCTTGAACTCGGACGCTCCTGCGTGGATGCCGCGTACCGGAACCGTGCCGTCATGCAGTTGTTGTGGCGCGGGATCGCGGCCTATGTCTTCCACCATCGCATCGATCTGATGTTCGGCTGCGCCAGTCTGCCCGGCACCAACCCGGATGCCGTGGGCGCGGAACTGACCTATTTGTATGAGAACCACCTCGCCCCGCCCGCGCTGCGTCCGCGGGCCCTGCCGCACCGCTTCATCGAGATGCGTCGCCTGCGCTCCTCGGACCTGGAGCCACGGCGCGCGCTCGCCCAATTGCCGCCCTTGATCAAGGGATACCTGCGCCTGGGCGGATTCGTGGGCGAGGGAGCGGTGATCGATGAACAGTTCAACACCACCGACGTCGCCATCGTCGTCAAGACGGATCTCGTCACCGACAAATACTATCGCCATTATGAGCGCCAGCTTCGCGAGGCGCTCGACTGACATCGTGACCGACGCACGGGTTCCTGCTGCGGGGTCTCGCGCCGGTCGGATCGGCCAGTCGCTCGCGTCGTTGCGCGGCTGGCGGGCCGACCTGGCCGCCTTCTGCGCCGGGCTGCTGGCGGCGCTCGCGCTTCCGCCCCTCTACATGCTTCCGGTCCTGCTGCTCGCTATGCCGGCGCTGCTGCTCCTGATCGATGGCGCCCGTGGCCCCTGGGTGGCGGCTCGGCGCGGGTGGTGGTTCGGCTTCGGGCTGAACCTCATCGGCCTTTATTGGATCACCGAGGCCATCATGATCGAGGCAGCGCGCCTCTGGTGGTGCGTGCCCCTCGCGGTGCCCGCCCTGGCGGCGACGCTCGCCCTGTTCATCGGCTTCGCCACCCTGATGGCCCGCCTCGCACCGCCGGGGTGGCCGCGCCTTCTGACGCTCGGCGGCGCCTGGGTGCTGGGCGACCTCGCGCGGCAGTTCATCGGCACCGGGTTTCCCTGGAACCCGCTGGGCAGCGTTTGGGAACTGCCCGGAGTCGCGGGTGACGTGCTGATCCAGCCGGCGGCGCTGGTGGGGGTCCACGGGCTGACCCTGGCGACCGTGTTGCTGGCTGGCCTGCCGTCGCTCGGCTGGGGGTTCCGCTTCGCCGGGGCGACGCTGCTTGCTGGCTGGGTCGCGTTCGGGCTGGTCCGCACCGCCGCGCCGCCGCCGCCGGCACCGGGGCTGACGGCGGTGCTGGTGCAGGGCGACGTCGCCGAGGGGCGGAAATGGAGCCCGGCCCTCGCCCGTGGCATCTTCGAGCGCTATCTCGACCTGACGCGCGACGGGGTTCGCCGAGCCGGGACCGGACCGAAACTGGTCATCTGGCCCGAGACGGCGAGCCCGTACCTTCTGGGCGATGAGCCGACCGCGCGGCGGATGATTGCCGAGGCGGCCGACGAGAATCCGGCACTGGTCGGCTCCGTGCGTTTCGATTCCAGGGGCCGTCCCCGCAATACGCTCTACGCGCTGGAGCCGGACGGCATCGTGGCGGCACTTTATGACAAGTGGCACCTGGTGCCATTCGGTGAGTACCAGCCCGACTGGTTCCCGCTGCCGGTCCAGATCGTCCCCGGCGGGGGTTTCGCCGGCGGTCCCGGGCCGCGGACGCTGAGCGTTCCCGGACTGCCGCCCTTCGCTCCGCTGATCTGCTACGAAGCGATCTTCTCCGCTCAGGTGGTGGACGAGGCGGCTCGGCCAGACTGGATCGTCAATGTCACGAACGACGCCTGGTTCGGCAATTCCACCGGCCCGCGCCAGCACCTGGCCGCGGTGCGGATGCGTGCGGTGGAGGAGGGCCTGCCGGTGCTGCGGGCGGCCAACACCGGGATTACCGCCGCCATCGACGCGCGCGGCCATGAGCTGGCCCGGATCGGACTGGACCGGTCCGGTGTCCTGGTCATAGGCCTTCCCGGTCATCTGCCGCCGACGCCGTACGCGGCGCTCGGGCTGGCACTGCCGCTGAGCCTCGGCTCGGTCGCGGCGTTTGTCGGTCTGGCTGGGAGACGGCGCGTGCCCATGGCGCAAGAAGAGTCTCCTAGTGAGATACGTTGACCGACTTTGGACGAAGCGCGTTGACAATTCTTGGTTGTGGGTTTACTATTTTGTAGTAATCGGAGCGTTCGCGGACGTCTCCTCGACTCGCGCTCACCGCATTGCTGAGGAACATCGATGCTGGACGACGTGGACCGGGATACTCCCAAGGCCGGGCCGGAGCCCGCGGATCGGGAGGGTCGGCCGAGCCCGATCGATGTTCACGTCGGGTCTCGCATCCGGCTGCGACGCACCCTGCTCGGCATGTCGCAGGAGCGGCTCGGGGATCAGCTCGGGCTGACATTCCAGCAAGTCCAGAAATATGAGCGCGGGGTCAACCGGGTCGGCGCCTCGCGGTTGTTCGATCTTGCCCGCGTGCTGGATGTGCCGATCAGCTTCTTTTTCGACGACATGCCGGACGGCTTGATCGGGAACGCCGCCCGCCGGCCGGCCGGCGTGGCCGATGCTCCGGAGACCATCGCCGACGATACGATGACGCGGCGGGAAACATTGGAATTGGTGCGCGCATACTATCGGATCGCCGATCCCAATCAGCGCAAGAAGGTGTTCGAGCTGGTCAAGGCGATGGCTCGGGTCGAGGGCTAGCTCGCGAGGTCTCGTACCCCTCGCCTTTTGTCCTGACCTATGCCGTCATTCGCTTTCTCATGGGAATGACGGCATAGGTTAGGATCAGGACCGTTGATATGAGGTGAGGCGAGCTGCAAACCTCTTGGTGTTGGCCGAGTTATCCGCATGCAGCTCAATCGCAAGGAATCAGCATGCGAGCTCAACACCCCTATCTTGACCCTGACCCAGCCCCACTCGACCCGCCTCCCGTTCCAGGGCCCGAGCCGATGCCCGGCCCGCCAATGCCCGGACCACTCTCGACCACGCTCGCCATCTCGGCCGCGGCCAGTCCTTGCGGGGATGAATGAAGATCAAGCTGGACGTGGAGTGTAGCGCCGAGGAGGCGCGTGCCTTTCTGGGGCTGCCCGATTTGCGCCCGATGCAGGCAACGCTTCTGGCGGGGCTGGAACGGCGTATGCGCGAATCGATGGCGACTTGGTCGCCGGAGACGGTCTTGGGCCAGTGGCTGACCATGCTGCCGCAGGGCGCCCAGCAGATGCAAAGGATGATGGAAGGCTTCTTGCGGTCTGGTGAGACAGGACCCGGTCGCGGATCACCTCCCTTAGTTCTCGCCCCGCAGTTGGGGGTTGTCGAAGACCGGATTGCGCAATCTCCAGAGCGCGTCACCCAGTGCCGCCGCCAGGTCGCGCTTCTCGGCCTCGCCGAGCGAGGCCGCGATCTCTTCCCGCACATTGCGCATGACCAGCGCCAGCCGCGGCACCTGGCCCGGTATCTCCTCCAGAACGACGTTGAGCCAATCCACCGGAAACGATACTTCGACCCGCCGGCCCCGAGGATCGGTACGTGTCACCGACATGGCGTACTCGGTCAGGAGCACGAGTTCCGAGGCGCGCGCCCGGTGGACGTTCAGTTTCAGCAGGCCCACCGCCAGTCCAACCTCGACGACGCTGAAGCCCAGCACGGGCCAGGCGCCGATCAGCAAGACACGCAGCGCGATCAGGGCCGCGCAGCCGAGCATCAGCGCCATCAAGACGCGCACGCCCCGCGGCGATAGGCTGCGATGGGGGACGATCATCGCCTCGAACAGGATGGTGGAGCTTAGCGCGACAACCATCACTCTCGCCCTGCGCCGGCCGCGCGCGAGGCCCTCTTGCCCGGCGGCCTTCCGGACGCGACAACGCTTCCATGAGTGAAATCGTGCAATCCGCGCCGTGTGCCATGAAGCTGGCCGATGTGCGCCATTTCCTCGAGGCGCTGGCCCGCGCGCGGCCGAACCCGCGCAGCGAACTGGACTACACCGATCCGTTCACCTTGCTGATCGCGGTCGTCCTCTCGGCGCAGACCACCGACGCCGCCGTGAACCGGGCGAGCGCCAGCTTGTTTGCCGAGGCGCCCACGCCGGAGGCGATGGTGCGATTGGGCGTGGACGGTGTGGCTCGCCACGTCCGCACGCTCGGGCTGTGGCAGACCAAGGCCCGCAACGTGGTGGAACTGTCGCGGCGGCTGGTAGAGCAGTATGGCGGCGCGGTGCCGCACGATCGCGCCGCGCTGGAGGCGCTGCCGGGTGTCGGGCGCAAGACCGCCAATGTGGTCCTGAACGTCGCTTTCGGCGAGCCGACGATGGCCGTGGACACACATGTCTTCCGCCTCGGCAACCGCACCGGGATCGCGCCCGGCAAGACGCCTCGGGAGGTGGAGGACGCGCTGCTGGAACGCATCCCGCCCGACCTGCTGCAGGACGCGCATCATGTGCTGATCCTGCACGGGCGCTACGTCTGCAAGGCGCGGTTGCCGGAATGCTGGCACTGCGTCGGAGCCCCCTGGTGCTGCTATCCCGACAAGACCCCTGGGCCCGGGACGGGGGCGCTCAAGCGAACGCCTTCCGGAGCCGGCCGAAATCCTCGATCGCGCGCTCCTCGCCCGGAGTGATGCAGAACACGATCTGCGACCAGCCGGCGTCGCGCATGGACTCGACCCGCTGCTTCAGTTCCGGCTCGCTGGCGGTGAACGTGGTCCTGCGGATCAGCTCGGCGGTGATGAAGCGCCGCTCCTCGGGCTTGACGAAGACGAAATGCCCTCGGTGGTTCATCAGATAACGGGCGTCCTCGGGTTCGAATCCGCGGGCCATCCGCACATAGCCCTCCACCTCCGCAGCGAGCGCTTCCGGCACCTCCGAGGTGTTCTGCCATCCCTCCATATCGAGATCGGCGGCGCGGTGCAGCAGCACCGCCGCGCGCGGACCGGCCTGCGCCACGGCGCGCGGGCTGTCGGCGGGCTCGCCGGACTCGAGCACGCAGCCGCAGGTCCAGGCGGTGGCGTAGAGCCTATCCTCGGGCTGGCCTGCATCGCGCCAGCTCCGTTTCATGCTGTCCAGGACCGAGGCGGCGCCGGGCACGTCGGAGACGAACGACATCCAGGCGGCTGCGAGCCGGGCGGCGAGCGCCTGGGACTTCGGACCGTAGGCCGAGACATGGAGCGGGATCGGGTCGCGCGTGTTGACGAGGCCCGCATCCGGGTTCAGGAGGCGGATCTTGCGCCGCTTGCCCTCAATCGTGGTCTCGACCGTCTCCTCGCGCAGAAGGCCATAGACGACGCGGATATACTCCTCGAGATCGGCCAGCTTCATCGCGCCGAGGCCCATGGCGCGGCGGGCCGAGAAGCCAGTGCCCACACCGAAATCGATGCGGCCGGGAGCCATCGCGTTCAGGGTCGCGAAGGCGCTGGCGGTGACGGCGGCGATGCGGTTGGAAGGGACCAGGACGCCGGTGCCAAGGCGGATGCGCGAGGTCTTCAGCGCTGCCGCGCCCATGGCGACGAAGCAATCGGCGGTGATCAATTGCGTGTCGAAGAACCAGGCGTGGGAGAACCCAAGCTCCTCCGCCCGCTGCGCCAGCCGCCACGAATCGTGCGACGTGGCTATGCCGATGCCGAACTCCATCCGACTCCCCTAGCCGTACTCGCGGCACTGTGGGCGCAGGAGGCGCCGCCGGCAAGCAAGCTTCCCCTCGGGTTCCGGTCCGGCCACCGCTCCAGGCAGCCGGACCGGCCCTGTTCAGATCAGGCGCAAGACGAGGAACCCGCGCCTGGGGGAATCATCGTGCCGGTGCGGCCGTTCCGCCGGTCCCGCTCGACGACCCGCTCGCGTTGCTGCCGCTCAGCGACCCGTTGTTGCTGTTGCCCATCGACCCGCTGCTGGACCCACCCGACATGCCATTGTCCGTGGAGCCGCCCATAGAGCCGCTCGACATTCCGCCGTTCATCGAGCCACTCGACGAATTGCTCATGTCATTGCCGCTATTGTCGTTCATGGCGCCGCTGTTGCCGCCGCCCATGTTGCCGCCGCCATTCCCACCGGCCGGAGTGATGTTCATCGCCTGCAGCGTGGCGTCATCCAACTCGCCGTTTGCCTGCAGGCTGTTCGCCTGCTGGAAGCGCATCACGCCCCGGCGTGTCATTGGCCCCCAGACGCCATCGACCCTGGCGGAATACATGTGGTTCTGCTTGAGCTGTTGCTGCACCTGCCGCACGGTGCTGTGCGACATCTGATTCTCCTGCGCACTGCTGCCGGCCGGGGGCATCGGGGCGGGAGCCGGCGCGGGCGCCGGGGCGGGCGCGGGGGCCGCAGCAGCGGTCGTCTGGGCCTCATTGCCTCCGCCGAACATGGAACAGCCGGGCAGAGCGGCCATGGCACCGAGTGCCAATACCGCAGCGAAGTCGCGAACCTTGATCACGGTGATCTCCTGTTGTCGTTCATGGGACGTCGCCCGCTAGGGCGCCCTGGGTGACCGGGTGCGGTCATTCTTGCGGAAGCGAGTTTGTGATGTGGCAGTTGCGGACGCAAACGGATTGTTAATCACCGGAATGGCAACTCGGAATCAAAGACTCGCGACACTGGACAAAAATGCCACAGGTAAATCTGGTGTGCGTCGTTTTCGCCACAAGTTTGGAGCGCCTTTTCGTGGTCACGGCGCTGGTTCGTAGCGGCGCCAGGCGCTCATCTGCACCGCCGACGTATGTACATGCACCACCACGGGCCGGTTCTTCACTGCGAAAGCCCGCGCGATGCCATCGGCGATCTCGGCTTCGGTGCGGATGGTGATGCCCTCGGCGCCGAATGAGCGGCCCCAGGCGGCGAAGTCGGGGTTCTTGAGTCCGGTCGCCGCCTCGAAGGCCCGCCCCGGATAGCGGACATGGTGGTGCATCTGGATCGTGCCGTAGCAACGATTATCCGAGATCACCACGACCGGATTGGCGCCGTACTGGCAGGCGGTGGCGATCTCGTTGCCCATCATCAGCGCCCCGCCATCGCCGACGAATGCCACCACTTGCCGCCCCGGCCGGCGCAGCCCGGCGGCGACCGCCATCGGCACGCCCGAGCCCATGGCGCCGACCACCGAGGACAGGAAGACCTGTCCCGGCCGGAAATCGATGTAGCGGTGAATGAAGCTGCCGAAATTGCCGGCATCCGAGGTCACCGCCGCGTCGGGCGCCAGATGGCGGTTCACCTCGCACGCCACGGCGGCGAAATTGACCCCGTCGGGAGCCGGCTCCCAGGTTGGTTCCATCAGCTCGCGATGCAGCGCGTGCAGACCGCCGACCCAGCCACGCCGCCGCTCCGCGCCCGCCGGCGCGCCGCGGGCGAGCAGGCCCCGGATGACCTCCTGCGGCGCGCAGGCAATGCCGAGATCGACCCGCCAAACCCGCCCGATCTCGTCGGCATCCGGCCAGACATGCACGAACGGAAGCTGCGGCTGCGGCGCCGTGGGGAAACGGTAGGATTGACTGACTGTGTCGGTCATCCGCTCGCCCAGCGACACAAGCAGGTCGGCCCGCTTCATCTCGGCAATCAGCTTCGGCGCGACCCGGATGCCCATGTAGCCGCCATAGTTCGGATGCCGGGAATCGAAGAGCTGCGGGCGGCGATGCGTGGGACTGACCGGCAACATCCAGCTCTCGGCCAATTGCCGCAGCTCGTCGGTGGCCGCCGGATCGTGCAGTTCGTCGGTCACCAGCGCGCCTCCCACCAGGACCAGGGGACGCTCGGCGCGGGCGAGCATCTCGGCCAGCGTGTCCAGGTCTTGCCGGCGCGGCGCGGCCAGCGCGCGCGGGCGGGGCTGATCCAACGCCGCTTCGGTCGTTTCCTCGAAGATGTCCTCGGGGAGCACCACCGCGACCGGGCCGGGCGTGCCGGATTCGGCCAGGTGGAAAGCGCGCGCGATCGCCTCCGACGCCTGGACCGGCTCGTTCACCTCGATCACGGCCTTGGTAATGTCGGCGAGCAACACCGAATAGTTCTGCTCCTGCAGCGCCTGCCGGCCGAAATCAGCGCGCTCCACCTGCCCGACCAGCATCACCAGCGGCGTGGCGTCGTGATGGGCCGAGTGCAGCGAGACCATGGCGTTGGATAGACCGGGGCCGCGCGAGACCATGCAGACGCCCGCCCGCGGTCGCAGCCTGCCGTCCGCCACCGCCATGAACCCGGCGCCGCCCTCGTGACGGCAGACCACAAGTCGGAGGCTGTTCATCTCGACCAGCGCGTTGGTCAGCCCGATGTAACTCTCGCCGGGCACGCAGTAGATCTGGTCGACGCCGTGCGCCTCCAGGCTTTCGGCGAGCAGGCGGGCAACGGTGCGCGACATGCGGCGTCTCCTGGATCGTTCTTGTTCGGCGGCGCTCAGCCGGCTGGGCAGCGGACGAGCGGGAAGGGGAAGTCCCGGCATCCGGGGAAGCTGATCTCGTTAGCGGACACGCGCTGGACGTGCAGCACGCTGGCTTCGGGACAGCCGAACCCGGCGATGGCCGCCCCCATCCCCAACCCGCCCGGAGATGCCGGCGCCTCCGCCTGGGCGACGAAGCGGATGTCGATGCCGTCGCCGGTGCCGCGCGCCGTCTCGATCGCGCGCTGCACGTACAGCACGTCGGTCAGCGTGGCACGCAGAACCACGTCCCGCGTGAAGATCACCGTGGGCTGCGCCAGGCACCCCTGTGCCGAAAGCGAGGATGGCGGCGGGAACAGCCCGCCCGTCCAGGCGCCGAACAGGAAGGCGTGCGGCGGAGCGGCTGGTTGCACCTGGGCGCGCGGCGAGGCGAACGGGACGGCAAGGGCGAGCGCGGCAGTGATCAGGGTGGCTGTCCGGCCCATGCGTGCTCCTCGGCGTGTGCTATGGCGGCGAGGATAGGGCCCGACAGGCGGGGTGGCCAGAGGCGCGGGGCAGGCGCGCCAAGCGTGCTGCGCCAGCCGAGATTGCGCCGGGCCACCAGGACGTGCAGGGACGGACGGTCTATGGCCGAGACCGTGCCGCTCGCGGTAGCCTATGGGAGGTCAACGTTCGCAGGGGGACGACAGCATGAAGCTCAGCGCAAGGAACCAGATCAAGGGCAAGGTGGTCGCGGTGCAGAAAGGCGCCACCACCTCGCATGTGCGGATCGACATCGGCAGCGGCGTGGTGATCACGTCCTCGATCACCAACGACGCGGTCGAGGAACTCGGCATCAAGCAAGGCGACGAGGCAACCGCCGTGATCAAGGCATCGGATGTGATGGTGGCCAAGTAGGTGCGGCGTCTCGCCGCTCCGGCGCTGCTCGCCGCGGCGCTCCTGCTCTCGGTCGGCGCCGGTCCGGCGCCAGCGCCGCAAGCGCCGGATTCGGCGCTTGTGATCGACGGTGACGCGCGCCACGAGCTGCGCCTTACGGCTGCCGATTTGCAGAGCCTTCCGCGCGTGGAACAGCGCGTATCCTTCGAGGGCGAGCACGGCCAGACGACGGCGACGTATGCGGGCGTCAGGCTCTGGACGCTGCTCGAACAGTCGGGAGTCCTGGAAGCAGCGAAGCCGCGCGATCACGTTGCCAAGGTGCTGATCGTGACCGGCCGCGACGGCTACACGGCCGCGCTCGCGCTGGCCGAGCTTGACCCGGCCTTCGAGGGCAAGCCGGTGCTGATCGCCTATGCGGCCGACGGCCGCCCGCTGGCCGGTGGCGGGCTGCGGCTCGTCGTGCCGGGCGATCGGCGCGGCGGCCGCAGCGTGCGTGACGTGGTCCGGATCGCCGTACGCTGAGGCGCCGGGACGCGATCACCCGGCCTGCCGACCCAGCACCGCCTGCACTTCCTCCAGCGCCGCCACGTCCTCGATGGTCGCCGGCACCGTCACCGTCTCGCCATCCGCGATCCTGCGTATGGTCGCGCGCAAGATTTTGCCCGACCGTGTCTTGGGTAGCCGAGGCACCACGCGCGCCTCCTTAAAGGCGGCGACGGGGCCGATGCGCTCGCGCACCAGTGCGACCAGCTCCGCCGCGATCTCCGCCTCCGGCCGGTTCACGCCAGCCTTGAGCACCACCAGCCCGAGCGGCACCTGACCCTTCAGCGCGTCGCGCGCGCCGATGACCGCGCATTCGGCGACGGCTTCATGGGCGGCCAGCACCTCCTCGATCGCCCCGGTGGAGAGGCGATGGCCGGCGGTGTTGATGATGTCGTCGGTGCGGCCCATCACCCATACGTCGCCCTGCTCGTCGATCACCCCGGCATCGCCCGAGCGATACCAGCCCGGGAAATCGGACAGGTATGCGCGCCGGTATCCGTCGTCGTCGCCCCATAGCGTCGGCGCGCAGCCCGGAGGCAGGGGCAGCCGGACGCAGAGATTGCCGGTCTGCCCGCGCGCGACCTCGCGGCCTTCGTCATCGAGGGCATGCAGTGCGTAGCCGGGGCTGGGCCGGCCGCCCGAGCCGGGCAGGAACGGGAAAAGGCCTAGGTCGCGGAACCCGGCCGTGATCGCCCATCCGGTCTCGGTCTGCCACCAGTGATCGACGACCGGGATGCCCAGGCGCTCCGCCGCCCACGCGGCGGTCGGCGGGTCGCACCGCTCGCCTGCGAGGTAGAGCGCCTCAAGCCGGCTCAGGTCGTGGCGAGCCAGCTGGCGGCCGTCCGGGTCTTGCTGCTTGATCGCGCGCATCGCCGTGGGGGCGGTGAATAGCACCTTCACCCGGTGCTGCGCGCAAACGCGCCAATACGCGCCCGCATCGGGCGTGCCGACCGGCTTGCCCTCGTACATGATCGTGGTGCAGCCACGCAGCAGAGGCGCATAGGCGATATAGCTGTGCCCCACCACCCAGCCGACATCGGAGGCGGCCCAGTACACGTCGCCCGCGTCCACGCCGTAGATCATCCGCATGGAGTTCCACAGCGCGACGGCGTGCCCGCCGTTGTCGCGCACCACACCCTTGGGGCGCCCGGTCGTCCCCGACGTGTAGAGGATATAGAGCGGGTCGGTTGCCGCCACCGGCACCGGCTCATGCGGGCGAGCGGCCGCCTCCGCCGCCGCCAGGTCCTCGTCGCGCCCCGCCATCAGTTCCGCCCGCAGCGCCGTGCGCTGCAGGATCAGGCAGCAATCGGGCTTGTGCGGCGACAGCGCGATCGCCGCGTCGAGCAGCGGCTTGTAGGCGACGATCCGCCCCGGCTCGAGCCCGCACGAGGCGGAGACGATCACCTTGGGCTTGGCATCGGCGATGCGCGCGGCGAGTTCGGTTGCGGCAAAGCCGCCGAACACCACCGAGTGAATCGCGCCCAGCCGCGCGCAGCCGAGCATGGCGACCACCGCCTCAGGCACCATCGGCATGTAGATCACCACCCGGTCGCCGCGCCCGACCCCGCGCGCCGCCAGCGCGCCGGCGAAACGGGACACCCGGTCGGTCAGGGCGCGGTAGGTGAAGCACTCGACCCGCCCTTCCATCGCGCTGTCCCAGATCAGCGCCGCCTGCTCGCCCCGGCCGGCGGCGATGTGGCGATCGAGGCAATTGTAAGCGGTGTTGAGTTGCGCGCCGGCGAACCACCGACCGTACGGGCCGGACTCCCGATCGAACACCCGGTCCCAGCGCCGATCCCAGGCAATCCCCTCGGCGATATCCGCCCACCACCCCTCGGGATCGCGCCGCCACGCAGCGTAGGCGGCGGCATAGCCGGTGTCGGGGGCGGCCTCGGTCATCGCTGGCCTCTCTCCTGGTGCGGACCCGAGCATCGCGCCGACCCGCCCGCCCGGCAATCCGGGCAACGCTAGTGTTTGTTAATCTCCAGCCCGGAAAACACGAACGCCGGCCGGGATGGTCCCGGCCGGCGTTTGGAGCGGGAGGAAAACGATGGGTAGAAGCCATCGCAACCTTCTACCGATCATGGTGATCTTGACCGTAAAGATCAAGATCATCGTGAGGCCTCGGTAGGAAGAGGGCGGCCCGTTCGCGGGTCGCCTACTCCTGTCGACCTACGCTCCCCGGCGTCGGTGCAAACGCCAACGCAAATATCCGTAACACTTCCAGCCCGGTTTCGGTCATAGTCGGCCGGTTCATTCGACGTACTCAAAACGGGGAGTATCGCCATGAGCCCGCACGACTTTCGCCGCATCGTACTGGCCCATGACCTGCTCGTCCGCGACTCCTGCAAGCCGCCTGCCCAAGCGGCGCAAACCCGACCGGATACGGACGCGGCTGAGCCGACGCGGGAGCGCATCCCGGCCGAGATGGCGGCGCAGGGAAGCAACGGTTGACGGAGCGCGAGGAAGGACCGACCTCTCGGGCCTGATCGGCTTGCTTGGCCCAATGCGGCGTGGCATGGCGCCTTCGCCATGCGGCCGTCTGCCGCCTCGCCTGCCCCTCTGTCCGAAAGCGGTTGAGCCCCCATGGATGCTGCATCGACTACCGACGGCCCGGCACTCGGCCTCGGCTTCGCGTTCGCCGACCTGGCGACACGCGATGGGCTCATCCGCCTCGACCGCGCCTTCCTGGATGCGCTCGTCTCCGACGATGCTGCCCTGTACGCTCGCCTGCTGTCCGCCCGCGCCGCGCCGGAGGGGATTGCCACCAAAGAAGAGGCTGAACTGGTCGTTGCCCTCGGTCCCGCGCTGGATCGTTTCGTAACGACGCTGTTCGGGATCGAGGCGGACGTCGAGGCGCTGAACCGCGCCACCCTTGCGCTCGATCCGGTCCATGCCTGCAAGCGGCTTTTCGTGCAGCGCCAGGCGGTGAAGAAATACCCCGATCCGTCCGGCTTCGATGGCCCCGCGCTGCGCAACGCCCTGGAGGCAAGCTTCGGCGAGGCGCTGACCGAACGGAGCTTTGCCCGCCACGTCGCGCATTTCGAGAAGTCGGCCGATGCCGAGGCGCTCGATCTCGCCGCCCGCTACGCCGCCTGGGCCACGCTGACCGATGCCGGGCGGGTGGCGCATCCCGCCAACACGCTGTTCCGGGTGCCGCGCAAGATCGACCCCATGCACCTGGTTCCGCTTGAGACAATAGAGCGCGACGGGGTGACCATGCTGCGCCTGCCGGAACATGACTGGCGCCACCGCGACGGGTTCGCGCTGACCGATCCGGGCATGGGGCCACAGCAGGCGCTGGACCAGATGAACTACTGCATCTGGTGTCACACCCAGGGCAAGGATTCCTGCAGCAAGGGGCTCAAGGACCGCAAGACCGGCGCCTATCAGAAATCGCCGTTCGGCGTTCCGCTGCTCGGCTGTCCGCTCGACGAGAAGATCAGCGAGATGCATACGCTGCGCGCCCAGGGCAGCGTGATCGGCGCCTTCGCCGCCATCGCTGTGGACAACCCGATGATGGCGGCCACCGGCCATCGCATCTGCAACGATTGCATGAAGGCCTGCATCTATCAGAAGCAGGAGCCGGTCGATATCCCGCAAGCCGAGACCTCGATCCTGAAGGACGTGCTGGCGCTGCCTTGGGGGCTCGAGATCTACAGCCTGCTCACGCGCTGGAACCCGCTCGACATACGCCGCCCGCTGCCGCGTCCGGACAGCGGGCGCAAGGTGCTGATCGTCGGACTGGGACCGGCGGGCTTCACACTGGCGCACCACCTACTGAACGACGGCCACACCATCGTCGCGATCGACGGGCTGAAGATCGAGCCCCTCGGCTTGGACCCGACCCGACCCGTGCGCGACGTGGCGACGCTTTACGAGAACCTCGACGACCGCGTGATGGCGGGCTTCGGCGGGGTTGCCGAGTACGGCATCACCGTGCGCTGGAACAAGAATTACCTGAAGCTGATTTGCGTGTTGCTGGAGCGGCGGGCAGGGTTCGCGCATTTTGGCGGCGTGCGCTTCGGCGGCGGCGGCACGCTCTCGATCGACGACGCATGGGCGATGGGCTTCGATCACATCGCGCTCTGCATGGGCGCCGGTCGGCCGACCGTGCTCGACATCCCGAACGGGCTGGCGCGCGGCGTGCGGCAGGCTTCGGACTTCCTGATGGCGCTGCAGCTCACCGGCGCGGCGAAGATGTCGTCGATCGCCAATTTGCAGCTCCGCCTGCCGGTGGTGGTGATCGGCGGCGGGCTGACCGCGATCGACACGGCGACCGAGAAGTCTCGCCTACTATGTGCGCCAGGTCGAGAAATTCGCGCGCCGCTACCGCACGCTCGCGCAGGAGCGCGGCGAGGCGACGGTGCGCGCGCGCTGGACCGCGGAGGAGGCGGAGGTCGCGGACGAGTTCCTGGCCCATGCCGCCGCCATCCGCACCGAGCGTGAGGCGGCGGCGCGTGACGGCCGGGCTCCCGAACTGGCGCGGCTGCTCGACTCCTGGGGTGGCGCGACCATCGCCTACCGAAGGCGTTTGATCGATAGCCCCTCGTATACGCTGAACCACGAGGAGGTGGCAAAGGCGCTGGAGGAAGCGGTGCGCTTCGCCGAGGGCCTGTCGCCGCGCGCAGTCGAGGTGGACCGCTTCGGGCACGCCGCCGCGCTGCTTCTCGCGCGCAGTGACGGCACCGAAACCGCGCTGCCCGCGCGCGCGATCCTGGTCGCCGCCGGCACTCAGCCCAATACGGTGCTGGCGCGTGAGGATGGCCGGATCGCGCTCGACGGGAAGTATTTCCAGGCCCTCGACGAGAGCGGCGTGCCGGTCTCCCCCGCCCGCGCCTTCGCCAAGCCCGAGACGCCGCAGGTGCTGATGCACCGCGCACCCGATGCGCGCTTCATCAGCTTCTTCGGCGACCTGCACCCGAGCTTCTTCGGCAACGTCGTCAAGGCGATGGGCGGGGCCAAGCGCGGCTATCCGATCGTCACGCGCGCGATGGCCGCGCGCCCGGCCACGGATGTGCGCGGCGCCGCGCTGATCGCGCGCTGCCGGGACGAGCTTTGCGCCACCGTCCACGCGGTGAACCGCCTCACGCCGACCATCGTCGAGGTGGTGGTGCGCGCCCCCGCCGCCGCGCGCGCCTTCCGCCCCGGCCAGTTCTACCGCTTGCAGAACTTCGAGACCTTGGCGCCACGCCTGGAGGAGCCGGCGGGGGCGACCGTGCTGGGGATGGAGGGGCTGGCGATGACCGGCGCCTGGACCGACCCCGAGGCGGGGCTGGTCTCGGTGATCGTGCTGGAGATGGGCGGCAGCTCCGATCTCTGCGCCATGCTGCGCCCCGGCGAGCCGGTGGTGCTGATGGGACCGACCGGCACGCCGACGGAGATCACGGCGAACGCCACCATCGCCCTGGTGGGCGGCGGCCTCGGCAACGCCGTGCTGTTCTCCATCGGAGCGGCGCTGCGCGCGGCCGGGTCGCGCGTCCTCTACTTCGCCGGCTACAAGCGGATGGAGGATCGCTACAAGATGGCGGAGATCGAGCGCGCCGCCGACGTGATCGTCTGGTGCTGCGACCAGGCGCCGGGCTTTGCGCCGAACCCGGCACGCCCGCGGGACCGCGGTTTCGTCGGCAACATCGTCCAGGCGATGGCTGCCTACGCCGCCGGCCGGCTTGGCGAGCCGGCGATCAAGTTGAGCGAGGCCGAGCACCTGATTGTGATCGGCTCGGACCGCATGATGCAGGCGGTGAGCGCCGCACGGCACGGCGTGCTGGCGCCCTATCTCGATCCGGCGCACAGCGCGGTCGGATCGATCAACAGCCCGATGCAGTGCATGATGAAGGAGGTCTGCGCCCAGTGCCTGCAACCCCATGTGGATGCGGTGACAGGCGAGCGCACGGTGGTCTTCTCCTGCTTCAACCAGGATCAGGTGCTGGACCGGATGGACTTCCCGGCCCTGCACGAGCGGCTGACCCAGAACGGCGCGCAGGAGAAGCTGACCGCGCAATGGATCGACCGCGCGCTGCGCCGCCTCGATGCCCGCCCGGCGCTGGCGGCGGAGTAATAGTATCGTAGTGGCCCCGTGCCGCCGAGGCTGTCATCGCGAGCCGCCTCTTGGTGGCGTGGCGATCCAGACGGGCGACCCAGATGGGCAATACGGCGCAGCGGGCCTGGATCGCCACGGCGCTGCGCGCCTCGCGATGACGGTTTCAGCGACTATTGTTCACCGATAGGGAGTACGAGGGTCTGTTGATGGTTACCTACGTCTCTGATAATGACCATTGCGGGGCTGATGACCCCGGAGCGTAAACCGTATCCATCGGACTGTGACCGAGCGAAGAGTGGCGTACTGGTTCGGACCCCCTCATCTGGCGACCATGCTGCCCGAAGAGGCGGCGTCAGCGCGAGCATGTCCTTGCGCGTAGGCGTTCAACGGCCTGCGGCTACATTGGTGAGATGACCGGCGACGGCGCCATGGCGCATCGAGATGCCGCAACGCAGCCTGCCGCCGTGGGCGGCGGTGTACCGAGCAAGGCGTCGAAAGCGATGGCTGGCGGCGGGTTGCTTTGAAGCGTTGGCGCATGACCGTGCGCGCCGTGCTGCGCCAGGCGAAGCGGGCCGGATCTGCTAAGCGCGTCCACCAGCGCGGCGATCTCTGGATAGCCAGCCCGCCTCGCGAGCGTCTGATGGCCCGATAAGCGGCCGTAGCGTCGCTCGCCTTCTGATGGGCGGTGACGATCGTGCCGTACGATCAGGGCGTCCAAGTTCGACATCTGGCTCGTCGGACAAGCGCTCGAAGCCAGGCGCTCGCGTTGCAAGTCACGCCCGCCAATGTTGACGACCAGCGCCGGAAGCGCTGGAACACGCTGGTCGATCCAGTGCCCGAACGCAACGGCGGGCAGCGTCGAGGTTGCCATGGCCGATCAGGCGCTACAACGCGCGAGAGGGCCGAGGCGGTGGCCAAGGCACAGCGGGTGTCCATCGAGCTGGTCACTCCGCGATCCGCGCCTTGCCCGAGGCCACAGAAGGGCTTCGTGCTGCTGCCAAGCCGTGGGTCGCGGAGCGGTCGCTGGCCTGGACAAATCGCTCCCGGCTGTCTGATCAGAGACTATGAGCGTTATGCCAGCACTCTGGCTAGCTTGAACTTCGTCGCCCTCAGCTTGCCTCATGTTGAAGCAAGCCGCTTTACTGATGGCCAGTTCATAACAGGCCTCTAGATATCTCGACTTGCCCATTCCGGGCGTAGGGTCTGCTAGACTATGCCTGTCGTAGCGCCCGCAGCACGCCGTCGCGCAGCTCGCGCGCGGTGAACGGTTTAGCCAGCACGGTCTCGTTGTCGAGGGCATGGGTCCCTGGGTGGCCGGTGATGAACAACACTGGCAGGCCGGGCCGTTCGGCACGGATGCGCCCGACCAAGCTTGGGCCGTCTGTGCCTGGCATGATGACATCCGTCACCACCAGATCGATCGCCGGCGTGGCGTACGTGACGGCGAGTGCGCTCTCGGCGTCCGATGCCTCGATCACGGCATATCCCATGTCGCGCAGCAGCGCCGCCGTCACCGGGCGCCCTTGCTCGTCGTCGTCCACCAGCAGCACCACCGCATTCTCCTGCCGGCCGATCTCCAGCGCATCGTCCGCCGTGCCAGCCTCGGCCGCCGATTCGGCCTGGGCGGGGGGTAGCAGGATCGTCACCGTCGTGCCCTGCCCCACCCGGCTTTCGATGCGCAGCGCGCCGCCCGACTGCTCGGCGAAGCCGCTCACGGTAGCCAGGCCAAGGCCGGTTCCCTTGTCGCGCGGTTTGGTGGTGAAGAACGGCTCGCAGGCGCGGGCCAGCACGTCAGGGGGCATGCCGCAGCCGGTGTCGGCGACGGCAATGGCTACGGCCGGCCCGCGCCGGAGCGTACCCGGCCAGGACGCCCCATCCGCCCGGTTGCGCGCCGAGATGGTGAGCGTGCCGTCCTCCCCCATCGCGTCGCGCGCGTTCACGGCAAGATTCAGCAGCGCCATCTCCAGTTGCTGCGGATCGACCAGCACGGGCCAGATGCCGGCCTCGACATCCAGGACGCATGGAATCGACGGACCGATCGCATGCCGGGTCAGGCTCTCGACCTGGCTCAGCAGCGCCGCCACGTCGACCAGCACCGGCTTCAGCGTCTCGCGGCGGGCGAAAGCCAGAAGCTGACGCACCAGCGCCGCCGCCCGGCCCGCTCCCTGCTCGCCGAGCTGCACCAAGCGCAGCAGCACCGGGTCATCGATGCGCCGACGGATCAGCTCGTAGCTGCCTATCACGGCAACCAGCACGTTATTGAGGTCATGCGCCACCCCACCGGTGAGCTGACCCAGCGCCTCCAGCTTCTGCGCCTGCAGCAGCGCCGCCTGGGCATCCTCACGCCGTCGCATCTCGGCGGCCAGTTCGCGCGCTACCGCGCTCAGTGCCCGGGTACGATCGGCGACGCGCCGTTCAAGCTCGGCATTCGCCTCGGCAAGCACCCTCTCGGCCTCCTTGATGTCGTGGACGTCCACGGCGGTCGAGATGGCGAGATCGCCCGTCTCGGGCGCATCGAGCGGCACTGCGTGCAGCCGATGCCAGCGCCAGGCGCCATCATGGCGGCGGAGCCGCGCTTCGGCGTCGAACTCGCTCGCGCGGGCACGTGCGTGCAGGCTCAGCTCACGCACGCGCGCCGCGTCCTCGGGATGGACAAACACCAGCCGGTCCTCCAAGCCCGAGCCGACGCCGGATCCGGCATATTCGAGGAAGCGGCGATTGTAGTAGAGCGCGGTGCCGTCGCGGCGAGTCAGCCAGGCCATCTGGGGCAGCCCGTCGAGCGCCCGGCGCAGCCGCTCCTCGCCCTGCTTGCGTTCCGTCACGTCCTGTAGCGCGTCGATCACGCGGAGCGCGCGGCCGGCCTCGTCCTGCGCAAGCACCGCGGAGGCGCGCGAGATCCAGTGCCAGCCGCCACCCGGAAGACCGATGCGAAACTCAACATTGCGCTTGCTGACCCTGCCCTCGGCCTGCGCCTGGCGGTCGGCCTGATTCGCCGCCCGATCATCCGGATGCAGCCGGGCGGTCCACGCCGCGCGCTCCGGCCCGTCCACCGCGAGCCAAGTGTCGGGTGGCAGAAGACCGCGCGACAGCGCGGCGATGCGTGCGTCGACGCGAAACACGCCGCGTGCATGATCCCACTCGGCGATCCCGACCTCGGCCGCGTCGAGCCCCAGCCGCTGCCTGATTTCGCTTTCACGCAGCGCCGCTTCGGCGCGCTTGCGGTCCGAGATGTCGTCCACCACGCTGATGAAGTGCTCGGGCCGACCCGCGGCATCGCGCAGAAGCGACGCAGTCAGCTTGACCCAGATCTGCGTCCCGTCGCGCCGTCGGTACCGCTTCTCCATCGTGTAGACGCTCTCGCGACCTTCGAGGAGTGCCTGCATATGGGCGAGATTGTCGGCGAGGTCGTCAGGGTGCGTGAACTCCGGGAAGGCGCGTCCGAGCAACTCCTCGCGCGCATATCCAATGATGGCGCACAGGCGATCATTGACGCGCAGCCATCGGCCATCCAATCCGACATGAGCGATCCCTAATGCCGCCTGGTCGAACGTGGCGCGATAAAGGGCCTCGGAGGCAGCAATCCCCGCCTCCGAGCCGTTCCGCGTCGCACCGACGCTCACTGCGGCCGCCCGCCTTGAAGGCACGCGCCTGTCATGGCGGCGAGCCATAAGCCGGCAACCTGAACCCGACAAGTGCGAAATCTTTGACTTTCCAAGGAGCAGCTTGTCGGATATCGGGTCACGTCGTGGGAGGACGCATGCTCGACAACCCTGACACATTCGCGAAGACAAACCGCAGCCGCGTGCGCCGGAGACCCGACCGGGGTCATTACGATCGGGCGACGGTTTACCGGATTCTCGATGCCGCGATGGTCTGCCACATCGCCTACGTCATCGACGGCCAACCCTATTGCACCCCGACCGCGTTCTGGCGGGAGGGCGACCATCTCTACTGGCACGGCTCCTCGGCGAGCCGGATGCTGCGTGCCGAGGCGAAGGGCATCCCCGTGTGCCTGACGGTCACGCACATGGACGCGGTGGTGCTGGCGCGCTGCGGATTCAATCACTCGATTAACTACCGCGCGGTGATGGCCTATGGCCACGCCCACCTGATCGAGGGCGAGGCGAAGCTGCGCGCCATGGACAGCTTCGTCGATCGCTTCTTTCACGGCCGCTCCCGCGTGCTGCGCCCGCCCACCGCGCAGGAAATCAAGGCGACCACGGTGCTCGGCATGGAGATCGAGGAAGCCTCCGGCAAGATCCGCGCGCTCGATGTTCATGACGAGGAGGAGGACTATGCCGTCCCCGCCTGGACCGCGCTGATCCCCGTGCGCACCGTCATCGATGCGCCCCAGGAATGCCCGCGCCAACACCCCGACGCGACCAGCGAGGCGGGCGGAATGAGCCTCTGGCGCCCCGGCCGGCGCCTCGATGACATCATGACGGAGGCCTATCGCCTCGCCTACCCCGACTGAGGCCACCATGAAGATCACCGCCGTCCGTATCCTTCGCCTGACCGGCATGATGCGCAGCGAGGGTCCCTTCTGGGAGGAGCGGCTGGTCCGTCCGATCGACATCTATCCGGAGTATCGCGTCCGCGACGATTTCGAGGGCGGCGAGCAGGTCGGTTCGGGCTTCCGCCTCGCCCAGTATTTCGTGCGGATCGAGACCGATCAGGGCGTGCATGGCATCGCCGGCCCGCTCTGGGAGTTGGTGGCGATGCACCTTGCCCGGCAGTTGCGCCCGATCCTGCTGGGCCAGGACCCGATCGCGCACGAGAAGCTCTGGGACCAGATGCACCGGCTGATGGTGCATGGCCGCCAGGGCGACGCGATGCTCGCCATCAGCGCCGTCGATTGCGCGCTGTGGGACTTGAAGGGACGCTGGCTCGGCCAGCCGGTTTACCGCCTGCTCGGCGGCCCCACGCGCGACTCCATTCCTGCCTATGCCTCGATGCTCGGCTTCGCGGTGCGCGATTTGGGCCGCGTGCGCGACCGCGCGCAGGAATACCGCGCACAGGGCTATACCGCGCAGAAATGGTTCTTCCGCCATGGCCCAATGAGCGGGCCGGACGGATTGCGCCAGAACGTCGCCCTGGTGCGCGCGCTGCGCGAGGCTTTGGGCGAGGACTGCGAGATCATGCTCGATTGCTGGCAGTCCTTCGATGCCAACTACACCGAGGCGCTTGGCGCGCGCATCGCCGAGTTCCGCCCGCGCTGGTTGGAGGAGGTGGTCATGCCCGACCGCATCGACAGCTACGCCCGCCTGCGCGATCGCATCCCGATCCCGCTCGCCGGCGCCGAGCACGAATACACACGCTGGGGCTTCAAACGCTTCATCGATGCCGGAGCGCTGGATGTCTTGCAGCCCGACATCTACTGGGCGGGCGGCCTGTCGGAGACCCTCAAGATCGCCGCGCACGCCACCGCGCACGACCTGATCGTGATCCCGCACGGGCACTCCTCTCCCGCCGGCATCCACTTCTCGCTGACACAGTCGCCGATCCACACGCCCTATCAGGAGTACCTGGTGAAGTGGAACGCGATCAACCAGCACTTCCTGGCGCACCCGATCGTGCCGCGCGAGGGCGAGGTGTACGCGAACGATCAGCCGGGGATCGGGATGGATCTGGATCCGGCCCGGATCGAGGCGCAGGAGGAGGTGTTCGGCTGAGCTTCTTTTAAGGCCCATGCGCGCGGAAGCGGAAGTCCAGGCGGCTCGCGAAGGGGCGCGGCACGCCTGGATTCCGGCTTTCCGCAGGGAATGCTGAAGAGAGTTGCATCCACCTTCAGAGCAAGAGAGTTATTTCATTGGAAACAACGCGATCCGGTCAGCCCGGAAGCTGCTGACCCAGAGCTGGTTCCCCTCCTTGATCGCTCCCGTCCCAGCGCCCATCGCGCCGTACACGCCGCTTTTCACCAGATCGGTCAGCTTCATCGTCCGCGGGTTTAGCGCGTAGATCTTGAACGGCACGTTGGGACAATTGGCCTGGCTGGACTCGAAGCAGCTGAGCACCTGCTTCACCGTCGTGTCCTGGCCTCCGACATAGACCGTCTTGCCATCCGGCGACCACCGCACGTTGTCGGTGAGGATGCCGGTCGGGATGCTGTCGGTCTTTACCGGGTTGGTCCCCCGCGAGACGCGCGTCACCTGATGGCCCGACCAGACGGCGATATAGACCTCCTTGCCGTCGGGCGAGGCGATCACGCCGTTCGGCCCGGACATGCCCTTGGTCCCCGGCAACTCGGACCAGCCCTTGTCCGGGCGCCATTCATCGAGCGCGCCCACCGGCTCGCCGTTGGACAGCTTGTCCACCCGGTGCGGGTCCGTCGGGTCCCACAAACTCGTGACCAGCAGCCCGCCATCGGGCAGCGAGGCGACGGCATCCGGCCAGAACCCCTGCGGGGCGACGACGCAGCCGGTCCAGGTCAGCGCTGGCCGGGCCTTGCTCAGGTCGACGTCGAAGGCCTCCACCGACTCGCGTCCGCCGTGATTGACCACGTACAGCACCGCGCGATTGTTCTTGGGCGCGGTGAGATCGAGGCCGTGCGGCGCGAAGATCGACATGTCCGGAGCGCCGGGGCAATCGGCATAGCGCTGCTTGTCTGGACGAGTCGCGATCTGAGAGGGCTCGATTTTCGAGACGGTGTCCTTTCGCGCGTCAAAGAGATGCAGATAGCCTTGCTTCGTGCCCGGCGTAGGAAGATCGCTGCCGAACACCCAGGAGCTGCGCGGAACCGGCGCGAAATCCTCCACATTGGTCGCGTTGCAGATGAACTTGACGCCCTTCACCGGCGTGCAGGGCGCGGCGGCATCGGCGGCCCACCCCGGCGCGGCACCGAGGGTTGCCAATCCGAGGGCGGCGGAAAGCACGATCCCGGCGCGGCGCAGCATCGTTGGCAGACACGCGACAATGCGCGCCCGCGATGAGTGGTCTTTTCGCATGTCTTTCCTCCGTCTCGACCAGCTTGTGCTGACGTTCTTGGCCGTCGAAGGGGAGGTTATCGGCCGCCATCCGTGCGGACAACCCATCACGCCGTCTGCAGGTCTTTCGCCTCGTCCTGGCTGGCACGGTCCATTATAGCGCGGAACGCCGCCAGCCGCCCCGATGCCTGTGCCGCCAGAGTTCCGCTGTCCCGCAGCGCCGCCAGGGCGCCGGCGGCCAGGTCCCGCCGGAGACGGGCATGGCGGATCAGGTGGTCCAGGGTGTCGAGCCATGCCGCCTCGGTGTTGGCGACCAGCTTGCCGCCGCCCGCACCGGCAAGCGAGCCCCGATACGCCGGCACGTCGGAGGCGAGCACCGCCGCGCCGAGCGCCGCGTAGTCGAGCGTCTTGATCGCCGACTTGGCGCGATTGAACGGGGTGTCGACGAGCGGGGCGATGCCGATGTCCCAGGCCGACAACTGCGTGATCCAGTTGACGAACCCCGGATAGGACTGCCCCGCCACCGCGTCCGGGGCCATGCGGTTCACCCAGCCAGGCAGATCGTCGCGCGTGGTGACGCCGACCATGTCGAAAGCGATGCGCGCGCCGAATGCCGCGTGCAGCCGCGCCAGCGCCGGCTCGATCAGGGCGAAGTCGCCGTCATGCGTCGCCGTGCCCATGAACAGGATCCGCACCGGTCCCTGGCGCAGGCGCTTCGGCGGCTGACCGTCCGGGAACCATAGAAGCTCGTCCAGCCCGTTTGGTACCACGCGCGCGTCGGCCCTTGCGCCGGCGATGCGGCGGGCGAGCCCCGGCGTGGAGACCCAGACGGCGTTGGCACGGGCCAGCAGTTCCCGCACCACTGCCGTCCGGCCATGCAGTTCCGCCGCGTCGGCATGGTCCGGGGGGATGTGCAGCAGATCGTCGTCGAGGTCGTAGACCAACGTCATGCCGCTCTTGCGGCAATGCCGCGCCAGCGCCTCGGCGGCCGCGAGGTCCGGGATCGCGTGGCGCTGCGTCAGCAGGATGTCGGCACGGAGATCCAGCGCCTCCTCCGGCCGCGCCACCGTCACCTCCAACCCCGCCGCCGCCAGCGGATGATGCAGCGGCTGGAGCAGCCGGATATAGGCGCAGGGCGTGGGTACCCCAGTCGTTTCATACCGCTCCGGCACGACCACCACGCTGAGCGCACCTCTCCCGCGAGACGCGGGCGGAAGCCCTCTCCCCTCGCGGGAGGGGGTTGGGGGAGGGGTGGTCAGGGTACTCGTCGCCATAGAAATCACCCAGCGCCGGACGCAGCCTGGGCGTTGAACGCCCGCGCTCCTCGATCGCCGCCCGTGCCTGGGCGAACGCGGCCCGCCACACGGCGGTCGGGGCGTCGGGTTCGACCAGCCAGGTGAGCGGACGGCCTTCAAGCCGCTCGGGGAACGCGCCGATGCGGGCGGCCACGATCGGCAGTCCCGCCGCGATCGCGGCTGAGAGCGTGTAGCTCCAGGTCTCCGGCCACTGCGCGGGGAACCACACGACATGCGGCCGCGCCTTGGCCAGCAGACCGGGCAGCGCTTCGTCCTCGTATGGCCCCGTGACCTTGATCCGCCGGCGCAGATGGCGGGGCAGCTTCTGCTCCGGGTATCCGATCAGGCGCAACTCGATCTCGGCTGCGTCCGTCGCCTCGGCCAGCGCGAGCACGCTGGCCGCGCCCTTCTGCGCTGCCAGCACGCCAAGGACGGCGACGCGCAGCGTCTCGTCGGGGTCGAGGGGTGGGGCGCTTACCGCCCAGGGTTCGGCCGGCGCCGGCTCGTGGGGCGCGATCACCGCCTTTTCGCCCCACCCGAAGCGGGCCATGCGCCGGCGCGCGTCCTCGCTCGGGCACAGCACGCGCTCGGCCTCGCGCAGCAGCCAGGAATGGCTGGCCCGCCAATGCAGGATCTCCCGCGCGCCGTGGCTCGGGCGGTTGGCGATGCAGGCGTTGCAGCCGGCCTGCTCCGGCTCCCCGCAATACTGTCCGTCCAGGTGCGGCAGCAGGTTGACCTGCGGGCAGATCAGGAACCAGTCATGCACCGTGACGTCGAACGGCACACCGAGGCCGCGGATCAGGCCGCGCAGGTCGAGGTCAAGCCCCATGACATGATGCACATGGACCCGCGAAACGCCCGCCGAGGCGAGCACGCGGACCAGCGCATCGGTGCGCTCGGCCGGGATCGACGCGGCGCCGTGGCCCGGCAGGGAGGGCGCGGAGATCAGGGCGCCGCGCTCGGAGGGTTGCAGGAGAAGCAAATTGGCCCGCCCGAGCAGACGTTCGGCCAGCATCTCGACATGGCGCTGCACGCCTCCGCCGAGGCCGTGGGAGACGAACAGGATCACTGGCAGCCCGGCGCGCCGGTACAGCGCGGCGGTGAGGGCGAAGCGGGCCGGCTCGGCCGGTCCGCGCAGGACATGGGCTTCAACTGCTTTCGAAAACTCGGGCCAGCGCGCGGTGAGCACCGCTTCTCCGGTGGTGCGCGCCCGGTTCGCGCCACGGCCGAAGCTGACTTCCGCCTCGTGATGAACGTAAGTGTCGCAGGCGAGCATGTGCCGCCAGCCCCGCGCGGCGGCACGCAGGCAGAAATCGCATTCCTCGCCGTAGCCGCGGCCGAACGCCTCGGCGTCGAACGTCCCCACCTCGTCGAGCGCGGCGCGCCGGATGTACATGCAGAAGCCGACGGTGGTGGGCACGCGAACCCGCCGACCCGCGTTGGCCGCCCGCGCCGCCGCGTCGATCGCCTCCGCCGTCAGTCCGAACGCGGGCAGGCCGCCGGCAATGCTCGGATAGCTGCAGATCGTGGCGTTGTTCGACCACGGGGAGACCGAGGCGATCCGGTCCTCGGCGTAGGCGTGTCCGGCAAGGCGGGAGAGCCAGCCCGACGGCACCTCGGTATCGCTGTTGAGCAGCGCGACATCGGCCCGCCTCGCGTGCATCATGCCGCGATTGACCGAGGCGACGAAGCCCAGGTTGCGTTCGTTGCGCAGCAGCGTGATGCGGCCTTCCCGCGCCTGCCTGGCAAGCCAGGCCGACAGCGCGGGCTCGGGCGAGGCGTCGTCCACGACGATGACCCGCCCCGGCGGCCGGTCGGGATCGGCCAGCACGGAGGCGATGCAGCGCCGGGTCTCCGCCAGTCCCCGATAGCACGGGATGACGACATCGACGGTCACGTCGGCGGGACAGGACGGCGAGGGTTGGTGCGTGGGCAGGAAGGCGGCTTCATCGAACGCGGGCTCGGTGGCGAAGCCGAGCCCGCGGCCGACGAGCATATGGAACACGAGCGGGTTCGCCGCCGATTGCGGATGCTGCTCCACATAGAAGGCGGCATCGAAGCGCGGATGCGGGTTGCGCAACTCGGGGGCGCCCGTGCTCAGGTAGTGCAGCAAGGGATCCATGCCCGAGGCCGCGACGTCGGGGTTGCGGTCGCGATACCAGGCGCCGTCGAAGAACGGATTGGGATTGCGGCCCTCGTTCAGGCCGTATAGCGCGTAGTGCTCCAGCGGGTCGAGGCGCGTGTTCGCCAGGTCGGGGTATTCGGCGAGGTAGAAGGCGGCGTCGAACAGCGGGCGAGAGATGGGCTGCAATGATCTTAGCCGGAGGAGGCTTCGCCACTTACGCCTCCGCCGGCTTCCAGCGCCGCGGTTCATGCGCCCCGTAGGCCACAAAATGATAAAGAGGGGCAGAAGCCAGCCCTGGCGACGTCCGGGTTCAGAGCGAGATAGGCAGCTTCGTCAAAATCACTCGGGATGACTATCACCGCTGTGCCCGTCAGGCACAACCGTGTGCAGCTCCGCCAGCAGGTCGCCCCGCTCTTCCGAGGTGCGCCATGCATGGCGGTAGAGTTCCTCGGAACGAAGCTCAATCGACAGAGCCCGGTTCAGCCGGCTCATGCTGATAATCAGAGACGCTTGGGAGATCACGAAGGGCAATTCCGGAGGCGATCACATAATAATACGCCGAAAGCTCTCCCTCCCCGCGCCGCCACAGCGCACCTCCATAGCCTGCCCGCAGAAACCGAAGCGTATATTCGACATGTTCATGCCCGTAGCCGCGAAAGCGCGTGTCCATAAACCCGATTTCGGCGAGCGCTCGACGGGTGCTGGCAATACACGCTCCACTGATCCGGTTTGCCAAACCCGGACTGCGCGCTGTACAGCGGCCGCCCAGCACCGCTTCCGGGAGCTGGGGATGCGCGAGGTTCACATGACCAAGTCGCCGGGCAGCAGCGAGCCATTCCTGCTCCCAGCCAATCACGGATGGCAGGACGTCATCATCGAGTAGGAGAAGCACGTCGCAAGCTGTATAGGTCAGGAGAAAATAAAGTCCACGGTTCTTGTTCCAAGCGATCCCGCGATTTAGGGCCGGTAATAACTCGCACGCCCCGTTCACGGAGCGCTGATACCGTTCCGTCACTGGAGCCGTCATCACAGACCACCAGTTCATAGGGCGATGAGATAGTGTTCGTCAGCGCCTCGATGAGTTGCTGAACCGTCACTCGCCGATTGTAAGGTGGTGATGGCGATACCCAGCCGAGGGACAGACCCGGCTGCTACGGGGCTAAGCATTGGTGGGGTGTGGCCAGGAAGCATCAATGGCCCGTATGTCTCTAAGTGCGCGCCCCCGCAGGCTGAATGTCGCGAGGCGCCGGGCAACCGTTTGCAAGGCATGTCGCTCAATTAGTTTTCACACTGCTGACTCCTCAGAACGGAACGAAAAATGACCGAGCGCACTCACGGGGCAATACGAGTTCTACCGCGACGTGGTGTCCACCATACCTGGGTGGCTCCATCAAGGTGCCGCTATCCGGACAATGGATATACTGGAATTTCAGGAGAGAGCGCCAGTCCCCGGTTCTCTGCTCGAGATTGGAGTGATGTGCGGCAAGTACTTTTCGATTTTGTTACGGTCAGCAGCTCGTACCAGATTCGAAGATCGTTGGAATCGATCTGTTCCAAGATCATTCTCAACATCGCGTTCTTGAGCATGTCGCGGGAGCAATTGGCGGGAACGGCAGCAATGTGAAACTTTTGCAGGGCTTCTCTACAGACTTTGACGTGCAGCTTCTGAGTTCTGAGTTGGCTGGAAGGGCGCGCTTCATTAGCATAGATGGATCTCACGAAAAAGCCGATGTGCTCTGGGACCTAGGTCTTGCTGAGCAACTCATTGCTCCTGGAGGCGTCGTCGCCGTAGATGACTTCATCAACCCTGTCACCCTAGGCGTTAACGAGGCCGTCCACTCTTTTTTCTTGCTGCCAAGGCGCTTGGTTCCTTGGGCGTACATCGAGAACAAGCTATTCTTATGTCAGTCTCACTGGTCTAAGCCGTATCGGGATTTCATCGAGCAACGGATCATGCAGGACCAAGCAGAGCCTCATAGCAAGGTGTTCCGAGAGCATGCAAAAATCGGCCGAGGCTTAGTGGAACAAAGGCTCTGGGGCAATACACTGCTGATTGTGAACTGATGCGCGAACGCCTGTAGCTGCTGGGCAAGGCCAGTTCGTTCCACAAGCTGGTGGGGACCCTTGGGAACGAGGGCGCGGCGACCGGGCTGAGGATGGCCTCTCGGACCGCCGCTGGGCGAATGGCCGGCCGCCTGGCGCAGCCGCGGAAGAAGGCCGCGGAGATCGCGGAGCCAGAGTGCGTCCTATTACCGGAATCGGTTGAACGTGGAACAGCATCGCGGAGGTTGCCATCGCGAGCGGCGCCACCTGGCCGCTTGGCGATCCAGGCGGGCGACCCAGATGGGCGAGCACGGTCGCGGCGGGCCTGGATCGCCCGGCGCTGCACGCCTCGCGAGGACGGTTTCAGCGTCTCATCGTTCACCGATAGGGCGCCCGCCCCTACCGCCCCTTCACCAGCACCGTTCCGTAGAATCCGCCGGTTCGCGCTAGTGCGTCCGTAAGCGTCGCTTGCACCGTGTCGGTGGCCCATTGGGCTCCGTTCCAGACTCGTATCGTCCCGAAGGCCGCCAATCGGCGTAGCAGCTCGTAGTGGCGCGCGAGGTTTGCCTCCAGCCCCTCGCCGAAGAAATGCCCGTGCATCGACACCAGCAGGTCGGCGCGAACGGCCTGGGCCTCCAGCCAATCGCAGATGCGGGGCGCCAGGTCGTATTCGGCCCCCTCAACGTCGATCTTCAGGAATGCCGAAGCCTCGCCATTTAGCGCGCGCGCGAGGAATGGAGCCACTTCGATGGCTGACACGGTGATCGTCCGGCCGCCTCGTCCGGGCAGCGCCGATGTCATGCTGTCCCCGAACTCCTGAGTGCGTAGGTCCAGCAGGCCCGTCTCGGGGCCAAGCGCGACGGCAAACACCTCGGTCCGCTCAGCAACTGTCGGATTGAGTGCCAAGTTGGCGAGCAGCGCAGCGCACGCGACCGGATCGGGCTCGACCGCGATCGCCCGGCGGGCGAGACGGGCCGCGAATAGCACGGTCGGGCCGATCCACGTTCCAATGTCGAGATAGGCGTCCTCTGGGCGGACGTGCTCCTGGAGAGCCTGGAAGGTGTCCGGCTCCCACCGACCGTCCTGCACCGACTGCCAGAACGCGGCGTAGCGCGGATCGGCCGAGACCAGGAAGTCGGCCCTCGGCAAGTGGACGGACACAGGGTTATGCTGCACGGGAAAGCCTGTTCATCGTCGCCCCGGATGCTACCTGAACCCGTAGCCCTCGGCATTGGCATCATCACTTACAATCGCTGCGACGTGCTGCTCGGCACGATCGAGCGCGTGCTGCTGGACACCCACGCCCATTCCGTCTGCTGGTGGCGGACGACGGATCGTTTGACGGCACGATGGAGCCGGCCCGCGACTGGCGCGTTCCCCTCATCACCGGCCAGAACATCGGCGTGGCGTGGAATAAGAACCGGCGCTCTTCTACCTCCGGGATTCAACCCGTCATCCTGCTCGAAGACGACATGCGCCCGACCGCGCAGCGCTGGGAGCACGTAAACCTCGCGGGCCACTTATCCAAAGCATGAAGGCCGCCGTCAATCGCGTCACCCGATCGCTTGCATCTGCCGCAAGCATGTCGGCTGACAGCAGCCCGCCCGCGCCCAATGCTGGTTCCGCCCATCGGCTGCGAGCCGGCGGCTGGCTGCCCGGACTGCTGAACGGTCGTGCCGAGCTGCTGCCCGAATGTCGTCGGACCGCCGCGCGGATGCGTGCCGCTATGGTGGCTGAGGCCATGCAGGGCGTGAGAAATGGTCGCGGCGGAGATGTTCATGATCGAGCTCCTGATTACGGAAACCGATCGATGCACGCGCCGTGCCACATGCCATTGGATGGTGCGGGCGCAGCCCTGAACGCGCAACTCGGCACGCCATGCCCGGTAGAGTGTGCCTACCCCGCCGGCCACAGCCACGCCGCCCCGCGCACGCCCGAGGAATTCCCGTGCCGGTTGCGCAGGATCTTCACCTCCACCGTGTCGCTGAACACGTAGCGCCGCAGCAGGCGCGGCACGTCCACGTAGAGATGCTCCATGTTCGACAGCCCGCCGCCGAGCACGATCGCGTCCGGGTCGAGTATGTCCACGACCACCGCCAGCCCGCGCGCCAGCCGATCGGCGTGGCGGGCCAGCGCCTCCTGCGCGCGCGCCTCGCCGGCGACGGCGCGGGCCGGGATCTGGCTGGCGTCGTGGGCGCCCGGCCCGTCGCAGTCGCGCGCCAGCGACGGGCCGGCGATGAAGGTCTCCAGGCAGAGATCGTGCCCGCACCAGCAGCGTACGCCCGGCAGCTCCTCGGGGCGCGGCCAGGGCAGCGGCGTGTGGCCCCACTCTCCGGCGATGCGGTGCGGGCCGCCATGCACCGCCCCGTTCACCACCAGCCCGCCGCCGACGCCGGTGCCCAGGATGACACCGAACACCACGCCATGCCCGCTCCCCGCGCCGTCGCTCGCCTCGCTCAGCGCGAAGCAGTTGGCGTCGTTCTCGACCCGCACCTCGCGGCCGAGCTTCGCGCTGATGTCGCTGTCGAAGGTGTGGCCGTTCAGCGCGATGGAGTTGGCGTTCTTGACCTTCCCCGTTGCCGGGCTGATGACGCCAGGGATGCCGATACCGACCGTCGCCGTCCCGCCGAGCTGGGCCTCGGCGTCACGCACCAGACCGGTAATGGCCTCCAAGGTCTCGGCATAGCCCTGCGGCGTGGGGATGCGGTGCCGATGCCGCTCGCTGCCGTCCGGGGCAAGCGCCGCGATCTCGATCTTCGTGCCGCCCAGGTCGATGCCGATACGGTGCTGTGCCATGACCGCAGAATGACAACCTCGCGCCGCTTGCTCAAGACGCCAAGCCGGCGCCAGGATGGCGCATGACAGAGCGCCTGCTTGACGCGAAGGAGTTGAAGTGCCCGCTGCCGGTTCTGCGTGCCAACCGCGAGCTGCGCGGGATGGCGCCGGGCGAGCGGCTGCGGGTCCTGGCGACCGACCGCGCTGCGGTCTCCGATTTCCAGGCCTATTGCCGCGAGACCGGGCACGCGCTGGTGGCCTGTAGCGAGGAGGCCGGGGTGTTCAGCTTCCTCATCCGCCGCCGCGCCGAGGACCCGGCGCCGCCCGAGGATGGCCCGCCATGACCGTCGCCCTCATCACGCACCCGGCCTGCCTCGGTCACGACGCCGGGCCGTGGCATCCGGAATGCCCCGACCGGCTGCGCGCCGTGCTGGCCGCGCTGGAGGACGAGTGTTTCCAATCGCTGCTTCGGCGGGAGGCGCCGGAAGCGGAGGAGGCGGCGTTGCTGCGGGCGCATCCGGCCGCGCATGTCCGCTCGATCCTCGCGATCCGGCCCGCGCCGGGCCGATTGGTGCAGCTCGACGCCGATACCGCGATGTGCGCCGGCAGCGCGGAGGCGGCGCTGCGCGCCGCAGGCGGGGCGATGCTGGCGGTGGACGCGGTGATGGAGGGCTGGGCCCGCTCCGCCTTCGCCGCCGTCCGCCCGCCGGGCCATCATGCCGAGCCGGCGCGCGCGATGGGCTTCTGCCTGTTCAACAACACCGCGATCGCGGCCCATCACGCGCGCGCCCGCTGGGGGCTGCGGCGGATCGCCGTGGTGGATTTCGACGTCCATCACGGCAACGGCACGCAGGCGATGTTCGCCGACGACCCGGCGCTATTTTATGCGTCGTCGCACCAAAGCCCCTGCTATCCGGGCACCGGGCGGCGCGAGGAGCGCGGCTGCGCCGGCAATGTCGTCAACGTCCCGCTGCGCCCGGGCTCCGGCAGCGCCGAGTTTCGCAGCGCGTGGGAGGCAGAGATCCTGCCCGCGCTCGATGCCTTCGCGCCGGAGCTGCTGATCGTCTCGGCCGGGTTCGATGCGCACAAGGCCGACCCGCTGGCGCAGCTTCGGCTGGAGACCGAGGATTTCGCCTGGATCACCCGCGAGCTGGCCGATCTCGCCCGGCGCCGCACGGGCGGGCGGATCGTCTCCGTGCTGGAAGGTGGCTACGATCTCGACGCCCTGGCCGCCTCCGCGGCGGCGCATGTCCGCGAACTCATGCGCGACTGAAACCTCGCCGTTCCCCTCTCCCGCTTGCGGGAGTGGGAGTTCCAATCACGCCAGCAGATGGTCCGGGATCTTGAGCCCCAGGCTCAGCGGCACGTTCCACAGCTCGCGGACCTGGCGCAGCGGATGGAAGCCGGCGCGCAGATAGGTAGGAAGCGCGCGGGGGTGGTCGGCGGTGCAGGTGTTCACCGTCATTCCCCGCGCCCCTTGGCGCCAGACCGTATCGATCGCGTGACGCAGAAGCGGGTAGCCGAAACCGCAACCGATCGCGTGCGGCAGCAGGCCGAAATAGCTGAGATTCACGTCTGGCCAGGGGCGCGCGTCGAGCTCGAAGAAGCCCGCCGGCTCGCCGCACCAGTACAGCACATGCACCCCGACCAGCGGATCGCGCAGCAAGGCTGCCAGCTCGCGGTCGGACATGGTACGCCGCAGCCACCAGACATGCGCGGCGCCCACCGTGTCATAGAGGTAGCGATAGAACCCGACCGTGCAGGCGCTCGCTCGGACAACCTGGCAGGAGGTGGGCAAGGAGGGGCTCGGATCGGGTGGCGCGCGGTCCATCCGCAGGAACGTGACCGTGACCGCGACGCGCACCACCGGCTCCATCAAGCCCATCCTCCGCCGCCCCCCGCCCGGTCATCACTCAGTCGTCGAGGAAACTGCGCAGCTTCCGGCTCCGGCTGGGATGCTTGAGCTTGCGCAGCGCCTTCGCCTCGATCTGGCGGATGCGCTCGCGGGTGACGTTGAACTGCTGGCCGACCTCTTCCAGCGTGTGATCGGTGTTCATGCCGATGCCGAAGCGCATCCGCAGCACGCGCTCCTCGCGCGGGGTCAGGCTCCCCAGGACCCGCGTGGTCGCCTCCCGCAGATTGGCCTGGATCGCGGCATCCAGCGGGATCACCGCCGCCTTGTCCTCGATGAAGTCGCCGAGATGGCTGTCCTCCTCGTCGCCGATCGGGGTTTCGAGGCTGATCGGCTCCTTGGCGATCTTCAGGACCTTGCGCACCTTCTCGAGCGGCATGCCGAGCTTCTCGGCAAGCTCTTCGGGGGCCGGCTCGCGGCCGATCTCGTGCAGCATCTGCCGCGAGGTGCGCACCAGCTTGTTGATGGTCTCGATCATGTGGACGGGGATGCGGATGGTGCGCGCCTGATCGGCGATGGAACGCGTGATCGCCTGCCTGATCCACCACGTCGCGTAGGTGCTGAACTTATAGCCGCGACGGTACTCGAACTTATCGACCGCCTTCATCAGGCCGATATTGCCCTCCTGGATCAGGTCCAGGAACTGCAGCCCGCGATTGGTGTATTTCTTGGCGATCGAGATCACCAGGCGCAGATTGGCCTCGATCATCTCCTTCTTGGCGCGCGCCGAATCCCGCTCGCCGCGGCTGACGGTCATGAACACGCGGCGGAACTCGCTGATCGGCAGCCCGGCATCGTTGGCCACGGCGGAAATCTGCGCGCGGATCTCGCCGATGTGGCGGGGATCCTTGGTCGCGAAGGTCTTCCAGCCCTTGGCCGGCAGCTTGCCCACCCGATCCAGCCAGTTCGGGTCCAGTTCCCGGCCGCGGTACTGGTTCAGGAACTCCTCGCGCGGCACCTTGACCGCCTCGGCCAGCCGAAGCAGGGAACCCTCGAGGCCGGTGAGGCGCTGGTTCAACTGCTTGAGCTGCATGACCAGCTCCTCGATGCGGTTGTTGTGCAGCCGCACCAACGAGACCTTCTCGACCAGTTCCTCGCGCGCCTTCTCGTAAGTCTTCTCGGCGCGAACATTCACATCCTCGCCGTTCGCCATCATCTCGAGCCGGCGGGACTGCATCTTCTGCAGCTTCTTGTAGAGATTCTCGATCTCCTCGAAGGTGTCCAGCACCTCGGGCTTCAGCTTCTCCTCGAGCGCGGAGAGCGACAGGCCGGGAGCCTCGCTCTCTTCGTCCGGCTCCTCCTCGGGGGCAACCTCGTCGAGAACCTCCCGGGTTGCCGCCGTGTCCGCCTCGCCGGCGCCGCCGCCCTGGGTGGCTTCCAGGTCGATGATGTCGCGCAGCAGCATACGCCCGCCCCTGAGCTGGTCGTGCCAGGTGACGATGGCGCGGAAGGTCAGCGGGCTTTCGCACAGCCCGCCGATCATCATGTCCCGGCCGGCTTCGATGCGCTTGGCGATGGCGATCTCGCCCTCGCGCGAGAGCAACTCGACCGAGCCCATCTCGCGCAAGTACATGCGCACCGGATCGTCGGTGCGGCCGAGAGTCTCCTCGTCGACGTTGCCCGCCGGCTCCTCGCTCTCGGCGTCGGTCTCGGTCTTCTCGACCTTCTGCGCCGCCGCCTCGCCGTCCTCGGCCTCCTCGCTCTCGACGACCTGGATGCCCATCTCGTTGAGATTGGCCATCACGTCCTCGATCTGCTCGGAGCTGTTCTGCTCCGGAGGGAGGATCGTGTTCAGCTCGTCGAAGGTGATGTAGCCCCGCTCCTTGCTCTTCGCGATCAGCCGCTTCACGGCGGCTGACTGGACATCAAGAAGCGTCGTATCCACGTCCGGCTCGACGGTCGCGGTCTCGGCGCCGACGTTCGGCTTTGTCGCCATTCTCAACCCACTCCGATCCAGGTAGTTCTGGTCTGGATGGGCGTCAGGGCGACTCTTCGGGCTCCGTCGCCACCACCCGATCCAGTGCCTCGCGTAACGCGACAAGCCGGCGCTGCGTACCATCCTCGAGGCTGGCGGACGCGGCCCGCTCCGCCACGATCAGCTCCTCTTGGAGCCGGCCGCGATTCATCAACCCGAAGATGTGCCACCATCCCTCCTCGGCGTCCCTTGGCATCGCGCCAGCCTGGGCGAAGCCCGGCAGCGGAACAGGCGCCGTCGCAACGATCCGCTGAGCTTCGGCCAGCAATCCAGAATTCGTGAGGTGGGTCATCAACCCTGGCGAGTCAAGCACATCCGCGTGCTCCGCCCAGGCCAGCAGGGCTTTTCGCAGCCGCTCGCAGGAGGCCGGCAGGTCGATCTCGGCGAAGGCGTGCTCCACGTCGCGCAGCAGCGTCGGATGGGCCAGCAGCACCGCCGTCAGGATGCGGGCTCGCTCGTCCCGTGTCACCCCCTCCGATATTTTGGGACGGGTGACGACGCGGACCGAGCGGGGTGAGTCTCGGAGCGCTGCCTTTAGGGGGGAAGAACTGGGCCCAAAGCGCCTTGCCGTATTCCTTGGATAAGGCGCCATCAGGAATAAGCTTCACCGTCTCATTGATCCGCCTGAGCAGCGCCGCGCGCTGTTCGGGGCCGCGGTCCCCGGTCGCCTCGCGCAGGAGATCGAACAGCATCTCGGCCAGCGGACGTGCCGCATCCAGCACCGCGCGCATGGCGGTCGGCCCCTGGCGGCGCACCAGCGTATCGGGGTCCTCCCCCTCCGGCAGGATCGCGAAGCGCAGGCTGCGGTCATGGGCCAGACACGGCAGCACCAGCTCGACCGCGCGCATCGCGGCCCTTCGGCCGGCGGCATCGCCGTCGAAGCAGAGGATCGGGGCGGGCGAGAGCCGCCATAGCTCGCCCAGCTGATCCTCGGTCAGCGCGGTGCCGAGCGGCGCCACCGCGCCGGTGAACCCGGCCTGGTGCAGCGCGATGGCGTCCAGATATCCCTCGACCACCACGATCTCCTCCCCGCGCGCCGCGCGGGCGAGGTCCAGCGCGTAGAGGGTGCGGCGCTTGGAAAACAGCGACGTCTCCGGGCCATTCACGTATTTCGGCTGGCCATCCCCCAGGATGCGGCCGCCGAAACTGATGACCCGCCCGGCGCGGTCGCGAATGGGGAACATGACCCGCTCGAAGAACAGCTCGCGGACGCGCCCGCTGTCCGGATCGGCGCGGGTCAGCCCTGCCTCCGCCATCAGCGCGGGCTCAACCCCCTCGCGCGCGAGATCGGCGATCAACGCACCCCGTCCGGGGCCGGACCAGCCGAGGCCGAAGCGGCGGATCGTCGCCTCGCCGAGCCCTCGTCCCAGCAGGTAGTCGAGCGCCCGCCTTCCTTCCGGCAAAAACAGCCGACCCTGGAAGCTTTGCGCGGCGAGATCGAGTACGGCGGTCAGGTCGTGGCGCCGGCGCTCCTTCTCGGCGGCCTGCGGCGATGGTTTCGGCACCTCCAGCCCGGCCTCGCCGGCCAGGCGCTCGACGGCCTCGATGAAGCTCGCCCCTTCGGTCTGCATGACGAACGAGATCGCGTCGCCATGCGCGCCGCAGCCGAAACAGTGATAATTGTCGTCGTATATGTAGAAGCTCGGGGTCTTCTCGCCGTGGAACGGGCAGCACGCCTTCCACTGCCGGCCGGCGCGCTCGATCTTCACGCGCCGTCCGATCAGCGGCGCCAGCCGGGTGCGGGCGCGCAGCTCGTCGAGGAAGGCGGGTGGAAGCGCCATCAGGCGCCGGCCAGCCGCGCCTTGACCAGCGGTCCGACCCGCGACAGGTCCAGCGTCGCCGCGTGCCGGGCCTTCAGCGCCGCCATGACCTTGCCCATGTCCTTGGGGCCGCTCGCGCCGACCTCCGCCACCGCGTCCTCGACCGCGCGGATCATCGCTGTCTCGTCCATCTGCTGGGGCAGGAAGCCCTCGATCACCGCGATCTCGGCCTCCTCCTTGGCGACGAGGTCCGGGCGGTTTCCCTGGCGGTAGAGATCAACCGATTCCCGACGGGACTTCACCATGCCCCGCAGCATCGCCATCACCTCATCCTCTGGCACCGCGCTCGCGCCCCTGGGACGCGCGGCGATATCCGCCTCCTTGAGTTTCGCCAGGATCATCCGCAACGTCGAGGTGCGCGGCGCATCCCCCGCCTTCATCGAGGCTTTCAGCCCGTCGGAGAATCGTTCCCGAAGCGTCATGCTGCCTCCTTATGCAAGCTCTTTTATAGATGTTCGCTGAAGCGCGCACGCGCGGGTTATCTGCGGAGGATAAAATTTCCGCACCGGCTTGCGCGCGGAAATTCTTTCCGCTACGCCTCCACCATGCTCGCGAGCGTGGAAGACGTCATCGAGAGGCTGGGCGGTCCCGAAGCGGCTGCCCGGCTCACCGGAGTCAGCACCGAGGCAGTGCGGAAATGGCGGCAGGCCCGGGCCATCCCATCCCGCCACTGGCCGGCCGTCATCGCCGCCACGGGCCTGCGCCTTGCCGACCTGTCGGGGGTCTCGCATCCCGAGCCGGCCCCCTCCGATGCCCCGCCGAACGACGCAACTGCCGCGCTGGTGCTCGCCGACGGCGCCGTGTTCTGGGGTCGCGGCTTCGGCGCCCACAGCCTCGATCCAGCGGCGGTTGGCGAGGTCTGCTTCAATACCGGGATGACCGGTTATCAGGAGACGCTGACCGATCCCTCCTACGCCGGGCAGATCATCACCTTCACCTTTCCGCATATCGGCATTGTCGGGGCGAACCCGGAGGATCTGGAGGCGGGCACCATCGCCGCGCGTGGCATGGTGGTGAAGCAGGACATCACGGAGCCTTCGAACTGGCGGGCCGTTCAGTCATTGGATGGCTGGCTGCGCGCGCAGGGTATTGTCGGCATCGCCGGGGTGGATACGCGCGCGCTGACCGTGCGCATCCGCGACGGCGGCGCCCCGAGCGGCGTGCTGGCCTTCCCCGCCGACGGCCGCTTCGACCTCGGTGCCCTGCGCGCGCATGCCGCCGCCTGGCCGGGGCTGGAGGGCATGGATCTCGCCCGCGAGGTCTCCTGCACGCAGAGCTATGCCTGGGATGAGACCGCGTGGTCCTGGCCCGCGGGCGTCGGCCGGCAGGAGGCGCCGCGCCACCACGTCGTCGCCGTGGATTACGGGGCGAAGCGCAACATCCTGCGCTGCCTGGCCTCGGCCGGATGCCGCGTCACCGTCGTGCCAGCCACGGCGAGCGCCGAGGACATTCTGCGCCACCGCCCCGACGGCGTGTTCCTCTCCAACGGCCCCGGCGACCCGGCGGCGACGGCCTCCTACGCCGTGCCGGCGATCCAGGGCGTGCTGGAGGCCGGCGTGCCGCTGTTCGGCATCTGCCTGGGCCACCAGCTGCTCGCGCTGGCGCTGGGCGCCCGGACCTACAAGCTCGACCGCGGCCATCGCGGCGCCAACCAGCCGGTAAAGGAACTGGCGACCGGCCGGGTGGAGATCACCAGCCAGAATCACGGTTTCGCGGTCGATGGGGCGAGCCTGCCCGCCACCGCGCGCGTCACGCATGTCAGCCTGTTCGACGGCTCGAACGAGGGCCTGGTCTGCACCGACCGCGCGGCGTTCAGCGTGCAGTACCATCCGGAGGCGAGCCCGGGACCGAGCGACAGCCAGCACCTGTTTCGGCGGTTCGTGGCGATGATGGAGGGGCGGTGATGGACCCGATCTCGTTGGTTCTGGCAACCGCGTTCCGGCACTCGATCAAAGCGGCGAATATCGAGGAGGGCTTCGAGCACTTCCAGGCGCTGACAGGCAAATCGCTGCGCTTCGAGGAATTCCGCGAGGCGATCGGCGCCTGCCTGCGGGACGGCCTTATCCGCGAGCCGATCCGGCTTCCAGAGGGTGCCTTGCAGTGCCACTGGCATTTGGAGCTGACGCTGGCCGGCGTCGCGGTTGCGCGTGCCCTTTCCCCCAATCTGCCGTGAGCGCTACCGCTTGCGCGGCGGTTTATAGGGGCTTATACAGGATTCCTAGAATAAACAGATAAACCATCTCTAAAATGGATCCTGTTCGCAACCCCTTCGTAGCAGGTGCAGGCGCCCAACCGCCGGAGCTTGCCGGACGACAGGATCTCCTCGAACGTTCCCGTATCACGTTGGAACGGATTCGGCGCGGGCGAGCCGCAAAGAGCTTTATTGCGGTCGGACTGCGCGGGGTCGGGAAAACCGTTCTGCTCAATCGCGCCCGGCAAATGGCTGAGGACCTAGGGTACCGAACAAGCTTCATCGAGGCACATGAACAAAAGACCTTACCTGAACTGCTGGTCCCCGCCCTGCGGCGCATACTTCTTGACCTCGATCGTCTCGGGGCTCTGAGCGAACACGCCAAGCGAGCATTGCGCGTTTTCAAGAGTTTCATGTCGTCTGTGAAGCTCAAGTATGGCGAGGCAGAGCTCTCGCTTGATGTCGATCCGGAGCAGGGCTCTGCGGATAGCGGCGATCTCGAAGCCGATTTGCCCGAGCTTTTCATCGCGCTCGGAAAGGCAGCGGCCGCTCGCAAGGCGAACATCGCGATTTTCGTAGATGAAATCCAGTATCTCTCGCCGCGAGACATGAGCGCCTTGATCATGGCCATTCACCGGGTCGTTCAGGAGAATCTCCCGCTTCTGTTAATGGCGGCAGGCTTACCTCAGGTGGTGGCCCTCAGCGGGCGCTCAAAATCTTATGCGGAGCGCCTGTTCGATTTCCCGCCCGTTGACGCTCTGAGCCAAGACGATGCGACTCAGGCTTTGGATCGGCCCGTTCGCGAGGAAGGTGGAGAGTTCACGCCGCCAGCGCTCCAGGAGATCGTACGCATCACCAAGGGCTACCCATACTTCTTGCAGGAATGGGGGTATCATGCCTGGAATGCCGCCTCGTCCGCTCAGATCACCCTCGACGACGTAACGGCCGCTAACCTCATGGCGGTGCGACGGCTCGACGAGAGCTTCTTTCGGGTTCGCTTCGACCGCCTCACGCCTCGAGAGAGAGATTATCTGCGAGCGATGGCTCAGCTCGGGCCCGGACCACATCGCTCGGGTGATATAGCCGACGTGCTAGGAATCCGTATCCAGAGCATCGGGCCGCTCCGCAGCGGCCTCATCGCGAAAGGCATGATCTACAGCCCGGCGCATGGTGATACCGCGTTCACGGTGCCGCTGTTCGATGAGTTTCTTCGCAGAATCATGCCGAGTTGGCATTCGCCATACCGGAAGCGCCAGGAAAGCTGAAATGCCCAAGCGCACCGACATCGCCTCCATCCTCATCATCGGCGCCGGCCCGATCGTCATCGGCCAGGCCTGTGAGTTCGACTATTCCGGCGCGCAGGCGTGCAAGGCGCTGCGGGCCGAGGGCTACCGGGTGATCCTGGTGAACTCCAATCCGGCCACCATCATGACCGACCCAGGGCTGGCCGACGCCACCTATGTCGAGCCGATCACGCCCGAGTTCGTCGAGCGCATCATCGCCCGCGAGCACCCGGACGCGCTGCTGCCGACCATGGGCGGGCAGACCGCGCTCAACACCGCCATGCAGCTTGCGGCCTCCGGCGTGCTCGACAGGTACGGGGTCGAGCTGATCGGCGCCAGGGCGGAGGTGATCGAGCGCGCCGAGGACCGCCTCAAATTCCGCGACACGATGGCCGCGATCGGCATCGAGAGCCCGAAGAGCGCCATCGCCCATTCCCTGCCGGAGGCGCGCGCGGCGCTGGCCGCGGTCGGGCTTCCGACGGTGATCCGGCCAAGCTTCACCCTGGGCGGCACCGGCGGCGGCATCGCGTACAACCGCGAGGAGTTCGAGCAGATCGTCCAGAGCGGGCTCACCGCCTCGCCCACGACCGAGGTGCTGATCGAGGAGAGCGTGCTCGGCTGGAAGGAGTTCGAGATGGAGGTGGTCCGCGACCGCGCGGATAACTGCATCATCGTCTGCGCCATCGAGAACGTCGACCCGATGGGCGTGCATACGGGCGACAGTGTCACCGTCGCCCCGGCGCTGACCCTGACCGACAAGGAATACCAGCGGATGCGCGACGCCTCGATCGCGTGCCTGCGCGCGATCGGGGTGGATACCGGCGGAATCCAACGTGCAGTTCGCGGTCAATCCGGCCGACGGACGCATGGTGGTCATCGAGATGAACCCGCGCGTCTCCCGCTCCTCCGCGCTCGCCTCCAAGGCCACGGGCTTCCCGATCGCCAAGATCGCCGCGAAGCTCGCCGTCGGCTACACGCTGGACGAGCTGGCCAACGACATCACCCGCGTTACCCCGGCGAGCTTCGAGCCCACGATCGACTACGTGGTGGTGAAGATCCCGCGCTTCACCTTCGAGAAATTTCCCGGCACGCCCTGGCTTCTGTCCACTTCGATGAAATCCGTCGGCGAGGCCATGGCGATCGGGCGGAGCTTCGCCGAGGCACTGCAGAAGGGCTTCCGCAGCATGGAGACCGGGCTGTCGGGCCTCGACCCGGTCGAACCGCCGGGCGACGGATCGGCCGACGCCTTCCGCGCGGCGCTGTCAACGCCTCGTCCCGACCGGCTGCTGATGGCCGCGCAGGCGCTGCGCGCCGGCTTGCCAATCGAGGACATCCACGCCGCCAGCAAGTTCGATCCGTGGTTCCTGAACGAGCTGGCCCGCATCGTGGCAGCCGAGCGCGCCGTCGCCGCGGGCGGGCTGCCCACGCAGACGGGCGCGCTGCGCAGGCTGAAGGCGCTTGGCTTCTCCGACAGGCGATTGGGCGTGCTCGCCGGCCGCCCCGAGGAAGCGGTAGCGGATTTGCGCGCCCGGCTCGGGGTACGTCCGGTCTATAAGCGCATCGACACCTGCGCCGCCGAGTTCGCCTCGGTCACGCCCTACATGTACTCCACCTACGAAGGCGGCTTCGGCGAGCCTCAGTGCGAGGCGGACCCGAGCGAGCGGCGGAAGATTGTCATCCTCGGCGGCGGACCCAACCGCATCGGCCAGGGCATCGAGTTCGACTATTGCTGCGTCCACGCCGCCTACGCGCTGAAGGAAGCCGGGTTCGAGACCATCATGGTCAACTGCAACCCGGAGACGGTCAGCACCGACTACGACACCTCCGATCGCCTCTATTTCGAGCCGCTGACCGCCGAGGACGTGATCGCGCTGGTCAAGCGCGAGCAGGAGCGCGGCACGGTACCTGGGCTGCATCGTCCAGTATGGCGGCCAGACCCCGCTCAAGCTGTCGCAGGCGCTGGCCCGCGCCGGCATCCCCGTCCTTGGCACCAGCGCGGATGCCATCGACGTCGCCGAGGATCGCGAGCGGTTCCAGCTTCTGCTGCGAAGCCTCGGCCTGCGCCAGCCTAATAACGGGATTGCCCGCTCGGGCGAGGAGGCCGAGGCCATCGCCGAGCGCGTCGGCTATCCGGTGGTAATCCGCCCGAGCTACGTGCTGGGCGGGCGGGCCATGGAGATCGTCTATGACCGCAACGGGCTGCACCGCTACATCCGCGAGGCGGTGCGGGTCTCGGGCGAGAACCCGGTGCTCATCGACCGCTACCTCAACGACGCGATCGAGGTCGATGTCGATTGCATCGCCGACGGGCAGAGCGTGTACGTCGCGGGGGTGCTGGAGCATATCGAGGAGGCCGGCATCCATTCCGGCGATTCCGCCTGCGCGCTGCCCCCGTACACCCTGTCGCCGGCCACTGTCACCGAGCTGAAGGCCGAAACCGAGGCCCTGGCGAAGGCGCTCGGCGTGGTCGGGCTGATGAACGTGCAGTACGCGATCCAGGGCGACATCATCTACGTCCTGGAGGTGAACCCGCGCGCCTCCCGCACCGTGCCCTTCGTCGCCAAGGCGACCGGGGTGGCGGTGGCCAAGATCGGCGCGCGGGTGATGGCGGGCGCGCGGCTGGCGGATTTCCGGCTGGACGACCAGGGCGTAGCCCCGCACGTGGCCGTGAAGGAGGCCGTGTTCCCCTTCAACCGCTTCCCCGAGGTGGACCCGATCCTCGGCCCCGAGATGAAATCGACCGGCGAGGTCATGGGCCTCGACAGCAGCTTCGAGCGGGCCTTCGCCAAGTCCCAGCTTGGTGCCGGCGTGGTGCTGCCCCACGCCGGCACCGCGTTCCTGTCGATCAAGGACTCCGACAAGAACGGGCTTCCCGCGCTGGCGCGGCGGCTGGTCGACATGGGGTTCCGGATCATGGCCACACGGGGCACCGCTGCACGCATCCGCGAGTTGGGTCTCGAGGTGACGGTGGTGAACAAGGTGCTGGAGGGTCGCCCACATTGCGTCGATGCGATCCTCTCGGGCGAGGTGCAGATCGTCATCAATACCGCCTCGGGTCCGCAGGCCGTAGCTGACAGCCGCGGCATCCGCCGCAGCGCGTTGGCCCACGCCGTTCCCCACTATACCACAATGGCCGGGGCGCGCGCGGCGGTCCACGCGATCGCCGCCCTGAAGTCCGGCGCGCTTGAAGTCGCCCCCCTTCAAGCTTATTTTCGCGCTTCGTTCTGACCTCGCCGCGACCGGGCCGCGCCCGGCCGCCGGGGACGGTATTGGCGTCAGCACCCTGCTTGCATCAAGTCTTGGATCACCGAAGGACCGCGCCGTGCAGAAGTTCCCAATGACCGCCCCAGGCTTGCAGCGGCTGGAAGAGGAACTGCGCCAGCTCAAAAGCGTGGAACGTCCGGCCATTATCCGCGCCATCGCCGAGGCGCGCACCCACGGTGACCTGTCCGAGAACGCCGAATACCATGCGGCGCGTGAGCGGCAGTCCTTCATCGAAGGCCGTATCGGCGAGTTGGAGGACATCGTCTCGGCGGCCGAGGTGATCGACCCATCCACCCTGTCGGGCGACCAGGTGAAATTCGGCGCCCATGTCCGTCTGATCGACGAGGAAACCGAGAAGGAATCCGCCTACCAGATCGTCGGGACGCACGAGGCGGACATCAAGCAGGGTCGGCTGTCCGTGTCCTCGCCGCTCGCCAAGGCCTTGATCGGCAAGAAGGTGGGCGATGCCGTGTCGGTGCCGGCGCCGGGGGGCGACCGCTCCTACGAGATCCTGGAAATCCGGTTCGCATAAGTGAATTCCTCTTCTGGACGCCCTCCCGCGAGGAGGGGGAGCCCGCGCGTCTCCAGCGCCATCCCGTTGCGGGGGTGCAGCGATCCGGTGATACTCTCGATCGCCGACGTGGAGGAAGCGGCAACGCGTATCGCCGGGCGTGTGCTGCGCACCCCGGCGCTGCGCTCCGACACGCTCTCGCGCGTCACGGGCGCTGTCGTTACCCTCAAGCTCGATAACCTTCAGGCGACCGGCGCCTTCAAGGAGCGCGGCGCCGCCAACCGGCTTGCGTTGCTCAACGAGGACGAGCGCCGGCGCGGCGTCGTCGCCATGTCGGCGGGCAACCACGCCCAGGCGGTGGCTCGCCACGCCCAGCTTCTCGGCGTGACGGCGACGATCGTGATGCCGGCATTCACGCCCTCCACCAAGGTCACGCGCACCGCCGGCTGGGGCGCGCGCGTCGTGCTGCACGGGGAGACACTGGCCGATGCCGCCGCGCACGCGCGTGCTCTCGCGGCCGACGAGCATCTCGTGTTCATCCACCCGTACGACGACCCGGCGGTGATGGCTGGCCAGGGTACGCTGGCCCTGGAGCTGATCGAGGACGCGCCCGATCTCGATGTGCTTATCGTTCCGGTGGGCGGCGGCGGACTGCTCGCCGGCTGCGCCGTCGCGGCGCGCGGACGCATCCCCGACATCGAGGTGGTCGGCGTCGAGGTCGAGAGCTACGCGGCAATGGCCCAGCGCCTGGCCGGCACCGCGGTCGAGGTCGGCGGGGCGACGATCGCCGAGGGCATCGCGGTACGCGACGTGGGCGAGCGGCCATTATCGGTAATTCGGGCGCTTGGGATCGAGGTTCTGACCGTCCCCGAGCCGGCGATCGAGCAGGCCATCGGCCTGCTGATCGAGGGCGCCAAGACGGTCGCCGAGGGTGCCGGGGCCGCCGCGCTGGCGGCGCTGCTCGCCCACCCTGCCCGTTTCCAGGGCAAGCGCGTCGGCATCCCGGTCTGTGGCGGCAACATCGACGCCCGCATCCTCTCGAACGTGCTGCTGCGCAACCTGCTGCGCGACGGACGCCTGCTGCGCCTGCACATGCAGATCCCGGATCGCCCCGGCGTGCTGGCCGACATCGCCGGGCGCATCGGCGGCTCAGGCGGCAACATCATCGAGGTCTCCCACCAGCGCCTGTTCGCCGCGTCCTCCGTCCAGGCGGCCGAGCTTGAGGTGATGGTGGAAGCCCGCGACCCGACCCATGCCGAGGCGATCATGGCGGCGCTGGCCGCGTGCTATGTGGTGCGGCGGGTCTGACTCCCTCTGTCCGGCATCTCGGCATCGGGATGCTGGTAGTTCTCGATCGCGCTGAGGTCGGTGGGTGGGTTCAGCGTGCCGGTGGCGTGCGCCGACAGTGCGTCGAACAGACTGGCATCGCACCACGGCAGCCGGCTCTCCGCCCCGAGCGCCACGGTAGGGCGAACCGCCCGCGGCGTGTCGAGGCTGCCGATGCTGACATCGATATGACCCGGCTTGCCATCATACTGAAACGAGAGCGGCGTGCCGCAGGAGGCGCAGAAGCCGCGTCGTGCCGCCGACGAACTGCGGAACCAGGCGGGGGCGCCTCGCGTCCACGCGAAATCCTCCACCCCGACCATTGCCCAGGCGAAAAACGGCCCGCCAACCGCCTTCTGGCACATGCGGCAATGGCAGATTCCGGCGCGCGGAGCGGCATAGAGCGCATAGCGGACGGCACCGCACTGGCAGCCGCCGGTCAGGGGGGGAGCGCGCTGTGTCATTCGATCCTCCGGAAAGCTACGCTGCAACGAACGCGGCACGGGAGGCAACAATGCGCGCCATCTGGTACGACCGACAGGGGCCGGCAAAGGACGTGTTCGTGCCCGGCGAACTGCCGACGCCCGACGCGGGGCCGGGCGAGGTCCGGGTCCGGCTTGAGGCATCCGGCGTCAACCCCTCCGACACTTACCGCCGGGCCGGGCCGGGCGGCATGGAGTATCCCCGCGTGGTGCCCAACAGTGACGGGGCGGGCATGGTCGATCAGGCCGGTCCCGGCATTGACCCTGCCTGGGTCGGCAAGCGGGTCTGGCTCTATAACGGCCAGCGCAACGGGCGCTGGTGCGGGACCGCCGCGGAATACATCGTCCTGTCGGCCGATCTGGTGACGGAGCTGCCCCAATCCGTCTCCTTCGCCGAGGGTGCCACGCTCGGCATCCCGGCCATGACCGCGCATCGCTGCGTGTTCGTCGCCGGCCCGGTGCAGGGGCGCACGCTGCTCATCACCGGCGGGGCGGGTGCGGTCGGCCATTACGCCGTGCAGCTCGCGGCCTGGGCCGGCGCGACGGTGATCGCGACCGTCAGCTCGGCCGAGAAGGCCGCGCGCGCCCGCGACGGCGGGGCGGCGCATGTCATCGACTATCGCCGCGAGGACGTGGCGAAACGGGTGCAGGAGATCACTGGCGGTCGCGGCGTCGATCATGTCGTGGACGTCGATTTCGGCGGCAATCTTGCGGCGACGCTGCCCTGCCTGCGCGACCACGCCAGCATCGCCGCTTATGCAACGAACGGCGACCGCACGCCGCGCCTGCCGGTGCGCGAGCTGATGAGCCGCAACATCGCGCTGCACTTCATGGTGCTGCCCACCAGCCCGCACGAATCACGCCGGCGCGCGCAGGCGGACATCGCCGCCTGGCTCCGTACACCGCGCCTGCTGAGCGTGGCGGGGCGGTTCCCGCTTGCGCAAACCGCCGCGGCGCACGAGGCCGTGGAGCGCGGCGGCAAGATCGGAACAGTTGTCGTGGAGCCGCAGCTGTAGCGGAGTTGCCAGCCTGACCCCACGGGCTGACACTCGCAGTGACGAGGGAGGGAGACACGACGTGATCCACGAGCTGCGTACCTACACGCTGCATCCGGGCAAGGTGCCCGCCTATCTCGACCTCGCGGCCAATGTCGGCCGTCAGGTGCGCGGCAACGAGTACCGGCGTCCTCCAGGGGTACTGGGTGTCGGAGTTCGGGACGCTCAACCAGATCTGGCACCTCTGGAGCTATGCGAGCCTGGACGAACGCGAGCGGCTGCGCGGCGAGCTGGCCCGCAACGAGCGCTGGCGGACGGAATACGTGCCGAACGTGCGCCCGCTGATGCTCCGCCAGGACATACGCTTCCTGAATCCGGTCATGAAGATCAAGCCGCCCGAGGCGGTCGGGCACATGTACGAGCTGCGCATCTATCGCACCCAGCCGGGCGCGGCGCTGAACTGGGCGCGGCTCCTCGAATCCTACTTGCCGGTGCGCGAACGCTATTCGCCGATCGTCGGCCTGTGGACCGGCGAGGCGCCGCAGCCCAACGAGGTGGCCCATCTCTGGGCCTATCCCGACCTCAACATCCGCATGAAAGCGCGGGCCGAGGCCATGGGCGACCCGAAGTGGCGGGAGTTCCTGCGCGAAGGCGGGCCGATGTTGGCCGAGATGCAGTCCATGCTGCTTCTGCCGACGGCGTTCTCGCCGATGAAGTAGCGATACGCTCCCTCTCCCGCTTGCGGGAGAGGGCCGGAGTGAGGGTATGCGGAGATAGTCCGAGGGGGCGACCGATCAAGCCGGATCTTCGTCGAAAAAGGCCAACAGCTGCTGTAGCGACCAATCGGGCCGCTCTTCCGGGATCCAGTGCCCGCAGCCTTCGGCGATGCCGCCGCGCACCTCGGTCGCGACGCGCTGCCACGACTCCATCGCGGCCATCCCGCGTCCCCGCCCGTGCGGTCCGCCATAGCAGAGTACCGGCATTTGCAGCTTGCCCTGGGCAAGGAATGCCTTGTTGTCCGCGACGTCCTGCGGGGTCGCACGGTAGAGATTAAAGCCCGCGCGCATCGCCCCAGGTTGACGGTAGGTTCGCAGATACTCCTTCTGGGCCGCCTCTGAGATGGCGTCGGGCCGCGCGCCCCAGTTACGATAGAAAAAGCCGAGATATAGCTCCTCGCGTCCCGCCGTCAGCGCCTCCGGAAGTCCGGCTCCCAGTGAAGGCCGTGATGCCAGCGGTTGCTGAACATCACCGGCGTGCCGTCGCCGGGGACCGGCGCGTCGAAAATCGCGACCCGGCGGACGGCGTCGCGATGCTGCGCGGCCAGGGCGAAGGCGGTCGGCCCGCCCCAATCGTGGCCGACCACAAAGACGCGCCGCTCGCCCAGAATCTCATGCACGAGGCGCCAGGCATCGTTGGCCAGAGTCTTCTTGTCGTATCCGCCAACAGGCCGCGACGAGTCGCCCAGCCCGCGAAGGTCGGGCGCTATGACCCGATAGCGCGCGGCCAGTCCGGGAATGATGTCCCGCCACATGAACCAGGTCTGACGCCACCCGTGCAGCAGAACCACGGCAGGCCCCTGCCCGGCCGTGATGTAGTGCAGACGAACATCGCCGAGGTCGGCGTATCGTGCTGGATTGCGTGGTGCATCGGGAAGCTCCGCTGATTGCGGTGAAGGACGGGATCAGGCGACACTTGGCACGCTCCCCCGCCGGCCTTGGCAATGCGTCTTTTGGCGATCCAGACTGATGCCGAGCGGCTGGTTGCCGTTACGCCGGTCGCACTGTATATGGGCGCATATGCGTTGGATGCTCGCGGGCTTGGCCCCGGCGATCGGTGTGATGGGGCTGGGGTTTGCTCCTCCCCTCGTGGCGGGAATCCCCAACAGGTGCGATCTGGCGCGGGTCGCGGCACGCGGCGCGATTCTGAGCAAATACGAACAGCTGGTATCCGAGTTGGACCGCAGGATATCCGAGGCGAAGGCTAACGGGAAGGATCCCGTGCATTCAGCCATTGTCGATGCCCGCGGCGAGACACGTTCCGTGGACGTTGTAAGCCTTACGGCGGAACTCGACAGTCAGGAACGAAAGGATCTCGGCCGTGCCGACAGACAAGTCTCGAAAGACTGCGCCACTGACGGCAACGCCGTAGAGAACGCAAAACGAACGGCTGAGTCGGTGATGACGCTTGGCATATCTACGATCATGTCGAAGTACGGTATCAGCGACACCGATCTGCTTCGGATTTTGCGGACTTCTTAATCAGAGACCCCGCTACGGCCGCATCCCGAACCGGCTGACCCCCGTCGCGCGCAGCGGCGCCGCCAGGTTGGCGAACTCGCACAAAAGGCGGCGGGAACTCGCGCGGGTCGATGATCTCCTCGACCCAGAACGCCTCGGCGGTGCGGAACGGCGAGCGCAGCGCGTTCAGCCGCGCGTCGATCTCCGCCATCTTCGCGCCCTGGTCGGGCGCGGCGTCGATCTCCGCCCGGTAGGCCGCCTCCACCCCGCCCTCCAGCGGCAGCGAGCCCCAGCTCGCCGAGGGCCAGGCGTAGCGCAGCGACAACCGCCCGCCTGGCTGGTGCCCCAGCCCGCCCACGCCGTACACGTTGCGGACGATGATGCTGCACCAGGGCACGGTGGTCTGGCAGATCGCCGAGACCGCGCGCACGCCCCAGCGGATCGTGGCCGTGCTCTCGGCGGCCAGCCCCACCTGGAAGCCGGGGCAATCGACCAGATGCACGATCGGGAAATGGAAGGTCTGGGCCAGATCGACGAAGCGGATGATCTTCTGGCACGCATCCGCCGTCCATGCCCCGGCCTGATAAAGCGGATCGCCGGCCATCAGCGCCACCGGCCAGCCGTCGAGGCGGGCGAAGCCGGTGATGATCGGGCGGCCGAAGCCCGGCGTCATCTCGAAGAAGCTGTCGCGATCGACCAGCGTGGTGATGATCCGCCGCATCGAATACGCCTGCTTCTTGTCGCGTGGGACCGCCGAGAGCAGCCCTTCGTCGCGGCGCGCCGGATCGTCCCAGCCGCGCTTGCGCTCCGGCAGGTCGTGGACCGAGTTCGGCATGTAGGACAGGAAGCGGCGGGCGATCGCGAACGCCTCGTCCTCGCTGTCGGCAGCATGATCGACGGCGCCGCAGCCGATCTGGATCTCCCAGCCCCCCAGCTCCTGCTTGGTGCGCGGCTCGCCCAGGCGCTCCACGACCGGCGGGACCGGCCACGAACACCGCCGACATCTCCTTGACCATGATCGCGTAGTGGGCGGCGGCCAGCCGCGCCGCGCCGAGGCCGGCCACCGAGCCCAGGCCGAGTGCCACGACGGGCACCTGCTCCATGTTGATCGCGCAGAGATCCATCGAGGACCCGTCGGACAGGCCGCCCGGCAGGTTCGCCCGCCCGGTGGTCTCGATGGTCTTGACCGATCCACCGCCGCCCGAGCCCTCGATCAGCCGGATCAACGGCAGGCGGAACTGCGCTGCCATCTGTTCCGACATCTTCAGCTTGCCCTTGATCGAGGCGTCCGCCGAGCCGCCACGCACGGTGAAATCGTCGCCCGCGATCACCACCGTCCGCCCCTCCACAAGCCCGCGCCCGAATACGAGGTTGGCCGGCTGGAAGGAGGCGAGCGTGCCGTCCGGGTTGTAGGTGCCGCGCCCGGAAATCGCGCCGATCTCGTGGAAGCTGTCCGGATCGAGCATATGCTCGATCCGCTCGCGCACGGTGAGCCGTCCACCCGCGCGCTGGCGCGCGATCCGCTCCGCCCCGCCCATCTCCTGGGCGAGCGCGACCCGTGTGCGCAGCTCCTCGAGCTCCGGCTCCCAGCTATCCGGCACGATCGGGCGGACCGGGGTGTCGTCTGGCATCATGTCCTCCCGAGGGGCGCTTGGCGCGCGACGCAGGCGGTTCTAGCAAGCCTGGCACGGCGAGGTAATGGCGGGAGCGGGCAATGGACGAACTGCTGTACGACGTGCGCGACGGGATCGGGCGGATCACCTTCAACCGCCCCGCTTCGCGCAACGCGCTGACCTTCGCCATGTATGAGCGTCTGGGCGAGATCTGCGCCGAGGCGGGAAGGCGTGACGACCTCCGCGCGCTGATCCTGACCGGCGCAGGCGAGAAGGCTTTCGCCGCCGGCACCGATATCGGCCAGTTCCGTGCCTTCACCCGCCCAGAGGATGCGATCGAATACGAGGCGCGGCTGGACCGCGTGCTGGACGCGCTGGAGCGCTGCCCCGTTCCCACGATCGCCGCGGTCGCCGGCGCCTGCACCGGCGGCGGCGCTGGGATAGCGGCCGCCTGCGACCTGCGCATCGCCGCGCGCGGCGCGCGGTTCGGTTTTCCGATCGCGCGCACGCTCGGCAACTGCCTGTCGATGGCCAACTACGCCCGCCTCGCCGCCCTGATCGGCCCGGCCCGCGTCACCGAGATCATCTTCACCGCTCGCCTGGTCGAAGCCGAGGAGGCGCGCATCATCGGATTGGTGAGCGAGGTGCTGACAGACGCCGCCGCCCTCGCGACGCGCGCCGAGGAGCTGGCCCGCCTGATCGCCGGCCACGCTCCCCTGACGCTTCGCGCCACCAAGAAGGCACTGCGCCGGCTGCGCACGGGCGGCATGACCGAGGACGAGGGACGGGATCTGATCCTGTCCTGCTACATGAGCCGGGATTTCCGAGAGGGGATGGAGGCGTTCCTGGGCAAGCGGGCACCGGTCTGGCGGGGAGAATGATTTCCGCTGCAGCGCCCGCCCATGATGTTGCTGAGCTGGATGCGTAGCGCAGGCGAGGGCTACAGAATCTCGCGAATGATATCGCCCGCGCGAGGGAAGCCGGTGCGAAGCCGCGCAGGCCCCAGCGATTGTCGCTCCTCGAAGAGCCGAGCCAGATCCTTTAGGCTCCGGCTCCACGAAATGTCGGACACGGTGGCAATCTGTTCGAGAAAGCTCGTCTGATGATCGCCGGCCCCGCGCGGATTGGGAAAGGCGACGAAGGATTTGCCGGCGATTAGAAGCTGCACGACTGTTGCCCCACCATGCGTGATCACCATTGAGCTTTCGGCGATCAGATCATCAATGGTCGGCTGGGCCATGAATTGCTTGCCGTGCGCCATGTGATAGGATGACTGGCCACCCTGGCAGACTATTTCCTGCCCGAACACGCCTGCCGCTGCGCAGCGGTCCACCTCCGCAAGCAATTCGTCGAACGGCATGGTGGTTCCGACTGTCACAAGGATCACAGGACCGTCCCCAATCGACTCGCCGGGTAGCATTTCTGCAAACCCGGCCACTGGATCAGGTAAGTAGTTGCCAGGCGAAGATGGTAGACGAGCTTTCCCGTGTTCGACAGCCTATCGACCCGGGTGATGCTCTCGATGTAGACGGTTCTTCGTCTGAACAGCCGCCCGGCAAGGAGCATCGGGACGGCATGGCTGCAACCGACGACGATGACCAGATCGACACGGTTTCGTTTCAGCAGACCGGTCGTCTTCACGAATGTCTTCAGGAACGCATCGGCGCTTCTACGGATGGATCGCTGAGTTACCGTTGCAAAGGAGGGAACCGGATGGATCTCCCCATCGGGGATTGCGTCTTGCCCCGGCATCCCGCCGAATTGCGTCGTGAGATAGATGAAATCAAAATCATTGCCGATGGTCCTCAGAAGGCATTTCGTCTCGAAGAAAAACCCCCCGCCTGAGAGGATCACCAGAGCTACTGGCAGTTGGTTCCTATGCGCCATGTCAGCAAGTGAAGAAGGCTCGTGTTCGTTGCGAACCCGGTAAACGCATCGCGCCGCTCCGCCAAGTACTTTTTAATGGACTCTCAGCCCCTCCCGGCAGGCATCATCGCCTGCACGCCCTCGTGCCCTGCGATCAGCGCACTCTCGGCCATACCGATGAACAGCCCCGTTTCGATCACGCCGACAACCTCGCCCAACTCTCGGGCCAGGGCGGCCGGGTCGCCGATCGGACCCACTGAGCAATCCAGGATCAGATTGCCGCCATCGGTCTGGAACAGCGCCCCAGCATGGTCCCGCCGCGCGCTCGGCCGGACGCCCAGCGCGACCAGCCGCGCCGCCGTCGTCTCCCACCCGAAGGCCACCACCTCGACGGGAATCGGGACGTGCGTCCCCAGCCTGTCCACCAGCTTCGATTCGTCGGCGACGATGATCAGCCGCTTGGAAGACGCGGCGACGATCTTCTCGCGCAGCAGCGCCCCGCCCAGACCCTTGAGCAGATCGAGCGACCCACGGGCGATCTCGTCCGCGCCGTCGATCGTCAGATCGAGCTGCGGGCATTCGGTGAAGGAGGCAAGCGGTATCCCGCCTTCGCGCGCGCGCTGCGCCGTGCGCTCCGAGGTCGGGATGGCCCTGATCCGCAGCCCGGCCCGGACCCGGCGAGCCAGGGCATCGATCGCGAAGGCGGCGGTCGACCCGGTGCCCAGGCCTACGGCCATCCCGTCCTCGACCAGCTCGACCGCCGCCTCGGCGGCGGCCCGCTTCTGCGCGGCATGCGGGTCCGTCTGCGTCGCGTCCTTCATGAGCTTGCCTCGTACATCATGGGCGCCATGCCCTTGCACCGGGAACTTGGGTTGCGCATGTTCGCCGCAGCCGAGTGATCGCGTGGAGGGCGGACAGGGCTATGGATGGCGGAGCCGAAGCAAGGCAGATCACCCTTCACGCGCCCGAGGATTTCGCTGGAATGCGCGCCGCCGGACGGCTCGCCGCCGAAACGCTGGACATGATCACGCCGCATGTCCGCCCTGGGGTCACCACCGGCGAGCTTGACCGGCTCTGCCACGCCTTCATCCTCGCGCACGGAGCGGTGCCGGCGCCGCTGAATTATCGTGGCTTCCCCAAGTCGATCTGCACCTCGATCAATCACGTCGTCTGCCATGGCATCCCCGGCGATCGCCGCCTTCTGAACGGCGACGTGCTGAACATCGACATCACCGTGATCCTGAATGGCTGGCACGGCGATTCGTCGCGCATGTATATGGCCGGCACTCCCTCCACCAAGGCCCGCAACCTGATGGACGTGACCTATGAGGCGCTGATGCGGGGCGTAGCCGCCGTGCGCCCCGGCTCCACGCTGGGAGATGTCGGCCACGCCATCCAGAGCTTCGTCGAAGGCCATCGCTACAGCGTGGTGCGGGATTTTTGCGGCCACGGGATCGGGCGGCACTTCCACGAGCCGCCGAACGTGCTGCATTTCGGCCGGCCGGGCGAGGGGCCGGTGCTGCGGCCCGGCATGTTCTTCACCATCGAGCCGATGGTGAACGCCGGGCGGCCCGAGGTGAAGATCCTCGACGATGGCTGGACCGCGGTGACGCGCGACCGCAGCCTGTCGATGCAATTCGAGCACATGATTGGCGTGACCGCGCAGGGTGTCGAAATCTTTACCCTCTCGCCCGCAGGCTACCACAAGCCGCCCTACAAGGTCGGCTGACCCGCCCGGTTCGCGACGGGCCTTCTCTCGGCTGCGGGAAGCATGACGCAACGATGCGCACGGACCGGCCTCGCCGAGCGGGGCGGGCTTTTTGACCTCGATTCGCCGCCCTCCGATCCGGTGTCCGGGGCGGAAGGGCACCGGGCGCGGATGCGCGCCCGCCTGCTGTCGGCCGGACCCGAGGCGCTGGCCGATCACGAGATGCTGGAGATGATCTTGTTCCTCGCGCTGCCGCGGCGCGACACCAAGCCCATCGCGCGTGCCCTGCTGGGACGCTTCGGCAGCTTCGGGGCCGTCATTGCCGCGCCGGTGAACGATCTGCGCAGCGTCGAGGGCCTTGGCGAGGCGGGCACGGCGGCGCTGAAGCTGGTCCAGGGCGCGGCGCTCCGCCTGATGCGCGCCGAGGTGATGGAACAGCCGGTGTTGTCCAACTGGGATCGGCTGCTGGACTACCTGAACGCGGCGCTGGCGCGCGAGCGGGTCGAGCAATTCCGGGTGCTGTTCCTCGATACCCGTAACCGGCTGTTGGCAGATGAGGCGCAGAGCCGGGGCACGGTGAACCACACGCCCGTCTATCCGCGAGAGGTGATCAAGCGCGCGCTGGAGCTCAACGCCACCGCGCTGATCCTGGTCCATAACCACCCGAGCGGCGACCCCACGCCGTCCACCGAGGACGTAGCCATGACGGACGAGGTAAAGACCGCCGCCGCCGCGCTGTCGGTCTCGCTGCACGATCATATCATTGTCGGCAACGGACGTTGGCTCAGCTTCCGCCAGCAAGGTCTCCTATAAGGCGAGCGCCGGGGCCGACCACTTGCGCACTATCCAGCCGGTCAGGGGGGATTCGAGGTGAAATCGAGCATCGCGGCCATGTTGGTGCTGGGTGGATTAGCGGCATCCCCCGCTGGAGGGGGCATCGCGCTGGCCCAAGCCCCACGCAACGATCCCCCGACGATCAGTGCGGACCGGATCATCGGATCGCCTGTGTACAACGAGATGAACGAGCGGATCGGGACTCTTGAGGATGTCCTGGTCCGGCCTTCTGGCGGCGAGTTCCGCCTAGTGCTCTCGGTCGGCGACCTCGTCGGGCACGACAAGATGGTGGCGGTGCCGATGAACCGTATCGTCGTGCAGGACGGCCGCTTGACGATGGCGGGCGGCACGAAGGAGGCGCTGGAAAAGCTGTCGGCGTTTTCCTATCAGGACGACAATGGATCGGGCTGAGCGTCAGACGACGCCCGCCCTGCTCAGGCGCTGCAATTCGCCTTCGTCCAGACCGAGCATGCCCCGATAGATCTCGGCGTTATGGGCGCCGAGCGCCGGGCCGAGCCACCGCACTTCCCCCGGCGTCTCGCTGAGACGGGGCACCAGATTCGGCACGGCCAGCTCGCCGATCCGCAAATCCTGCATGTGCAGGATGTTGTCGCGCGCCCCGTACTGCGCGTCCTCGAAGATCTCGTCGATCGCGTAGACCGGTCCGCATGGCACCTGCGCCGCCTCGCACCTGGCCAGCAGGTCGGCGCGGTCGTGCCGCGCCGTCCACGCCCCGACGGCTGCGTCCACCTCGGCGCGTTCCGCCTCGCGCCGGGCCAAGCGGCCCCACTTGGCGGGTTCCGCGAGTTCCGGCGCCTCCATCGCCTCGGTCAGCCGGGCGAAGATCTTGTCGGACGTGCAAGCTATGGCGATCCAGCGTCCGTCCCGGGTCGGGTAGTGGCTGTGCGGCACAACGTTCACCGTTCCGGGCCCCATGCGCTGGCGCACGAATCCGGTCTGCTGGAACGCCGGCGCGAGTTCATCAAGGATGCGGAAGATCGGCTCGTAGAGGCCGATATCCACCATCTGGCCCCGACCGGTCCTTTCGCGCGCCTGCAAGGCCAGCAGAGCACCAAGCGCGCCATACAGCCCGGCCATGTAGTCCGGGATCGTCGCGGAGCCGGGTGTCACCGGCGCGCGATCAGGGTAGCCGGCGAGGAACGACAGACCGCCGAAGGCATTGCCGATCCGCCCGAAGCCGGGCCGGTCCCGGTAGGGACCAGTCTGCCCATAACCCGAGATGCGCACCATGACGAGGCGCGGGTTCACCTGATGCAGCGTCTCCCAGCCCAGCCCCCATCTCTCCATCGTGCCCGGCTGGAAGTTCTCCACCAGCACATCGGACATGCCGACGAGACGCTTGAGCAGGGCCGCCCCGTCCGGCTTGCGCAGATCGAGCGTGATGCACCTCTTGTTCCGCGACTCCGACAGCCAGGGCAGGCTGTCGCCGCACGCGGTCACGGTGCCGAAACGGCGGGTCGCATCGCCCACCTGCGGCAACTCGATCTTGATCACCTCGGCACCGAACTCGCCCAACTGTGTCGCGCAGAAAGGCCCGGCCAGGAAAGTGGCGACGTCCAACACCCGGCAACCCTCAAGCGCCTGCATGGTCATCTCCCTCGCCGCAGGCCGCCGCGCGCGCAACGACCCGACGCGCGCGTTCCACGATTGGGTAATCGATGAACTGGCCGTCGAACTGGATTGACGCCAACCCCCGTGCCTCCGCCTGCTCGAAGGCGGCAATCACGCATTTCGCCCGATCCACCTCGGCCGCCTCCGGAGTGAAGGCGGCGTTGGCGACCGGCACCTGATCGGGATGGATGCACATCTTGCCCTGGAAACCGAGCGCCGCCACGCGCGCTGCCGACCGGGCAAACCCGTCCGGATCGCGCAGATCGACCCACACCGTGTCCAAAGGCGGCTCGATTCCGGCGGCCCGCGAGGCGACCACGAATGCCGCGCGATAGGCAAGCAGCTCCTGCTCGTCGCGCGACCAGGTGATCCCGAGATCGAGGCAGAAATCGCCGGCACCGAACGCGATGCGTCTGGTTCGCGTGCCGGCTTCGGCAATCTGGCGCAGATTGCCGAAGCCGAGTGCGGTCTCGACAATGGGGATCAGGTCGATCTCGCCGACCGGCAGGGCATGCTCGCGCTCCAGCGCGCTCAGCAGCCAGTCGGCCGTCCTGATCTGATCGGCGCCTTCGGCTTTCGGCAGCACGACACCGTCGATGCCGTGGCGCACCACGGCGGCCAGATCGCCGTAGCACCAGTCCGTGGACATTGCGTTGACGCGCACATAGAGCCGGCAGCGCCGGGGTGCTGCCAGCGCCTCCACCACCATCCGCCGCGTTCCCGCCTTTTCCGGGATGGCGACCGCGTCCTCGAGATCGAGAATGACGGCATCCGCGTCCAGCCGCAGCGCCTTCTCGACGCGGCGGGCGTGGTTGCCGGGCGCGAACAGCAGGCTGCGCAGCACGCTCATTGGACCGTCTCCCCGCTGCTCGGGATAGGCGCGCGGAACCCGGCGGTCCAGCGGCTCGGATCGGGTTGCGGGGACAGGATTTGAACCTGTGACCTTCAGGTTATGAGCCTGACGAGCTACCGGGCTGCTCCACCCCGCGTGGGTGTATGGGCGCCGTCCCCGGGCTTGACCCGGGGATCGGGGGGTGGGCTGGAGGACCTGGCGGCGACCTACTCTCCCGCGGCTTGGGCCGCAGTACCATGGGCGCTGGGGGTTTTCACGGCCGAGTTCGGGATGGGATCGGGTGCGGGCTCCCCGCCATGGCCACCAGGTCGTCCAGCCCATCCCGCTGATCAGGGATCGGGATGGCAGGTTTTGGTGTGTGTGCTGTGTGGGTCCCGGGCGATCCGGGGATGATTTCTGTGCATGGTCTCACCGATCATGGCCGGCTGGCCCTGAGGGGTGGGTTTGATCTCGAGCCTGTCGGGCGATTAGGACCGGTTAGCTGAGCGCGTTGCCGCGCGTGCACATCCGGCCTATCGACGTGATGGTCTATCACGGCCCTCGGGGAGACCTGGTCTTGAGGGGGGTTTCCCGCTTAGATGCTTTCAGCGGTTATCCCGTCCGCACATAGCTACCCGGCGGTGCCGCTGGCGCGACAACCGGTGCACCAGAGGTGCGTCCATCCCGGTCCTCTCGTACTGGGGACAGCGCCTCGCAAGTCTCCTTCACCCACGGCAGATAGGGACCGAACTGTCTCACGACGTTCTAAACCCAGCTCACGTACCACTTTAATCGGCGAACAGCCGAACCCTTGGGACCTGCTCCAGCCCCAGGATGTGATGAGCCGACATCGAGGTGCCAAACCTCCCCGTCGATGTGGACTTTTGGGGGAGATCAGCCTGTTATCCCTAGAGTACCTTTTATCCGTTGAGCGATGGCCCTTCCACGCGGGACCACCGGATCACTATGGCCGACTTTCGTCTCTGCTCGAGCTGTCGCTCTCGCAGTCAGGCGGGCTTGTGCCATTGCACTCAGCAGCCGATGTCCGACCGGCCTGAGCCCACCATCGCGCGCCTCCGTTACCTTTTGGGAGGCGACCGCCCCAGTCAAACTGCCCGCCATGCAGGGTCCCGGACCGGGCTGACCGGTCGCGGTTAGACATCAAAAGAGCTCAGGGTGGTATTTCAAGGCTGGCTCCACCAAAGCTAGCGCCCCGGCTTCATAGCCTCCCACCTATCCTACACAGAGCCCTTCTGATGCCACTGCAAAGCTGCAGTAAAGGTTCATAGGGTCTTTCCGTCTGACCGCGGGTACCCCGCATCTTCACGGGGAATTCAATTTCGCTGAGCCGATGCCGGAGACAGTGGGGAAGTCGTTACGCCATTCGTGCAGGTCGGAACTTACCCGACAAGGAATTTCGCTACCTTAGGACCGTTATAGTTACGGCCGCCGTTTACCGGGGCTTCGGTTCGGAGCTTGCACCCCTCCCCTTAACCTTCCGGCACCGGGCAGGCGTCAGACCCTATACGTCGTCTCTCGACTTCGCAGAGCCCTGTGTTTTTACTAAACAGTCGCCACCCCCTGCTCTGTGCCACCCGCCCCCGGTTGCCCGGAAACGGGTCTCGCTTATCCCGAAGTTACGCGAGCAATTTGCCTAGTTCCTTCGACATCGTTCTCTCAAGCGCCTCGGTATGCTCTACCAGTCCACCTGTGTCGGTTTCGGGTACGGTCTCTACGCTGGAGCTGTTTCCCGGAACGGGGCCGCAGCCCGGGCAATCCGATAAGCCCGGACACGCCTTCCCGTGCGTCACTTCCAGCAGGCCCAGGACTGTTGACCTGGTTCCCATCGACTACGGCTCTCGCCCTCGCCTTAGGGGCCGGCTCACCCTGCGCGGATTAGCCTTGCGCAGGAACCCTTGGACTTTCGGCGACAGGGTTTCTCACCCTGTTTGTCGCTACTCATGTCAGCATTCGCACTTCCGATACCTCCAGGAGGGGTCACCCCGCTCCCTTCGCCGGCCTACGGAACGCTCCGCTACCAACCAGTTGTCAGTTGTCAGTTTTCAGTGCCCAGAGAAAGGGGGCCAGACAGATGGGCGCGCAAGCCTTGCAGCATGCGGGCAATCTCCGACAGTTCATCCTGCCACGCTTGCGTCGCCGCGCGCGGGGCAAGCTCGAGGTCTGCCGCGTAGCTGCACCACAGCCGCGCTTCGTCGGCCGAGCCGATCGCCATCACAACATAGCGTCGGAACTCGGTGTCGGACCCCGGCTGTCGACCCGCCCCCTCGACCAGAAGGGCACAGACCGATTTCGACGCCCGTCGAAGCTGATCGGCGATCCCGCCATGCTGCTCAGCTTTCGGCCAAGCAAGGCTGGCACGGTGCAGATCCAACGACAGCCGATACGCACGCTGGAACACCTTCAGCGCCCACACGTCCCCGGCCATCGCCTATCCACTTCTGTCTGACAACTGAAAACTGACAACTGACAACTGATTCCGCAGCTTCGGCACGTGGCTTGAGCCCCGTTACATTTTCGGCGCGGGATTTCTGCTAGACCAGTGAGCTATTACGCTTTCTTTAAAGGATGGCTGCTTCTAAGCCAACCTCCTGGTTGTTTTGGAATTCCCACATCCTTTCCCACTTAGCCACGATTTGGGGGCCTTAGCTGGCGGTCTGGGCTGTTTCCCTCTCGACGACGGACCTTAGCACCCGCCGTCTGTCTGCCACGCTATACACGGGTTCCCATCGAACAAGTTCGATGGGGCCCATCCTCGGTATTCGGAGTTTGGTTAGGTTTGGTAAGCCTTTGGGGCCCCCTAGCCCATCCAGTGCTCTACCCCCGAGGGTAAACACATGACGATCTACCTCAATAGATTTCGCGGAGAACCAGCTATTTCCGAGTTTGATTGGCCTTTCACCCCTAGCCACAGCTCATCCCCGACTTTTTCAACAGGCGTGGGTTCGGCCCTCCAGTGGGTGTTACCCCACCTTCAGCCTGGCCATGGCTAGATCACTCGGTTTCGGGTCTTCCGCCCGCGACTGGACGACCCCGCGCGCAAGCGCGCGGGATCTGCGCCCTGTTCAAACTCGCTTTCGCTGCGCCTTCGCCTAGCGGCTTAAGCTCGCCACGAACGGAAACTCGCTGACCCATTATACAAAAGGTACGCCGTCACCACACGCCAAACGGTGGCTCCGACTGCTTGTAGGCATCCGGTTTCAGGTCTCTTTCACTCCCCTCTCGGGGTGCTTTTCACCTTTCCCTCACGGTACTTGTGCACTATCGGTCACCAGGGAGTATTTAGGCTTGGAGGGTGGTCCCCCCGTCTTCAGACAGGATTTCACGTGTCCCGCCTTACTCAAGGATCAACTGGAACTTACGCGTACGGGGCTGTCACCCGCTCCGGCCGGCCTTTCCAGACCGTTCCGCTTCCCGCCAATCGACCACTGGCCTGCTCCGCTTTCGCTCGCCACTACTCGCGGAATCTCTGTTGATGTCTGTTCCTCCGGGTACTGAGATGTTTCAGTTCCCCGGGTTCGCCCCGCCATCCTATGAATTCAGATGACAGTACCCCTCGCGGGGTGGGTTGCCCCATTCGGACATCCACGGATCAACGCCTGCTCGCGGCTCCCCGTGGCTTTTCGCAGCGTGCCACGTCCTTCATCGCCTCCTGGTGCCAAGGCATCCACCGAATGCCCTTCTCGCGCTCGAGATCATCCGGGCCCCATCGAACTCGTTCGATGGAAACCCGTCCGGATCCGTCTCGCAACGGAGCCGTCACCATGCACAGGAACCATCCCCGGCCTTGACCGCCGCGGATGACCCCTCTGGTGATCTCTCACTCAGCACATCTCGTCCCTGAACCCAGCCAGCCGCGGGAGACCAGACCACCGCTCACGCCGCGGCAGCCCAGACCTCCGGTCAGACATGCGACCGCCAGACCCAGAGACGCACCAAAACCTGATTCACCCTGCCAAAGACCACGCGCCCCCACCGGAGACGCCACGCGGCCCCGCCGCCCCCAGGGCACCTGTCCCCAGAACGGCCGAGCCGATCCAACACACTTCCCGCGATACGCCGAAGACGCAAACCATGCAGACGCGCAAACCATGGAGACGATCGGGTTCGAACCGACGACCCCCTGCTTGCAAAGCAGGCGCTCTCCCAGCTGAGCTACGTCCCCAGTGATCGCTACGTCCCCAGTGATCCTTGATCGAGGCGATCCGTAATCGAGGCGCTGAATACCCGATCAGTGATGGTGGGCCGGGGAGGATTTGAACCTCCGACCCCACGCTTATCAAGCGTGTGCTCTAACCAGCTGAGCTACCAGCCCGTCGACAGCCTGCAGTCGCCAATTCCCAGACAGCAGGCCGAAAGCTCGACAGCCGCCTTCGACAACCGGCGACCGGCGGCCGAGGACTGCATCGCGGGGAAGGGATACGCTGGCGGCGCCGACACGGCACCCAACGCCAGGCCAAGCCGCGCCCGGCCTCCGCCGGACGCTCGATCCCGCCCCAAACCCGCACGGCCACAGCCATGCGAACCTCAGGGCAGGTCCTTGAAAGGAGGTGATCCAGCCGCAGGTTCCCCTACGGCTACCTTGTTACGACTTCACCCCAGTCGCTGACCCGACCGTGGTCGGCTGCGTCCCGTTGCCAGGTTCGCGCACCGGCTTAAGGTCAAGCCAACTCCCATGGTGTGACGGGCGGTGTGTACAAGGCCCGGGAACGTATTCACCGCGGCGTGCTGATCCGCGATTACTAGCGATTCCACCTTCATGCACCCGAGTTGCAGAGTGCAATCCGAACTGAGACGGCTTTTGAGGATCGGCTCGGCCTCGCGACCTGGCGTTCCCTCTGTCACCGCCATTGTAGCACGTGTGTAGCCCAGGACATAAGGGCCATGAGGACTTGACGTCATCCCCACCTTCCTCCGGCTTGTCACCGGCAGTTCCTTCAGAGTGCCCGGCCCTACCCGATGGCAACTGAAGGCGAGGGTTGCGCTCGTTGCGGGACTTAACCCAACATCTCACGACACGAGCTGACGACAGCCATGCAGCACCTGTGCAGGAGGCCCTTGCGGGAATGCCCATCTCTGGACACGTCCTCCCCATGTCAAGCCCTGGTAAGGTTCTGCGCGTTGCTTCGAATTAAACCACATGCTCCACCGCTTGTGCGGGCCCCCGTCAATTCCTTTGAGTTTCAACCTTGCGGCCGTACTCCCCAGGCGGTGCGCTTATCGCGTTAGCTACGACACTGAACGGCTAGGCCGCCCAACATCCAGCGCACATCGTTTACGGCGTGGACTACCAGGGTATCTAATCCTGTTTGCTCCCCACGCTTTCGCGCCTCAGCGTCAGTCACGGACCAGGTCGCCGCCTTCGCCACCGGTGTTCTTCCCAATATCTACGAATTTCACCTCTACACTGGGAATTCCACGACCCTCTTCCGCACTCCAGCCCACACGTCTCGAACGCAGCCCCCAGGTTGAGCCCAGGAATTTCACGCCCGACTGTGTGAACCGCCTACGCGCCCTTTACGCCCAGTCATTCCGAGCAACGCTAGCCCCCTTCGTATTACCGCGGCTGCTGGCACGAAGTTAGCCGGGGCTTCTTCTGCGGGTACCGTCATCATCGTCCCCGCCGAAAGGGCTTTACAATCCGAAGACCTTCTTCACCCACGCGGCATTGCTGGATCAGGCTTGCGCCCATTGTCCAATATTCCCCACTGCTGCCTCCCGTAGGAGTCTGGGCCGTGTCTCAGTCCCAGTGTGGCTGATCATCCTCTCAGACCAGCTACCGATCGACGCCTTGGTAGGCCATTACCCCACCAACTAGCTAATCGGACGCAGGCTCCTCCCCAGGCGCTCTCGCGAGCTTTGGCCCTCAGGCTTCATGCGGTATTAGCCGCGGTTTCCCGCGGTTGTCCCCCACCCAAAGATAGATACCTACGCGTTACTCACCCGTCCGCCACTGCCAGGGTTGCCCCCAACCGTGCGACTTGCATGTGTTAAGCATGCCGCCAGCGTTCGCTCTGAGCCAGGATCAAACTCTCAGGTTCATCTCCGCCATCGCCCACCCAAGAGCCATGGCCTCAACGAACTGACCCAAAACCCATCCATCGCGTCAGCCAGGCATAAACCAACCCAGCCAACACCCACAAAGCGTACGTAACGCATCAACAAGACACGCCAACAAAACACCCCGTAGGCATCCAACAAACAGGCCCAAAGCCATCCAGGCCTGCCACCAGACACCATGCCAGATAGTGAAAACCAACACTACCCCACGGAGCGCCGCCAACGCATCCCTTCCATATCTATGCTGTTGTCAATGAACGGAAGATAGTCGGGGGCAGGAACGCCCTTCCCCGGATCGTTCTACCCACATCTACCCCGACGAAGCCGAGGAATTTAGTGGGGCCGCGCCGGCAATGCAAGAGGTCCGTCGTCGCGGTGGCCGGTATCTAGACCCCGGCCGGGAGCCGGTCAACCCCCTTTTTGCGCGCCATGGAACGCACGGAACCAGTCCACGAACCGTGGAATGCCCTCCGCCAGCTTCGTGCGGGGCGCGAAGCCGGTCAGCTCCGCGATCGCGCGCACGTCGGCAAACGTCTCCTCGACGTCGGCCTCCGGCCGCGGCGCGTCGCGAATCACGGCTTGCTTGCCCAGCGCCTGCTCAAGCAGCCGGACCAGGGTGCCGATCTCCTCGGCGCGATGGTTCCCTATATTCAGCACGCGCACCGGCAAGACCCCTTCGGGTGGGCGATCCAGCGCCCCCAACACACCGGAAACGATGTCATCGATGTAGGTGAAATCGCGCTTCAGCCGTCCGCCTTCATAGACGGTGATCGGCTCGCCGCCGGCGATGGCCCGGGCGAAGCTGTAATACGCCATGTCCGGCCTGCCCCACGGTCCATAGACGGTGAAGAACCGTAGCCCCGTCTGCGGCAGACCGAACAGATGGGCATAGGCGTGGCTCATGAGTTCGTCCGCCCGCTTTGTGGCGGCATAGAGGGAGACCGGCTCGTCCACCCGGTCGGCCTCGCCGAACGGCAGCCTGCGGTTCGCCCCGTAGACCGACGATGAGCTCGCGTAGACGAGGTGAGACAGCGCCGGGATCCGCCGCGCCGCCTCCTGCACCACCAGATGGCCCATGACGTTCGAGTGGACATAGGCGTATGGGTCCACCATCGAGTACCGCACCCCGGCCTGGGCGGCGAGGTGGACGATCCGATCGATCCCTCGCTCGGCATCCACCAGGGCGTGCATCCCGTCGCGGTCCGCGATGTCCATGCGATGGAAGGCGAAGCCGGGCCGGTTCTCCAGCCGCGCGAGCCGGGCCTCCTTCAGCCTTGTGTCATAGTACGTGTTCACATTGTCGACGCCGACGACCCGCTCACCCCGCTCCAGCAGCGCCTGGGCGACGTGCATCCCGATGAACCCGGCTGCCCCGGTGACGAGAACCGCGCCGGTCACGATCCACCTCCGATCGAGGCCGCCGCCATTCGCGTGGTGGCGGCCGATGCAACCTCCCGTCCCGCTGCCGCCTCTTCGGCCCGCCACAATCGGCCGAGCAGGATCAGCGCCGCGACAGCGCTCATCATGCCTCCGGGGAACAGGATCACGAATGCCCCGAGCTCTTGGTCGGTAGCCGCATTTATCCCGGGAAAGATCCGGCCACAGAGGTCGTACCACGGATAGAGATCGCGGGTCGCGGCGGCCAGGACGCCGCCCAGTGCGATCTGCGGGATCTGAACGCTGAGTGCCAGCACGATCCGTCCGGCCAGCGACAGCCCCGAGGACGTCACCGGCAGGGGATCGAGCACCAGGCAGAAGAAGAAGATGCCGTCCACGACCATGCTCCAGTTCATCAGCGCGTAGAGCCGCGCATCCACCATGGCCCGGAAGTGCAACGGCGGATACAGCCAGAGAAAGACGAGCCCGACGAACAGCACCGCCGCCACGACCGGCTGCTGGATCGCCGCGCAGACGCGCCGCGCCTTCCGGCTGAGCGCCAGACGCAGTGCCCAGCCGGGCATTCCCCGCGCGAGCACCTCGCCCGGCCACGCCAGAGCAATGAGGAACGGCCCGAGATGGTGCATGACGATGTGCTGCACCCGATGCAGGAAGAACATGTGCTCGGCGAGGTAGAGGAAGCGCGTTTGCAGCACCGCATAGATCATCGCTACGCCGGTCAGGTAAAGAATTCGCTTGCTCCATGGCGGGCGAGCGGCGGGAGGAGACCGCAGCAGCCCGCGCGCGTACCACCACAGGCCGAACGCCGCGGCGAGGTACTCGGACCAGGAAAACTCCCACGGCGCGATCGCCGGCAACTGCGCCTCGTGGTTACGGCTGAGCCAGGCGAGCAGCACCCCGACGCCGGCGAGTATCGCCGTCGCTGCAAGCTCCGGACCGTCCGCCATCGTGCCGATTCCGGCCGACGCATTGCGCTTTGTCGTCCGCATCGTGTCAGCGTGGCGAGCCCGGTGCGCCGGTGCAAGTGATCAGGCCGCGAGTCCCGGAGGCTTCCGCAGCCCGCTTGCCGAGCCCAGAATCCACCGAATGTGGAACCTGCCACCCCTTCGCCGCCGCCGAGCGCTCCTTCTTGCGTGCCTAGGGTTGATCGCCAAGGCCGGGCTGGCGCACGGCGCGGTCGAGGACGTGTCGGGAAGCCTGCCCGATCTCGGGTTCCGGATGCAGCGTGCCGACACCGCCGCGTCGGCCAGCGAGACGGATTTCCGAGGCTCCGTCGTGCTCCTGTATTTCGGCTATACGTGGTGTCCCGATATCTGCCCCACGACGCTCGCCAACTTGGCCGCCGTGCTGGACCGCCTGGGGCCCCTTGCACAGAGGGTGCGGGTTCTGTTCGTCACGGTCGACCCAGCCCGCGACACGCTGGCGGCCCTGAGGCGGTTCACGGCGCCCTTCGGTCCGGATGTCATTGGGTTGCGGCCGTCATCCAACATGCTGGCCGCCGCCGCCCGGCGCTACCGGGTTGCCTACTCGGTCCAGCCGGCACGGGCTGGCGAGCCCTACTCGGTAAGCCATGCGGCCGGCGTGTATGTATTCGATGGCTCGGGCGCGGCGCGGGCCATCCTCACCGGGCTGGACCAGCCTAGCCCTGATCTCGACGGGGTCGAGGCGGCAATTCGCCAGGCATCGGACGCACAGCGCGGCCTCCTGGCCCGCCTACTTGGGCGATAGCGGCACTCAGAACGTGAAGGCCGGCTTCGGCAGGAGCGAGGGCAGCGGCGGGGTGGCGCAGTCGAACATCGGCTGCGCGCGCAGCCCGAGCGGCGTCGGCTCGGCGAGCACGGCCGATCCCATGGAGCCGATCGTCGAGCGCACCGCGACCAGCCGGCCGGTATCGGCGCGGATTTGTCCTTCCAGGGCGGCGGGGATATCGTGCACCGCTCCCTCGATCAGGATGACATCGTAAGGCCTCGCTTGCGGCCAGCCGGCAGCGAGTTGGCCGATCACCACGCTGACCCCTGGCGCCAGCTCGGCAAGCGTGCGCTCGGCCAGGGCGGCCAGAGCCCGGTCCTCCTCAAGCGCGATCACCCGGACACCGCATCGCGCGAGCAGGGCGGCCCCATAGCCCACCCCCGCCCCCACCACCAGCACGCGCTCCCCCGAGCTGGGGGCGGAAAGCTGCACGAGACGAGCGATCACCAGGGGTTCCATCAGCACGCGCCCCCCTCCCAGCGGCACGTCCTCGTCCACATAGGCCTGGGAGCGCAGCCGAGCCGGCAGGAACCGCTCGCGCGGAAGCTCGCGCATGGCGGTCAGCACGCGCGGGTCCGTCACCTTGTTCGGCCGCAACTGGCTGTCAACCATGTGGTTGCGTGCGTCGGCGAAGTCTGACGGCTCGGTGTCCATCGGTGCTCGGAGGTTGGGCGCACGCTTATAGAAGCCTATGGAGGCGGTCGCCAACCAGCCTGATCGGGCGAGTAAGCGCTCGCGCGTCAGCCTCTGGTCCGGCCGAGGATGATGCTGGCCAGCGCACCCAAGGCGACCAGGATCAGGCTGCCGTTGACGACGACGAGGATGAGCCAATGAATGCGCCGGGTCGTGGGTTCCGGCAGCGGGGCGCCCGGAGCGAAGTCACGCCAGACCGCGGCGCCGAAGGAGAAGGCACTGAACAGCACCAGCACGCTGCCGATGGCCCGCACGCCCCACCCCGGGATCACGCCCGCCAGCAGTCTATCCGCGCCCACGCCGCTTGCCAGCGCGGCGAGCCCGGTGCGGACCCAGGCGGCGTAGGTGCGCTCGGCGGCGAGCACCGTCCGATCAGCGGCCAGCTCGGTCCGGCGATCCGCCGTGTCGCCAAGCTTTTTCGGTACCTCCGCAAGCTCTTTTGGTACGTCCACTCGGATCCATCTCCCTCGACAGCGATGATAGCTTGTCTGCTCGACCAGACGATGGAGGATCGCATGAGTATAAGCCAGTTCGAGAAGGCGAGGCGGTTTCGCGCATTGCACGAAGGGCCGGATACTTTCGTGGTCGCCAATCCTTGGGACCCAGGGTCCGCGCGTATCCTGGCAGGGCTCGGCTTTGCCGCCCTGGCCACGTCCAGCGGCGCCTCGGCTGGCGTGCTCGGCCGACGAGACGGGAGGGTGACGCGCGTTGAAGCCCTAGCCCATTGTAGGGCCATCGTGGAGGCCGTGGAGGTACCGGTTTCCGCGGACCTCGAGAAAGGGTTCGGGGATGCACCGCAGGACGCGGCCGAGGTGATCCGTCTCGCGGCTGCTGCCGGCCTGGTCGGCGGCTCGATCGAGGATGCGACCGGCGACACACGGCATCCACTGTTCGAGCGCGGGCATGCGCAGGAACGGGTCGCCGCCGCCGCCGAGGCCGCACGCGGATTGTCGTTCCCCTTCACCCTCACGGCGCGAACCGAGAATTTCCTGTGCGGGAACCCGGATCTGGATGACACCATCCAGCGCCTGCAAGCCTTCGAGGCGGCCGGTGCGGACGTTCTGATGGCCCCCGGCCTGCCCGACCTTGCGGCGGTGCGCGCGGTCTGTGCCGGCGTGTCCCGGCCGGTCAACTTCATGGCCGGCATCAAGGGCCGATCGTTCTCGGTGGCGGAACTCGCCGAAGCCGGAGTGAAGCGGGTCAGTCTCGCCACATCGCTGTACCGGGCAGCCATGAGCGGCTTGATCAAAGCCGCGCGGGAGGCCAGGGAGTTGGGCACCTTCGGCTATCTCGATCACGCGATGACCACGCCGGAGCTCAACGGCTTCATGCAAGTCTGAGCCGCGCAACCGCTCCATCGCCGCACCTTTGCCCCACCGCGCACCGGGCGCATTCTCCGAGGCCGAGAACCAGCTCATGGCTCAGACGGGTGTCCGCGCCCGCCACCGGGCCATGATGCAGGAGGGGGGCCATTTCGCCGTCATGGAGCAGCCCGTAGCCCTGACCGCGGGCATTGCCGCCTTCTTCCGCCCCCGTCACCATCGTCGCCAATCCCGATCCACGACGGCCGCCTGTCCCGACTGCGGCGTGTTTTCCGACCGCATTCACAGCCGATATGGCGGCGCGCTCGGCGACTGTCGCTAGCTCGTAAACCTGTCCGGTTTTGGTAGCTCGTGATCTGTCCGCTTCGTTCTTGTTCCGTGCCGGGGCATGCCCTGGCACGGAACGGCCGCGATGGAAGCGTGTCATGCGGCCTGTCGCTCGGACGGGACGATCGCGCCGGCGGCGTCGTAGTCGGCCAGCCGATGCGGCCCGAGGAACACCGCGATGGTGCCGTCTGGGTATTGATGCACCCGCACCGTCGCCTCGACGAAGTGCGGCCGTAGCCGGCTGGGCGGCAGTTGCAGGCTCAGGCGCTGCCATTTCACTGCGTTGTCGTTGCCGACTGTCCGCTCCTCCTGATGCACAGGATCTCGCGCCAGGCGCCCGCCGTGTCGGCCACGAAGGCAGAGCCCTCCTGCTCGGCGGCAATCGCGAATGCCGCGTTGTGCTCGGCGATGTAGGTCTGCACCAGCCACCGGTTCGCCGCCTCGATCGTGCCGATGCCGGCCAGCTTCAGCTCCTTCGGCAGCCGACCTTGCAAGGTGGCGAAGGCGCGCTCGGAGCGGCCGCGGGCTTGCGGGGAGTAGGCTGCGATGTGCTCGATGCCGAGCTGCTTCAGAGCGCGCCCGACCTGCGTCAGAGCGGTTCGCGAGACCCGTCCGCCCGCCTCCGGCGTCAGGAAGTAGTGGCTGCCCCGGTCGGTGTAGAGCGAACAGAACAGGCCATGCCGCGCCACCACCTCGCGCACGCCGCGCAGGCTCGACGCCGTGCCCTCCTGCTCCACCAGGAAGGCCGAGTAGAGCGCGCTGGTGGCATCATCGAGCGTCACCACGAGGTGGTATTTGCGGGCATCCCCTGGCAGCCAGGCACGCGTCGAGGCGTCCTGATGCAGCAGCATCCCGGCCATTGGACGCCGTGGGCGCTTCTTGCGGTGCGCCGAGCGCTTCATCGCCGCGACCACCAAGCCCGCGCGGTGCAGATGCAGCTTGGTCACCGTGTAGCCGAGCGTGTAGCCGTGCCGTTTGCCTAGCTGCTCGTAAAAGTGCTTCACCGTGAAACCGCGATAGCAATCGCGATACAAACCGAGCATTCGCTCGATCTCAATCACCGACGCTCGCCGCGACAACGAAGCAAGGCAGATGTTGGATGACCAAGACGCGGCGAGAGTCCACGCTGGAGTTCAAGCCGGGGGGTGGTTGCGCTGCTGCAATCGAGTGGGCGCCCACTGACCCAGATAGCGGCAGTATGCCCGCCGGCGACTATCGCAAGGTCCTCGAAGCCGCCCGGATACAGCAATCAAGAGCCGGCGCGGCAATCGCTACGACCACAGATCAATGCCGCCGTGGCTATCCGCCGTGGCTATACCAAAGCCGGCCTCCGGCTCCGAGGAGTCCCAGCGCCAGAGCTAGGACGAGAATGACGCCCGTAGCCAAGGTACTGCCAGTAGGAGTTCACCCCCAGCAGTATAAGCCCGTTGTTGACGACCGCGAACAGCCAAGCCGCAAGCACCGTTCCGAGCAGCGTTCCTTCCCCGCCAAAGAGGCTGGTTCCCCCCACCACCACCGCCGCGATTGCATTCAGGTTGTAGTTGGGCGCCTGCGTGGCCACCGCCGACGCGAGATAGCCGCTCAGGATGATTCCGGCGAGGCCGGTCAAAGCGCCCGATACTACGAAAATGGCCAGGTAAACCCAAGGCAAATCGATGCCGCTTACATGGGCGGCCCGCAGGTTGCTTCCCGCCGCCCGCACCCAGCGCCCCATGTGCAGCCGCCGCAGCATGATGTGGCACAGGCCGCACACGACAAGCATGATAATGAAACTGTAGGGAAGCACGTCAAGCACGGCACCCGTGCCAAGTTGCAGGATAAATCCGCTCGTGACGGGCAGGGCATTGCCATTGGAGATGATGGCACCGAACGAACCGAAGACGAACAACGTCCCCAGGGTCGCGACGAAGGGCGCGACACGACCGCGCGTGATGATCAGCCCATTGACAGCCCCGAGCACGGCCCCGGCCAGGATGGACACGAGCACGATAAGCATTCCGCTCGCGTTGCCTGCCGTCCACAAGGCGACGATCGGAGCGAGGCCCATGATGGCGGTTACGGAGAGGTCGAACGCGCCGGCCATGATCAAGACCGTCATGCCCGCCGCGCCGATGCCCAGGATGGCGGTGTCGTTCAGAACCGCCTCGATATTGCCCTGCGCATAGAAATTCGGGGCAGCGAAGGCCAAGAACAGCAGGATGACGGCGTTCAGGATCCAAACACCGCTCCGCTCCCGCCGGATGCGCAGGCGGGTACGAACCCATTCCGCAACCCTACCCGGAGGATGCTGCCTTTCCGCCTGCTGCGCCGTCCTGCTCGTTTCCACGTCTGGATCTTGCATCGGCACCACCTTGGCATCTGCATGAGCACAGGCGCCATGTTCGCGCACCGGCTCAAACGACAAGCATGCCCCTCCGCCTTGTTCCGCGACGCATTCCATCCACCATCAGTGCTATGATGAGAATGCCTCCGAACACGAAATCCTCATAAAGCGACGAGACATTGGCGACGTTGAGCCCGGCCTTGATAGCGGCCAGCAACAAGGAGGCGCTGACGGTGCCGAAGAGATTGCCGCGCCCGCCAGTCAGGCTGGTGCCACCGACCACGACAACTGCGATCGCCGTGAGCTCCGCTCCCACCCCGATCGTCGAATCCGCGTTCTGGAGTTCCGCGGCGGCCATGAGACCCGAGAGTGCGGCACAAGAGCCGACAAGCGTGAATGCGCCCAGTGTCACGGCATTCACGTTGATCCCGGCGCCGACCGCCGCCCGGATGTCTCCGCCAATGGCCGCCACGTGTCGGCCAAAGGGCGTCCGCTGGAACATTATCCAAATGAATGCGAAAACCAGCGCCGCAACCACCGCGGCAGCGGGCACATAGAACCAGACATTCCCGATGACCAATTCGCTAAAGGCACTGTCGTGGATGGTGACTGTCTCGCCTCTGGTGATCAGCAACTCGCCTCCCAGGATCATGGACAGGGTCGCTAGCGTCGCGACGAACGATGGCAGCCGCAGCAAGATGATCAGCAGGCCATTCAGCATGCCCAGGCCGCAGCCCACGAGCAGCCCGACGACGATCACGAGCCACAACGGCGTGCCTATGGCGAGCAGCTCGGCGGCGCTGATGGCCGAGAATCCCATGATCGATCCAACGGACAGATCGAGCGCGCGCATCGCGACAATGAGGGTCATGCCCAGGCCCGTGATCGCGGAGATGGACGCACTCACAATGATGCCGTGAATGTTCAGGTAGGTGAGAAACCGTCCGTTCACGAGCGAGAATATGACGATCACGCTGACCAGCGCGATCACCGACGCAGCGGAGTCGGCCGCACGCATTTTCCTGAGTGTGCCTGACATTGCCATCCCCTCGGGCTCGTCAGCCGGCCATCAAGTTCAGAATGTGTTCTTCGCTCGTCTCGTCCGATGCGACCGGTGCCACGATGTGGCCGTTGCGGAGCACGTAGATTTGGGAGGCCAGTCGGATGAGTTCGCCGATCTCCGAGGAGCTCACCACGATCGCGATCCCCCGTTTGGCGAATGCGTCAATCGCCGCGTAAATCTCTTCCTTCGCGCCGACATCCACCCCCCGGGTCGGCTCGGAGAGGAAAAGGACGCTTGGATGGGACAGCGCCGCCCGCGCGAACAGTGCCTTCTGCTGATTGCCGCCACTCAGCGCGGTAATCCGGTCTTCCGGTCCTGAGCAGCGTATTCCGAGCGAAGCCCGCATCGCGCTGAACGCTCGCCGCTCGGCTTGCACCAGGATCGGTGCGAGGCCGATCCGCCTGCGCAGCGACGGATGCTCCGGCGCGGGTAATCCCGGGTCGCGACCGGCATCGGCCGGCTCCGGCTGGCGCGGTTCCTCGCTATCCGTGCTGTAGCCGAGAACCACGTTCTCGCGCACGTCGAGATGCGCGAAGATGCCCTCCGATTTGCGGTCTTCCGGCAATAGGAACACGCCGTGTCGCAGAGCCTCTTTCGGTTCTCGGATGTTCGCGGGCACCCCGTTCAGCCGGACCACGCCCGCGTCGATCCTCCGCAAGCCATAGATCGCCTCCGGCAGCTCCGTCCGCCCCGAGCCGAGCACCCCCGCAAGCCCGATCACTTCTCCCGGGTGGACACGCAGGCTGATGTCGCGCAACAGTTCGCCCGATCCCATGGCCTCAAGCTCCAGGGCAGGCGTCCCGGTCCTTGGAGTGGCGGAGCGCGGCCTGCGCGGCCGGCCAGCATTCGCGATCAGCGAGCTTTTGCTCCCAAGCATGGCGCGGATTACCGTGCCCACATCGGTCTCGGCGATCTCGGTCGTGAGAATCCTGTTGCCGTCCCGCAGGACGGTGACCCGGTCGGCCAAGTCGAACACTTCCGACAGCCGGTGCGAAACGTACAATATAGCGACCTTGTCGGCCTTGAGGCGGCGGACAATCTTGAACAGTCGTTCCGTTTCTTGAAGGTTCAGCGCCGAAGTCGGCTCGTCCATGATCAGGACGCGGAACTGGCCGACAACGGCCTTCGCGATCTCCACGAGCTGCTGGTCGGCGACGCTCATAGTCCCGGTGATACGGTCGGGATCGGCCGCAACACCGAGTTCCCTGAGAACGGAAACCACTTTGCGCCGGGCCTCGCCCCAGCGGACCAGACGATATTTCGTGGGCTCAGCGCCGAGAAAGACGTTCTCGACAATAGTGAGCGTCGGCACCACTTCGAGTTCCTGCGCGATCACCGAAATGCCCGCGCGCCGCGCCGCCAGAGGATTGCGGAACTCCATCGGCGTAGCGTTGAGCTCGATCTGTCCTGCGTCCGGCCGCAGCCGGCCGCTCAGCAGGTTGATGATGGTGCTCTTCCCGGCGCCGTTCTCGCCGAGCAGCGCATGCACCTCGCCCGGTCGCAACTCGATATCGACCCCGTGCAACACCTCAACCCCATCGAAGCGCTTGCGCAGGCTCGTGCCGCGAAGTGTCGGGCCTCCACGCGCCGGCTCGGCACTCTCTTGCACCACTCGTGTTCCCCCTGCGCCAAGACCATCCTGCGGATCGGGGTGAGCGCCGCGGAGCCGCCTATGGCTCCCAGCGCTCACCCGCGAGAAAGGTCGCGCTCCCGCTAATACGCCTGGCCCGCCTTTACCCGCTCCATAAACCCGGACAGCGTCTGCGGCGTTACGAGCTCGACCGGCACGTTCACGGTCTTCGTCGCCGGATCGGTGAATTTCGGCGCTTCGCCGTTTAAGTAGCTCCACGCCATATCGACCGCGACGACGCCCTGCCGATACGGGTTTTGCGCGACATCGGCCGCAAGCTTGCCTTCCTGCATCAGCTTCAAGGCAATCGGGTCCCCGTTGAAGCCGATGAGCACGGGGTTGGTCAGGGGATTGCGTCCGCCTGCCTGCTCGATCGCCTGTCCGGCGCCGGCGGCCATCGAGTCATTCTCGCAATAAATTGCGGCAACCTTGGGATTGGCCGCGAGGATTGCCTGAGCCGCCTTGAAGCCGCCTTCGAGTGTCTGGTGGCCGGAGATGTTCGCACCCACCTTGAGCTTCGCGTTCTTGGCCACGGTCTGGGCGAAGCCGTCTGTGCGCGGGCCGTTCACCGACGTTGTCGGGTTCAGCGAGATGATGGCGACCTCTTGCACGCCCTGCCGGTCGGCCAGCGCCTTCTCCGCAAACTGGGCGGCAAGCTCCCCGCCATGGTAGTTATCCGAGAGCACGAATCCGTCATAGCTACCGGCCGCGCCAACATCGCCGACGATGACCGGGATCTTGGCTCTGTGCGCAGCCGCCTCCGTGGCCACGAGCGCACTGGGCTCATGCGGCGAGATAATGAGCGCGCTAATTCCGTCGTTGATCAGCGCCAAGCTGCCCGACACCTGCTTCTGGGCGGACGCCTGGCTGTCCTGCGTCAGCAGCTTGGTGAAGCCGAATTTCTTCATCTCGTCTTCAATGCCATGGATATAACCCTGCCAGTACGGGTCCTGCGCCGACTGGATGCTGTATCCGATGGTCAGCGGCGACTTCTTGACGAACTGGCCGGCGTTCTCGCTGCGGCTCTCGCCTGCCGAAAACGCCAGGGCCGCCGCCAGAACAACTGCTATGGTCGCCGCCTGGACAACCGTCGCGCGAGGCTCGCTGCATCGCACCTGCTTCATGAAATCTCCCCTCCTATGCCGACATTCTGTCGATCGGTATTTGTCGCCAGCTTATTGTTAGGCGTCTGGTCGCGCTTTGGATGACCTTCGGTGACCGCCCGGCAGCGCACGATAAATGCGTGCGCATTGGGTCACAAGAGTTCTCGTGGCAAGCTTGGTCCGCGGAAGCTTGACCTTCAGGCGCGCCGAGCAGCCGAGGCCACGGCGCAACCGCATTCTAGCCTCTGACCGTCACCCATGCCCGTTCCGCGTGCGACCGCTGGCACGCATCCACCACGCGCTGCACTCGGTAGCCGAAGCCGAAATCAGGGTAGGCTGGCCTGTCCCCGGCGACGGCCTCGATCATCTCGCGTGCTTCCATCGCCTTGTAGTCGTTGTAGCCGAGCCCCAGGCCAGAGACCGGAAGCAGCGCCGCGTAGCGTGGATCAGTCGGCCCCATGCGCATCCGGGTAAAGCCGCGCTCCTCAAGCGGCCCCTCCTCGCGATACAGATCGAGATCGTTGATGCGCTCGTAATCGTAACGGAGCGTCCCTTTCGATCCGACGATCTCATATCCGATGTCGAAACATATCCCCGTGGAGATGCGGCTCATTTCCATATGTCCCATTCCGCCGCCCTGGAACCGGAATAGCACCGTGGCGATATCGTCGGTCGTGTTCGGGATGCGGCGCGTCGCATCGCCCTGCGCGCCCAAGCGGAAGCCGCCTGCGGCCAGCGGTGCCGCATGATCAGGCACCACGATTTGCAGTGCGCACAACACTTCCTCGATCTCTCGGCCGACAAGATGATAGAAATAGCTCAGGCAATGCGCGCCGATGTCGCCGATCACGCCGCTGCCGGCACGGGCGATGTCGTTGCGCCATGTATGTTGCAGGTTGCGGTCGGCCATGAAATCCGAGTTGAACGTGAGCTTGGCGTAAATGAGGTCGCCAAGGTCCCCGCGCGCGATCGCGGCCCGGCCAAGCTTATGCACCGGATTCTGGATGTAGTTGAAGCCGACCAAGGTGATGACTCCTCGACGCTGCGCCGCCTCCGCCATCTGGCGCGCGAGATCGACCGTGTTGGCAAGCGGCTTCTCGCAATAGACATGCTTGCCGGCCTCGAGCGCGGCCATCGCCATATCGAAATGCATATCATTGGGCGTGCAGATATCGATAATGTCGATGGACGGGTCCTCGACGATCTGCCGCCAATCGGCAACGGCACCCGCGACGCCAAACTCGTGCGCCGCCCGCTCGGCCATCTCAAGGTTCAGGTCGGCAATCGACGCGAGCACAGGCATTGCCGGCTCTGGTCCAAACGCACTGAAAGCTGTCCGGTAGGACATCGCATGCACCTTGCCCATCCAGCCCGCGCCGACGATCCCGATTCGCAACTCGCGCATGATGCGGTCTCCCCTCTGGATGGCGACATTGGGACACAGGTTGCTCACGCATCCAAGCGTATCCGGTCTCAGCGCAGCAGCAAGACGACGTTCGCTCCGGATCGGGGGCACTCAATAGCCCGCGCTCCATGCCACGCGGCGGTTGCGCCATGCCCCGCCGGCAGGCGATCGTGCCGAGCTTGAGGCCGTGGCACGCGCGAAGGCAACCCGTCGTCGGTTATGACCTTGCGGATCACCCCAGCAGGTACAATGCCCCGCCAGCGTGCAGCCCGCGCCTCCATCACCTTCTCTCCGCTGCGGCTGGCCCGGTTCCCCCAATCGTGATGCCCGCCCCCGCGGAACACGCCTACGCTATGATCAGAGGAACCCGAGGGAGGGGCGAATGCTGACCCGAAGGGGCCTGTGCCGCGGGACGGCGCTGAGTGCTGTTCTGGGCGCAGCACCGCCGCTCATTTCCCCAGCACGCACGGCGGGCGTCGAGCAGCCGGAGCTGATCGAGGTCGCGCGATCGCCACGCTTCATCTGGAACGCTGTCGCGCTCACGAAGGTGGGGCGCACGTTCGTCGGCATGCCGCGCTGGCCAGGGTTCGAGGGTACGCCCTCGGTCGCCGAGGTAATGCCGGACGGCTCGCTGTCGCCCTACCCGGGCGGCAACTGGAACGGCTGGTCGCCGGGCGCTCCGGTTGAGGACGCTTTCGTTTCGGTCAACACGATCCACATCTTCGACGACGACACACTGTGGGTCGTCGACCAGGGCGCGCCCGGCTTTGGCGACGTACTGCCGGGGGCGCAGAAGGTGGTGCAGCTTGATACCCGGTCGAACAAGGTGGCGCGGGTATTTCGCTTCGACGCCGAGGTGCTGCCGCCGGGTGCCGGGCTGAACGATTTGCGTATCCGTCACCAGACCGCCTACTTCACTGATTCTGGTCTTGGCGGCATCGTGGTCCTCGATCTTGTCAGCGGCCGCGCGCGACGCTGTCTGTCGGAGACGCGCTTTACCCGTGCCGACCCGAAGCGGCCGCCGATCGGCGAGGATGGCGTGATCCTGCGCACGCCCACCGGTCAGGTGCCGCAGGTGCATTCCGACCCGATCGAGCTGAGCCCAGACGGTGAGTGGCTATATTTCCAGCCGCTGTCCGGGCCGTTGTGGCGGGTGCCGACCCGGCACCTGAAGGATGCCTCGATGTCGGAGACTCAGCTCGCCGGCCACGTGGAATACGTGTTCGACACCCCGTCGCTGGTGGGCACGGCGATGGACGACCGAGGGAACATCTTCCTCGCCGAGTTGGGGCGGCCGCGCATCACCGTGCTGACGCCTGATGGCTGGACCCGTACCCTGATCGAGGACGACCGGTTGTGGGGGCCGGATGCGCTGTTCATCGACTGCGAGCGATACCTGTACGTGCCGACGCCGCAGCTCTCGCGTATGGCGTTCTTCCAGGGGCCGGGTGGGCAGTCGAAGCAGCAGATGCCGTTCCGGGTCTACAAGCTGAAGCTGCCGGACTGGGCGGGTGGCCGCATCTCCAGCGGCTGAGCATGCGATTCCGGAATATTCCGTAAACCCACACCACACTAGTTTTGTTCGGGAGTGGCGTCCCGTACGGGATTCGAACCCGTGTTACCAACGTGAAAGGCTGGTGTCCTAGGCCTCTAGACGAACGGGACGGAAGATGGTGCCCAGGGGCGGAATCGAACCACCGACACTGCGATTTTCAGTCGCATGCTCTACCAACTGAGCTACCTGGGCACCGGCCGCGTCGGCGCGGCAGGCATTAGCCCATGGCCGGGGCGGGATCAAGCGCCGCCGCGCTCTGCCCGCAGCTTCGCCCAGTGCTCGATCCGGCGGGCCAGCTCGCGTTCGAAACCGCGCTCGCGCGGGCGATAGAGCTCCCGACGCCCCATCCCCTCGGGGAAGTAGTCCTGACCGGAGAACGCGTCCGCCGCTTCGTGGTCATAGGCATAGCCGCGGCCGTAGCCGAGCTCCTTCATCAGCCGCGTGGGCGCGTTCAGGATGTGCGCGGGCGGGGTCAGGCTGCCGGTGGCGCGCGCCGTCTTGCGCGCTTCGCTCAGCGCGACATAGCCCGCGTTCGACTTGGGCGCGGTGCCGAGATAGAGCACGGCCTGCGCGATGGCCAGATCGCCCTCCGGGCTGCCCAGGCGCTCGTACGCCTCCCAGGCGGCCAGCGCCTGGCCTAGCGCGGCGGGATCGGCGAGACCCACATCCTCGACCGCGAACCGCACCAGGCGGCGGGCGATGTAGCGGGGATCCTCCCCGCCCTCCAGCATCCGCGCGAACCAGTAGAGCGCCGCATCCGGGTCCGAGCCGCGCAGCGATTTGTGCAAAGCGGAGATCAGATTGTAGTGCTCCTCGCGGTCCGTGTCGTAGAGCGCGGCGCGGCGGGCTAGCAGAGCGGCGAGGCCGGCCGGGTCCAACGGCGCTGTATCCGGCGGCAGCGCGGCGAGCTGCTCGGCCAGGTTGAGGAGATAGCGGCCGTCGCCGTCGGCCATCGCGCGCAGCGCCACAGCCGCTTCCTGCGTCAGCGGCAAGGTGCGTCCTAGGGCGGCTTCGGCGCGGGCAAGCAGCGCCTGCAGGGCGGCATCGTCGAGCCTGCGTAGCACCATCACCTGGCAGCGCGACAGCAGGGCGCCGTTGAGCGCGAAGGAAGGGTTCTCGGTCGTGGCACCGACCAGGACCACGGTCCCGTCCTCCACGACGGGCAGGAATCCGTCCTGCTGGGCGCGGTTGAAGCGATGGATTTCGTCGACGAACAACAGCGTCCCCTGCCCCGCCGCGCGGCGGCGCGTCGCCTCCTCGAAGGCCCGCTTCAGGTCGGCAACACCTGAGAACACGGCGGAGAGCTGCACGAAGGCAAGCTTGGCCTCAGTGGCGAGCAGGCGGGCGATCGTGGTCTTGCCGGTCCCTGGCGGCCCCCAGAGGACCAGCGAGGCCAGCGAGCCACGCGCAAGCATCCGCGTGAGCGTGCCGTCGGGGCCGAGAAGTTGGTCTTGGCCAACCACCTCGTCGAGGGATTGCGGACGCAGGCGGTCGGCGAGGGGGCGCGGCCCAGGCGCTGCCTCGGACGGGATCGCGGGGCCGAAAAGGTCGTCGGAGTTGCTGGGGGGGTTCCTGCGCACCGACCCAGAGTCAGGCATGCGCCGACAAAAGCGCAAGCGGAGTCACGGCCCGATCATGCCCGCTCACACCTGTTGGGCCATGACCGAGCCGCTTCAATGCGGATTCTATGCGAAGTCAATCCAGACGGTATATGGAACGGACTGCCCGCTGGCCGGGTGAACGATCCGGCCATGACCGATGGCGCATTCGGCTGGCGGGACATCCCAGGACCGCGCCACCGCCGCGATCGCCCACGCATTGGCCTCCGCGCTGACCGCCGTAATCGAGGTGGCCGGCAGCGTCGTCGAGACGATCTCGCGCGCCGGACTCTCCGCGCCAAGCTCGGCGAGGCGCAAGGACGCCTCTCGTTCGGCTTCGATGACCAGCCAGGCAACCAGCCTGCCCGTGATCGGCCGGGCGGCTTCGCCCATGGCTGCCCCGGCCGATGCCGGACTGGTCCACAAGACGCCGCCGAACGCGAATGCGCCGGCGGCGAGCGCGCCAGACTGCAGCACCGTCCGGCGGTTCAGGGAACTACTCATTTCCGCTCCCTCCGGATCAGCGTTGCCCGGAGCCCGAGCCGCCGGAATTCCGGTTCGTCTGCCCCTGCCCCGTCTTTTCGCCCATCAGTCCGGGATTCAACCCCCCCCGCCTCGGCCCCTGACCGATCATCGACTGTGTCGATTGCGGTGCGTTCGCGAGCTGCTCGCTCGCCAGCATCTCGTTCGACGCCGCGTTGTTGCCGCCATTTGCCTGGGTCAGGTGCTGCACCGGGTCGGCGACGTACTGGAATGCGGGCTCGCTGTTCCATGGTCCGCGCAGATCGGCCCCGGTGCCGGACGAGAGATTGAAGTACAGATTGACCGTCGGGCCCGGCTTGAGATCACCGAACAGCGGCTCGGTGGTCGCGTTCAGCGAAGCCAGCGCCTCCATGAACATCTGCTGGTGCGACACCTCGCGCGTGGCCAGCACGTTGAGCGCCTTACGCGTGCCCTCGTCATCCGTGATCTTGAGCAGCGCCTCGTACGTGTTGAGCGCACCCGCCTCGGCGGCGACGTCCGCCCGCAGATCGCGCACCACGTGACCGCCCTCGTCGATGTAACGGCCATCCCAGAATGTGCCCTGTTCATCGACCAGATGCGGGCCGGGCCCGCGGATTGCGAAGAGCGTGCTGTTATAGGCCGCGTCCCGCACATTCGCCGACGCCCGGGTGGTGTGCTGCTCGATCAGCATCGCGATCACTTCTAGATGCGAGAACTCCTCGGTACCGATGTCCTGCAGCATGTCGCGGATGCCCGGAATCGTCGTGTGGAACGACTGCGTCCAGTATTGCAGCGCGGCACTGAGCTCGCCTGTGGCGCCCCCGAACTGCGCCAGCAGCTTCTGGCCGAATACCGGGTCCGGGTTCTTTACATCGACGTCCGTTATGAGAACGGATTTGTGGAGGAACATGGCGCGATCTCCCCTGGCCGCACCATTCAGCGGCGCGGCGCGACGGCCGAACCACGGAGCGGGGAGCGCGGTTGCATCACTATAGATTAGAGTTTGCGCATGATCGCCACCCCCGTCACCGGGCCTCCGATCTGCCCACCGAACGCCGGCAAGTCACGGTCCTGTTCTGTGACCTCGTGGGATCCAACGCGTTCGGCGTCGGCAGGGGCGAAGAGGGCGTCCTCGAGGTGTTCGCCGGATACCAGCGCGGTGTCGCGGAAATCGTCGCCCGCCTCGGAGGCTACGTCGCCAAGTATATGGGAGACGGCGTCCTCGCGTACTTCGGCTACCCGGAGGCGCACGAGGACGACGCCGAACGCGCGATGTGAGCGGGGACGCGCTGGTCAGCGCCGTCGAGCGCCTTACCGCGCCGGCGCAGGGCCTCCAGCTCCGCGTCGGGATCGCCACCGGGCTGGTCGTGGTCGGGTCGCTCATCGGGTCGAGCCCGACCTAGGAGCGTACCATCGTGGAACCGCATCAGCAAGGCGAGCAACACCCTGGTGTGGCTAGCTCGTGGTTTGTCCGGTGTTTGTAGCTCGTGAGGTGTCCGGTCATTCCGGCCTCCTGGATTGGGGGTTGGGATGGATCGGGCGCGCATTCACGAGGGGATACGGCGGATGCGTTTCGAGGATGTTCTCGGGCGATCGGAGCGGTCTGGTGGTCGCGGCGACGAAGCGCTCGGCCCACCGCAAGAAGCGGCCGCGGCGCCCGATGGCCGGGATGCTGCTGCATCAGAGCCTGCCCCCGGACTTGATCCGGGGGATGCCTCGACGCACGCCTGGCTGCCGGGGGACGCCCGCACATACGACCTCGTGGTGACGCTCGATGATGCCACCAGCGCGCTCTACTCGGCCTGGGTGGTGAGTGCGGCGATGTCAGCGGCCAGCTTGGCGCGCAGTTCCTTCGCACGGTCATGGCGCACCGAGCATATCTTCGAGGCCTTGGCGTCGAGCTTGGTCCACCTCGATCGACACCGTGCCGACCCGCAGCAGGCCGGTCTCGCGTGCCAGCAGCAGAACCTGCAGGAACGCCGCCTCAAACGCCGCTTTGTTGGCGCGCCGGAAGACCGCGATCGTGTCTTGGATCACGATTCGCGGTCCGATGGTACCAGCATGCCCGTTTCGCCCGCGATGCGGGCAAGGTTGGCGTGACCGATCTGGGCATACCGCAGCACCGGCGCCTTGTCCGGGTCCTGCTCCGCTTCCACGACGAGCCAGCCGCGATACCCGGGCAGCGCCCGCAACACGGTGGCGAAGTCGATGGAGCCGTCCCCCGGCACGGTGAACACGCCCGCCAGCACCAAATCGAGGAAGCTCCAGTCCTTTGCGCGCGCCTCCGCGGCGATCGGGGCGCGCACGTCCTTGCAGTGCACATGGCCGATGCGGGAGGCGTAGTCCTTTGCGAGGGTCACAGGGTCGGTGCCGGCGAAGGCCGCGTGACCGGTATCCAGCAGCAGCTTCACTGCCGGGCCCGCGGCGTCCATCAGCCGAGCGATGTCCTCGGCGCTCTGCACCACGGTGCCCATATGGTGGTGATAGACGAGGTCGAGGCCGGCATCCGCGACCGCCTTGCCCAGTTCCGTGAGCCGGCGACCGAATTCGGGCCACTGCTCGGCCGACAGGACCGGTCGTTCGGAGAGCGGGCGGTCGCGGTCGCCGTGGATCGCGTTCGAGGTCTCGGCGAGAATGAGCACCGGGCAGCCCATCTCCTTCAGCAAGCCGAGATGGCCCTTGATGGCCGCGGTCTCCTCGGCGGCCGACCGACGCAACAAGCTCGCCGAGTACCAGCCGGAGACGAGTTGCAACCCGCTCGGCGCCAGCGCCGCCCGCAGCGCCGGCGCGTTGCGGGGGAATTTGTGGCCGAGTTCGATACCAGCGAACCCGGCTTCCCGCGCTTCGCTCAGGCAGGTCTCCAGGCTGGTGGCGGCCCCGAGTTCGCGCAGATCGTCGTTCGACCATGCGATCGGGTTGGTGCCGAGGCGGACACGATCCATTGGCCTCATCCACCCAGCCGCTGTCGGGCGCGATCGGTTTCATAGACGGCACGAGCGGCGCGCACCTCGGCGCGCGGCGAGACCTCCGGGACCGCCACGTCCCACCAATGCCCGCCCGCCTCCGTGGTCGCGGCGGGGTCGGTCTCGATCACCAGCACCGTCGTGCGCGGGGCAGCGGCGGCGCGGGCGAGCGCCGCCTCGAGATCGGCGAGGCTGTCCACCGTCTCGGCGATGGCGCCGAGGCTTGCGGCATGGGCGCGGAAATCGATCGCGGGCAGCGTCTCGTGGCGGGCAGTGGCGAGCAGGTTGTTGAAGCTCGCTCCCCCGGTTGCGCGCTGCAGCCGATCGATGCAGCCAAATCCGCCATTGTCGAGCAGCACGATCACGAGCCTAAGGCCAAGCATCACCGACGTGGCGATTTCGGAATTCATCATCAGGTAGCTGCCGTCACCCATCATCACCACAACCGGGCGCGACGGGTCGGCCAGTTTCACGCCAAGCGCGCCGGCGATCTCGTAGCCCATGGCGGAATAGCCGTACTCCAGGTGGTAGCCGCCGAGCCGCCGCGTGCGCCAGAGCTTGTGGAGCTCACCCGGTAGCCCGCCAGCCGCGCCAACGACCACCGTATCCGGCGTACTGGCGCGCAGAACCGCTCCAATCACCTGAGCATCGCTCGGCCGGGGCGCGTTGCCGGGCACGATCGCGGCATCCACTGCACGGTGCCATTCGGCCGCAGCCGCGGCGCAGCGTTCCGTCCATTCGGGGGCTGCGCGCCAGTCACCGAGCGCGCCGGAAAGCGCGTTCATCCCTGCGTGGGCGTCGGCGATCAGGGTGCGTGCCGCATGTTTGCCGGCGTCGAAAGGCTGCACGTTCAGCCCGATGAGCCGCCGCTCCGGATTGGCGAACAGGGCCCGGCTGCCGGTGGTGAAATCCTGCAGCCGCGTGCCCACGGCCAGCACGAGATCAGCGCGCGCGGCCGCCGCGTTCGCCGCCGTGCTGCCGGTCACGCCGATCGAGCCCAGGTTCAGCCTGGCGTCGAACGGCAGGGCGCCCTTCCCCGCTTGTGTCTCGGCCACGGGGATGCCGTGCAACGCGGCGAAGCGGCCCAGCGCGTCCTCCGCGCTGGAATACAACACCCCGCCTCCCGCCACGATCAGCGGCGCCTTGGCCGCGCGCAGCAAGCGGGCGGCGGCGTCCAGCTCAGCCGGCTCGGGTTGCGGGCGGCGGATGCGGTGGAGCCGTGGAGCGAAGAATGAGTCTGGGTAGTCGAACGCCTCGGCCTGCACATCCTGGCAGAGCGCCAGCGTCACCGGGCCGCACTCGGCCGGATCGGTCAGCACGGCAACCGCGCGCGGCAGGGCGCCGAGGATCTGCTCGGGGCGGGTGATACGGTCGAAATAGCGGGAGACCGGGCGGAAGCAGTCGTTGGCCGAGATCGTGCCGTCGCTGAAATTCTCCACCTGCTGCAGCACCGGATCGGGACGGCGGGAAGCGAACACATCACCCGGCAGCAAAAGCACCGGCAGGCGGTTCACATGCGCGAGCGCGGCGGCGGTGACCATATTCGTGGCACCCGGGCCGATCGAGGTGGTGCAGGCCATCATGCGCCGCCGCGCCGAGGCCTTGGCGAAGCCGATCGCGGCGTGGGCCATCGCCTGTTCGTTATGCGCGCGGTAGGTCGGCAGCTCTGCTTGCGCCCGCTGCAGCGCCTCGCCCATGCCGGCCACGTTGCCGTGGCCGAAGATGGCCCAGACGCCGGCGAATAGACGCTGCTCGGCTCCGTCGATCTCGATGCGCTGGGCGGCGAGATAGCGCACCAGCGCCTGTGCCATGGTCAGTCGCGTCGTGCCCATTGGTTCATCCCCTCCGCGCCGCACAGAATTCGAAGTACGCTCGCCGGTCAAACCGGAGTTTGGGAGAAAGCGAATGCTCAGGATCGCGGTACTTGGCGCGGGGCGGATCGGCCGCATCCACGCCCGCAACGTGGCCCGCCATGACAAGGCGATGCTCGCCGGCGTGGCGGACGTGAACGAGGACGCGGCGCGCGCCGTATGCGATGCCCTGGGCTGCAAGCCCATCTCGGTCATCGAGGCGATGGCTGTGGATGCCGTGATCATCGGCACGCCGACGCCGACGCACGCCGACTTCATCGAGCAGGCCGCCGCCGCCGGCAAGCCGGTGTTTTGCGAAAAGCCGATCGACCTTTCGGCGGCGCGCGTGCGGCACTGCCTGGAGGCGGTGCGCCGGGCGGGCATCCCGCTGATGGTCGGCTTCAATCGCCGCTTCGATCCGCACTTCGCCGCTCTCAAGGCCGCCCTCGTGGCCGGCGAGATTGGCGCGCTCGAGATCCTCACGATCCTGAGCCGCGATCCCGCGCCACCACCACTGGCCTATGTGCGCGAGTCGGGGGGCATCTTCCGCGACATGATGATCCACGACCTCGACATGGCCCGCTTCCTGATGAACGAGGAGCCGGTGGAGGTCCATGCCGCCGCCTCGGTGCGGGTGGACCCTGCCATCGGCGAGGCCGGCGATTTCGATACCGCTGCCGTCACGCTGAAGACCGCGCGCGGTACGCTGTGCCAGATCTCCAACTCCCGTCGGGCCACTCTACGGCTATGACCAGCGGGTGGAGGCGCATGGCGCCAAGGGGCTGTTGCGGGTGGGCAATCCGCGGTTGACGGCGCTGGAACGCGCGGGCGAGCGAGGCTTCATCCGCGATCCCGCGCTGCCGTTCTTCCTGGAGCGCTATGATGCGGCCTATCGCGCCGAGCTCGATGCGTTCATCCGCATGGTGATCGCCGGCACGCCGCCTGATCCCAGCGGCGAGGACGGGCTGAGCGCGCTGCTGCTTGCCGATGCGGCGACGGAATCGGCGCGTAGCGGCAAGCCGGTCATGTTGGGCCGTGCCGGCGGCGCAACTTCTCCTGGAAGTGCGTCACCCTGAAGTTGGTCCCCGGTGCCCGACGCCCTGAGACACGGTCCAGCGGACGATCCCAGCACCTCGCGCGCCTCCTCCGCGCCCAGGTGCCGCCGATTGACGTGGCCGGCGCGTGGTGGCCCTCTCTTGCTTTGAAAAGGAGAGTCCCGTGCCCGCCTTGGCCTTGAATCACTATACGATCCGTGTTCGCGACCTGGAGGCGACGAGGATGTTCTACGAGGACATCGTCGGCCTGAAGACGGGCGAGCGTCCGCCCTTGGCGTTTCCGGGTTATTGGCTCTACTGCGGTGGCGATCCGGTCGTGCACCTGATCGGCCACCGCCCGGAGGACCCGCCGATCGAGGGCACGCCCGAACCCGGACGGCTCGATCACATCGCCTTCTCGGCCGAGAACCTGAAACTGATGAAGGAGCGCCTGCGCGCCAACCGGATCAGCTTTCAGGAGCGAGTGCTGCCGCGCCTGAACATGACCCAGCTCTTCTTCAAGGACCCAGACGGCATTGACATCGAGTTCAACTTCCCGGCCCAGGAAACGGTCTGAAGGTCGGGCCTGCACCGCTCATTCGGTAGGCTACGCATCGGAGACGCGCTCATGAATCTCGACGCCATCGCGATCGGCAAGAATCCGCCCGAGGATGTCAACGTCATTGTCGAGGTGGCGATCGGCGGCGAGCCGATAAAGTACGAGCTGGACAAGAAATCCGGCACGCTGGTCGTCGATCGGTTCCTGTACACGCCAATGCGCTATCCCGGCAATTATGGTTTCGTGCCGCACACGCTGTCCCAGGACGGCGATCCGATCGACGTGCTGGTTGCGAACACGCGCCCCATCGTCCCAGGGGCGGTCATCAACGTGCGGCCGGTCGGCGTGCTGAGGATGGAGGACGACGCCGGCGTGGACGAGAAGATCGTCGCGGTGCCGACGCCGAAGCTGACGCAGCGTTATGTCCATGTCAGGAACTACACGGATCTGCCGCGGATCACGCTCGAGCAGATCCAGCACTTCTTCGAACACTACAAGGATTTGGAACCCGGCAAATGGGTGAAGGTCGCCGGCTGGGGAAGCTCCGAGGAGGCCCGTCGGCTCATCAGCGAGGCGATCGAGCGGAACAGGTAGAGCCGATGGGGGCCAGTCATGACCGGAGGCGGACGGACCTACCCGTGCCAGCCTGTGCCTCGCAGCCCCGACGTGACGACGAGGCCGAGCCGATCGCCGAACCGTTGCAGCGATTTCTGCGCGGTTGCCGGTAGTGGGATGCGCCGGTCGCGGCAGTGAAGGATCAGAGCGGCCGCAAGCGCCGGCCCGTCGATCATGACCTCCCGGTGCGATCCGCCGGGATTGGATGCCTCGGGGTCGTCTAGCGCGATGACCAGGCGGACGCGCGGCGGGCTGTCGGGGCCGTCGCTCTCGGCGGCGCACCGGATGATGGTGCCGGCCGGAAGCGGCGTGCGCATGCGGCGATGATACTCGGTGACGGCCTGGGCCACCTCGGGTGTCCGGAACAGGATCTGGCGCAGCTCCGAGGGCATGCGCCTAACGGCTCCGTCGGACGCGCGGCGCAGGCTCCGCCGCGGCGTCGCTCGACGCGACCTCCCCGGCCTGGGTCTGCGCCGCTTCGACGCAGACACGATTTCGGCCCGTCCGCTTGGCCTGATAGAGTGCGAGGTCGGCCCGCTCCACCAGTGCCGCCGGGGTCTCGTTGTCCCGGAACTGGGCCACCCCCACCGAGGCCGTGACCCGGCCGAGGCCCTGCCCCGATCCCTTGTTGACCAGATGCTTGCCGCTGAGCGCATCGCAGATCTGCTGGGCCACGGTCGCGCCTGCCCGCAGATCGGCGCCGGCCAGCAGGATGGCGAACTCCTCGCCGCCGTAGCGGGCCGCGCAGTCGCGCCCCTTCACGTTGTCGGCCAGCACGCGGCCAACCAGCCGCAGCACCAGATCGCCGGTCCGATGGCCATGCAGGTCATTGAAACGCTTGAAGTTGTCGATGTCGAGCAGCAGCACCGACAGCGCCCCTTGCTCCGAGCGCGCCTGGGTGATCGCCCGGCGCAGCCTGGCCTCGAAGGCCTTGCGGTTGGCAATACCGGTGAGCACGTCGGTGGTGGCCTCTTGCTTCATCTCGGCCAGGTTCTGCCGGAGCCGGGTGATGCGCGCGGCCGACGCCGTGACCTGCTGCTCGAGCACGCGGTTGCGCTCGCCGGCGCGTCTTGTCTCTTCCGAGAGCGTGGCGATCGCCTGCACCAGGGCGCCAAGAGTTCGGCTCGTCGCTCAGATGCGCCGCCCAGTGCGCCAGCGTCTCGCCATATCCCCGGATTCCCGCCTGGCTGCCGGCGATCTGCTCAACGATGGTCTGCGCCGCGTCCTCTATCGCCTCTGATCCGTTGCTGACCGCGTCAAGGTCGATCTCGGCGGCAACACACTCGCCATGCAGCGTGGCGAGCACTGGGGCGGTCAGCGGTTCCCCCCGCCGCAGGAGCAAATCGAGGCGGCGGGTCAGCTCCGGGTTGTTGCCGCTGAAATAGGTGAAAAAGAGGTCGAAATTGCTCGGAACTGGCAGCACCCCGTGCCGCTCGATCGCGGCCCAGGCCATTGCGGCGATCCTGCGGGCGTTCGCGCCGCGGTCGGCCGCCGGCTCCGGCACGCGTTGCATCTCGAGTGATCGGCTCGTCATCGCTTGGCGCGCCTCGGGCTTGGGCGGGCAGATCTATAGCGCGCTAGAGTTTCGGGCTGGTTAAGGGATCGGCGGTTGCCGGCGGGTCGCGCGGCCAGGAGCCGCCATGCCTTGACCCTGTGCGGCGGCGCCCGTATCCGTGAGCGAACTCATAAGAGCTTCGGAGACGTCCCGATGCTGGTCGCAGGCCGCAGGCAGCTCCTACGCACCGCGCTGGCCGGTACCGGCGGCGTACTCGCGGCGCCGGTCGTGGCGCGACATGCACTCGGCGCCGGACCGGCGTTCAAGCTGAAGCTGACCATGGCGGATGTCTCGACGCACCCGCTGTACGGGCTGCTGAACCAATTCGCCGGCGACGTCCTGAAGCGCACCGATGGCGCGGTCTCCATCAAGGTGTACGGCGCGGGTCAGCTCGGCAGCCAGGTGAACGCGCTCACCGGGATGCAGACCGGGATCATCGACTTCGTCTGTCATACGACGGGCTTCATCGAGACGATCTATCCGAAGGTCGCGGTGCTCGACTTGCCCTATATCTTCAAGACCAATGCCGAGGCGGAAAAGGTGCTCGATGGCCCGGTGGGCCAGCAGCTCTTCGCTCTTTTCCCCGCCAAAGGCATCTACGGCCTGTGCTGGGGCCATTGGGGCTGGCGGCCAGTCACGCATACCGCGCGCGCGGTGCCGGAGCCCAAGGACATCGCCGGCACCAAGATCCGCATCCAGCCCGGAGCGATCTATGCCGCCACTTACAAGACGCTGAACGCGACGCCGATCGCGATCGACGTGTCGGAATTGTACCTGGCGCTCTCGCAGCACGCGGTGGACGCGCTGGAGGTGCCGCTGATCTCGCTGATCGCGAGCAAGTTCTACGAGGTGGCCAAGCACGTCAGCCTGACGAACTTCGTCTACAACGCCGGCGCGGTGATGGCGAGCAAGCGCACCATGGATCGGCTGCCGGAGCCGCACCAGAAGGCGATCCGCGAGGCGGCGCTCGCGCTCTCCCCCGTCTGGCGCAAGATGATCACCGACAAGACGCAGGAGGCCACCGCCTTCGTGAAGACCCAGGGCTGCACGGTCACGGACGTAAACCAGGCCGCCTATGCCGAGGCGCTGCGTCCCGTCTATGCGCAGTATCGGCCCGTGGTCGGCGCGGATCTGGTGGATGCGATCGTGAAGCAGACGCAGGCCGCCTGAATGGCGTCTCTGTCCGTCTCCGTCCCGGGCGCTCGGGGAGCATCGCTGCGCACCGCCCCGCTGTCGCGTCCGGTCGGCCTGATCGCCCTGCTCGCCACCTTCGTTGCCGCCGCCGGGCTGCTGCTCGAGCTCATCGTCGTTCTGGTCAGCATCGTGGGGCGCAACGTGTTCGGCCATTCCTTCCTGTGGAGCGACGAAGCCTCGCGCATCGCGCTGTCCGTCATCACCTTCATCGGCGGGGCGACCGCCTATCGCGGCGCCCATCACTCCTCGATCCGGCTGATAACCGACCGGCTGAGCCTGGGTGTGCGTCAGGCGGTCGGGATCGGGATCGAGTGGTTGGTGCTGATCGTGACCGCGGTCGCCGCCTGGCAGTCGCTCGGCCTGCTGGCGGCGAGCTGGGACGACCTCACGCCCATGCTGCAGATCAGTACCGGCTGGATCGCCTTGCCGGTCACGGTGGGACTGACGCTGATTGCGCTGTTCGCGCTGGAGCGGCTGCTGACCGGCTACGAACTTCGGCCGATGCTGGCGATTGGCGCGGTGGTATGCGCCGTTGCCGGCGCCGCCGCGTACTATGCCGGCGCCTCCGCCTTCGCCGACAATCCGGGCGCGGCGCTCGCCGGCATGATCGTGCTATTCTTCGCCGCCCTCCTGCTCGGCATGCCGGTAAGCTTCGGCATGCTGCTCGCCGCGCTGAGCTATCTCGACCTGACCGGAGCGGCCCCGGTGATGGCGGTTCCGCAAGCGATGGTGGACGGGACCGGCAATTTCGTCCTGCTGGCGCTGCCGTTCTTCATCTTCGCCGGACTGATCATGGAGCGGGGCGGGATCAGCCTGCGGCTGGTGCGCTTCGCCATGTCCCTGGTCGGGCGGATGCGGGGCGGATTGCTGCAGGTCGTGGTGGTGACGATCTTCCTCGTCAGCGGCGTATCAGGCTCCAAGGTCGCGGACGTCGCCGCGGTCGGACCGGTGGTGCGGGGCGAGCTGAAGCGGCAGGGCTATCGCGAATCCGATGGTGCCGCCGTGCTCGCCGCGTCGGCGGCGATGGGCGAGACGATTCCTCCCAGCATCGCCATGCTGGTCCTGGGGTCGGTCACGCCGATCTCGATCGGCACGTTGTTCGTCGCCGGGCTGCTGCCGGCCGCGGTGATCGCGCTGTGCCTGATGGCGCTGATCTACCTGCTCGCGCGCCGCCGGCCGCGCCAGGAAAGCGGCGCTGCCGAGAGCGGCCGCCTGCGCGCGATCCCGGGGGCGATTCTGCCGCTGGTCATGCCCGTTGCCTTGGTGGCGGGCATCAAGTTCGGGATCGCCACGCCGACGGAGGCCTCATCCGTCGCGGTGATCTATGGCCTGGCACTCTCCTGGCTGGTGTATCGGGCGCTGCGGCCAAGACACGTCATTACCCTCGCGGTCGAATGTGCGAGCGCCGCTGGGATGGTGCTGTTCGTGCTCGCCGCCGCGTCGTCCTTCGCCTGGGTGCTCACCGCCGCCAATCTGCCGCAGGAACTGGTGGGGCTTCTGGGTGCCACCGGCGGGAGCAAGCTCGCCTTCATGGCCGGATCGGTGGTGCTGCTGATCGTGATCGGCTCGCTGCTCGAGGGCCTGCCGGCACTGATCATCCTGGCGCCGCTTCTGGTGCCGATCGCGGTCCACATGGGCATCAGCGCCGTGCAGTACGGGATCGTGCTGATCCTGGCGATGGGGGTCGGCGCGTTCATCCCGCCGATCGGCGTCGGGTTCTACGTGTCCGCCGCGGTGGCCGGCAGCGACATCGAGAGCGCGGCGCGCGCCATGATCCCCTACGCTGTCGTGCTGGTGCTCGCGGTGCTGCTGATCGCCTTCATCCCGGAGATCACGCTCGTCCTGCCGCGCCTGATAGGGGACGGAGGGTAAGGGAAAGGCGCTCGCCGGGGTCGTTGGTTTCAGCCCCCGGCCAGGCCGGGAGGCCGTGGCCCCGAATCCGACAGGAACGTGATCTGCGTACCATCGGTCAGAGTGAGTCGGCTGGCGCCGCCGCTGGTTGTCTGCGATATGACCGCGCTGCCGGTGAAGCCCTCGTAAGCCACCGTGTCGCGCGCCGGATCAAAGCCCATGATCAGGTTGCTGCCGCCCTGCCCGCGCGTGAACACCAGATGCGCGGGGCCCGTCCCGGTCACCAGCGTGGTCGCACCCTTTCCGAACTGGATCGTGGCACTTCCCGCTCCCGCCGCGATCAAGGCGCTGCCGGCGCCCGCGCTGTAGTCGAGCGCGCCACCTTCTCCGTGATAGACAAAATATCCGCTGCCGCCGAGCACCGTGCTGGCACTGCCCATTTGTCCGGTCAGGTCGGTGCTGCCCGCGCCGGCGTGGATCGTGTCGTGCCCCGATGCCACCACGAAGACGCTGCCGGCCGTGGTGATCGTGTCCATCCCGGCGCTGAGCACGGTTCCGGAGTTGCGCAGGTCGAGGGCGTCGCTCGCCCCGGCCTGCGTCGCGACGGTGGCGAAGCCGCCGGTGGCGACCAGGCTCACTCCGCCGGGCCCGGCGTCGAGCGTGTCGTGGCTGCCGGTGACGAGCACCGAGACATGCGCGGTGCCGGTATGCGTGATGGTGTCGCTCTGACTTACAGTGATCGTGCCGCCGCCGAGCCCCGGTTCGGCGGTGAGCGACGTGTTGTTCGTCAGTGTCGCCGGGCCGGAGACAAACTGGGCCTGGGTCAGGCCATAGAAGCTGTTGCCGCTCACTGACGCGACCAGGGTGGTCGCGTTGCGGATGCCGGTCGGGACGTGCGCGTGCAGGTCATTGAGGATGGTGTTCCCGGTCACTACCAGGGTCGAGCCGGCGGGCACGGCGCCCTCCTCACCGTACGAAATGATGATCGGGTTCTGCGATTGCGGTCCCTGCTGGATCGTGTTGCCCTGGATGAGCGCATTGCCGCCGTTCGGCAGGTCGATCTCGTAGCTCGTCGTGCCCGTCGGGCCGTCGCTTATCGTGCTGTCGAGGATGGTGGTATTGAGCGCGCAACTCTTGATGTCGTGCCCGCGGATCGCGCCGGTCGAGACGCTGTCCTGGAAGGTGAACTGCCGGATCTGGTTGACGTAGATGTTGTGGCTGTAGCCGTCGCCGGCGCCGTTTGCCGCGAAGGTGGAGGCGTTGACGATGATGGTCCCGGTGTTGGCGATGGCGGGAGTCGCCAACAGGCCATCCTGGTTGTTGCGGACGACGTCGTCGTTCAGCGTGAGAGTGCCGCTCTGGTAGCGGATGCCGGCGCCATTGTTGCCGTCTGCGGCGGAGATCGTCGCGCCGGCCAGCACCAGACCGTCAATCACGACGTTCGGGGCGTGGCCGGCGTCGCCGACGGTGATGATCCCCTTTCGATTGCTCGGCGGGACAGTAGCCTGGATCGTCGCCATGCCGCCGATGGATTGCAGCGTGATGCTATCGTTGATCTGCACGCAATCGTTCTTGTACGTGCCGGCCGCGATCAGGATCAGGTCGTTGTCGTGTGAGGCGGCGACGGCCTGGGCGAGGGTGCTGAATTGCAGCCCCGCACCGACGGTGAGCGTTGTCAAAGACGTCTCCTCGGCATGCAGCCAGAGTGGAAAACGTCGGTAGTCTCAGTTGATGAGCTTAAGATTGGATTACGTGTAGCAATTTCCCCTGATGATGAGTGGGACGATGATTTGCACGCAATTGTTTCTGTATGCGAAGCCAGTTCCAGGACCCGGTCGCTGTCGTTCAGCGTCGTCGGCTTGCGCCGTCGCGTTGACGGCCCCCGGTTCTCGCCCGTAGCGTCCGCTGTTCAACGGATGCGAGGGGGATGCGTGATGACCAACCAAATCAAGCAGCGGCTCAAGGAAGGCAAGGCGGTCGTCAACGGCTGGCTCGCGATCCCGTCCGGTTTCTCGGCCGAGGTCATGGCGCAGTGCGGCTGGGACAGCGTCACCGTCGACATGCAGCACGGCGTCCAGGACTACCAATCCATGGTCCAGTGCTTCCAGGCCATGCAGACACACCCGGTGACGCCGCTGGTACGCGTGCCGTGGAACGAGCCGGGCATCATCGGCAAGGTGCTGGACGGGGGCGCCTGGGGGGTGATCTGCCCGATGGTGAACACCAAGGAGGAGGCGCAGCGCCTGGTCGAGTACAGCCTCTATCCGCCGGCCGGCAAGCGCAGCAACGGCCCGATCCGCGCCGCCATGTACGGCGAGGCCAGCAACTACCAGACCATCGCCAACAACGAGGTCATGGTCATCCCGATGATCGAGACCCAGGACGCGATCGACAACATCGAGGCGATCCTCGACGTGCCGGGGATCAGCGGCATCTATGTCGGGCCGTCCGATCTCGGCTTCTCGCTCGGGATGATCCCGGTCCTGGACCGGGAGGAGCCGAAGATCCTCGGCATCTACGAGATGCTGATCCGCGAGACCAAGAAGCGCGGCCTGTTTGCCGGCCTGCACAACGGCACGCCCGCCTACGCCGCGAAGATGATCGACATGGGCTTCCGCTTCGTCACCATCGCCAACGACAGCGGCCTGATGGCCCGCGCCGCGCGCGAGGCGGTCACGGCAACGCGGAAAGCCGCCGGGCCCGTCGCCGGGTAACGACGCGCACCGCATTCTCCCTCTCCCTCTTGCGGGAGAGGGAGACCTATAGTGGAGTTGGTCATGCTGCGCCCGGCCACGGCGGCGGTGATGGCCGAGCTCCGGGCGCTGATCGACGGTCCGGAGGAGGTGCAGCTCGAACTCGGCTTCTCGCTGAAGGGCGAGGTTGGCGTGGTGATCGCCAAGACCGCCGCCGAAGGCTCGTTCAAGCTCTCGCTCAAATGGAAGCCGGCCGGCAAGAACTGACGCAAGGGCACCCATCTCATCGTGACCGCCAACGAGAGGTGACGCCATGACCGGACCTTCCAAGGTCGGCTCCGACCACATCGCCCCCGACTGCGCCGGCATGGACTTCCACGCCGCCGACCGCGGCCTGCGCGACCTGCTCGCGATCTATCTCCCGGCCGACATCCGCGCCACCCTAGGCCCGCATTTCGCCCGCCTCGGCCAGCTCGCCGGCGGGCGCCTCGACGAGCTCGCCCGCGTCGCCGACCGCCACCCGCCCGTGCTGCATCCGCGCGACCGGTTCGGACGCGACGAGGACTGGATCGAGTACCACCCGGCCTATCGCGAGATGGAAGCCATCGCCTTTGGCGACTTCCAGTTCCACGCGATGAGCCACCGCGCCGGCGTGCTCGGCATGGACGCGCCGCTTTCGCCAGTCGCCAAATACGCCTTCCAGTACCTCTTCGTGCAGGCCGAGTTCGGCCTGATGTGCCCGATCAGCCTTGCCGACAGCTCGATCCACGTGATCCGGCGCTTCGCCTCCGATGCGCTGAAATCCTATCTGCTGCCCCGGATGCTCTCGGCCGATCTTTCCACCTTGTGGAAGGGCACGCAGTTCATGACGGAGAAAGCGGGCGGGTCGGATGTCGGCGCGGTCGAGTCGGTGGCGCGGCGCGACGGCGATGACTGGCGCCTGTACGGCGACAAGTGGTTCTGCTCGCATACGGATGGCGACGTGGCGCTGGTTCTCGCCCGGCCCGAGGGCGCCCAAGCCGGTACGCGGGGCCTGTCACTGTTCGCGATGCCTCGCCGGACGCGCGACGGGCGGCGCAACGCCTATCGGATCGTGCGGCTCAAGGACAAGCTTGGCACGCGCTCGATGGCCTCGGGCGAGATCCGGCTGGAGGGGGCGGAAGCCTATCTGGTCGGCGATGAGGGCGCGGGCCTGAGGCAGATGATGCAGCAGGTGAACCTCTCGCGCCTGTCGCACGGGTTCCGCGCCGCCGCGATGATGCGCCGTTGCCTGAACGAGGCGCTTGTCGCCGCGCGCGGCCGCGTCGCTTTCGGCCGCCCCATCGCGGACTTCCCGCTGATGCGCCGACAGCTCCTCAAGCTGCTGGTGCCGACCGAGCAGGCGCTGTCGATGGCCTTCGCCACCGCTGATGCGATGGCGCGCGGCGCCGCCGAGGAACTCCGCATCCTCACCGGCCTGCTCAAGCTGCGCGCCTGCCGTGACAACATCGCCGTCGCCACGGGCGCCATGGAGGCGCGCGGCGGCAACGGCTACATTGAGGACTGGGTGAACCCGCGCCTGATCCGCGACGCCCAGGTGGGCCTGCTTTGGGAGGGCACGAGCAACATCAACGCCCAGGACGTCATCGGCCGCGCCGTTAAGCGCGACGGCGCGCATCGCGCCCTGCATGGCCTGCTGAGCCGGCGCCTCGATTCGGCACCGCTTCCGCCCGCGTTCCGCGCCACCCTCGGCACAGCCCTCGATCGCGCGACCGCGGCCGCCGAGCGGGCAGCCGAGCAGGAAACCCTGGCCCGCGAGGCTGCCGCTGGCCTCTATAATGCCGCCAGCGCCGTCCTGCTGGCCTGGGAGGCGACGCGCCCCGGCGCCGACGCCCGGCGCGCCCTCGTGGCGCGCTACGTCCTTGCCCATCGCCTCACCCCTCGCGACCCACTCGCCCCCGAGGAAGCCGCGTGGGAGCGTACGGCGACGACGATGCTGCTCGACGCCAGGCCGCTCGCGATGGCGCAGATCGGGGAAGAGCTGGTCCGGTAGGCTGGAGGGCGAGGATGCACCGCAGAGACCTGCTGACCGCGGCTGCCCTGGCACCGGTCGCGCTCGCGCCGGCCGAGGCCGCGCGGGCGCAAGAGAGCACCCAGGCCGGCTCCCTTGACGCCACCCTGCTTCCGCATCTCGCGCGCTACAATCTGCCGGCCGTGGCCGCCGCAATTGTCCTGAACGGGCAGACCGTGGCCGCCGGCGCCGTCGGGACCAGGCGCGTCGGCACCGACATCCCGGTCACGCCGCGAGACCGGTTCCATATCGGATCGGACACCAAGGCGATGACCGCCCTGCTGGCGGCGGTCTTCGTGGAGGCGGGCAAGCTCCGCTGGGACACCACCGTGGGCGAGGCGTTCCCCGAGCTTGCCGAGACCATGGTTGCGGGCCTGCGCGGCGTCACGCTCACGCAACTCCTGTCGCACACCAGCGGCATCCCGAGCGACAACGCGGCCTTCGTGAACCTGATCCTGCAATCCTTCGGCCAGGACGGGAACCTCGACGATTTGCGCTACTGGCTCGTCAAGCAGTGGCGCACGCAGCCCTTGCAGTCCAAGCCGGGGACCACATTCGCGTATTCCAACATGGGCTACACGATGGCCGGCGCGATCCTGGAACGGACCGGCAAGGCGACATGGGAGGAGCTGATCGTCGCCCATGTGTTTCGTCCCTTCGGTTTCGAAACGGCGGGATTCGGGCCGCAGGCGAGCCTCGGAAGCGTGGACGCGCCGCTCGGCCATCGGACCGGGAGCGACGGCAAGCTGAAGGCGATGCTGGCGGGGCCGAACGGTGACAACCCAGCCATCCTCGGACCGGCCGGCACGGTCCATCTCTCGATCCTCGAATTCGCCGCCTGGGCGGGATGGAACGCGGGCGAGGGAAGGCGCGGCCCCGCCCTGGTACGGCCGGAGACCCTGCGCAGGCTGCATACGAAGGTCATTGAAATGCCGGTCAAGCCGGACGCGCCGCCCGGCACGCCATCACAGGGCGCCTACGGGCTCGGCTGGGGCATCGCGACCTTGCCCTACTCCCCCGAATTTTTCGTGACGCATACCGAGTCGAATGAGATGAACCTGGCCTTCATCATGCTCCAGCCCGCGCGCGACTTCGCTATGGTGCTGACGACCAATGTCGGCGGCACGCCGGCCGAGGAGGGGCTCAAGGCCATATCGCAGCAGCTCTACAAGCAGTTCGGCCCGGCACAATGAGGGATGTCGCGCCTCAGTAGCCCCGCACGACATCGACCAATGTCGGCAGCGCCCGTCGTTCTCGCAGCGCGCGCAGATTCTTGAAGAAGCATTCCAGACTCAACTCGTAATACGTGTTCGGGTCGTCGGCCGCCGTGTGCGGGCTGATCACCAGGTTCGGAGTGGTCCACAGACGGTGGCCGGCGGGGATCGGCTCGGGGTCGAACACGTCGAGCACCGCGCCGGACAGCCGTCCTGTATCGAGCAGGTCGCACACCGCGTCCTGATCGAGCAGCGGCCCCCGGCCGATATTCACCACGCCCGCGCCGCCGGGCAGCAGCGACAGCCGGCGCCGGTCCAGCAGGTTGCGTGTCGCCGGGGTGAGCGGGCAGGCAAGCACCAGGAACTCGGTGGCTTGCAGGGCGGCATCCAGGTGCTCGGGGCCGATCACCTCGGCGCAATCAGGGTGCGGGGCGGGGCGCGCCCGCACACCGGTGACGCGCAGCCCGAAACGGGCGCCGTGCGCCGCCACCGCGCCGCCGAGCGCGCCCAGTCCGACCACCGTCATCCGGCGCCCGGCCAGCACCGCGCCCCACAGCTTCCGCCAGCGCCCGGCCCGTTGGAGCGTGACCATCTCCGGCACCCGATTTGCCAGCATCAGCACCGCCATGATGCCGAACTCGCCCGCCTTGGCGGCGTGCGTGCCACGATTGTTCAGCAGCGCGACGCCTGGGGGCAGCCAGTCGAAGGGGGCGAGGTTGTCGAGCCCGGCATTGGCCACGAACACCAGCCTCAGCCGCGGCGCGCGCAGCGGCAGCAAGGCGGCAAGCACGTCCTTGTCGGTGACGAGCGCCTCGGCCTCGGCGATCGCCGCCTCATAGCCCGCGCGGTCGGCGGCGAAGCTGACGACGTGCGCCGACGCGTCCTCTCCGGCGCGGACGGCCACGCGCGCCCACAACTCGGGCGTGACCGGGCCGAGCGGGTCGTGGGCGGGGTTCTGGACATGGATGCGCATGGCCCGACAGCCTGCCACTCGCGCGACCGTCCCGCCATCCTCCCAGCCCGTGCCCAGTTGATCCATAGTAACTCCCTCTCCCGCCAGGGGGAGAGGGAGATTGGCGATGCGTCTGTGTGTCAGCCCGCCTTGCGACGGATCGCAGCCAGGCCTATCAGGCCGGCCCCCAGCAGGGTGATGGCCGTCGGCTCCGGCACGGCGGTCACGGCGGCGGCTATCGTTGTCGTGGGGAAGCTGATCTGCAGGACTGACGGGGCGCCGTTCCCCTCGACGTAGTCGAGCACGAAGCCGTGCTTGCCGCCGGGCAGGGTGAAGGTCTGGGTGGCGTCCGCGGTCTCGGGGGCGCTGGTGAAGACGGCCGCGCCGTCGACGTAGAGGCTTGCGCCATCATCATGGGAGACGGAACCTGCATAGCCCCGAGCCGGCGCCGAGAAGCTGCCGGTGATCCTGAAGAACGCCGCGTAGGGGTCGTTCTCGGCACTCAGGCTGGCGACGTCGAACGCGGCCTGGCTTGCGAACGCGCCGCTCGGCGACCCGAAGCCGGAGATCAGCGCCGGGTTCAGGAAATGATCGGGCGGATTGTTGGCCGGGTAGGGATCGCCCCCGCGATTGGCGCCCGCGAAATCGGTCCAGTTGATCGGACCGTTATAGGTGAATGATGCGTCTGCCATGCCCGTGGGTTGATGTGCCTGGTCCGCGAGGGTCGACGAATGCACCCCGTCAGGGGCGCCGATCCACACCTGGACGCCGTAAGACGGAGCGGCCTTGGCGGCCGTCAGCCCGCCGCCGATCACCCCTAGCACCGCCGCCGCTACTGCCGTTTTGCGCATGATGTCCTCGGTCGCATGATTTGTTAACGACCGTTCATGCGTAGCGGAAACGAAACTTCTCCTCAACGAAAAAGTTCACGCCGAGTTTAGGGCTCAGAACAGCGAGTAACCACCGTCGATCACGAAGGTGTCGCCCGTGTGATAGGCGCTGGCCGAGCTCATCAGATAGACTGCGATCCCCCCGAAATCCGGTCCGGTGCCCCATCGGCGCATCGGGATGCGCGGCATGACGTTGCCGCTGAACTTCGGATTGCCGATCGCATTCGCCGTCATCTCGGTCTCAATCCAGCCGGGCAGGATGGAGTGCGCGCGTACTTGTAGCGCGCCAGTTCGACCGCCAGCGCGCGCACCATGGAGATCATGCCGCCCTTGGTCGCGGCGTAGTGCTCGCTGCGCGGCGCGGCCTCAATGGCGGCGAGCGAGGCGGTGCCGACCAGCACGCCGCCGTCCCCGCGCTCGACCATGTGCCGGGAAGCGGCGCGGAACGTGTAGAACGCGCCGTCCAAGTTGACCCGTAGCACGCGGCGCCACTCCTCGGCCGGCATGTCCATGAAGGACCGCTGCCCGCGTCCGGAGACGCCGGCATTGGCAAAGCATCCGTCGATGCGGCCCATCTCGGCGAGGGTCTGCGCGAAGGCCGCCTCGACCGCCTGCTCCTCGCCCACGTCGCAGCGCAGCGCCAGGACGCGCCGCCCGGTCCGCGCCAGCTCGGCTTCCGCGCGCGCGTTCTTATCGGCGTTGGTGCCCCAGATCGCGATGTCGGCGCCCGCCTCGGCCATGGCGCGGGCCATGCCGAGGCCGATGCCGCCGTTGCCGCCGGTGACCAGGGCGACTTTGCCGGTCAGGTCGAAGGGCTGATAGGCCATGAGGGGTCCTCGCGCTCGGGATCAGTCGTCCAGCCGATAGAAGCGTGTCGCGGTGCCGCTGAACAGCGCCGCCCTCTCGCCCTCCGAGGCGCCTGCGGCGAGGCGCTTGAACGCGTTCCAGCATACCGCGTGGCTGTATGAGCCCTTGTCCACCGGGAAGTTGCTCTCGAACATGCAGCGCGCCGCGCCGAACGCCTCGATGCAGGTCTCGACGTAGGGGCGCCAGAGGGCGACCAGTTCCTCCGAGGAGGGCGGGTCCTGCCTCTCCTCGAAGCCAAAGCCGTTGATGCGCATTCCGAGGCCGCCCAGCTTGACATGCACGTTCGGGCACCCCGCCAGCTCGCTGATCGCGGTGCGCCAGACGGCGAACACCTCGCGCGCGCTGGCCCGCGTAGCGGCCGATCCCGAGCGGCCCGCCGACATGATCCAGCACGATCGGGGCGTCGGGGAAGGCGCGGGCGAGCGCGGTCAGCTCGGGAATCTGCGGATGGTAGAGCCACGCATCGAAGCTCAGCCCGGAGTGGGCGAGCGTCGCGAATCCCTCGCGGAAGCGCGCATCCGCCATCAGATGCGCCGGCATTGGGTAGCCGGGGTTGAGCATGACCGGATCCGCGTCATGGGCGGTGATGTGGCGGATGCCGCGGAACCGCCCGCCTCCGGCGCGCTGGTGCGCATCCAGCACCACGACCACGCCCGCGCCGAGGCGCAGGTCGGCGTGCCCGACGATCCCCCGGCAGATGCGCGCCGCGCCGTAGCGACCGGACGCGCTCATCGCGGCGACACCGTTGACGAACTCGGTCTCGCCGACCGGGCGCATCTCCTCCGGCCCGCCGGCGCGGTGGAAGGCGCGGCACTGTACGAACACGGTGGCGGCGATGCTGTGCCCGGCGCCGAGATCGGCCAGCAGATCGGGAAGCATGTAGCGCCAGTCGGGCCGATCCCACAGATGGTGGTGCGGATCGACGATCGGCAGCGCCGGGTCGAGCGCCGGCTCCTGCCTTCGGGCCAGCCAGTCCTCGCGCACCGGCAGGTAATGGCTGGTTGCTTGCGCGGCTTGAGCGTTCATCGGCGTCCTCCCTGCCGCTCAGAGGAGCCGATCGAGGGCGCCCTGTCCACGGGGCAACCGATCACCGGGGTGGACGTTCCCGCTCCGAACTCTCTCTGGCGAGACTGCCATGCGCACTCCCTGGCGCCTCGTGATCCTCCTGGGGCTGGCGGCCGGCCTCGGCGGCTGCGTCTATGCGGCGCCGCCTCCGTATGCGGCGGCCTACGATCCATACGATCCCAGCCAGCGTACAGGCTGGGGGCGCGTTGATCGGCGCCGGCGCGGGAGCGGCGCTGGGCGGGCTCGCCGGCGGCGGCCAGGGCGCGGCAATCGGCGCGCTGGCGGGCGGCGCCTTGGGCGCGGTCGCCGGCGCCAGTGGCGGACCGGACACGCCGCCCGGCTACTATAGCCAAGGCTACAGCCAAGGCTACGGGTACGGCTACTGACCACGGGGGCGTCGCCGTTCCGCTACACTCTGGCGTCATCGCGTCGAAATCACGGCGGCGGGCACCGGCGGCTACGGAACGACTTCAAGGGCGCGACGTTCGAAGGGAATTGCTCAATAGCCCGGAGGATCAATCAATGGGTCTCAAATACCTGCCGATCGCCGCACTGGCGACAACGCTCCTGGTGGGCCCCGGCCTTGCCCTGGCTCAGACCACCGGCGGCACGACCGACACGACCGCGGCCCCGGGCACGGCTACGACCACGGGTACGACCCCGGCGAACCCGGTTCCCGCGCCGACCCCCAATCCGAGCGCTACGCCCGGCTCGCCGGCGGCCCCCACCGCCTCGACCGTGGCTGCCAGCGGCGGAACTAACGGGAATGGAACTGCTGCGAACAACAACGGCGGCGGCGGGGCCTGGGGCTGGATCGGTCTGATCGGTCTGTTCGGCCTGGCCGGCCTGCGCCCGCGGCGGGCAGCGCCGTTGTCGACCACAACGGTCGGCACCACAGGGGTCGGACCAGGAACCGGCCGGCTGTAGCCGAAGTCCGGCCTGCCGCCTGCTTGGAGCATCGGATGCTCCGGTCAGGCGGCGCGACCTACGAAGAAGCTGATGGTGCTGCCGTCCTTGAGGCAGACGGTCGTGTTGCCGCGAGCGCGCAAGCCACGGCCGTGGCGACAGCCTGAGAGCCAGCCGCCCCGTACAGCGGGTCGTAGCCGGTCAGCGCCAGGATGTCCCGCCACTGCGCGCCACGGGCGACGGCGTGGCCCGCCGCCCTCACCGACCCCAAGGTTCTCAGACGATGCGAGGAGGAGTGTTTGATTGAGTTAAGCGCCCCGTCATGACAGGTGTTCGGGGAGTGCTTCTTGCCGTTGCGGCATGATATAGACAACGCAGAGAGGTGCTCGGTCCGGGCGAGCGGGCGGGCACCTCCCATTCTCCGCCTCACCCATCCCGCGCCCCCGCCGTGCGGTCCCGGAATCCCTCCGGCACCGCCCGGCCGACATCGGTGTAGGCGCGCTTCACCGCCTCCACCGCCGGGCCGAACACGGCCTGCCGGTTCTCCAGCGCCCACCGGTTCGACTGGCGCGGCATTTCCAGCGATCCCTGGAAACGCGGCATGACATAGCGCGCGAACAGCTCGTAGCTGCGCAGCGTCTGCTCGCGGTTGGCCCATTCATGGGCGCGGAACAGCACGCCGCCGAAGCCGCCCTGGCTCAGCTCGATCAGCCGCTCGATCCCCTTGGTGACCGTCTCCGGCGAGCCCACCAGCGTCGTGCCCATCTTCACGCCCTGGCGCAGCGGGTCATCGGACCGGCCCGGCGGGCGGCCCAGCGTGTCCTCGAAATAGGTGACGGTCTCGACCCGCTCGCCCGCCGCCACCTCGCGGAGCGCCTGCTCGTCGTCCTCGGCAAGGTGCGCGTTGACAACCAGGCGCCATTTGCGCCGGTCCGCCGTCCTGCCCGCCTGCGCCGCCGCGTCCTCGGCAATCTTCCATTGCTCGGCCAGCGCCTCCGGCCCGCCGGGCAGGCCGGCGCCGATCGACAGCACGCCGATGCCGTGCCGGCCCGCCGCGATCATGCCGAACGGGGTGATGGTGCTCGCCACCGCGATCTCGAACAGCGGGTCGGAATAGGGCGCGAGGTGCAGCCTGGCGTCGCGTAGCTCGAACCAGTCGGTCTTCATCGTCACTGGCGCGTCGCAGGCCAGCAGTCGCATGATCGCGTCCAGCGCCTCCATCATGCGCGGGCGCTGCGTCACCGCATCGATCCCCAGCATGTGCGCGTCCGATGTGAGCGCCCCCGGCCCGCACCCCAGCATGGCCCGCCCGCGCGTCATGTGGTCGAGCTGCACGAAACGCTGCGCCACCAGCAGCGGGTGGTGATAGGGCAGGCTGGTCACGCCGGAGCCGAGCTTGATGTGCTTGGTGCGCTCGGCGGCGGCGGCGATCACCAGCTCGGGCGAGGCGATCAGCTCCCACCCCGCCGAATGGTGCTCCCCGATCCAGGCCTCGTCATAGCCGAGCCAGTCGAGCCACTCGATCAGCTCCATGTCGCGCCCCAGCGCCAGCGTGGGATTCTCGCCGACGCGATGGAAGGGGGCGAGGAAGATGCCGAACTTGAGGCCGCGATGCGACATGGGTGGAAGGCTCCCTGTTGATGACACCATCCTGCGCCTGCGACCGCCGGTGGCCAAGCCGCCCCGGTCGTGGCACCCTGGTGCGGAAGGCGGAGGGACAACATGCGGCTCGCGGGAAAGGTGGCCCTGATTACAGGCGCGGCGGCCGGCATGGGGGCGGCGACGGCGCGGCGCTTCGCGCGCGAGGGCGCACAGGTGGTCCTCGTCGACGTGCTGGACAACGAAGGGCATCAGGTGGCCAATTCCGTCACGGGCGCTGGCGGCACCGCCTTCTTTCAGCACCTGGACGTCACCGACGAGGCCGGCTGGCAGGCGGCGGTCGAGGCGACGGCCTCGCGCTTCGGCGGGCTGGACATTCTGGTGAACAACGCCGGGATCAGCGGCAGCGCCTATGCCGACGTGCTGGAGACACCCGCCTGGCACAAGGTGATGGCTGTGAACGCGACCGGCGTGTTCCTCGGCATGAAGTTCGCCGTCCCAGCGATGCGCGCGCGCGGCGGCGGGTCGATCGTCAACTTGTCATCGATCTCGGGTTTCGTCGGTCAGGACCGCATCCATCTCAGCTACAATGCCTCGAAGGGCGCAGTGCGCATTATGACCAAGTCGGCCGCGGTGCAGTTCGGCCGCGACAGGATCCGCGTCAACAGCGTCCACCCCGGCTGGATGCCGCCGATGCGCACCTCCGGAGCCACCGCCGACCCGGCGCTGCGGGCGGAGATGATGAAGCGCATCCCGCTCGGCCGGCCGGGCGAAATCGACGAGGTGGCGAACGCGGTGCTGTTCCTCGCCTCCGACGAGGCATCCTATATCACCGGCACCGAATTGGTGGTGGATGGCGGTTTCCTGGCGGAGTGAAAGGACCGAGACGATGAAGCTCAACAACCAGCAAGTGCGGCAGTTCGAGACCGAGGGATGGCTGTTCCTGCCCGAGGCGTTCTCCCCCGAGGAGGTCGCCTTGCTGCATCACGAGGCGGAGGGGATCTATCGGGAGAACCGGCCGGAGATCTGGCGCGAGAAGTCGGGCGCCCCGCGCACCGCCTTCGCCGCGCACACCTACAACGAGGCGTTCCGCCTGCTGGGCGCGCATCCGCGCCTGATCGAGCCCGTGGAGCAGCTCTTTGGCGAGCAGCTCTACATGCACCAGTTCAAGATCAACGCGAAGTCGGCCTTCGACGGCGAGGTCTGGCAGTGGCACCAGGACTACGGCACCTGGCAGCGCGACGACGGAATGCCGGAGGCCCGCGCGATGAACATCGCGGTGTTCCTCGACGAGGTAATGCCGATCAACGGCCCGCTGATGCTGGTCCCACGCAGCCACACGCACGGCACGCTGGCGGCGGGCCACGACACCAGCACGACGTCCTATCCGCTGTGGACCTTGGACAACGACGCGGTGAAGCGCCTGGTGGACGAGGGCGGCATCGTCACGCCCACCGGCAAGCCGGGCGGCGTGCTGATGTTCCATGGCAACCTGGTGCATGGCTCCGCCGGCAACATCACGCCCTATCCGCGCAAGATCGTCTATCTGACCTTGAACGCGGTCTCTAATTACATCCGCAAGCCGACCCGCCCGGAGTGGATCGCGCATCGCGATTTCACGCCGATCGAGCCGGTGGCGGACGACGCGCTGCTCCGTTACGCACGGAGCTTCCGGCAGGCGGCCGAGTAGCCCTCACCCGCCGCGCTTCACGCGGCGACCTCTCCCGCAAGCGGGAGAGGGAAAGTGGGGGCGCGCATTACTTTCCCTCTCCCGCGTGAGCGGGAGAGGGTGCCGAGCGGCAGCGAGGCGGGTAAGGGTCACACCCCCAGCAGTTCGGTAATTCGCGCCGTCGCCTTGAGGCCACTGCCGGTGAGCACCAGCACGGTCGTCTGCCCCGGCGCGATCGTTCCTGCCGCGAGCAGCTTGGCGAATGCCGCCACTCCTTGCGCCGCCGTCGGCTCGACGTACAGGCCGATGCGCGCGAGATCGAGCGTCGCCTGCGCGATCTCGGCCTCCGACAGCATGACCGCCCCGCCCCGACTGATGCGCAGCGCGCCGAGCACCTCATCGAGCCGGACCGGATGGGCGATCGCGGTGCCTTCGGCGATGGTCGGCGCGATCTCCGTGGCCACCGGTCCCCCGGCCAGGAACGCGGCCGCGATCGGCGCGCAGTGCGCCGGCTGCGCGGCGAACAGGCGCGGCACCGTCTCGATCTCGCCGACGCGCAGCAGCTCGGAAAAGCCGATCTCGCAGCCCAGCACGTTCGACCCGGCGCCGCACGGCACGATGACGTTGTCGGGGGCGCGAAAGCCCAATTCCTCCCACAGCTCGTAGGCGAGCGTCTTGGTGCCGTGCAGGAAGAACGGATGCCAGTTATGGCTGGCGTAGAAGATATCCGCCGCGCGGCGCATGGCCGCATCCGCCGTGTCCTGGCGCGTGCCGGGCACCAGTTCCAGCGTCGCGCCATGCGCGCGCATCTGCACCAGCTTGGCGGGGCTGGTCGAGGCCGGCGCCATGATCGTGGCATCGAGCCCGCCCGCGGCGGCGTAGGCGGCAACGGCCGCGCCGCCATTGCCCGAGCTGTCCTCCAGCACCGCGCGCACGCCCTGGGCGCGCAGCAACGACAGCATCACGCTGGCGCCGCGGTCCTTGAAGCTGCCCGTAGGGTTCATCCACTCGCATTTCAGCAGCGCAGGAGCGCCGTGCAGCGTCCGGGTCAGGAGCGGCGTGCCGCCTTCGCCAAGGCTGATCGGCTCCGCGTCCGCGAAAGGCAGCGCCGCGCGATAACGCCAAAGCCCACGCATCGCCGTGTCGATTCCCGACCGGGATAGGCCGGGCAGAGGGGTGAGCAGCAGTGGCGCCCGGTCCGGCCCGCACCAGCGCGGCGGGTCCAGCTTGAAAGTCTGTCCGCTGCGCGGGTCGAGATAGGCCAAGGTCATGTCGAGCCGCCGCTCAGGCTCTGCGCCTCAATGAAGACGCGGGTGATCTCCTCGTGGGACTCCTTGAGGCGGCGCTCGAGGCTGGAGACCGCTTCCTCGACCTCGCCCGCGCTGAGCCCGTCGTCGAAATCCAGGCTCAGCGTGACCAGCACCGAGTCCGGGCCGACCTGCAAAGTCGCCAGTTCGCCCAATCTGCGCACGCCGCGCTGCATCTCGGCCGCCTCGGCGACGCTGCGCCGCAATTCCGGCAGGGCGGACTCGCCGGTCAGCAGGCCGTGGCACTCGCGCGCCAGCAGCAGGCCCGTGGTCAGCAGGATCACCGCGATCACGATGGAGCCGATCCCGTCCCAGACCGGATTGCCGAGCAGTTCGCCCAGGCCGATCCCGAGCGCGGCGGCGGCCAGGCCGAGCAGCGCCGCGCTGTCCTCGAACACCACCGCGAACACGCTCGGGTCCTTGCTGCGGCTGATCGCCCGCAGCCAGCCGCGACCGCGGCGGCTGCGGTTCAGGGCGCGCACGCTGATCACCCACGACGTACCCTCGGCCAGCGCAGCGACCCCGAGCACGAGATAGCTGATCCAGGGATTATCCACCGGTTCGGGATGACTGATCCCGCGAATGCCCTCCAGCAGCGAGGCCCCCGCGCCCAGGCCGAAGATCATCACCGCCATCAGGAAGGCCCAGAAATACACCTCCATCCCGTAGCCGAACGGATGCGCCTCGTCGGCTGGCCGGCGTCCCCGGTGCAGCCCGACCATTAGCAGCACCTCGTTGCCGCAATCGACGCAGGAATGGATCGCCTCGCTCAGCATCGCCGCGCTGCCGGTGAACAGCGCAGCAGCGAACTTGGCGACCGCGATGACAATGTTCGCGCTCAGCGCGGCGACCACGACCAGGGTAGATTCCTTCTGGGCCATGCGACGCAAACGCGGCAGTTGGCGGGTCCGTTCGGGCGTCTGGACGTTTTGGCTTCCGGCAACGGCGGTCGAGGTGCTAAGGGCGGCACCCTAATAGTTCTACTTTCGCCACGGAATTCCGCCATGACCGTCGCTGTGAAAGCGCTGACCCGAGACAGCGCGCCGGCCTGGGATGCATTCGTCAAGGCGCGGCCGGACGGCACGTTCTTCCACCTCGCGGCGTGGCAGCGGGTCATCGAGGCCGCGTTCAGGCACCGGACCCATTACGTCTTTACCGAACGCGACGGCGCGATCACCGGCGTCCTGCCGTTGGCACACGTGCGCACGAGGCTGTTCGGCAGCACCCTGGCCTCGGTGCCGTTCTGCGTCTATGGCGGCCCGCTCGCCGCCGATGCCGACAGTGCGGCGGCCCTCGATGCCCATGCCGTCGCCCTGATGCGCGAGACCCGCGCCTCGGCGGTCGAGTTCCGCTTCCGCGATGGCGGCGAGCGTTCGGGCTGGGTGTCGCGTCCCGCCTTGTACGAGACGTTCAGGCGTTCGATCGAGGCCGATCCCGAGCGCAACATGAAGGCGATCCCGCGCAAGCAGCGGGCGATGGTGCGCAGGGGAATGCAGAACGGCCTCACCTCGACCTCCGGGCGGGACGTGCAATTGCTGCACCACGTCTATGCGCGGAGCGTGCGCAATCTCGGAACACCGGTATTCTCCCGACGCTACTTCGAGATCCTCGCCGAGATCTTCCACGATAGCTGCGACGTGGTGACGGTGATGGACCGCGAGGCGCCGATCGCCGCGGTGCTGAACTTCTACTATCAGGGCGAGGTGCTGCCGTACTACGGCGGCGGCACCGAGGCCGCGCGCCAGCGCGCCGGCAACGACTTCATGTACTGGGAGGTGATGCGCCGGGCGGCCGAGCGGGGCTGCCGCCTGTTCGATTTCGGCCGCAGCAAGATCGGCACCGGCGCCCACGCCTTCAAGCGCAATTGGGGCTTCGAGCCGGCGCCGCTCGATTACCGCTACAAGCTCCGGCCAGGCGCGGACATCCCCGACCACAACCCGCTCAACCCGAAGTTCCGGCTGTTCGTGGAAGGGTGGAAGCGGTTGCCGCTGCCAGTCGCCAACGCGGTCGGGCCGTGGATCGTCCGCGGGCTGGGGTAGTCAGCGGTGTTGGCTACTGGCCAGTCCCGCCGTCGCGTCCAGCCTCTTCGGAAACCTCCCGCCCGATCTCGAACAGGCGCGATCGGAACCACATCGCTCCCGGCTCGGCGTCTGAGATGCCGCCCCAGAACACGTCCACATTCCATTCTGGCAACGCCAAGGGTGGCAGTGACACCACCAGGTCGAACCCGCGCACCAGTTCAGCGGCGATCCGGTGTGGCAGGTGGCCGATCATATCCGTGCGTTCCACAATTCGCGGTACCAAATGGAAGTCCGATACTGTCACTGCCACGCGCCGGCGCAGACCCAGCCTGCTTAGCGCCTCATCCACGACGCCGCGGTCGTCGGCTGCCAGCGTCACCAGCACATGCGGGACGGACACGTACGCATCCAACGTCATCGTACCTTCTCGCCCCAGATGCGGGTTGTTGCGCCGCGCAATACAGACATACGCATCCGTGTACATCCGGTGCCGACGGACACGCTTGGGGATGTTGCGAAAAGAGCCAATCACCAGATCGATCTCGCCCCGGTCCACCAGATCGAAGGCGTCGCGCTTGTCGAGCGCGAGCAGGCGCACATCGACCCCTGGGGCGGTGCGAGACAGCATCTCAATGAAGCGCGGCAGAACCATGCTTGCCGGATGGTCCCCCGTGGCGATGCGGAATACCGCGCGCGCCTGCTCTGGATCGAAGGCCGCCTCCGTATCGAACACCTGGCGCACCTGCGCCAGAACCTCGCTGACCGGACGATAGAGCGCCAGGCCCTTCGATGTCGGGCGCATAGGTGCGCCAGGTACGCGCACCAGTAACTCGTCCCTGAAGATCAGCCGCAACCGCGACAACGCGGCGCTCATGGCTGGCTGACCCAGCCCTATCCTATGGCCGGCGCGCGTCACGCTGCGCTCGGCCATGAGCGCCTCGAAAGCGACAAGCAGGTTGAGGTCTATGGCCGCCAGGTTCATCGCTCGCCCTGTTCATCGACCGAATCGATTTAGAGGATTTCAAAGATCGATTTGAATGATGCACGATGGCCTCACACCTAGCAAGCAACAGAGGATGAGCTCTGTCATTCGATGGAGAGCCGCAATGGCTACCACAAGCGATCACTCCAGCAACCACACGCACCTTCAGGCCTCCGCCATGCTTGCGCGTGTTGCCACCATCGCCGGCCTTTGGCGCAAACGGAGGCAGGATCGTGCTGAGCTGGCGTGGTGGAGCGAACGCGACCTGCACGATGCCGGCACGTCCCGTGCCGCATTGGAATACGAGCTCGCCAGACCGTTCTGGCGCCACTGAAGCTGGGACATTCCAACGGATGTCCTCGCCGGGCGCCAGCTCAAGAGAGGCGCGGAACTCATGATCCCCGCCAGCCCGGCGAACAACTAGTTCAGATGAGCAATGACAGACTGGCCAACTCCGTGCCTGGCACGGAGAACAGGAGACTGATAGAGATGATGAAGATCGCAATAACTGTCGCCGCCCTGCTCACAGCGGTCGGCAGCGGGGCCGCCTTGGCACAGGGCGCTCCTCCCGGCTTCGCCCCTTGGCAGAGCGGTTGGTCCAGCTACATCGAACCGCATCAGGCGCCGGTGAGGAGTGCGCGCGGGGCAAGCACGATGCGCTCCGACAGAAGCGCCGCGGCGGCCAGGCAGAACGGGTCCGTTCCCGTCGCAGGCAACGGTCAGAGCATTCATCGGAGAGGGTAGCGGTTAGATGCTGGCACCTGGCATCAGGTGTCAGTATCGTATCTGGGGTGCGCGGATCCCCGGCGCCGCGGCTACGCCGACATCATCGCCGCGGCCCGGGCTCGTCGCACTCACAAGCAACTCAGGTGGTTTCGTGAGGAGGACGACTGACCCGCGAGCTGCGGTGGTGGCAAGCCAGGTAGCTTAAGCAGCCGAACTCTCCAGCAACGCCGCCAGCAGCGCCGCGCGGGGTGCGAGGTGGCGCCAGAGTATGTGCTCGGTCGCGACGTGCGCGCCGGCGCCGGGGCAGCCGAGCCCGTCCAGGGTCGGGACGCCCAGCGCGGCGGTGAAGTTGCCGTCTGACCCGCCGCCGCGGCTCTGCTTCGGCAGTTCGAAGCCGAGGCCGCGGGCCAGGTCGCGCGCCCGAAGGTGAAGCGCGGCGACGTCCGGGGTCTCGGCGAAGGGCGGGCGGTTCATGCCGCCTTCGACCGTGACCGTGCATCCCGGCATATGGGCCTCTAGCGCCAGCAGCCGGCGCTGCATCTCCGCCCCGTCGCCTTCGGTGCTTACCCGCAAGTCGATCTCGCAGCCGGCCTCGGGCGGGATGACGTTGGGACGCGTGCCACCCCAGATCGGCGCGGCATTCAGGGTGATTCCGCGATCGAGATCCACCATGGCATGGATCGCCTGGATTTGGTGCGCCAGTTCGACGACCGCCGAGGCGCCGTCCTGGAATGCGCCGCCGGCGTGTGCGCCGCGCCCCTCGATGCGCAGGACGAAGCGGCCGACGCCCTTGCGCGCGGTCACGCAGGCGCCTCCGGCTCCGGCCGGCTCCATGATCAGCACAAGCGCCGCCTGTTCCGCCTCGCGCTCGATCCACTCGCGCGAGGTGGGGCTGCCCACCTCCTCGTCGGGGGTCAGCAGCAGCACGACGGGCTGCGGCGTCGGGATCTTCTGGCGCAGCATCGCGCGGACGACATGCAGCGCCAGGAAGCTGCCCGCCTTCATATCCAGGATTCCGGGGCCGAATGCCCGTTCGCCGTCCACATGGGCGGGCATCGTCTCCAGCGTGCCAATCGACCAGACCGTGTCGAGATGCCCGGCCACCAGCACCGGGCGGCCCTCGCCCGGCGTGCGGGCGATCAGCGTGTCGGCGAATCCGCACCTTCCGGGAATGCGCCGTAGCGCGGCGCCGGCGCGCGACAGCTCCGCCTCCGCCACGTCCATCAGCCGGTTCACCGCCTCCGGCGCGGTCGTCGGCGTCTCGATCCGCACCCAGCTCATCAGCTCGTCGAGCAGATCCTCGGAGCGGCCTATGACGGTTCGCGGCATGCTGCCTCCATTTCGCGCCCGTGTGCGCCGAAACCCGCGGCCTGTCCATGTGTTGGCGCCAGAAAGGAGACCCGCATGGACCGGCCGCTGGAGATCGCGTTCCACAACATGAGTTCGTCGGAGTCGCTGGAGACCATGATCCGCGAGCACGTCGAGCGGCTCGACAAGCGCCACAACCACCTGATCGGCTGCCGCGTCTCGGTGGAGGCGCTGCACCGCCAGCACCAGACCGGCAACGTCTACGAGTGCCACATCACCCTCTCGCTCGCCGGCCGCGACATCGCGGTGAGCCGCGGGCCGCACAAGCCGAAGATCAACCGCGCGCACCCGGACGTGCGCGCCTCCATCCGCGAGGCTTTCGAGGCGGCCGAGCGGCAGCTGATCGAGCACAAGCGCCAGGGCCGCGCGGACACCACCGCCCCGTCCGGCTCGGCGCTGGCCGGGCAGGTCACGCTGATCGAGCCGGGCGCCGATCACGGCTTCCTCCTGAACAGCACCGGCACCCAGCTCTATTTCCACCGTGACAGCGTGACCAACGGGCGGTTCGAGGATCTCGAGGCAGGGACAGCTCGTCCACTATGTCGAGGACGCGGGTGATGCCGGGCCGGTGGCCACGAAGGTGCGGGTGGCCGATCGCAAGTCCGAGTGATCGCGGCCGGCGGAACGGGTCGGTGAGGCAGGCGTTTCCGTCCTCATGATGACACGCCCCAGCTTCGCCCCCCTGTTTGCCTGGACGACGGTGCTAGGCGGGCTGCTTGTCCTTGCCGCCCCGGCGCGCGCCGCGACCGGCACGCTTGATACCGGCGCGCTGAGGCCGCAAACCTCGAGCAGCCGTACCGCCGCCGAGATCGAGAATACCGGCGCCGCCGCGCAGAAGGGCTCCGAGAGAATGGAGACAGGGCTGCAGGATGCCGCGAGCGTGCCGCGCGAAGCCGGCCACGTCGCCTCCCACGGCGGCAGGAACAGGCCCGGACAATGAGCGAGGCGAGAGGGCTTTCCGGCAAGCCCTATCCCAGCGCGCGCGAGCAGCCGGACTCGCGCGAACAGCCGCATCCGAAACTACAGGCCGGCGCCGCGGCGGTGCGCGACCCGATCCGGACCATCGCGCACATCCTGCGGGCCACGGTCATCGTGCTCGGCCTCTGCGCGCTGCTATGGGCTCTCGCCGACGCCTTCGTGGTGCTCATCCTGGCCGTGATCCTCGCCACCTTGCTGCGGGGCCTGGGCAATGAACTGCAATACTACACCCGGCTGAACAGCACCGCCTCGGTGCTGCTGGTGTTCTTTGCGCTCGTGGTCGTGGTCTGCGGTCTTGGATACTGGTCGGGGCCGAAATTTGCCAACGAGGCGCAGCAGCTTTGGAACCAGGTTTCCGGCAGCCTGGGCAATATAACGAACATGTTCGGCGGCCATGGCGGTGCTTCCGGCACCACTGCGCAAGGGATGGGCGGCGTCGCCAAAATTGCCACCACCGGCGGCGACAGCGGGATGATAACCGGACTGCTGCGGACCGTCGCCACCTCGATCACCGGGCTGTTGGCGGCGATCCTGGTGATCGTGGCCACCGGCGTCTATCTCGCCCTCTCCCCGGACATGTACATCTCCGGCGTCGCGCATCTGACGCCAGTTTGGTACCAGGACCGGACGCGCTCGATCCTGATCGAGATGGGCCGCGCGATGCAGGGCTGGATGCTCGGCCAGCTCATCGACATGATCATCGTCGGCGTGATCGTCGGCGTCGGCCTCAGCCTGGTTGGCGCACCGCTCGCCTTCGTGCTCGCGGTGGTCGCGGGCATCTGCACCTTCATCCCGTATTTCGGCACGATCATTTCGGCTGTTCCCGCCGTGATCGTCGCGCTGACCGTGGGCGTGAACGAGTTGGTGTGGGTCATCTGCGTATTTGTGGTGGCGCACGTCATCGAGGGCTACATCGTCGCCCCGTTCGTGCAGCGCCGAACGGTGCATCTGCCGCCTGCCCTCACCCTGGTGTCGATGGTGGTGCTGGTCGCGGTGTTCAACATCTTCGGGGTGCTGATCGCCACCCCCCTGATGGCCTGCATCATGGTCGGCGTGGCGCGGGTCTATGTCGAGGACGTGCTCGGCGACCCGGCGGGCAAGCAGCTCTCGGTCCGCTCGCACTGGTACTGGTTCACGCCCCCGGATGCTAAGTCCGGCGAAACAGCCCAGCAAGGTCAGCGGGGCTGAGCTTCAGCACCGTCGGGCGACCGTGGCTGCAGGTCGCGGCGCGCGGCGTCGCCTCCATCCGCCGTAGCAGCGCGTCCATCTCGGCATGGCTCAGCCGTCGCCCGGCGCGGATCGAGCCGTGGCAGGCGAGTCGGGCCACCGCCGCCTCCAGGCGGGCCGTGAGCGACATCGCCTCGCCCCAGGCGGCCAGCTCGTCGGCGAGGTCGCGCAGCAGCGGCGCCGGATCGGGGGCGCCCAGCGCGACGGGCAGCGCGCGCACCAACACCGCGCCCGGTCCGAACGCCTCGACCTCCAGGCCGAGACCGCTCAGCGCTTCGGCGTGGGCAAGCAGCCGCGCGGCTTCCGCCTCGCTGATCTCCACCACGGCTGGGATCAGCAAGGGCTGGCGGCGCACACCGCCCTCCAGGAGCTGCGCCCGCAGCGCCTCGTGGGTCAGCCGCTCATGCGCGGCGTGCTGATCGACCAGGACCAAGCCGCCATCGGCGGCGACGGCGATGACATAGGTATCCAGCACCTGGCCGAGCGGCGCGCCGAGAGGGTACTCAGCCCTTGGCGGATCGGCGGCCGGTCGGGCGACGGGAGGCAGGGTGATCGGCAACTGCGCCTCGGCGAGGCCCGGCAACGGCATTCGCCAGCCCGCCGGCGGACGGGTGGGGCTGAGCGCCAGGGCCGGGCCTAATGCCGGGCGTCCCGCCGGCATCGCCACGCCGGCGGCGCCGGCCAGCGCCCGGCCGATGCCGCCCACGACCAGCGCACGCACCGCGCCCTGGTCGCGGAAGCGCAGCTCGGCCTTGGCGGGATGGACGTTCACATCGACCTGTCTCGGCCGGCAGATCGAGCCAGAGCGCCACAACCGGGTGCCGCCCCGCCTCGATCACCTGACGGTAGGCGCCGCGCACCGCGCCCTTGAGCAGCGGATCGGCGACGGGTCGGCCGTTCACGGTGAAGATCTGGTGCGCGGTGGTGGCCCGGGTCAGCGCCGGCGAGCCGGCGAAGCCCGACAGGGCCACGCCGTCGCGCGCCGCTTCCACGGGGACCAGCGCGGCAGCAACCTCGACGCCGAGCAATGAAGCGAGCCGCGCCGCGCGGTCCTGCGGCGGCAGATCGAACACGGTGCGGCCGTCGATCTCCAGCCGGAACGCCGCGCCCGGTGCGGCGAGCGCCAGGCGACGCAGCGCCAGTTCGGCCTGCTCGGCCTCGGTGCGCGGCTGCTTGAGGAACTTGCGCCGCGCCGGGGTGGCGAAGAACAGGTCGCGCACAACGACGCGGGTGCCGGGCGCGCCGGCCGCCGGGCGCGGCGCGCTCACCCGCCCCGCCTCCACCGTGATGGCGTGGGCTTGCGCCGCGTCGTGCGGGCGCGAGGTGATGGACAGCCGCGCCGCCGCGCCGATCGCGGCCAGCGCCTCGCCGCGGAAGCCGAGCGTGGCAATCCGCCCCAGATCGTCGTCGTGGAGCTTGGAGGTGGCGTGGCGTTGCACGGCCAACGCAAGCTCGGCGGCGTTCATGCCGCATCCCTCGTCGCTGACCTCGATCCGCTCGACCCCACCGCCGGCAATGGCGACGGCGATCCGCCGTGCCCCCGCATCGAGCGCGTTCTCGACCAGTTCCTTGACCGCCGCGGCCGGACGTTCGACCACCTCGCCAGCGGCGATGCGGTTGACCACGGCTTCGGGAAGGAGCCGGATGGCGGGCATCACCCCCCGCCGCGCAGCGCCCGGAAACGGCCGATCACGGCGGCGGTGGCGGGATCGTCCTCTGCCGCCGGGGCGAGCTTGCCCTCCAGCGCGGGCAGGATGCCGCCGGCGAGCTGCTTGCCCAGCTCGACGCCCCATTGGTCGAAGCTGTCGATGTCCCAGAGGCACCCCTGCACCGCGACCTTGTGCTCATAAAGGGCGATCAGCCGGCCCAGGCTGAACGCGTCCAGCCGGCGGAACAGGATCATGGTGGAGGGCCGCTCGCCGGGGAAGGCGCGATGCGGCGCGATGCGTTCGATCACGTCCGGGGACACGCCCTTGGCCGCCATCTCCTTGCGCACCGCCTGCTCCGAGCGCCCTGACATCAGGGCGGCGGCCTGCGCGAAGGCATTGGCGGCGAGCGCGCGATGCGCCTCGTCGCGGGCATGGTCGGGCACGGCGGCGAGGATGAAATCCACCGGGATCACCGCCGGACCCTGATGGACGAGCTGCATGAAGCTATGCTGCGCGCTGGTGCCCGGTTCGCCGAACACCACCGGGCAGGTGGCATGGTCCACAATCTGGCCTTCAAGCGTGACGCGCTTGCCGTTGCTCTCCATCTCGAGCTGCTGGAGATGCGCGGGCAGGCGGCGCAGCCGTTCGTCATAGGCGAGCACGCACTGCGTCGCGCAGCCCATGCCGTTGACGTGCCAGATCCCGGTCAGCGCCAGCAGCACCGGCAGGTTCCGCTCCAGCGGAGCATCGCGGAAATGCTGATCCATCGCCCAGGCACCGTCGAGCAGGCCCTGGAACGCCTGCCACCCGGCGGCGAGCGCGACGACCAGACCCACCGGCGACCACAGCGAATACCGCCCGCCGACCCAGTCGCGGAAGCCGAAGGTGCGGTCGGGCGGGATGCCGAAGGCGCGGACCGCGTCGAGGTTGGTGGACAGCGCGACGAAATGCGCGCCGACCGCGTCCTCGCCCAGCGCGCCCGACAGCCAGGCGCGCAGCGCGGCGGCGTTCATCGCCGTCTCCTGCGTGGTCCAGGATTTCGAGGCGACCAGGATCAGCGTGCTCGCCGGGTCGAGGTGGTGCGTCGCGGCCTCGAAGGCATGCCCGTCCACATTAGCGAGGAAGCGCGCCTGCATCGGCGGATTGTCGGCGGCCAGGGTCAGCGCCTCGGTCGCCACTCGTGGGCCGAGATCGGAGCCGCCGATGCCGACATTCAGCACGCAGGTGAAGCGCCGTCCCGTGGCGCCCAGGATGCGCCCCGTATGGACTCCCTCCACGAAGGCGCGCATCCGCTCGCGCTCGGCCGCGGCCAGCCTTGCGGCCTCGTCGATGCCGCCGGGCAAGGTCGCGCGCAACCCCGAGTCGGCCGGCGCGCGCAGCGCCATGTGCATGGCCGCGCGGCCCTCGGTGAGGTTCACGGGATCGCCGTCGAACAGCCGGCGACGGAAGCCCTCGAGGTCGGCGGCGCGCACCAGCTCGAACAGCGCCTGGCGCACCGCATCGTCGATGGCTGTCCGGGAGAAATCAAGCGAGAGGTCGTCGAGCGCGAAGCTCAGTCGCTGTGCGCGGTCTGGATCGGCGGCGAGGAGCGGCGTGATGCGCCGCCCATCGGGACGCGCGGCGAGGGCGGCGAGGCGGGCGAAGGCGGCATGGCGGGCGGGTTCGTCGGGCACAGGGGCAGGCTAGGCCGCAAGGCGCGCTTCGTCCACCGTCCCGGGTGGCGAGAACGGGCGAGCGTCTAGATAAATCGTCCGGTGCAGCTCGACCAGAAAATGTGTAGGGCAGCATCCGATCTGGAGCTGATTCGGAACTATGCCCGTCAATCTTTCCATCAAGAATGCGCCTGACCAGGTCGTGCAGCGCCTGCGGGAACGGGTCGACCGGCATCATCGGTCCCTCCAAGGCGAACTGCTCGCCATCATCGAGGCGGCCGTTCAGGAGGGTCATCCCGCGACACCCGCCGACATCCTCGCCGAGGTCCGCCGGCTCGGGCTGCGCACGCCCAGCGAGGCCGCTGCCCTGATCCGCGCCGATCGGGATGAACGTTAAGGTGGTCGATGCCTCCGCCCTGGCTGCCCTGTCGTACGGGGAACCGGAAGCGGAGACCGTCGCCCGACAGCTTGGCCGTGCGCGCCTCATGGCACCGGCCCTGCTCGGCTTCGAGCCGCCAATATCTGCCTCATCAAGTCACGAAGGATGCGAGCCGGCTCATCGGGCAAGATGGACGTCTACTCCGCCGTGCGCGCCTCCTCCACCGTCTCCGGCATCTTCAGCCACACCAAGGCCAAGCCCGTCGCCGCCACCGCCGCCAGGGCGAGAAAGCCCACCGTGAAGCCGAGGCTCTGGGCGAGGAAGCCGATCGCGGTGGTGCTGGCGGTGGCGCCGAGGCCGGAGATCGTGCTGACGCCGCCGAGCGAGAAGTTGTAGCGCCCGGTGCCCTTGGTGCAGTCGGCCACGATCAGCGGGCTCAGGATGCCGATCACGGCCGCGGTCAGCCCGCCCAGGACCTGCACGCCCACCAGGAACCAGGGCCCGATCGCCAGGGCGAACAGGACGGCGCGCGCGAGCAGGGCGGCGAAGGCAGCGGCCAGCAGCCATTTCCGTCCCCACTCGTCGGCCTTGCGCGCGATCCAGGCGGCGATCAGCGCGGTGACGAGCTGCGGCACCACCACCAGCGCCGCGACCACGATCTCGGATTCGAACTGGAAGTTCGCGGCGAGCCGCTCCCCGGCGAGCGGCAGCATCGAGGCATTGGCGAACTGGAACACGAACAGGCACAGCGCGAAGATGAGCAGCCGGCGGTTGCGGACGAGCTCGTGCCAGCGGGCGACGCCGGGCTCTTTGCGTCCCGCGGCGCCGCGGGCGCGCGCGTAGTCGATCTCCCTGCCGTCGATCAGCCACAAGGCGAGGAACGCCGGGATGCACAGTCCGGCGGCGGCGAGGAACGGCGCGCCCGGCGAAACGAAATGGCCGATCGCCCCCATCCCGGCGGCAGTGGCGGCGTTGCCGAATGAATCGTAGCGGTGGTTGCGCCCGACCCGCGTGTGATAGGCGCGGTGGCCGACCAGCCCGAGCCCGATCGCCGCCACCGCGGTCCGCACCGCCCCGCCGGTGATACCGTGCATGAACTCGCCGGCCAGCACCGGCAGGTAGCTGGGGAAGAAGCCGATGAGCAGCGACCCGGCGGCGATCAGCACCAGACAGGCCGCGATCACCAGGCGCTTGCGCCGCGTCCAGTCCACCAGCGCCCCGGCCGGCGTCTGCGTCGCCAGGGCGACCGCGCTGTTGACCGTGAGCACCGTGCCGATGGCGCCCTGCGCCCAGCCGTGCTGGGCGAGGTAGACGGAGACGAACGGACCGAACGCGGTCTCCACGTCGGCGATGCAGAAGTTCAGCCAGTCGAGCCCACGCTGGCTGCGCGCCGAGGGAGAAGCCGGCGGCTTCTTGTCGAGGGAGACGGCGACCCGATCCGCGGCCATGCCGGGCAGAACGGGACCGGCGGGTTTCGGTTGTCGGCCACGTCGATGGGCCTCTTGGAAAAGTTGGCGTGTTCCTGGCCTCCCCACCCCCTCCCGCCACGGCCTTAATTCACGCTTAAGTTACCAATTTCGGATCAGCTACAAACCGACGCGAAATTCCGGGGGCCTGTGCGCCCGTCGATCCTGTTCCAAGGTAGGCGCCATGAGGCTCGACCAGCCGAGCGACTTCGCTACCGCCGCCGGCGGCGCGTCCCTGGCCGAGCCCCTCGATACCCTTGCGTTTGCCGCCTTGGGCCGGATCCCAGAGGGCATCGACGCCCGTCAGGTCGCCGAGATCCTCGAGAAGTCGCTCAACGCGATCCTGGTGCATCGTGACGGCCGCCTCCTCTACGTCAACCAGGCCTATGCAAGGCTGAACGGATACAGCACGCCCGCCGAGGCGATCGCGCGGCACGTCATCGGCCGGGATGTCCATCCGGCGGACCGCGCGCTGGTGCGAGAACGCATCGCCGCCCGGGTTCGCGGCGAGGAAACTTCGGCGCATTACGAGTTCCGCCTGCTGCGCCCTGATGGCGACGTGATCTGGGTCGAGTGCCTCGCGAGCCAGATCATGTGGGACGGCGCGCCCGCGCTCCTGGGCGCATACCACGACGTCACCGCGCGCAAGCGCGCCGAGGAGGCCCTGCGCCGGTCGGAGCGGCTGTTTGCGACCGTGTTCCGGAACAGCCCGGACGTCATCATGCTCAGCACCCTCGCCGATGGGAAGCTGATCGACGTGAACGAGGCATTTCTGCAGGTCTTTGGCGGCACGAGATCGGCGGTGATCGGGCGCACCACCGCCGACCTGCGGCTCTGGAGCGGCAGCCCGGGCGGTCGGGAGGACTTGGTCGCGGCGCTGCGCCGCAACGGGCGGGCACGCGACATGCTGCTCAGCGTGCCGGGACCGTCGGGGGAGGCCATCGATCTGTCCATCTCCGCCGAATTGCTGCAGATCGACGGAGAGGAGCTGATCCTGTCCGTCTGCCGCGACGTGACCGAGCGGCGCCGGGCGGAAGCGCGGATCGCGCATATGGCGCATCACGATCCGCTGACGGGTCTGGCGAACCGCGTGCTGTTCCAGAGCCGGCTGGAGCAGGCCTTCACGTCCGAGCGCCGCTTCGGCGTGCTGGCCCTTGACCTCGACCGGTTCAAGGAAGTCAACGAGACATTCGGCCATGTGACCGGTGACGCTCTCCTCAAGCAGGTCGCGGGCCGGCTTGGTGCGTGCGTGCGCGACGAGGACACGGTGGCCCGGCTTGGCGGGGACGAGTTCGCGATCATCCAGCTCTCCCGACGTCAGCCCGCCGGCGCGATAGCGCTCGCCCAACGCATCGTGCAGCGTCTTGCCCAGCCGTTCGAAGTGGAAGGACGCCAGGTCCTGGTGGGGGCCAGCGTCGGCATCGCGGCCGCTCCGCGCGACGGTGCCGATGCCGCCGCGGTGCTGGGCGCCGCGGAACTCGCGCTCGCCCGAGCCAAGCACGCCGCTCGCGGTGCATGGCAGGAATTCGAGCCAACGATCGAGGGCGAGGTGCAGGCGCGCAGGCGGCTTGACGTGGAGCTTCGCCGCGCCGTTGCGGCCGAGGAGTTCGAGCTGTTCTTTCAGCCGCTAGTCGATCTCCGGGAGCGGCGGTTCGCCGGCTGCGAGGCGTTGCTGCGCTGGCGCCATCCGGCCCGTGGCCTGATCGGCCCAGGGGAGTTCGTGCAGGCCGCCGAGGAGAGCGGTCTCATTCTCCGACTTGGTGCATGGGCCCTGCACCGTGCCTGCGCCGAGGCGGCGCGCTGGCCGGGGCGGCTGAAGGTGGCGGTCAACATCTCTCCCGCGCAGCTCCGGTTGCGCGGGCTGGTCGAGGAGGTTCGCGCGGCCCTCGACCGGTCCGGGCTGAGCCCGGAGCGGCTGGAGCTGGAAGTGACCGAGTCGGTCGTGCTCGAAGACACCCAGGAGACGATGGCCACCCTGCGCCGCCTCAAGTCGATGGGCGTTTCGCTCGCACTTGATGATTTCGGGACCGGCTATTCCTCGCTCGGCTCGTTGGTACGGTTCCCGTTCGACCGGGTTAAGATCGATCGATCCTTCGTTGCTGGCCTCGGAAAACGGGCCGATTGCACCGCGATCGTCCGGGCGGTGGCGGGGCTCTGCGCCACGCTTCGATTGGCCACCACCGCCGAAGGCATCGAGACGGCGGAGCAGTTGGCGATGCTGACGGATGAAGACGTGCCGGAAGGACAGGGATACCTGTTCAGCATCCCGCGGCCAAGCCAGGAAATGGCTGACATGCTACGGGATGGCCCGGATTGGCCGAACCCGCCACCGCTATGCCCGAGCTTGGCCCAGGCACCCGCGTCTTCGTCCGGTTGTGCTCCAGGCCGTGGGTGGCCGGGCCACGCCCGGCCATGACGGTGGGATCGGTCAAACCTAGATGCCGCTGGCCCTACTGCACCAGCGCGGGCACCATCTCGTGCTGGAGGATCGCGGCGATTGCCACCTCCCGGTCCCCCGCGACGGCCATCGGCGTGCCGTCGGCGGCGTGGATTGCGTAGCCCATCTCGCCGTTGATCATAGTCGGGCGAATATAGGCGATCTGCTGCAGGCCGAGCTGCGCGAGCTGAGCCTCGGACAGGTGGCGGATATCGAACTTGGCGCGCATCGCTCCGGCGGCCTCGCCCGGATCATTCATGTTCGTGTTCATCGTCTTACTCTCCTCGCGCCGGTCCGATTTGCGGCCCCGGCGTGTGTTGATCGCGGTCACTCCGGCTCAGCTTCGCCTTCGACCAGGCGGGTCGAACGCGCGCCGGGGGCCGTCGTCTTGCGCCCGATCTCGATCGTCTTCACCCGAGGCTCCGGCTGCGGGCGGGCCAGATCGATATTGAGCAGCCCGTTGTCGAGCCAGGCGTTCTTCACCTCGATTCCCTCGGCCAGCACGAAAGCCCGCTGGAACTGCCGCGCGGCGATGCCGCGGTGCAGGAATACCCGCTCCTGCGCGTCGTCCGTTTGCCGACCCCGAATCACAAGCTGGTTGTCTTCCTGCGTGATCTGGAGATCGTCCATCGTGAAGCCGGCAACGGCGAGCGTGATGCGAAGGCCCGTCGGACTGATCTGTTCGATGTTAGTACGGCGGATAGCCGTCGGCCGAGGTCTTGGATGCCCGTTCAAGCATCTGCTCGAGGTGATCGAAGCCCAGGAACATCGGCGAAGTGAATAAGCGCGTAGTCATTGGCCCCCTCTATGCCAGAGCGAAGCATCCGCCGGAGCCCGTTAGCGGCACCCCAGCACGCAACGAAGTGGGTTGCGGCAGCCTGATTCGCAAGAGGCCGGCGTCCAGCTCGGCAGCTTGAAGAACCATGGCGCCCGCCGTACGTTCAGGGCCCTGGATTGAGCAAGGGGATCACGCCATGGCCGACGACACAGCGCGCATGAACTCCGGCCCCGCGAACCCTGGCGACGAGGCGCCGCCGGGCACGCCTGGAACCGGCGAGGATGTGTGCCCGGAGTGCCACGGCACCGGCAAGGTCCAGTCGGGAGAGTGCCCGGCCTGCGGCGGCACCGGCAAGATCGTCCGGGCGATCGGCGGCGCCTGATCCGCTACGGAGCAGGGCGACGATCGGCCGTGGTCTGAACCGCGGCGACGCGATCGGACAACGCTCGACGCGCCCGGGCAGCTTCTCCGGCGAGGTGCAGTAGCGCGGGGATTTGGCTTGGCGCGCGGACCACCGAACCCGCCACACGGGCCAGCCCGATGCGGCCGGCCTGAGAGAGTGCCGCCAGCGCCGCCGGCGGCAGGGCAATGCCGGCCGGGTCGCAGATCGCGCGCAGGACAGCGAAACGCAGCCTAAGCGCCGAGGCGATCTCGGCCACCGGCCCGCTCTCCAGATCGAGCGCCGCGCAGCCTGTCTGAATCCATAGGCGGCGCTTGGCGTCGACGCTCGCCGCCACGGTCTCAACGCCGAGCAGGCAATGCGCGGTCGGACCGCCCAACCATGCCGAGAGCGGGGGATTGGCCCGCAGCCGCACGCCTTCGGCTACGACCGCTTCGGGCACCAGCAGCGTGCCCGCCGTCAGCTCCGGGTCGAGACCTCCTGCTAGCCCGAAGCTCACCAGCGCGTTGGCGCCCTGCTCGGCCAAGCCGCGTGCCGCCGCGCGCGCGCCCGCGGCCGTGCCGCCGCCGACCGCCACCGCCCAGCCCAGGCGTCGGGCGATCCGCGCCTCCGCCGCGAGTCCGGTGACGATCCCGATCCGCTCAGAATCCGACCGATACAACGGGATCATTGCCCCGCCGGAGATTGCGATATCGCGCCAGGGCCAGCAGGGGGAAATACAGCCGATAGCCGTGATAGCGCAGATAGAACACGCGCGGGAAACCGACGGCGGTGAAGGGCAGCTCGGTCCATTCCCCGTCCGGGCGTTGCGTGCGGGTCAGGTAGGCGACGCCGCGCGCCACCGCCGGATGATCGACCTTGCCGGCCGCCATCAAGCCGAGCAACGCCCAGGCGGTCTGGCTTGGCGTGCTCTCGTGGTAGCGTCCGGGTGGGGCGTCCGCGTAGGTCTCCTCGTCCTCGCCCCAGCCGCCGTCGGGGCGCTGGACCGACAGCAGGAAACTGACCCCCCGGCGGATAGCGGGATCGTCATGCGCCAGCCCGGCGACGTTCAGGGCGCACAGCACCGACCAGGTGCCGTAGATGTAGTTGGTACCCCAGCGCCCGAACCAGCTGCCGTCCGGCTCCTGCTCGTCCCGCAGGAAGCCGATCGCGCGCCGAATCACCGGGTTCTCGGCGCTCATGCCGGCTTGCGCGAGGAACGAGACGCAGCGTGCGGTGACGTCCGCCGTCGGCGGATCGAGCAGCGCGCCGTGGTCGGCGAACGGGATGTGGTTCAAGTAGAGATGCGTGTTTTCCGGCTCGAAGGCACCCCATCCGCCGTCGCTCGACTGCATTCCGATCACCCAGGCCCGGGCGCTCTGAAGCGTTTCGGCCTGCGCGGGGTCGCCCTGGCGATCCAGCAGCATGCCCACGACCGCGGTGTCATCGACATCCGGATAGTAATCGTTCCTGTATTGGAACGCCCAGCCGCCGGGCGGCACGCCGGGGCGGCGCACCGCCCAGTCGCCGACCATGTCGGTGATCTGCCGCCGGCGCAGCCAATCGCAGGCGGCGTCCACCTCCCTGGAGCCCTGCGGCCATGCCTCGGCCAAGGCGTGGCCGGCGAGGCTGGTGTCCCAGACCGGCGAGAGGCAGGGCTGGCAATAGGCGCGCGCCTCCTCCACGACCAGCAGCTTGCGCACCGCTTCCCAGGCGGTGGCCGCGGGCGGCGCGTCAGGCGAGAACCCGAGCGTGTCGAACATCATCACGCTGTTGGCGATGGCCGGATAGATGCCGCCCAAACCATCCTCGCCGTTCAGCCGCTCGGTGACGAAGGCCACGGCGCGCTCGATCGCGCGCTGGCGGGTGCGCGCGGGAAACGCCGGCTCGGCCATGCGCAGCGCGGTATCGAGGTGCTTGAAGACGCGTCCCCAGGGCGAACGGTAGGGGCCGCGAATCCAGTCGCCCACCCGCTCCGGCGGATGGCGGAACAGTTCGCGCACCGTGACATGGCGCGGGTTGCGGGCGCGCGGGCGTAGCGCCATCAGCACCAGCAGCGGCACGATTACCGTGCGCGACCAGTAGGACACCTTGCTCAGGTGGAACGGGAACCACAGCGGCAGGTGCATGATCTCGACCGGCATGATCGGGACCGCCCGCCACGGCACTTCACCGAACAGCGCGAGCTGGGCGCGGGTGAACACGTTGGTCCGCTCCGCCCCTCCGGCGGCAAGGATCGCGGCGCGGGCGCGCGTCATATGCGGGGCGTCGGGCGGATCGCCGAGGCAGCGCAGGGCGAAATAGGCTTTGACGCTGCACGACAGGTCGAAGGCGCCATCGTGGAACAACGGCCAGCCGCCATGGGCGCCCTGCGTGTCGCGCAGATAGACGCCGATCTTCGCCTCCAGTGCGGGGTCGATTCGATCGAGAAAGTGCTCCAGCAGCACGTACTCGGCCGGGATCGTGGCGTCCGCCTCCAGCTCGAACACGAAGTGCCCGTCGCCGCGCTGCCGACGCGCGAGAGCGGCGGCGGCGCGCGACACGCTGCCGGCCAGGCTATCGGCGCAAGTCAATGTCTCGGCGTTCATCGGCAATTGGGTCAGGGAGAGAGAATTACCTGCGCGGCGCGGCGGCCGGACCTGATGGCACCTTCGATCGTTGCCGGCAAGGCGGTTGCGGTCCAGTCCCCGGCGAGCGCCAGATTGGCGAGCCCGACCCGAGGACCCGGCCGGCGCCGCTCCTGCTCGGCGGTGGCGGCGAAGGTCGCGCGCTTCTCCTTCACCACCCGCCAGGGAGGCATGTCGGTCAGCCGCTGGGCGAGATCAAGGGCGGCACACACTTCCGGCCAGACCGTGTCCGCCAGGGTCTCGGCGGGTTGATCGACGAGGCGGTTGGCGGCGCTGATCGTCACCGAGACATGTCCCTCCTTGACGAACACCCATTCCGCGGTCCCGCCGATCAGGCCGACGAGGCCGGCCGGGCCAGGCTTGACCGAAACACGGAAATGCAGGTTCAGGATCGCCTCGAACGCGTCGGGAGCCGACAAGCCCGGCAGGAGATTTTGGGCCACCCAGGGCGGCACGGCCAGAACCACCGCTTCCCCCGGACCTAGCTTCAGGGGGCCTTCCGCCAGGTACAGAGCGGCCACGCGCCCATCCTCGATCCCAAGGCCGGCGACACGGCGGCTCATGCGCAGCTCCGTCCCGAGCGCGCGCAAACGCGCCAGCGCGGGGTCGATGAAAGCGGCCGAGAGACCGGCGCGCGGAAAGCGCGGCAGGCAGGCCGCGCCGCCCAGCATCAATGTCTCGCGCACCACGGCGCCAAGCAGGCGGGCAAGGCCCGTCTCCGGCGGCGTGTTGAGGGCGGCAATGGCGAGCGGCTTCACGAGACGCTCGTAGAGCGGCCCGTGGGGCAGGGATTCGGCCACGCTGCGGTCATCGTCGATGCCGCGCAGGTCGAGCAGGCTCAGGTACTCCCCGAGACGCGTTCCCGGCACCCGACGGCGGGCCGACAGCACCCACCAGGGCAGGCGGCCACGGTTCGGCCGCACCGTCCAGCGTGCGTTGCTGCGCAGATCGTGGAACGGGAACATAGGTTCGGCGGGTCCGGCCAGGGCGCCGGTCCCGCCGAGCGCGTCGAGATAGGCAAAAGCAGCACTGTTTCCGCTGAGCAACAGGTGATTGCCGTTATCGATGGTCAGGCCCAGCTCGCGGTCGAAATACGACCGGCATCGCCCGCCCGCGCCCGGTCCGGCTTCGTGAACCGTCACCGGACGACCCGCCTCCGCCAGGCTCAACGCCGCTGCAAGGCCCGCCAGCCCCGCCCCGATCACATGCACTCGGGCGGTCATGCGGTGGAACGTCTGGCGGACGCGGGCGTGTTGGTGTCTGCCAGGCAGGCGCCCACGATCAGCGCCTCGAGCTATCGAACGCGGTGCGCCGGCAGGTCTGCATGATCACCTGCCTGCGTCTCGACCCACGGCTGTTCGATCCGCCGCCGCGCCGCCGGCCCGGCACCGTGGGCCGGCCGCGCATGATCGGACACCCGCCCAGACCAGCCAGCTCCGCCCACACCATCAGCCTGTCCATCTGGCGAGCCCGGTGCCGCCCCAGCGCCATCTGACACCCTCCTCAGATGGGCAGCGAATCAAGCCAGCCTGATTTCGTCAACGGGCTCCCAGGATGGCCTCTTGGGCAAACTTCGCGATGCGGGGAGACCCAAACGGCCCGGGGCTGCCACTTTGGCCCCCTACGAACGCCAGATCGGGGCAGGTCTGCAAGCGGTTCTCGAAACCTAATCGCGAGTTTCATGTCAACAACTTTCGCATCTCCGAACGAATGGATCAGCCGTGGCCTCCGACGGAGCTTGCTACGACGACGGGGCGTTCTGCAGCAACAGGATGCGCGCCATGGCCCCGTGATCGGCCGTCGCGCTGTCGTAGAGGCGCGCCAGATCGGCCTTCAGCGCCGTGCGGGAGCCGCCGTCCAGGTAGATCATGTGGCCGGACGGGTAATACTTGATGGTCAGGTTTTTCCGGACCGAGCTGTCCACCAGCGGCATGTTCTGCAGATCGAGTGTGGTCTGGAAGAAGGGTGTCACGGAATCATAGTAGCCGTTCGCCGAGAGCACTTTCAGGTCGACGTTCAGGCTCATCGTCGCCGCGAGATCGCCGGCCGTGTAGAGGACCACGTTGCCCTGCACGTCCAGGCCCTTCTGCGCCCCGGTCGGATCGACATGGCGGAAATCCCAGTTGAGGAAGGCCTGATCGTTCAGGTCGGTAAAGGACGAGGTGGAGGTGAAGCGCAGCTCGTCGTTCAAGTAACTGTTCCACATGGCGGTGTAGGCGCCGTTGACCGCGGTCATGGTGGGGTCGTTGCCGCCGGATTTCGGGTCGATCCGCGCCGCGATGCCAGTGTCGATGCCGGTTGCCCGCCCGTCATAGGACCCGAGCGCCACCCCCTTGTCCTTCAGCAGCGTCAGTAGGAACAGGGACGTGCCCAGATCGTTTGTCGCCGCGACGTTGAGCGACCAGCTCGTCAGCGTGGTCTCGTCGATGCCGATCTCCGCGCTGAGCGAGCGAACCGTCGCCGGGTCTGCCTTCGGAAAGGATTTCAGCGCCGCCGCGTAGTCGGTGGTGGCGAAGCGGGCGGCGTCCTGCGCGTACGATGGCAGGTCCTTGGGCGGCGGCTGCACCGCGACCTTGCCGTGATACCAGGCATCCGCCGCCCAGGTCGGCAGCAGGCCGATAGGGTTGCCGGCCTGGGAGTAATCGAGGATGGAGGATTGCAGGGTGAGCCCGTTCAGATCCACCCCGTCCTCGTGCAACAGGTAGGACAGCACCGCGGTGCGTGCCGTGCCGTAGGATTCGCCGAACAGGAACTTGGGCGAGTTCCAGCGGGCGTTCGCGGTCAGGTAGCGCTTGATGAACTGTCGGAGCGAGCCCGCGTCCTGGTCGACGCCCCAGAAATCCTTGTTGATCCTGGGCGCGACCGCCGCCGAATAGCCGGTGCCGACCGGGTTGATGAAGACGAGGTCGCTGCGGTCGAGAAGGCTGTCCGGGTTGGTCTCGATCGTGTAAGGCGGCGGCGGGGTGAAGCTCGGCAGGGAGGTGCGGATGCGCATGGGCGCGAAGGAGCCGAGCAGCACGTAAACCGAGGAGGAGCCCGGACCGCCGTTGTAGAAGAACGTGAGCGGTCGGGTCCTGAGAATCCGCCCCGTCCGCCGTGAAGGCCACATAGAAGATCTTCGCGTCCGGCTTGGAGCTGCTCGGGTCCACCGTCACGAGATGTCCCACCGTCGCGGTGTAATGGATGCTCTTCCCGTCCAGCACGATCTCATGGCGGGTCACCGCGGCGTTCTCGGTGATGTCCGTCACCGAATCCTCTGGCCCGTTGCCATAGGCCACGGGGTCGAAGAAGGGCTGGTCCTGCTGGACCGCCCGGACCGGCCGCTTGGCGGGGTCCAGGGCAGGCGTGTTGGGGGAAGGCGTCGGGTGCGGTGCCACTGTTTTCCTCCTTCGTATTGCCCCTTCTTGTCGCGCCGGCCCTTCAGACTTCAGCTCGTCGCGGTGCTGACAGCCAGCGTGTCGGTCAGCGCCTGCCCGCGCGGGGTGCCGAGCCCCGCGCAGGCATTCCAGCCCTGCCCGGCATCATAGCCGATCCGCGATCCGGTCGGCCTGTTGGAGCCCTGCGTCACTTCGGTGAGCAGATCGGGCCGGGCGTAGATCGCGGGCAGGAAAAATCCCACGGGCCGCGCCGCCTTCTGGTTGATCCGCGCCGCCAGCCCGGCCCAGAGCGGGGCGACCGCACTGGTTCCGGCGGCAAGCTGCGCCTCCCCGCCGACGACGATCGCATAGCCGCTCTCTGGCGCGGCATTGCCGGCCACGTCCGGCACCCCGCGGCCTCGCCTGCCGCCATTGACGCTCGGCGGCAGGGCGGCGCTCCCCTGGAAGTCGGGCGGATCGAAGAGATCGCTAATGCCGCCCCCGGTGCCGCTGGTGCCGTCGTTCCAGACGCGCTGGGCGGCGATCGCTTGGCCCGAGATGGTGGTCGCGGTCCCGCCGCAGCCGATCGCCCAGGGGCTGGAGGCGGGGAAGTCGACATGGGCCCGCCCGTCCGCGATCCCGTCCGTCGCCAGGCTGTCGCCCGAGGCGGCGAAGACGGAAATATCCAGGCTAGCGGCATCCTGCAGCAGGGTGTTCATGGTCTGGACGGCCTGCTCGGTCCAGTTCGTCTCGGCGCTGCCCCAGCTGATCGAGATGACGGAGGGCTTGTGGGTGGCATCCTGCGATGCCGCCGAGATGGCGTCGGCGAAACCGGCATCGGTGTTGGGGGCGAAATACACGGCGATCTCGGCCCCGGGCGCCATCCCACCGGCCACCTGGATGTCGAGCGCGACCTCCCCGTCGGCGCCGTCGCCCGATGGGGCGTTGCTTGCCTGGTCCACCGAGACTGCGACCACGCGCGGCGCGGTCAGCCCCATGGCTTCGAACGCGGCAGTCGTATCGGCCACGCTGAACCCGCCGCCAAGCTCGATGAGGGCGATGGTCTGGCCGCTGCCGTCCAGGTCGCCTGGGAAATCGTAGAGGATGGCGAACTGGGTCGGCAGATGGCCTTCCTGCGCCGCCGACGCGCGGCGCTGCACCAAGCGCGGGCGCGCGATGGGGCGGGTGTCCAGACCGAGCACCGATTCCACGACGTCCACCAGTTCTTCCGGCAGGTGCAGCGTGCCGGAGCGGCCCCGGAAATGCCGGTCGGCGCTCTTATAGTGATGCAGGACGGTGCGGAAGGCCTGCTCCATACGGCTCGCCGGGCCGGAAAGCTTCACAAGTCGCCGCGCCGGATCGACCGCAGCAACCGCAAGGCCATTCGCGGCCGCGAAATCCGCGACGAGCCGGATGTCGTCACGATGAACCTGCTCGCGATGTGAGCGTAGCGCGGCGCGCATCTCGCCAGTCCCGACCCGCGGCCCGCCGGCGGCTTGGCGCGGCTTGAGATAGATGCTGACTTCGATCGATTCGTCCTGCGCAACCGGGGCGACCTGGGTGGCGTCGGCCGGAGCGGGACGGTTGCTCGCCTGGAACTGGACGTAGTTGCCGAACCTGTTTGGCACGTGCGCCTCCCCGGCATTGGATCGCAAGTCGGGAAGCTAGACACGGCTTTCGCGGGATGACAAACGGGATCGCGCCCCGTGCTCGCCGCCAAATACCGTGGTGGACGGGGAATGTGCGATGAGCCCGCTCGGCCTCCTCTTGCGGTCTTGTCCCCGGCAGGTGGAGATGGAACTGACGCGTTTTCGGCAATAAGCGCGCCCGAACGCGCCCGGCGTCCAGGGAGGCAAGGTGGACGACGTCCTGATCGAGAACCTGATGAACGCGCTGGCCGCCGGGCTGATCATCGGCTGCCTGTATGGCCTCATGTGCATCGGGCTCGGGCTGATCTTCGGGGTGATGAAGATCGTCAACTTCGCCCAGGGCGAGCTGCTCATGCTGGGCATGTTCGTGAGCTTCTACCTGGTCTCCGTCGCCGGCTGGCTCGGCCCGGCGGCGCCGTTCGTCACCGCCCTGTGCGCCGGCCCGGTCTTGTTCGTGGGCGGCGCGGCGCTGCACCGGTTCCTGATCGCGCGCGTCTCCGGCCTGCGCACGCAGGGCACGCTGGACGAAGGCCATTTCGGCCAGTTGATCGTCACCCTCGGCGTGTCGCTGATCCTGCAGAACGCGGGCCAGATCGTGTTCGGCTCCACGCCGCACACCGTGTTGACCCCGCTCGCCTCGCGCGCCTTCGAGGTCGGGCCGATCGTGGGCGACGCCACGCTGTTCCTGAACAAGGCGCGGGTGGTCGCGTGCGTGGTGTCGATCCTGGTCGCCGTCGCGCTCTATCTGCTGATGGAGCGCACGCGGCTTGGCAAGGCCCTGCGGGCGGCGGCCGACAATCCGACGGCGGCCACCTACATGGGTATCGACGTCGACCGCGCGTACCGGATCGCCTTCGGCCTGGGCTCGGCCCTCACCGCCGTCGCCGGCGGGCTGATGGCGACGTACCTGTCGTTCACGCCGTTCATCGGGCTCGACTACGTCATCATCATGTATTCGGGCGTGGTGCTCGGCGGGATGGGCAGCATCCTGGGCGCGTTCTGGGGCGGGCTGACGATTGGTTTCGTGCAGCAGGGATCGGCCGTCGTTCTGCCGCCGCAACTGCAGAATGCCGCGATCTTCGTCGTCTTCCTGCTGATCGTCACCTTGCGCCCGCAAGGCTTCTTCGGCCGCTCGGCGGAGCGCGCGTGACATGAGGGACGGCGCCGGCGTCCGCATCAGGCATGACGGGATCGCGCTCGCGGTGCTGGCGATCGCCTATCTCGCCGCCGCCGCCCTGGTGCGCAACAGCTACTACCAGCTCGTGCTCACCCTGGTCCCGATCTGGGCCGTGATGGGCCTCTCCTGGAACCTGATCTCGGGGTATTCGGGACTGGTCTCGTTCGGCCACGCGGCGTTCTTCGGCGCGGGCGCCTATACCGTGACCCTGGCGCTGGTCTATTGGGGCCTGACTCCGTGGCTCGGCATCCCGCTGGCGATGATCGTCGGCGCGCTGGCGGCCGTGCTGATCGGGATGCCGGTCTTCCAGTTGCGCGGGCACTACTTCGCGCTGTCGATGCTCGCCTATCCCCTGGCGATGCTCTACGTGCTCGAGTATCTCGGATTTCCAGGAGGTGCCGCTGCCGATGCACCGCGCGGCGCCAGCGGCGTTCCTGCAATTCACCGATCCCCGCCTCTACACATTGGTCGCCGTCGGCCTGCTGGTGGCGGCGATGGTCGTGTCCATGCTGGTCGAGAACGCGCGCTTCGGCTTGGCGCTGCTGGCCATAAGGCAGAACGAGCTCGCGGCCGAGGCGGCAGGCATCGACACCTGGCGGTGGAAGATGCGCGGCCTGGTGGTCAGCGGCACGATGGCGGCGGCGGCCGGCGGGCTCTATGCCTGCGTGCTGCTGATCGTGACGCCGGACAGCGTGTTCGGGATGCTGGTCTCGGCGCAGGCGCTGGTGGTGACGCTGTTCGGCGGCGTGGCGAGCATCTGGGGGCCGGTGATCGGGGCCGCCGTGCTGGTCCCGCTGGCCGAGACGCTGAATGCCAAGCTCGGCAACATCCTGCCGGGCATCCAGGGCGTGGTGTATGGCGTCGCCATCATCGCCGTCATGCTGGTGGCGCCGGAGGGGCTGTTCTGGACCCTGCGCGACCGCTTCTTTCGCCGCACCGAACCGCCGCCGCGCGCCGTGCCGCCGCGCGCCAAGCCCGCGCCTCCGCAGCCCGAACACGCCGGCCCGCTGCTCGAAGTCCAGGGCCTCTCGCGCAGCTTCGGCGGCCTGCGTGCCGTGGACGATGTGAGCTTCACCATCGCTTCCGGCGAGATCCTGGGCATCATCGGCCCCAACGGCGCCGGCAAGACCACGCTGTTCAACGTGCTGAACGGCGTGCTGGCGGCCGATGCCGGGCAGGCGAGGCTGGGCGGGAAGCTTCTCACCGGGCGCAAGGTGCATCGGGTCTGCCGTCTTGGCGTCGGCCGCACCTTCCAGGTGGTGCGGAGCTTCCCGCGTCTGCCGGTGCTCGACAACGTGGTGGTCGGGGCCTACGGCGCCGGGTTCCCCGACGCGGCGGCGGTGCGCGCGGCGGAGGCGGCGCTGGACACAGTCGGGTTGCTCGGCTTGGCGCATCGCCCGGCGGGGCGGCTGACCAACAAGGAGCTGCGCCTCATGGAACTGGCGCGCGCGCTGGCCGGACGCCCGCGCCTGCTGCTGCTCGACGAGACGCTCGCCGGCCTCGGGCGGGACGAGTGCGACGAATTGCTGGCGGTGTTCCAGCGGCTGCGCACGGAGGGGCTGACGGTCGCGATCATCGAGCACACGATGCACGCGATGATGCGCCTCGCCGACCGCTTCCTGGTGCTCGACCACGGGCGGGTGCTTCGGATCGGCGTGCCGCGCGAGGTGGTCGAGGATCCGGTCGTGATCGAGGCTTATCTCGGCCGCAAATGGCTGGCGCGGGTCAATGCTTGAAATAGAAGGGCTCGCGGTCGCCTATGGCGGGCTGCGCGCGCTGCAGAGCGTGTCGCTGGCGGTAGCCGAGGGCCAGTTCGTCACCGTGGTCGGCCCCAACGGAGCGGGCAAGACGACACTGTTCAAGGCGGTGTGCGGCGTGGTGCCGCCAGTTTCCGGGCGCGTCGCCTTCGAGGGGCGCGATCTGCTCGCCCTGCCCGCCGCCGCGCGGGCGCATCTCGGCATTGCCCACGTCCCCGAAGGCCGTCAGGTATTCAAGACGCTGACCGTGCGGGAAAACCTGGAGATGGGCGCCTATCCCCCGAACGGCCGCGCCCGATTCCGCCACACGATCGAGCGCATCCACACGCTGTTCCCGATCCTGGCCGAGCGGGCCGGACAGCTCGCCGGGACACTGTCGGGAGGCGAGCAGCAAATGCTGGCGATCGGGCGCGGATTGGCCGCCGCGCCGCGTCTGCTGATGCTGGACGAACCCTCGATGGGGCTGGCTCCGGCGATCGCCGACCTGATCTTCGAACGCGTCGCCCAGATCCATCGCGAGGACGGATTGGCGATCCTGCTGGTCGAGCAGCGCGTGGCCGAGGCGCTGGAACTGGCCGATCGGGGCTATGTGCTGGAGACAGGGCGGATCGTGCTGGAGGGCCCCTACGACCGGCTGCTCACTGACGATCGCGTACGGCGAGCGTATCTGGGGTTGGGAGTGTAAAGGGTGCATGCGATCGCGGTTCACGAAGCCGACGTTACGGCCGCCGCTCTTGGTGGAGAGCGGATATAGCTGCATCGTGGGGCGGGCGCATGTCGAGGGGAGAGCAATCGTGGGTTGGAAGGACTGGCCCGACATTGAGCGCATTCCAGGCAAGGTTTCGGATGCCTGGCTCGTGAAGGGCACGCGCATCCGGGTGGAGGACTTGCTTACCAATGCGGCCGACTTCACGCCCGAGCAGATTGCCACCGAGATATACGAGGGATTGCCGGTGGACAGGGCACGGCGCGTGATCGAGTTTGCCAAGGAGCTGAATGCGCCGAGTCCTGCTTGACCAGAACACGCCGCGGGGCCTGCGCCTGACACTCTCCGGCCACGACGTTCAGACCGCCTATGGACTCGGCCGGGCCACGCTGTCGAATGGCGAGCTGCCGCGCGCGGCAGAGCGCGAGGGGTTCGACGCGTTCGTGACGTGCGACCAGAATATCGAGCATCAGAACAACTTGTCCGGCCGACGCCTCGCTCTCGTGGTGCTCAGCACGACGCATTGGCCCACGATCCACGCCACTCCGCAGGCGGTGCGCGACGCCATCGAAAGCGCGACGCCGCGAGCGCAAAGGTGCCGTCGCGGATGTGGTGGAAAAGCGGGGTGGCGTAATCTCCGGCTTGTTCAACGAGCCATGACCGGCGTTCGAGCGCCGGCGGAGATCACGCCATGGATAAAGATAGCACGACGGCGGACGACACGACGCTGTTTTCGGGCGAGGCTTGGTTCGACCCGATCGAGGCCGGCATACGCGAGCGGGTGCGCGGCTTCATTGAGGCGCTGATCGAGCAGGAACTGGAGACGGCACTGGGGCGCGGCCGCTACGAGCGGGATGCCAGCGCACCGAAAGGGTATCGGAACGGGAGGCGCGAGCGCCAGCTCACGGGCAGCTTCGGCCCGGTACGGATCAGCGTCCCACGGGCCCGGATGGCTGGCACGGACGGCGGCATGCAGGAGTGGCGCAGCACGGCACTGCCCCGCTACGCCCGGATGACCCGGCAGGTCGAGGCGCTGATCGCGGGGGCCTATCTCGCGGGCACCAACACGCGCCGGGTCAAGCGCGCGCTGGCCGCCTTGTTCAAGGGCGCGGTGGGCAAGGACGTGGTCAGCCGCACGTGGAGGAAGGTGCGCACCGACTGGGATGCCTGGAAGCGGCGCGACCTGACCGGGGAGGACATCGTCCGCCTGATCCTGGACGGCACGGTCGTGCGGGTCCGGCTTGATCGGAAGGCAACGGCCATCTCGCTGCTGGTGGTGCTTGGCGTGCGCCGCGATGGGCAGAAGGTGCTGCTCGCCGTGCGCAACATGGGAGGCGAGAGCGAGGCGGCATGGCGCGGCGGGCTCGATGACCTACTCGCCCGTGGCCTGCGCACGCCGGAGTTCCTGATCATCGACGGAGCCGCCGGACTGGAGCGGGCGCTCGCCGCGCTGTGGCCCGATGTGCCCGCGCAACGGTGCACCGTTCACAAGCATCGGAATCTGTTGGCCCACGCGCCGGACGCGCTGCATGAGGAGGTGTCGGCCGACTACACCGACATGATCTACGCCGCGACCCCCAAGGAGGTGGAGAGCAAGCGCCGGGCATTCCTGCGCAAGTGGCGGCTGCGCTGTCCGGCCGTGGCCACCAGCCTGGAGGAGGCCGGCGATCGCCTGTTCACCTTCCTCCGCCTGCCCCCGAGCCAATGGAAGTCGGCGCGGACCACGGATGAGATGGACAAGCGATTTCGTCGGAGTCCTGTTATTTTCCTTCCGCGCGGGCGACCTCGTGGCGAAGAGCGGGGCGTCGGCTGAAAGCTCCGCCGGGCCGCCTCATTCATTCGTGCCTGGCCGGATTGAGGCGCTCGCGCACCCCCTTTCGCGGTCCTCGCGGCCGCCATTGGCCGACGAAGTGCTCATAGGCAGCCTCGGCGCGGCGTGCGACGCCCATCTCCTGGTCCCGCAGTTCCTTGACGTTATAAGCATATGCCGGTCCACGCCGGTTGCCCTTCTTCTGAGGTCGCCCCGCCTGCAGTTCCATGCTGCGGATCTTGTTCGCGATCAAGGCCGGCCGCGCCCAGAGGTAGTCGACGTCCTTCGTCAGCAGATGCCAGCACAGGACCGTGAGCTTGCGTGCCAAGGCGACGGCGGCAATCTGATGCCCGCGCTTTGCCCGGATTCGGACGAAGAAGGCGTGCAGCGGTCCCGGTGTCTTCGCCGCTGCCCATGCGGCTTCGACCAGCATCGCACGCGCGTGGCTGCGCCCGACCTTGCTGATGCGGCCATGATGAGCCGCACCGAGACCCGACTGGCGCACACGGGGGTTGAGCCCGACATAGCTCACGAGCTTCTGCGGTGAGGCGAAGCGGCGAATGTCGCCGATGGCCGCGACGAGCCCCGCCGCGACCGTCACGTTGACCCCGGTGATCGTGATCAGCCGCTTGATCGCCGGGTCAGCCAGCGCGCTGCCTGCGATCGCCGTGTCGAGCACCGCCAGATCCTCGCCAAGCCGGTCGAGCTCGCGCAGGTGGCGCTCGATCGCGATGCGCTCGTCGTCCGGAAAGGTCTGGTGCGAGAGCCAGACCCGGCCGACGCCGCTGAACAGATCCGCATGCGGACATTGCGGGATCAGATAGGCATACAGGATTGAGTGCACCTCGTTCTTGATCCGCGTTCGATGCCGGACGACCTGATAGCGGCGGGCAACAAGCCGTCGCATCCGCTCGGTCGCAGCATCGGGCGTCCAATCTCCGGCAGATATCCAGCGGCATAAAGGCTGGCGAGCGTCCCGGCGTCGATCTTGTCGGTCTTGACATGCGCATGGGCGATCGCTTTGACCTGCAGCGGATTGGCAATGACTACGCGCGTCACAAAAGGCGACAGCACCCGCGACACTGCCATGCAGTTGCCGGTCGCCTCGATCACCACTTCATCGGTGGCCAGAAGGCTCTTGCCAAAGCCTTCCAGCGCCGTGCGTGTCATGTCGATCCGGCCTACATGCCGAAGCCGGCCGTCTTCCCAGATGACCACCTCCCCGAAGGTGCGGTGGGTATCGATTCCGATCACACGTCGCATCCTGCCTCCTCTCGGTCGGTCAAGACGGGAGCGGCGGGCGACACGACAACTACGGATTCGCGCTCACGGCGCAACCGGGCGAGTCGCAGAGGCGGCCAGCTACTAACACGAGCTCACGGCTCAACGTACGGATCGGCCTGCCCACACCTTCGTGCTCCCGGTGCCTCTGTCCCGGATGGTCGCACCATACGCCGGGATCGCCTCGATCCCGGCGGGACATTGGCACCGGCAATCCTCATACCGGTTACCAACGCAATCGAGCGACTGCACGAGGAGTTCAAGCGACGGATCAAGACCCAAACCGTGCTGCCCTCGGCCGAAACGGCGGCCATGCTGTTCTGGGCCCTGATGGCCTCAGGCCAGATCACGATGCGCAAGGTGGATGGCTGGCAGACGCTGGCCGAACCGCCCGCGCCAACCGTTCCCGTTGACCTCGCCGCCTGAGCCGGTAGCCTTCTCCCGCTGGAGACGCGCCACTCAGGAATTCCACACATCTCGCGACAGCACCCCAAGCGGCGGATAGCGAGTGCCGGCCACGGCCCGCCTCGCCTCCTCCTCGGACTCGATATAGGGAATGAGGAACGACTGTGTCCCGATATCAAGCAGCCGCTTCAGCAGCACCTGATCGTTCCAGGCCGGGCGCACCACCGGATGGGCCGTGCCTCCAGCGGCGGCCTGCAACTGGCTGTGCACCATCGGCAACTCGTTCGGCGCGTGCTCGGTGTCGAGCAACAGCCAATCGAAGCCGGAGCCGGCGAGGAGCTCCACCGTGAGATGGCTCGCCAGGCTGTGCCAAAGACCAATCTGCAACTGCCCGGCCTTGAGCCCACGCTTGAACGGGTTGAACGGCATATCCCTCGACAGTGTCCTAATGAATTTCCGGATCGGGAATCCGCGCTGTTCCCTCGAGGAAGTCGAAGTCGCAACCCTCGTTTGCCTGCTTCACATGATGCGAGAACAAGGCCCCATAGCCGCGCTTGTATCGTTCGGCGGGCCGCTTCCACGCGGCCCGGCGCCGCTGCAACTCCTCGTCGCCGAGCCTCACGTCCAGCCGGCGATTCGGGATGTCGAGCACGACCTCGTCGCCCGTGCGCACCAGCGCGAGCGGTCCTCCGACATAGGATTCAGGCGCGACATGGAGGACGCAGGCGCCGTAGCTGGTGCCGCTCATGCGCGCATCCGAGATGCGCACCATGTCGCGCACGCCTTGCTGAAGGAGCTTCTTCGGGATCGGCAGCTGGCCCCATTCCGGCATCCCGGCGCCAAGGGGGCCGGCATGTTTCAGCACCAGGACCGAATCCTTGTCCGCCGGCAAGTCGGGATCGTCGATCCGCGCGGCCATGTCGTTATAGTCCTCGAACACGATGGCCTTGCCCGTGTGCCGGTGCAGATGCGGCTCGGCGGCCGGCGGCTTGATGACCGCCTCGTCGGGCGCCAGATTCCCGCGCAGCACGGCTAGGCTGTCGGAGGCGACCAACGGGTTGTTCAGCGAGCGGATGACGTCGTCGTTGTAAACCTTTGCGTCCTCGATGCCCTCGCCCAGCGTCTTGCCGCTGACCCCGCGCGCGCCAAGCCGCAGCTTGGAGCCCAGTACGCGCAACAGCGCGGGCAAGCCGCCCGCGTAATAGAAATCCTCCATCAGATACTTGCCCGACGGACGGATATCCGCGATCAGCGGCGTTTCGCGCGCGAGCCTGTCGAACTGGTCGAGATCGAGCTGTATCCCCGCCCGCCGGGCCACCGCGACCAGGTGGATGATGGCGTTGGTCGAGCCGCCGAGCGCCAGGACCGTCGCCACCGCGTTGTGGAACGAGTCCTCGTTGAGGATGTCGGAGGGTTTCAGGTCCTCCCACACCATCTCCACGATGCGCTTGCCGGTCAGCGCCGCCATGACCGCGTGACGCGAATCCGCGGCCGGGATCGAAGCAGCACCCGGCAAGGTCAGGCCCAGGGCCTCGGCCGCGCTGGTCATGGTCGAGGCGGTTCCCATCGTCATGCAGTGACCCGGCGAACGGGCGATCCCCTGCTCGATATCGCCCCAGTCGCGCAAGCTGATGTTGCCGCTGCGCAGCTCGGCCCGGTACTTCCATGTGTCGCTGCCGGAGCCGAGCACCGTGCCGCCCCAGGTCCCTCGCAGCATGGGGCCGGCCGGCATGAAGATCGCCGGCAGGTTCATCGAGATGGCGCCCATCAGCAGCGCCGGGGTGGTCTTGTCGCAGCCGCCCATCAGCACCGCGCCGTCAGCCGGATAGGACCGCAGAATCCTCCTCGGTCTCCATCGCAAGAAAGTTGCGGTACATCATCGTCGTCGGCTTCTGGAACGTCTCGGCGAGCGTCATCGCCGGGATCTCGACCGGAAATCCGCCGGCCTGCCAGACGCCGCGCTTCACCTCCTCCACCCGTTGCCGGAAATGCGAGTGGCACGGGTTGATGTCGCTCCAGGTGTTGATGATCGCGATCACCGGCTTTCCGGCGTATTCCGAGCGGTGATAGCCCATCTGCGCGGTGCGCGAGCGGTGTCCGAAGGAACGGAGATCGTGGACCCCGTACCAGCGGTGGCTGCGGAGCTGCTCCGGAGTTTTGCATGCCATTTCTACCGCCTTTGTGCTGCCGGGCGTTGCTCGGGTGGCGTATAATCCATGGATGCGAAGCTGCCGCCCTGGAATTGCCGGGCCACCGGATCGAGCGGATTCGGCTGCTTGAGAATTTCCTCGGCGAAATCCTCGGCGTTCTGCACTGGCTTGTATCCCAGCCTCTCCACACCCCGGTTGTCCCAATAGCTGCGGGTGTTGTTGGAAACGCCCCAGATCACGAGATAGCCGATATCGGGGACGGTGATGCACCGCGTGATCAACTGCACCAGGTCCTCATAGCCCAGCCACGTGCTGAGATGCCGGAACTCGGTCGGCTTCTCGATGGCGCTGCCGATCCGCAGGCAAATCCCCTCGATGCCGTGCTTGTCCCAGTACATGCGGGCCATCGCCTCGCCCCAGATCTTGCTGAGGCCGTAGAACCCGTCCGGGCGGAACGTGCAGTCGAGGTCGAGCCGCTCGCTGACCGGGTACATGCCGATCGCGTGATTCGAACTCGCGAACACGATACGCCGAACCCGGTGCCGGCGGGCGCCTTCGTAGACCTCATGCAGGGCGCGCAGATTGTTCTCGATGATCTCGGGCAGGGGCCGCTCGACGCTGGTGCCGGCCATGTGGATCAGCACGTCCACGCCTTGGAGCAGCCGGTCAACCACGGCCGGGTCGCGAAGATCGCCGTGGTAGACATCCTCCTCCGCGCGGACCGGCATAAGAGAACGCCTGCCGCCGGCAGATCGCAGCTTGAAACCCTTGTCCAGCAGGGCGGGACGCAGCACCTGGCCGATATTCCCACTCGCGCCGGACAAGGCGACGGTGATCATGGGCTCGCTCGTCACGGCGCCGGCACCTTGCTGGCGATGATGTCGCGGCGGCAGCGCGGCAGATCGGGCCGCCGAATTGAGACTCTCGATCGGGGTACTGCGCTCGTGTTCAGCATGGATGCCCTCCAAAGGAAGCCCGGTTATTCCAGGTCCGCTTCACAGGTGGAAACCCGTTTGTCGGAGCAGGGCAGGGATTGCAGGCTGGAATTCAGAACGCCATTCCGCCGTGCCTCCGTCAATCCCACGTCGCGCTCAGGTTCCGCGCTAAAGAAACAGCATAGCAATACGGCGCTGCAGTGAGTGATGTCCGCACCGATTCCAGCCACCCGAACCAGAACTCGTCGTAGGTCGGCCACGATCAAGCGATTGTGCTGTCTTCGCGCATGCGATCATAGAGCACGCTCGAGGGGTGCGCCGCTGGGCGATGGGCATCGGGCGGCCGCGTGGCGGCCTTAGAGGCTGTCTCTGAACGCTCGCGGAATGGGGGTTGGGTGGCCACGGTGAGATGTGATTCCAACGGGTTGTCGAGACCGAGTTGGATGAGCACGCCCATGTGGACCGCAACCACCCGCCCGCAGCATAAGCGCGACGGGCTCCGCTTTGCCAGTGACCTGACGGACGCCGAATGGGCCGTCCTGGAGCCGCTTCTCCCGCCTCCTGCTGGCATCGGGCGGCCGCCCGAGTGGTCGATGCGCGAAATCGTCAACGCGATCTTCTACGTGCTGCGCGGCGGCATCGCGTGGCGCATGTTGCCGCCCTGCTTCCCGCCGCGGCAGACGGTCTACGGCTGGTTCGCGGCGTGGCGGCGCGCTCATGTGTGGGAGGCGATCACCCATCGGCTGGTGATGCTCGACCGCGAGCGGGCCGGACGCGAGGCAAGCCCGAGCGCTGCCGTCATCGACAGCCAGAGCGTCAAGACAACCGAGGCCGGTGGCCCGCGCGGCTATGATGCCGGAAAGAAGGTGCTCGGCCGCAAGCGGCACGCGATGGTCGACACCGATGGCCGCCCGCTGGTGCTGCAAGTGCATCCCGCCTCCGTCCAGGACCGCGACGGTGCCGTCCCGCTGCTGAAGACGTCTCGTCGCAGCTTTCCCTTTGTCGAGCGTGCCTTTGCCGACACCGCCTATGCGGCCGAGCGCGTCGCCGACGCCACCTGCATCGCCATCGAGATCGTCCGCAAACCCGCTGATCAGGTCGGCTTTGCCGTCCATCCGCGCCGCTGGGTGGTGATCGACTGTACAAATTTGCCAAGCCGAGTTTCGAGTGGCTGGAGGCCATCGCGCGCGAGGAACTGCGTGCTCTGGGGTATGCGTGCCGCCAGGCTGGGTTGAGGCTCCATCGGCTGCCCCCGCCGCCCGGGGGGTCTGCCGATGGAGGAGCGAATGGTCCAAGCCAAGGATCACCCTCGCTTGGAGCTGCGGGAGTCGTTCGAGACGACCCGATTGGGCCCGCAGTGCCTGATCAAAGCCTACGTCCACTTGATCCCGATCCGGCGCGTGAAGGCCGGATGCACCGGGCAGGAACGAGCGGACGCGCTGTCGCGAAAGAGCGGAGGTAAGCATGCCTGAGCGTCATGTCGCGTTCTATGCGCGCGTCTCGACCGAGAGCCAGGCGCACGACAACACCATTGCCAGTCAGGTGAGCGCTCTTCGCGAGCGGATCGCCGCCGATGGCGGGCAACTCGAGCCCGATCACGCCTACACTGATGAGGGTTACAGCGGCTCTGTCCTGATCCGCCCGGCGCTGGAGCGGCTGCGCGATGCGGTGGCGGCCGCGAGCATCCAGCAGATCTACGTTCTCGCGCCCGATCGCCTTGCCCGCCGCTATGCCCATCAGGCCTTGCTGATGGAGGAGTTCCATCGTGCGGGCGCCGAGGTGGTGTTCCTGAACCGGCCGATCGGCGGCACGGCCGAGGACGATCTCTTGTTGCAGATGCAGGGTGTGATCGCCGAGTACGAGCGTGCCAAGATCCTGGAGCGAGGCCGGCGGGGACGCCGTCACGCGGCGCGTTCGGGGCTGCTCAGCGCGTTCACCACCGCCCCGTTTGGCTATCGCTACGTGCCCAAGGATCAGGGCGGCGGGATGGCGCGCTTCGAAGTGATTCCGGATGAGGCCCGCTTCGTGCGGCTCATCTTCGCCTGGATCGGGTTGGAGCGGCTGAGCCTGCGCGAAGTCTGCCGCCGCTTGCAGCAGGCCGGCGTTCCCAACCGACGAGGACAGGGGCTGTGGTATGCCTCGACCTTGCACGGCATGCTGACCAACACGGCCTATATCGGGCGGGCCGTCTATGGCCATTCCCGCTACCTGCCTGCGCGCCCGCGCTCGCGGCCGATCCGGGGGCATCCCCATCCTCCCGTGCGCCCGACGGCGCGCGTCGCTGTGCCACGCGAGGAGTGGATCGAGGTGCCCGTGCCTGCGTTGGTTGACGAAGCGGTGTTCGCGGCGGCTCGGGCCCAACTCGTCGAGAATCGCCAACGCAAACGCGACGGCCTGCGCGGCCCCCGCTGGCTGTTGCAGGGACTGACCGTGTGTCGCCAGTGCGGGTATACCTATTATGGCAAGGCCCTCCCGAGGTCGCGTGCGGATCCCTCGAAATGCGGGTATCGCCAGTATCGCTGCCTGGGCACGGACGGGTATCGGTTCGGTGGCACCGCACCGTGTAGCAACAGGACCGTCCGAGCCGAGCATCTCGAGCAGGCTGTATGGGAGCGAGTGTGCGCCCTTCTACAGAACCCCAGCAGGGTTGCAGATGAATACCGACGCCGGGTGCGCCAGGCAGGCGAGGGCGCCGTCAAGTCGGACGAACTGGTGCAGCTTGAGCGACAAAGGGCAGCCCTGCAGCGCGGAATCGGGCGGCTGATCGACAGCTATGCCGCTGGCGTGATCGATCGTTCCGAGTTCGAGCCGCGCATCACCGGGCTCAAAGCGCGCGTCGCTCAGTTGCAGGAGCAACAGCGGGCAGCGGCTGACGTGGCGAACGCGGAGCGTGAGCTGACGCTGGTTATCGGTCAGCTCGAGGATTTCGCCAGTAAGGTCCGCCACAGCCTGGAGAGCCTCGACTGGCTCAGCATACGGGAAATCATCCGAACCCTCGTCCGGCGGATCGAGATCGACGGCGATCAGGTCGAAGTCATCTTTCGGGTTCCCCCACCGGTCGGCTCCGGCGGCCCATCTTGGCCCGGTCCGGCCAGCGGCGAACCACCAGTCAGGCAAGATTGTACAGTCGATCGTGGAGCGGTGCTTCGCCTGGCTCAACCGCAATCGTCGGCTCGCCAAGGACTTCGAGACTACCATCGAGTCCGCGACAGCCTTCCTCTACGCCGCCTCAGCCATGCTCCTCATCAGGCGCATTGCTCGTTGCACATGAGTTCAAAGTCAAACTCTAAGAACAGCCCGCATGTAATGGCAATCGCGAGCTAATAACGGTGGTCTTTTAACATTTTGAGCCGCTCTGGCTTTTCTCTGATGAAATCCTCGTATCGCTTGCGCACAGGGGCACCACTACAAACGCGATAAATCCACGGCTTAGCTTCTCGCTTCGCTCGCTCCCAGTACATGCTTGAGGAGGAGCGACACTCTGTCAGAAAACTCCTCAGAGTCCTTCTGCTGACGGTTGTTTACTTGCGCTAAAGCATTTTCAGGCTGACTGGCGATATCCCGCATGGCTGAGATAGTTCGCGCACTCGGCGGGGCTGACGTGATCGAGTGCCTGATTGACCGCCTGGACGAGCGCCGCGAGCGATTGCGGCGCCAGCGCTCGGAGGATCGCCTTGAGTTTGGCGAATAGCTGCTCGATTGGATTGAGATCGGGTGAGTAGGATGGCAGGAACCGGAGGCTGGCGCCCCGGGCTTCGATCGCTTCGCGGACCCCTGCGACTTTGTGGCTGGCGAGATTGTCGAGCACCACGACGTCGCCGTCCTGCAACGTGGGGGCGAGGAACTGCTCGACCCAGGCCAGGAAGGTGGGGCCGTCGATGGCGCCTTCCAGCAGCAGCGGAGCGACGATCCGATCGTGCCGCAGGCCAGCGACGAAGGTGTTGGTGTGCCAGTGGCCATGCGGGACTCGGCCGATCACCCGCCGACCACGTAGCGCGCGGCCGTAGGGCCGCGTCATATTGGTCCTGGTCCAGAGCCTGCCCCCGGATTTGATCCGGGGGTCTCGTCGACAAAGATCAAGCGCCTGGCATCCAATTTGGCTTGCAACTCGTGCCAGAGGCGACGCGCCTCGGCGATGTCGTCCCGCGCGCGCTCGCTGGCTTCCAGGCACTTTTTTTGAGCGTCAACCCGAGCCGGCGCAGCGTGGCCCACATCGTCCCGATGCTGACCGACACGCCAAGCTTGGTCCGCACCCACTCGCACAACTCGGCCAGCGTCGCATCTCGGTGCTCGCGCACATGCGCCTCGATCGCAGCATGGTGCTCGGCCAGCTTGCGCGGGGTCCAGGACCGCTGCGGGCCGGGCGTCATCAGGCCCTGGCGGTCGCGCCGCTGCCGCACCTTGATCACATACGACACGCTGACCCCGAAGCGGGCGGCTGCTTGCCGCGCACTCAGATCGTCGGCCGCCAGCACCCGCTCTCGCAGGTCCTGCGAGTAAGCTTGCCCACGACGCCACGAAAACATCCATGCCTCCGGTCCATGCCGGAGACCGATGAATCATACATGCCGCCCGCGCCGGAAGCCCGATCCAGCCAATTCCAGACCGCCGAAAAATGCTCTAGTGGGCCAATGACGGCTTGAGCAGGATGCGGCCGGGCGAGCCGGCCTTTTCCGCTATGCGATGTGCGTCCGCGGCGCGTTCCAGCGGCATCTCCGCCGATACGACCGGCCGCACGAGGCCGCGCCGCACGAGTTCGAGACAGTCGAGCAGCTGGCGGCGGTTCGTGCTCTGGGCGCTGTGGATCGAGATGCCGCGCAAAAAGAGCTGTGCGGGGTTCAGCCGGACGAAGTCCCCGCTCAGCTGGCCAATGAAGACCCAGCGGCCGCGCCAGGCGAGGCTGCGGCGGGTCGGATCGAACGTGTGGCTGCCGACATTGTCGATCGCGACGTCCACGCCCTCGCCGGAGGTGAGCGCATGCACTTTCGCCGAAAAATCCTCGCCGCGCTCGTAGAGAACAACGTGATCGGCCCCGCCTTGCGGATCGTGGCCACCTTCTGCGGCGACCCGGTGACCGCGATGACCTCGGCTCCCGAAAGATGCGCGATCTGCACGCCGTGGATGCCGAGGCCGCCGCCGGCGCCGTTGACCAACACCCGCTCGCCCGTCTTCACGCCCGCCACGTTGCGGATGGCGTTCAGCTCGGTGCCGACGGTGCACGCGATGATGGCCGCCGTGTCGAGCGCAACCGCGTCGGCCACCTTGGCGACATTGTCCTCCTCCACGCAGACCAGCTCGGCATAGCCGCCATTAAGGCCGAGATCGCCCAGGAATTCCTGTTCCGGGCAGGCAGTCTCCTGGTCCGCGCGGCAGAACTTGCAGTGGCCGCAGATATGCCGCCGTTGCAGCGTGGCGACGCGATCGCCCGGACGGAAACCGCGCACGTCGGGATCAGCGGCCTCGACGATGCCGGAGAACTCGTGCCCGGGAATCAGCGGCATCTCCACACCACGCTTCAGCGTGCCGTTGCGCGTGACAATATCGTGGAAGCAGACGCCGCAGGCCTCGACGCGGATACGGACGTCGTTGCGCCGCAGCGGTGGCGGTGGAATATCCTCCAGGACCAGCGCCTCCGGGCCGCCGGGACTACGAACAACCATGGCTCTCATTGCACAATCCTCAGGCTCGCTGGGCGAAACTTCACGAGCGTGACCGTGTCGGTCGCCGGCTCGAACACCGCTTCCACCCGCATGCCAATCTTGATCCGGTCACAGGCGATCCCGACCAGGTTGCTGTGCATGCGCGGGCCCTCGTCCAGGCGGACCAGCGCTACGGTGTATGGCATCTCCGGCTCGAAGCCCTTGAAGTAGAGGCGGGGGAGTTCGCACATCGACCAGACCGTGCCGCGTCCGCTGACCCGCACCCAGGTCGTCTCGCCGCTCATGCACTCGTCGCAAATCTTGGCAGGCGGGAAGCGCAGCTTGCCGCACGACCCGCATTTCTGCACCTCGAGGCGGCCGGCGCGCGCCGCGTCCCAGAACGGCTGGGTCAGCGGCACGATACGCGGCAAACGGCTTCGCGTAGGTGGTCACGATGCGTCGCCCCTGTAGATGATCGAGGTGGTAATCGGAGCGGCGCACATGTGCTGGATCAGCCGCGCGTCGCGAACCTGACGCGTGCCGCACGCGCCGCGCAGCTGGCGGATCGCCTCCACGTTCAGGGCCCAGCCCTGCATGCAGGAATTCGATAGATGGCCGCCAGCGGTGTTGCTCGGGTAACGGCCGCCGAGTTCCAGCGCGCCGCCCTGCACCCACGGGCCGCTCTCGCCCGGCTTGCAGAAGCCGAAGCCTTCCAGCGAGAACAGCATGGTGGGCGTTGCGGGTGAAGCAGTGCGCACGGTCCTGCGGTCCGGGCGGCTGCGCCATCAGCACGTTGGGGGTTCTGAAGATGGTTTGCGCGACCGTCGCGTCCGCCTCGATCACGTCGGCCCAGAAGCGGCTGCCGCTGAAGCGTTTGCCGAGCACGATGCGCCAGCCTGTCAGCAATGCGGGCAACCTTCCCATGCGGGTCGATATGCCGTGGAACAACGGCAGCGGCGTATAGATCACGTCGATCCTGCTGGAGATCCACAACGCGTGAGAAGGTCAGTGCGCCGCTGACGGCCTGCGCCTGCGTGACCGTGACACCCTTGGATGGTCCCGTGGCCCCGGACGCAAAGCCGACCGCGTCGATGTCGAGGAAATGGCTGACCTCGCGCGGCTCGGCGCCGCTTTCCTTGAACAGCTCCTCAATTCGCACGACGCGAGCCCAGCCTTGCGGACGGTGCTCCGCCGTGAGACTGACGACGACCAGCACCTCGACGGTCGCGCGCAGGGGTGTGGGCAGCGCCTCCAGCGTCGGCAGAAAATCCGCATGAACCACCCAGAGCCGCACCGCGAGGCCCGGATCCGCGATTTCCAGATCGTCACGGATTACACCGCCATATTTCGCGGGCTACAACCTCGGTCCAAACGCGCCGGAACTGCTGCTGGGGGCGTTCGCGAGCTGCCTGGCCCCTACCGCGGTTAGTGTCGCAGCGGACCAGGAGCTGTCCCTTGATGCCGTGGAAGTGGAGGTGTCCGGCCAGATGGACCCATTCGCGCAAACCCTGGGCCATGAGGACGTCCCGATCGCGCCGCACGACATCAGGTACAAGCTGCATATTGACTCGACCGAACTCGCCGAGCGGCTGGCGGCGTTGCACCTCTAAGTCCAGAAGCGCTGCTCGTTTTTCAATCTGCTCAAGGATCCCCAAGCGATTGCGGGTGAGATCATTCACACCACACCGGCTTCGGCCACAGCGTCAGCGCATAGGGGTATCCCATCAGAAGGAACGGGAAGTGGCGCTCCTACCCTCTCGCCGGTAGTGGGTCAGTTTGACCCACTACCCTCTCGCCGCCTGGCCGAACACCCGCGCCAGGAACACGCTGAAATCGCGGTTCGATTTCGCGCGCACCGCGTCATCCCGTCCGATCGGATAGGGCCGGCTGCCGGTGCACAGTCCCAGGATGATCTTGCGCAGGAAGGGACCGGACATCGGCAGATGCGTGTTCTCGTCGCGCACCGTGCCGTCGCGCTCGACGCGGAAGCGGCAGCCGGCGAGCTGCCGGCCGATAAGCTGACGCCGCATCCCGCCATCCCATTGATGCACGGCACCCGGATAGGAGACGATCTCCACCTCGCTGCCGCCCGAGCGCAGATCATCGGCGATCCGCGCGCAGCGATCCGGCCGGATGAGCTGGTCCTCCGCGCCATAGAGCATCAGCAGTGGCGCCCCGGTGGTGCGGCTGTCGGCAAAGCGGGCGATGCAAGGCGCGTAGAACGCGACATGGCCGGCGAAGCGCGGGCCGTTCGGGGCAAGGGCATCGGCCATCTGCGCATACATCGCATATTCCGTCGCCATGCCGCCGTAGCTGAAGCCGGCCAGCACCACGCGGCGCGGGTCGATCTCCGGTCGCGTCGCCAGATAGCGCAGTGCCGCATAGGCGTCGGCCACGAACATCGTCTCGGTGATGTTCAGCACGCGCTCGATGAACCCGGTGCCGAGGTCGCGGCGGCTGTCATAGGTCTGCACCAGCAGCACCGCGATGCCCATGGATGCAAGCTGCGGTCCGTACTTGGCCCGGTCGTAGATCACCCCGGCCGAGCCGTGCAGCATCACCACTGCTGGGGTCGTGTGGTCCGGCGCCGCACCCGAGGGCAGGAACAGCAGGCCGCTGACCATGCGCGCCGGCGCCCGGCCGATAGCGGCGGGCACGAACGGGTCGCTGCTGGGGAACGTCACGATTTCCTGACGCACGCCCCGCACGGTTTCGGGGTCTGGCCAGGGATCGACGATCTGAAGGACATGGCGGGCGCGGCCCGGAGAATGAGCAGGAGGACGACAAGCAGGGTGCGGATCATGGCTGCCGAGAGATGGGGGTCGAACAAGGAAGTGATGAGATAGACAACACCCGCTCCCGGCCTCGCGAGGTGCCGTGCGTGGGGGCGCGGCGCGAATACTGGCGGCGGGCGCCCCGCAAGGCAACGAGCCGCGGTCACTACCACTTTACCTCGGCGGCGGTGCGGGGAGCTGGATCACGATGGGCGGCAGCGGCGCTGGCGGATGCGCCCAGATCAGGTTGCCGATGCAGACCCCGGGGCCGACTGCGGCGGCGGCGGCGAGGATGGCCGACACCATGAACTGCGCGCCTCCCGGCGCATGTCGGAGCGCATCTTCTCGATATTGACAGCCATCGGGTCGATTCTCAGTTGGCGTTCCTCGTCGTCTGATATGGGCATGCGGGCACCCCTCACACCATCAGCGACCAGCAGCCCCGCTGTCCAGCAGCATTGGAATTTCGATCGGGAGAGGCTAACCGATCTGGTAAGCTGAGTTACCGGCCGGAGCAGCCAGGATCGCCGTCCGCCCGAGGTTACTCAACTGAGGTCACTCAACCGGAGCAACAGCGGAGGACGCCATGACCGACCCGCGCGCAAAGCCTGCTATCCGCGACGACGACGAGCCGGAGGTGCCGGAGCCGATCGGCCCCGAGCCGCGCGAGCCCGACGAGAACCGGACGCTCGCCTCGCCCATCAACGAGCTCGAGAACCGGCTGTTCCGCCAGCGCAAGGTGCTCGTCTTCGGCGCGATCAACGACCGGGTCGCGCGTGACGTGACCGGGCGTCTCCTCGCCCTTGCCGGTGCGTCCAACGAGCCGATCGAGGTCTACATCAACTCGCCGGGCGGCCATGTGGAGAGCGGCGACACGATCCACGACATGATCCGCTTCGTCGACGCCCTCGCCCCGGTGCGCGTCATCGGCACCGGATGGGTGGCGAGCGCCGGCGCGCTCATCTTCCTGGCCGGCGCCCCCGATCGGCGCTTCTGTCTGCCGAACACGCGCTTCCTGCTGCACCAGCCGATGGGCGGCGTGCGCGGGCCGGCGACGGACATCGACATCGAAGCGCGCGAGATCATCAAGATGCGCGAGCGCATCAACGAGATCATCGCCCGCGAGACCGGCCAGAGCCTGGAGCGCGTCGTGCGCGACACCGACCGGAACTACTGGATGGGCGCCGAGGAGGCGGTCGCCTACGGCATGGTGAGCCGGGTGATCCGGAGCGCCGAAGAGCTGCCCTGACCGGAGCCAGCGCAACGACGCGAGACCCGCCCTCGCGAGGCGGGTCCGTGTCGCCTCATCGCTGCTCGTGCGGTTCCACGGCATCCGGAAGCTTCTCACCGGCGTGCAACCGGATGTCCGGCCGCACCAGGGGGGTAGCGCGGGGGCCCGAGTTCGCGACATCCGCCGCAACCGCCGTGCCATGGGGCGCCTCGGTGACGCGGTCGCGCCAATAGATCTGCTGTTCCTCGGCGATCACCGCCTCGATTGCCTCCACGAATTGAACGAATGCCGCGTCTTCGTCCGCGACCCCGCGATAACCGCCGGCCCCGGTCAGATAGAGGCGCTGCTCGCGTTTCATCTTCTCCGATGCCATCCGGTACACCGTCCAGCCCTCGGCGTAGCGGGCGATCCGCTGCCAGCCCTCGACAATCGCCACCACCGCGCCCAACGCGCCGGTGGCAATCCGCGACCAGGGTTCTGCACCGAACACCGGAATGAAGGCCACCAGCGCGCCGGCGGCGATGATGACGAGGCCGAGCACCTCGGCCCGCTGCTTGAAGGCGCTTGCCTTGCGCCCATACCATTGCCGCTGCCCAGCAAGCGTGTTCTCGAAATAGAAGGCGCAGCGCCGCTCGCGCTCGGCATAGGCCGCGGTGATGGGCCTCGCGTCCTCGGTCATCGGTGTATCAGACCCTCGTGGCGAAGCACCGGCCCAGCCCCAGACTGACCAGCGCCGCGATCTGGCCCGGCCGGTGGGTCGCGAGCAAGGTCCGGTTCTCCGCGGGGGTCAGCCCGTTGTCGAGCCCCCTTCCCCGATACAGCGCGGCAAGCCGGGCAAGACCTTCGGTCAGGCGCGGGTCATCCTGCGGCGCGCTCGCGTCGGCCGGCAGCCAGGTCATCGCATCGGGATCGATCGCGCGGGCAATGTCGGCGGTCACGCCGCCGAAACCCGCGGCGAGAAAGAGCGGCTGCGGTTCGGGCGGCTCCAGCGCGATCAGCGCCTCCTCCAGCAGTCCCGGAAGGCGGCCCTGGAACCCGTGCCGCCGGCCGCCCAGGATCACGCGGGCCTGAGTGCGCCCGCGCATGAACCGGCGCAGCGCGGTGAGCGCGCGGCCCCTCGCGTCGGGATCATCCACCGGGGCCGGGTTCTCGCCGCGCCCGACGGCCGGATCGGCCGTCCGGCCGTCCGCGCCCAGGCAGACGATCTCGCCCAGCAGGCCCAGCGCCCGCCTTCGGGCGTTCAGCGATGACAGCGCCATGCGCCGGTGCTCCGGCCAGGCAAGGCAGACGAGCAGCGGGCGGTCGCGGCGCCGGCCGTAGCGTTGCAACTCGTCGGCCAGGAACATCGTGTAGCCGTCCGGGTCGAGATGCCCGCCGTAGGCGAGCGTGCCGCCGCCGACCAGGACCAGCCGGGCGATCTCGCCCAGCGCGAGGCGGAAATGCGCCTCGGTGAACCCAAGCCGGTCGAGATCAGGGCTGTCGGAGACCGAGATCCCCAGCCGCACCCCCGCGAGCGCCCCCGGCGGCAGAAGGGCGGCGTCAGCCATTCGCCCCTCCCCCTCTGGCAGCCAGCGTGCGCGGGGTCAGCACGTCGAGCCTGGCGCGAATGCCCGCGAGGGCCGCGATTTCCTGCAGGATCGCCTGCTCCTCGCGGGTCAGCGGCGGCTCTGGATGCAGGATCAGGATGCTGCCCGGCGCGTCGCGCGCGGATGCGCCTTCCGCTCCGAGCCAGCGCGCGAACGTCACCGGCTCCGGCGCGTGCGGCGACCACCAGGCGATGCCGGACAGCCCGGCCTCGCGGGCGATCGCCTCCTGCTGGCGCCAGAGCGCGTGCTTCAGGCACTCCCCGACGAGCAGGTTGAGCCCGCGCCGAAGCCCGGCGAATTCGTAGCCGCTTGCGTCATGGTGGACCGGCACGCGCGCCACGTGATCGAGCAGGAACGAGCCGCGCTCCTCGCCGCGGGCAAGCAACTCCAGGACCACGATCGGCATTCCGGCGCGCTTGGCGATCGCCATCTCGCGCTGGCACCAGTCGCGGCTCGCATAGCGGTCGGTACCAGCGCGAGCAGCGCGCTGCCGCCAGCGGCCTGGCGCAGACGCTGATCCCAATCCTCACCCGGCTGCAGGTCGTTGGCGTCGAAGAAGGCGGCGAGGCGGGTGCTGGCGATGATCCGGCGCAGGCAGTCGATCAGCCCGCCAAGCTCCCCCTCGTCCTCGCCGCTGGCGCGCTTGGTGTGGCTGATGAACACGCAGATCCGGCGCCGCGCATCCGGGCCGGCGAGGAGCTGGGCGAGGGCTTGCGAGAGGTCGCGGCAGCGCAGTTCACCCTCCGGCTCCTTGGGAGCCGCCGGGTCCGGCCGGGCAAGCTGCTGGAAGCGGTTGAACAACGCACCCAGCGTGCTCGCGTTCGTTGCATCCGCATCGAGCGCCAACGGGTAGATGCCGATTTGGTCCGGCGCGGCGGCGTGGGCGCCGAGCAGCGCCTCCAGCCAGGCTCGCCAGGGCGAGGTCGGATCCTCAACCGCGAACGCGAGTTCGTTGCCGAGCAGCGGCACGACGGCAACGAAACGCGCGGGGGCGACAGCGGCCACGGTTTCGGCGCCGGGAAGCGGGATCGGCCGTGGCGCATCCTCGACCCCTTGCCATCCCCGGCTGCGCACATAAACCTCGATCGCGCCGCCCAGCAGGCCGGTGAACTGATCGCCGTGGAAATAGGTGACGAACGAGTTCGCCACCGCGTGGCCGTCCGCGTCGTCGGGGTGCCACACAATGTAAATCTCAAGGACGGCGGCCAGCATTTCGTGGCTTTCCCCACTCGCAGGCGCCCGAAACCGGTTTACTGCCACGCCTCGAACCGCCTTAGTATACGGCTAAGCATAACAGCGAGTCCATTCTCGCCTGGGGAGGTTGCCCACGTGCGCGACCAGATTCGAGAAGCCGTAAGCATGGCGCTCATTGCCGCCTTGCCGCTGATGCCGATGGCCGCGCTCTCGCCGGCGCGGGCGCAGCAAGCCGCGGGCCCGACAACCTTCGGCACCGCGAACACGCTGGCCCTGACGCAGATCTGCACGGCGCTGAGAGCCGGGCCCACGCCCGGGCTCGGTCCGAACCTGGCTTCGGTCTGCACCCGGGCGAACGCCAGCGGGCAAGGCCTGGACGTGTCCGGCGCCGGCATCATCACCGCCACGCCGTCATCGACCACGCAGCGCGAACAGTCGAAGGAGGCCGAGATCCGCGAAGCGGAGGAGAAGGGGTCGGGCGGCAGCGCCGACAGCCAGGCGTATCGGCTGGCCGGCAATATCAGCCTGTTCGTGGCCGCCGGCGGCGACAGCGTGATCCATCGCGCCAGCGGCTTCGAGGAGCCGTACCATGGCTCCGACGCCTCGTTCGTCGTGGGCGCGGGGGCGCATCCGGTGAACTGGCTGACCTACGGCGTCGGCTTCGACTACCGCTACCTGCAGGGCAATTTCGAGGATCTTGGCGGCTTCCACGTCACCACCTATCGGCCGTTCCTGTACGCCTCCTTCGTGCCGTTCGACGGCGCGTTCATCGACACCGAAATCGGCTACGCGCGCTTCGACAATACCCGCAACCGCGGCGCCAACGTGGTGCTGCAGCCAAGCGGGACGACCCTGTCGCGCGGCATCGCGACCGGCACGCCGGGGGAGAATGCCTATGACGGCAGCATCCTCGCCGGCTACGATCGGCGGTTCGGCATGCTCAGCGTGGGGCCAAGGATCGGCGTCAACGCGGGCCACTATGCGGTGGCCGGCTACACCGAAACCGGGCAGACCGGCCTCGAGCTGCGGTATGGCTCGGTCGATCAGAATTCGCTCCAGAGCGTCGTCGGCGCCGCCGCCAACCTGGTGATCGCGACTGATGCCGCCATCGTGCTGCCGGGCGTCTCGGCAAGCTGGGTGCACGAGTTCGAGGCGTATCCGCGGCTGATCCACGCGCAGTTCGTCCAGGCGCCGGGATCGCCATCGTTCTCCTTCAGCAGCGAGAGGCCGGCCGCGGATTTCGGCGTGCTGGAGCTGCATGTCACGGCGATCCTGCCAAGCCGGCTGCGGGCGTTCGCCGATTTCAGCACGGTCGCCGGCAACGGCCATTACGAGAGCTATGGCGGGACGCTGGGCGTGGCTTACGCGTTTTAACGAACTGCCGTCACCAGCGAAGGCGGGAGCCATGCCAGCACCGCCCGCCCACGCGGTCCGAACCAGCCGCGACCCGACCGGCCGCTGCATTACTCCGCGGCCAGCCGACCCGCCTCCGGCGGCGCACAGCCCTGGGCGCAGCAGCGGCCCGGCTGACGGTTTCGGGTGATCTTGCGGTCGGCGTCAGCCAGCACGCCTCGATCCAGCAGCCGCTCCACCAGATCGACCCTGTCGCCGAGGTTGTAGGCCCGCCAAATCTCGCGCTTCATCGCCTCCGGGCTGCCGCCGCCATGCAGCGAGATGGTCAGTACCATCCCGCGGTGTTCGAGGCGGTCAGGTCCTCGACCATGCGCGCGACCTCGATCCGCTTGTCGTAGGGAACATCGGCGCGGCCTTGCAGCAACGCTGAGAGGCTGGCGGCGGTCGCCGGGTTGTGGTCCTCGTCCGGGCCGGGCAGCGCCACGACCAATCCGCCTGAGACGTAGTGCGCCAGCCGGTGCATGTCGTAGATCTGCGTCGCCAGCAGCAGCTTGCCAACGTTGGCGAACACGGTATCCGGCATCGCCGCGCCCGATTGGTCCACCGCGCCATAGATCGAGGCGGCGACGCCGCATGCGTAAATCCCTCGACGATCTTGATCAGCTCCACCATCGCCTCGCGCATATGCGCGTGGGCATCGAAGTCGAGCCCGTTCGCCTCCGCCATCAGCGCGCCGGCGCCGATCAGCAGGTCGCCGAACCCCGCCCGCGCGCCGATGCAGGAATGGCGGTGATGCGTGGCATAGGTCTGCGCCAGGAAGCCGGCCTGGCCCCACTCGCCGGCCAGGAACACGTGGGCGTGCGGCACGAACACGCGATCGAAGACCACGACCCCCGTTGACTGACCGTAGCGCGCGCTGAACTTCGCCGCCGCTGGCGCGCCAGGACGGCCCGCCGGGCGGGCGATGATCGTCACGCCG
>CAWHMO010000004.1:0-243186 GCA_963830565.1 uncultured Pseudomonadota bacterium
CCGTCGGCACGATCTCCGGCGAGCCGCTTGAACCCGCCATAGCCATCAACCTGCAGCACGCCCCGGAACCCGGCCAGGTGCCCCGCCGGGCGCTCGCCTTTGCGGTCCTCCGAGTAGGCATACACCGCGACCGGATGGCCTGGCCCGCACCAGGGCCGATCATCGATGGCATAGCACCCCAAGCGCCGGGTCTTGGTTCGACCGCGGCCGGGCTCGAGCACCGGCAGAGTGGTGTCGTCGGCAAACACCTTGGGTGAGGACAGCACCGTGCCGACCAGCAGATCGTAGAGCGGCTGCAGCCACCAGCAGGCCTGTCCGACCCAGTTGGCCAGCGTCGAGCGATCGAGCATGACGCCTTGCCGCGCCAGGATCTGCACCTGCCGATAGAGCGGCTGGGCATCGGCGAACTTGCTGACCACCACGTGCGCCACCAACGCCTCGGTGGGCATCCCGCCGTCGACCGGACGGTCTGGCGCCGGCGCGATAACCACGGCCTCCTCACAGGCACGGCAGGCATAGCGCGGCCGCCGCGTGACCCGGACCCGCAGCTGCGCCGGCACGATGTCGAGCTGCTCGGTGCGGATCCCGCCGATCGGCGTCAGCGCCTTGCCGCAGCACGGGCAATCCCGGTCCTCGACGTCGATCACCACCTCGTAGCGCGGTAGGTGCGCCGGCAAGGCCCCGTGGTTTCGCGCAGCCGGCTCGGGACGAGGCCTGCGGGTTACCCCAGCCTCGATCGCATCCTGCGCGGCCTGGTTGGCGGCGATGGTTTGCTCCAGGTCCTCGAGCCCGAGCTGGAGCTGATCGGGGCTCAACTGCTCGGAGCGCCGCCCAAACTGGTGCCGCATCAGCCGCTGGACCAGCAGCCGCAGCTTGTCGTTCTCGGCGTGCAGCTCGCCGCGTTGCAGCAGTACCGTTCGCAGCATCTGCTGGATACCCGCAGCGTCGTCCGGCAGGGCGTCGGGATCGATCTGCACGCCGGTGATGGTGAACGACTGCTCCGCGTCGCTCCAAGCCTGAAATCGGCCGTTCAGCCGGCCAGCTCCGGCCGCGCCCGTGCGACCGGCGCGCGCCACTCGCACCCATCCAGCAGGGCCGCCAACTGCGCCGCCGACAGCGCGATCCGGCCGGAAGAGCTCGCCGAGGGCCAAGCGAACTGGCCCTGTTCCAGCCGCTTGGTCAACATGCACAGGCCGATCCCGTCATGCCAAAGCAGCTTGATCAGCCCGGCGCGGCGCCCACGAAAGGCATACAGCGCGCCGTCGAACGGATCCGCGCCCAACCCCTGCTGGACCAGCATCGCCAAGCCCACCATGCCCTTGCGCATGTCCGTCACGCCGCAGGCAAGGTAGACCCGCACGCCAGACGGCAGCGCGATCACCGCTGGCTCAGCGCGCCCAGAACCCGCCGCAGCGCCCGGCCATCGACATGCGCGTCCACGCGAACCAGCACGCCACCGGGCAGCACGATCTCGATCAGCCCCGCCGCCGGCGGCTGAAACGAAGCGGAAGGAGGCGGGGCCAACGACGTTGGGGCCGGCGACGCCGCCAGCTCAACGGAGGCAAATTGCGGTAGCTGCGGCAGCGCGTCCTGTCGAAAGCTCAGCAGCTGATGGCGCCAGGTATAGATCTGTCCCGTGCTGATCCCGTGCTTGCGTGCCACTTCAGCCGGCGTCAGATCTGGCCCAAGGCTCTCGGTGACGATCTCGCGTTTCTGCTCCACCGTCCATGATCGCCGGCGCTCCGGATGTGGGAGCACCTCCACCCGCGCACTGCGAGCGCTCGTACGACCACTGGTACGAGCGCTCTCTACTTCGCCGACCAGGTCCGGGGAGATCGTGTCCATCCCAAACTCGGATCACGACACCCACACCGGCCGCCAGAGGTCGGCGCCGCACCGCTTACGTAAATACCAACCTGCCTTGACTCTGACCTATTCCGTCATGCCCGCGAAAGCGGGCATCCAGGGCCCATATGCAGCAGTTTCGTGCGGTCCGCCTGGGTTCCCGCTTTCGCAGGAATGACGGCACAAAAGTCAGGATATACGCGGGTTGGTATAAGAGCCTGTTGAGCAATTATCTTGCCTATAGGCCAGTTCTGGAAGCATAGCTTGACTGCGCCGTCACCGCCATCTGGCTCGGATGAATACTCATCCTTATCCATCCGACCTGACTGATGAAGAATGGGCCATTCTGAAGCCGCTGATCACGCCGGACAAGCAGGCTGGTCATCCGCAGCTCTTTGAGCTGCGCCGCATCGTGGAAGCAGTGTTTTATCTTCTGTGCACAGGCTGCCAATGGCGAGCGATGCCGCACGAGTTTCCGCCCTGGTCCACGGTGTTCTACCATTTCGCCAAGTGGCGCAGCCGGGGCACCTGGGAGCGGATCAACGCCGCGCTGCGCGAGCGCCATCGCGTGCTCAATGGTCGCAAACCCCAGCCCACAGCCGCGATCATCGACAGCCAGTCCGTGCGCACGACCGAAGCAGGTGGCCCGCGCGGTTATGACGGAGCCAAGAAGGTCTCCGGCCGCAAGCGCCACATTCTCGTGGACACCGAAGGCAACCTGCTCAAGGCACGCGTGCACCCAGCCGACATCCACGACCGGCGTGGTGCCGAGGCGTTGCTCGCGTCTCGCGGCGCAGTTCCCGCATATCGCGCTGCTCTGGGCCGATAGCGCGTATCAGGGCCTGAAGACCTGGCTCACCGCGACGCTCGGCTGGACGCTGACGATCAGCAAGCATTGGTGGACGGGTCTGCAAGGGGTGTGGCTTGCTCCAGGCCAGCAACCCCCGGAGATCCCGCGTGGCTTTCACGTGCTCAAACGGAGGTGGGTGGTCGAGCGAACACTGGCCTGGATCGGGCGGAATCGGCGCATGAGCCGCGACTACGAACGCCTGATCAAGACCGGCGAAATGCTCCTCTACGCCTCCATGGCACGCGTGATGCTCCGGAGACTGACGAAACAAAAACGAGCAAGATAATTGCTCAACAGGCTCTAAGTGTCCATCCGGGATCATAGTGTTTGCTGGCAGAGTCTTCTGATCATCACGCGAACGGAGGCCCAGCGCAGGAAGGCGAGTGCGTTGCGGTTGAGGCACTCCCAGTCTTTGGCGAGGCGGCGACAGCGGTTGAGCCAACCGATCGTCCTCTCGACGATCGACTGTACAATCTTGCCTGGCTGGTGGTTCGCCGCTGGCCGGACCGGGCCAAGATGGGCCGCCGGAGCCGACCGGTGGGGGAACCCGAAAGATGACTTCGACCTGATCGCCGTCGATCTCGATCCGCCGGACGAGGGTTCGGATGATTTCCCGTATGCTGAGCCAGTCGAGGCTCTCCAGGCTGTGGCGGACCTTGCTGGCGAAATCCTCGAGCTGACCGATAACCAGCGTCAGCTCACGCTCCGCGTTCGCCACGTCAGCCGCTGCCCGCTGTTGCTCCTGCAACTGAGCGACGCGCGCTTTGAGCCCGGTGATGCGCGGCTCGAACTCGGAACGATCGATCACGCCAGCGGCATAGCTGTCGATCAGCCGCCCAATTCCGCGCTGCAGGGCTGCCCTTTGTCGCTCAAGCTGCACCAGTTCGTCCGACTTGACGGCGCCCTCGCCTGCCTGGCGCACCCGGCGTCGGTATTCATCTCCAACCCTGCTGGGGTTCTGTAGAAGGGCGCACACTCGCTCCCATACAGCCTGCTCGAGATGCTCGGCTCGGACGGTCCTGTTGCTACACGGTGCGGTGCCACCGAACCGATACCCGTCCGTGCCCAGGCAGCGATACTGGCGATACCCGCATTTCGAGGGATCCGCACGCGACCTCGGGAGGGCCTTGCCATAATAGGTATACCCGCACTGGCGACACACGGTCAGTCCCTGCAACAGCCAGCGGGGGCCGCGCAGGCCGTCGCGTTTGCGTTGGCGATTCTCGACGAGTTGGGCCCGAGCCGCCGCGAACACCGCTTCGTCAACCAACGCAGGCACGGGCACCTCGATCCACTCCTCGCGTGGCACAGCGACGCGCGCCGTCGGGCGCACGGGAGGATGGGGATGCCCCCGGATCGGCCGCGAGCGCGGGCGCGCAGGCAGGTAGCGGGAATGGCCATAGACGGCCCGCCCGATATAGGCCGTGTTGGTCAGCATGCCGTGCAAGGTCGAGGCATACCACAGCCCCTGTCCTCGTCGGTTGGGAACGCCGGCCTGCTGCAAGCGGCGGCAGACTTCGCGCAGGCTCAGCCGCTCCAACCCGATCCAGGCGAAGATGAGCCGCACGAAGCGGGCCTCATCCGGAATCACTTCGAAGCGCGCCATCCCGCCGCCCTGATCCTTGGGCACGTAGCGATAGCCAAACGGGGCGGTGGTGAACGCGCTGAGCAGCCCCGAACGCGCCGCGTGACGGCGTCCCCGCCGGCCTCGCTCCAGGATCTTGGCACGCTCGTACTCGGCGATCACACCCTGCATCTGCAACAAGAGATCGTCCTCGGCCGTGCCGCCGATCGGCCGGTTCAGGAACACCACCTCGGCGCCCGCACGATGGAACTCCTCCATCAGCAAGGCCTGATGGGCATAGCGGCGGGCAAGGCGATCGGGCGCGAGAACGTAGATCTGCTGGATGCTCGCGGCCGCTACCGCATCGCGCAGCCGCTCCAGCGCCGGGCGGATCAGGACAGAGCCGCTGTAACCCTCATCAGTGTAGGCGTGATCGGGCTCGAGTTGCCCGCCATCGGCGGCGATCCGCTCGCGAAGAGCGCTCACCTGACTGGCAATGGTGTTGTCGTGCGCCTGGCTCTCGGTCGAGACGCGCGCATAGAACGCGACATGACGCTCAGGCATGCTTACCTCCGCTCTTTCGCGACAGCGCGTCCGCTCGTTCCTGCCCGGTGCATCCGGCCTTCACGCGCCGGATCGGGATCAAGTGGACGTAGGCTTTGATCAGGCACTGCGGGCCCAATCGGGTCGTCTCGAACGACTCCCGCAGCTCCAAGCGAGGGTGATCCTTGGCTTGGACCATTCGCTCCTCCATCGGCAGACCCCCCGGGCGGCGGGGGCAGCCGATGGAGCCTCAACCCAGCCTGGCGGCACGCATACCCCAGAGCACGCAGTTCCTCGCGCGCGATGGCCTCCAGCCACTCGAAACTCGGCTTGGCAAATTTGTACAGTCGATCACGATCCATCGCTTGGGCAGGACGACGAACTTGCGGGCATCGGAGCGCCTGACGATCTCCAGGTTGACCCGGCGGCACGCCGCCTTCAGCCCAGCTTGGAACTTCGGCCCCTGATAGCCGCTGTCGGCGTAGAGCTTGAGCAGGAACGGGAATAGACCGAACAGGGCGCCCATCAGCAGCACGCCACCGTCGCGATCCTGGACATCGGCGGCGTGGACGATGGCTTGCATCAGCAGACCTTGCGTATCGACGAGGACGTGCCGCTTCTTGCCCTTGATCTTCTTGCCTGCGTCATACCCCGACGGATCGACCGAGCGCCCCCCTTTTCCGCACTCTTGACACTCTGGCTGTCGATGATTGCCGCCGAGGGACTTGCCTCGCCCCTCGTCTTGCCATTCCATCCGGCTGCGCCGAATGGAACCTTTGGCAAGCCTCGCCCGGCCTGCTCGCGGCACTGGACATAGAGCGCGTGGTGGATGCGGTCGAGCGTGCCCTCGTCGTCCCAGCGCCGGAAGTAGTCCCACACTGTGCTGCGCGCCGGCAGGTCCTTGGGCAGCGCCGCCCACTGGCAGCCCGCGCTCAAGATATACAAGGCCCCGTTGACGACCTCGCGCACGTCCACCGTGCGCTTGTTGCCGCCACGCTTGGCGGGTGGGATCAGCGGCTCGATGAACGCCCACTCCGCGTCGGTCAGGTCACTCGGGTAGCGCAGCTTGCTGCGGTCGTAGCGGCCGCGGTTCTCGGTCGTCCACACTCTGCGCCCCTCACGGATCGGCCCCTGCCACCGGACCACAAGCAACTCAGATGACGCAAGATGTTCCCAGATGGACACTAAGAGAGTTCGGACACTGATTTTTTCAGAGTTTCCGGTGGTCTCCATACGCTTGGCCATTTCTCGAATTTGTCGAGGCATTTCAGGCATTGCTTCCTCACTTTGGTCGAACAAATGGAGGTGATTCCAATCGAGAGGCATATCTGTGCAATAGCGCGGATTGGTCGCTTTACGTCGTAACCGAAAACCCCCCATCCACCGGGATCGCCGTGCCGGTCACGAATTCCGACCCCGCCCCCGCCAGGAACACCGCGATCCCGGCCATGTCCGCCGGCACGCCCCAACGCCCGGCCGGCGTGCGCGCCTCGACCCGCTCGTGCAACCCGTCCACCTGGCGACGGGCATTGCGCGTCAGGTCGGTGTCGATCCAGCCGGGCAGCACGGCGTTCACCTGGATGTTGTCCTTCGCCCAGGCGGTGGCGAGCGCGCGGGTCATCTGCACGATGCCGCCCTTGCTCGCCGCATAGGGCGTCGCATAGGGCGCGCCGAAGATCGACATCATCGAGCCGATGTTGATGATCTTCCCGCCGCCGGCCTGCTTCATCGCCGGATAGGCGGCCTGCGCGCAAAAGAAGGCGCTCGTCAGGTTGGTGTCGATGACGTGGCGCCACTCCGCCTCGGTGTAGTCTTGCGGCATCTTGCGGATCGATGTCCCGGCGTTGTTCACTAGGATATCGAGCCGACCGAACCCGGAAAGCGTCTCCGCGACCAGCCTTTCGCAGGCCGCGCGTTCGGTCACGTCGGCGGCGACGAAGCGGCAGCGCGCGCCCAGCGCCTCGATCCGCTCCTGGGCAACCCGCGCCTTCTCCGCGTCGCGGCCCGCCAGGACCAGCTCGGCGCCCGCTTCCGCCAGCCCTTCGGCCATCCCTAACCCGATGCCGCCATTGCCGCCGGTGACGATCGGCAACCCGTCCCTTGAGATCGAACAGCCGCATGTCTGACGCCCTCCCCGTGCCCTGGTCGCTGTCCGGGACTGTGGCATACCGGGCGTGCCAACAGAACGGGGCCATCATGCCGTCCACCGCCGAGCCGGCCGCACCCACACGCCTGGGCAGCCTGCGCGGCGGGCGGATCGAGGGGTTCGCGTTGCTGCTCATCACCGCCTGCTCCTGGGGCTTCAACTGGCCGGTGATGAAGTTCATCCTCTCGGAACTGCCGCCCTTCACGGCGCGGACCGTCGGGGCGGCGTTGGGGCTGGTCTTCGCCCTCCTGCTCGTGTGGGTGCGCGGGGAGCGGCTGCGCCCGCCGCGCGATCAGCTCTGGCCGCTGGTCGTGTTCGCGAGCCTCAACTACGGCGCCTTCTCCGTCCTCACCACGATCGCGCTGGTGTGGCTGCGCGCCAGCGAGGCGGTGGTCATCACCTACACCTTGCCGATCTGGGCGGCGCTGCTCGCCTGGCCGATGCTGGGCGAGCGGCCGACGGCGTTGCGCGGCGTCGGCATGGTGCTTGCCCTGGCGGGCGTCGCGCTCCTGGTCGGGGCGGACCAGATGCGCGCCGGCTGGACCGTCCTGCCCGGCATCGGCAGCGCGTTTCTCGCCGCGGTCCTGTTCGGCCTCGGCACCGTGATCGCCAAGCGCCAACCGCTGAAAATGCCCCTGGTCGCCGGCGTGGCCTGGCAGATCGGGCTGGGATCGATTCCCGTGCTGATCCTCGCCGCTTTCGAGCAGCCCGACTGGGCGCGGGCCACGCCGCTCGCCTGGTGGGGCTTCATCTATGTCGGGATCATGCCGATGACCGTCGCCTATCTTACCTGGTTCCGCGCGCTGCTGCTGCTCCCGGCCTCGATCGCCGCGATCAGCGTGCTGCTCTCGCCGCTGGTCGGCGTGCTCGGCTCCGCCGCGCTGCTCGGCGACCCGCTCGGGCCGCGTCAACTTCTCGCGCTTGCCGTCACGCTGACCGGCGTCGGGCTGGCCGCGCGATCGTGAGCGCATGGCGGTCCGCCGGCATCGGCGCTAAAACGCCCGCACCATGCATCCCTTCCAGGATCTATGCCGACAGGCGCTCGACGACATCCGCGCCCAGGGCCGCTACCGGCGCTTCACGCCGCTACGGAAGCAGGCAGGGTCGTTCCCGTGGTATCGCCGGCCGGATGGAACCCAGATCCTGGTCTGGTCCTCCAACGACTACCTTGGGATGGGCAACCATCCCGCGGTGATCGAGGCGGCGTGCGCGGCGGCGCGGGAAATGGGCGCGGGCGCCGGCGGGACGCGCAACATCAGCGGCACCAGCCCCGTCCACGACGCGCTGGAGGCCGAGTTGGCCGCGCTGCACGGCAAGCCGGCGGCGTTGCTGTTCACCTCGGGCTTCGTGTCCAACCAGGCGGCGCTGTCGACCATCCTAAACTCCCTGCCCGGCTGGGTGGTCTTTTCCGACGAGAAGAACCACGCCTCCATGATCGCCGGCATCAAGGGCTCCAAGGCGGCCTGCCGCGTCTTCCGCCACAACGACGTGGCTCATCTGGATGCGCTGCTCGCCGCCACGCCGGCCGAGGCGCCGAAGCTGGTCGCCTTCGAATCCGTCTATTCGATGGACGCTGATATCTCGCCCATCCGCGCGATCTGCGATACGGCGGCCCGCCACGATGCGATGACCTATCTCGACGAGGTCCATGCGGTCGGCATGTACGGCCCGACCGGCGCGGGCGTCGCCGAGCGCGATGGCGTCGCGGACCGCCTCGACATCATCGAGGGCACGCTCGCCAAGGCGTTCGGCTGTCATGGCGGCTACATCGCTGGCAACACCACGGTGATCGACTACATCCGCTCGGTGGCACCGGGGTTCATCTTCACCACCTCCATGCCGCCGATGGTCGCGGCGGCGGCGCTGGCGAGCGTGCGGCATGTCCGCGCCGATGCCGCGCGGCGCAAGCGCCTGTTCGAGCGGGCGGAGGCGCTGAAGCGCCGGTTCGATGCGGCGGGCCTGCCGCGCCTCCCCTCGGAGAGCCACATCGTCCCGCTGCATGTCGGCGAGGCCGCGCGCTGCTTCGAGGTCAGCCGCCGGCTCCTGGATGAGTTCGGCATGTATGCCACGCCGATCAACTACCCGACCGTGCCGCGCGGGGCGGAGCGGCTGCGCTTCACTCCCGGACCGCTGCACACCGACGAAATGATGGACCGGCTGGTCGAGGCGCTGTGCCACATCCTGCAACCGGTGCGGGCGGCCGCCTGACTTGACCGAGACGCGGCCGCTGATCCGCCTGGCCCCTGGCCAGGGACGGCGGCTGCGCGCCGGCGCACCCTGGGCCTTCAGCAACGAGATCGCGATGAAGCCCGAGTACCGCCGCATGGAGCCGGGCGGGCTCGTGCGGCTGGAGGGCGACGACGGCGCGCGGTTCGGCACGGCCATGTTCAACCCGCACAGCCTGATCGCGGCCCGCGTGCTGGACCGCGACCCGGGGGCGGTGATCGATCTAATTGGGTGCGGGCGCGGCTGGAAGAGGCGGCGGCGCTGCGCGCGCTTGTCTGCGACGGTCCGTATCATCGCCTGGTCCACGCCGAGGCGGACCGTCTGCCGGGGCTGGTGATCGACCGCTACGACGATGTCGCGGTGATGCAGGCGAACGCGGCGGGGATCGACCGGCTGACACCGCGGATCGTGGCCGCGCTGCTGGATGTGCTGCCGTTACGAGCGGTTGTCGCGCGCAACAATTCGAGCGCGCGCCGCCACGAAGGATTGCCCGAGCAGGTCGGATTGCTGCACGGCTCGGACGCCGTCGCGATGGTGGAAGAAGGCGGAGATCCGCTTTCCCGTCGATTCGCTCGCGCGGCCAGAAGACTGGCTGGTTCTTCGACCAGCGGCCGAACCGGGACCGGGTCGCGGCTCTGGCGGGGGGAGCACGCGTGCTCGACGTGTTCGCCCATACCGGCGCCTTCGGCCTGCGCTGCGCCGCCGCCGGCGCGCACGCCGTGACGCTGGTGGATTCGAGCGCGCCGGCGCTGGATCAGGCGCTGGCCACGGCGGGGCGGAACGGCCTTGCCGAGCGCGTCCACATCCGCCGGGCGGATGCGTTCGAGGCGCTCGCCGCTCTCGCGGAGAGCGGGGAACGGTTCGACATCGTGATCTGCGACCCGCCCGCCTTCGCCAAGTCACGCAAGGACGCCGCCGCCGGATTGCGCGCCTATGGGCGCCTCGCGCGCCTCGCCGCCGGGCTGGTCGCGCCGGGCGGGTTCCTGTTCATCGCCTCGTGCAGCCATCATGCACCGCTCGATGCTTGGGCCGGGCAAGTGGCCGAAGGACTGCACCGCGCTCGGCGCGAGGCCCGCGTCATCGCGACAACAGGCGCCGGACCCGATCACCCCGTGCATCCTCGTCTGCCCGAGACGGCGTATCTCAAGGCGCAGCTCCTATGCCTGTTCTGAGCTTGTACCAGCGGCCGTTTGTCTCCCGTCGTGGTCGGCGAAAGCCGACCATCCACGGCTTTGTCTGGACGCCCGGCTTCTACGGATAAGGCTGCGTCGGACCGCTCGATAACTGATGGGCTGGCGGACCGGCGGGCGCGCTCGAAGCCGTCCCGCCGACGTCGCGGATCGTGTAGACATCCACAACGAAGACCAGGAAGAACGCGAACGAGATCGCCAGGATCAGGACGCCGACCACGGAGCTTTTCACCGCGACGCTGTGCACCGACACGCTCGCCTCCCCGCCCCCACCGAATTCCCCGTGTCCGTTCTTGGCGAGACGGTAGGAGCCGAGCAGTTGCAGGCCCGCAAGCACGACGCCCGAGATGGTGATGGCGACCACCATGAGAAGAAGAACGCAATTCTCATATCGCTGGTCGGCGAAGCCGGCGTTGCGGATGATCTGCTCCCTGGTAAGGAACTCGGTTGCGACGACGCTGTGGCAGAAATTGTACGCGTCCCACAACGCCGGCATGGCGGTGCCGCCCTGCGGGTTTTTCGGCGCGTAGCGGTCGATGCACGCGGTGACATCCTCGATCCGCTCACCAACGGCCGGGGTCGCCGAGGTCTGCCAGTAAAGGAGTAGCGCGATCACGCACGCGCAGCACACTGCCACGAGGGCCAGACCCGCTACTGATAGCTTCCGAGCCCCCAGCCCTCTGATCGACGATTCGAACATCGCTCGGGCCGCCTATTGGATCGCGCCGTTGTCCTGGCGTCCGGTGCCGGCATCGACGCAGACACAGGCGCTGCCCGCTTCCGCTGGACCGGAGAAGGTGACGGGACAGATGCCGACCGGCGTATGGCACGCGTAGACGACACCCATGTTCCCCTGCCCTCCCAGTGGCAGGACAATGGGTTGTCCTTGGCCGCTCGGTTCTTGCCTGAAGCCGCCTGGAATTGCGAACTGAGGAGCGCGCGGCGAGGGCACTGTTCCTTGTGAAACCGAGACAGACTGGCCCTGCGCCAGCCCCAGGGCTGGCCCGGTTATCGAGCCCTGAGGCGGGGACGCTAGCGGCATCGGCTCAGCTGACAGAGCCGGTGGCATGGGTGTGGGGACAAGGGCCGGCGACGTTCTTGGCGAGGATGCAGGGTACCCGACCTGCGCATAGGCTTGCGGCGGCGCACCGAGGGACTGCGGCGGTGCCGTGAATCCAGGCGGTATGGCGAACTCCGCCTTGTAATTCGGAGTCTGGCTGCTCGGCGGGGACTGCGGGCCTCCACTCTGGCCTTGCGCCGACTGGACGGGCTGCTGTGGCGACCAATTATTCTCTGGCCCTCGCGTGAAGCCGCCTAGAATCTCCCGGTACGGCGTACGCGGTGAAGGCGTTGCTGCTCCTTTCGGCGCCGAAGTCGATTGGCTTTGCGCCTGCCCAGTTGCAACCCCGGCCGTCCAGCCGGGCATCGGATGGGGCGTGAACGGCCGAGACGGCATAACGGGAGACAGTGGGGACGGCGAGACCCCGCGCGAGGATTGCGCCAAGTGGGGCACTGGCGCGTGCTGACCGCAAGAGGGTGGACAGACAGGGTGCGGGTTCGCGCGTGACCCATTCGCGCCGAGCATGGCAGCGCACGCCAGGGCACAGCACAGAGTGCGAGTTCTCATCACAACCTCCCCTGTAGCGTGCCAATACTAGCGGCGCCGCTCGCGAGAGCTGTAACCTTGGTCACACTCCGATAAGCCGAAGTTGGTCAATGTCCCTTGCGGCGCACCATCTGGAGCAACGCCGCGAACAGGCTGAAGCCGGCCATGGCAGTGACGGCGCGGGCGGGGCCGGCGCTCATCATAATGGCCTCGTCGAGCGCATGGGCGCCGAAACGGCCGCTTGCGCCAAAGTCCCTCGGGACCGGCTCGAACAAATTGTCCCGATGATCGGGCCTCGATCCACTATGAGGGTATAGCGCCTCTCGAACAAAGTTACGGAAAGTTAAACAAGGTATAAACCGCGAATGCGCCACCACCGAATGTCGTGATGTAAGTCTTTCCAAAAAACTGCGGATCGAAGCACACACGAATCGCTCCTACGAACGGGATAGCCGTGAACTCTGCCCAGGTTTGACCCTTATCGAAGCTGCGCCAAATGCCATGCGAGCGCGTAGTGACCCAGAATTCACCTGCATTCGCACGGTTGAAAAGGTCACGTCCGTCAACGTGGTGGAAATTGCGGTGTAGCTGAGGTGGCCACGGATCATGCGGCCACGGTGGAAATCTGGGTTGGCATCGGCATCGATCAGTGGCGGTGTGAGTTCGGCCATCGCTTCCGTCTGCATGTAGCGGTGCTGGAGCTGCCATTCGTCATTGGCCTCCAGCAGCACGGCGCCGATCAGGCGGACGATAGCACTCTCGTTGGGGAAGATGCCGACGACATCGGCGCGCCGCTTCACCTCCTTGTTCAGCCGTTCCAGCGGGTTCGTGCGAGTGGATTTTGGTCCGGTGCTGGACGGGAAAATCCATGTGCGTCAGCACGTCGGCCTCGCTCTCGTCGATGAACGCGCCGAGCTTGGGCCACTTGGCCCGCAGCTGATCGGCGACGTGCCGGAGCGTCTGGCTGGCGCTCGGCGCGATCGGGCTGGAGGAACGCCTGACGCAGCGCGGCCGACGACCATGCTCTGCTGGCCCTTGGGGACATAGGCCAGGGCATTGCGCATCCAATGCACGCGGGGGCTGTTGAAAAAGCGGGCTGCTTCTGATTCGATTTCGCCTGCTAACGGAGCGGATTGCGATTCGATGCTGGGCAGCAAACCTCGAGGCCAATTTGAGCTGATCATGGCGGGATCGCTGCGAGACTTGGTGCCTGACGAGCACGTGCTCGCTCGGGTTGATCGCGTGCTCGATCTCGGCTGGCTGCGTGCGGAGGTGCAGGACTGTTATGCTCCGGAGGGCGCTGGTCGGCCCGGCATCGACCCCGAGGTGGCGCTGCGGCTGATGCTCTCCGGTTTCCTGCTCGGAATCGTGCACGACCGTAGGCTGATGCGCGAGGCCCAGGTCAATCTCGCGATCCGGTGGTTTGCAGGTTACGGGCTGCACGAGGTGCTGCCGGACCATTCCAGTCTGACGCGCATCCGTCAGCGTTGGGGCGCCGAGCGGTTCCGCCAGATGTTTGCCCGCACGGTGCAGACCTGCGTCGCCGCGGGCATCGCGCAGCGGCGAGGTGGTGCATATCGATGCCACGCTGATCCGCGCCGACGTGTCCTGGGAGAGCCTTGGCGTGCGCCATGCCGACGTAGTGCTGGCGGAAAATGGTGATGACGACTCCGACCGACGGCCGCGACGGCGACGGCCAAAGCGCCGGGCCGAGCGCGACGGCAAGCAGACCGGCCGGCACAAGAAGATCTGCCTGACCGATCCCGGACGCGACCATGGCGACCAACGCGCGGAACGCCGGCTCGAGCCTGCCTACAAGCAGCACACGGCCGTGGACGATGTTTGCGGCGTGGTGCTGGACGTGCGAGGTGACGACCGGTGAGGTGAACGAGGGCGACCACATCTTGCCGCAGGTCGATGCCGTCGCCGCCGCGACGGGAACCGCGGTCAAGCACCGCCACGGCCGACCAGGGCTACGCCTATGGCAAGGTCTATGGCGGGCTGGAGCGGCGCGGCATCGACCCGGTGATCCCGGCCAAGAAGGAGCCGATCCGCAGCAAGCGTGCCGCTGCGCCGGTTCCGCTACGACGCCCGGCACGACATCCTGAAGTGCCCGCACGGTCGCATTCTGCGTCCGCAGCGGCCGCGTCAAGCATGGCCGCTTCTTCTACTCGCGCGCCAGCGACTGCAAACGCTGTCCGATGCGGAGCGACTGTCTGTCGCCTGGCCGGGTCAACAAGGCGGTGGTGGTGAGCGACGATTATCCGGCTCTGCTGCGTGCCCGCCGTCGCAAGGAGCGTTGGTCGGAAGAGGACGCCCGCCTCTACCGACGCCACCGCTGGCGTTCGGAGGGGTTTCACGGCGAGGCGAAGACCTGGCACGGGCTCGCGCAGGGCCGTCCGACGCGGGCTGCAGAACATGCGAATCCAGGCGTTCCTGACGGCGACGGCGATCAACCTGAAACGGCTCGCCGACGGCACTGGCACGCTCCTGCTCGCCACCGCTGCTGCGCCTGACAGACAGCTCGAGACCTACCCTCCAAGGCCAACGCAGTTCGCCACGTATCCGGCGTGCCTGCCGCATTCGCCAGGGCCAGCGCTCCGACGCTCAGCCGAGATCGAATGAGCGTTTTTCAACAGCCCCACCCGGCAGCGCTGCCAGGAGGCACCGATCACGCGCCGAATCGCGGCCTTCAGCCCTTCATGCGCATCGGAGATGACCAGCTTTATCCCCCGCAGGCCGCGACGGACCATGCTCTTGAGGAACGCGCTCCAGAAGGTCTCTGCCTCGCTCGGGCCGATATGCAGGCCGACGATCTCGCGCTTGCCTTCGGTGTTCACCGCCACGGCGATTATCGCCGCGACCGAGACGATGCGCCCGCCCTCGCGCTGCTTGAGGTAGGTGGCATCCAGCCAGAGATACGGCCACTCGCCGCCGAGCGGACGCTCGAGGAAGGCGCCGACCCGGTCGTCGATGTCCTTGCAGAGCTTGCTGACCGTGCTCTTGCTGATCCCGGCCAGCCCCATTGCCTGCACCAGCTCGTCCACGCGCCGGGTCGAGACACCACTGACCCAGGCTTCCTGGATCACTGCGACCAAGCGCCTTCTCCGACGTCTGCCTGGGCTCGAGGAAGGGCGGGAAGTAGCTGCCCTGCCGCAGCTTGGGGATGCGGAGCTGCAGGCTGCCGAGCCGCGTGTCGAGCGTCCGGTCCCGATAGCCGTTGCGGTAGGTCGTGCGATCGGCGGTCCGCTCATGACGTCCGGCGCTGATCAGCCCTTCCACATCGGCCTCCATCAGCAGCTGCACCACAGCCTCGGCCACGCTGCGCAGAAAGTCGCCGTCTCCGGCTTTGGCAAGCAGGTCGGCCAATGGTAGTCTGTCCTCGGTCATCGGGTCCGCTCGGGTCAGGGTTGGCGTCTCGCAACTCCACCTTAGACAGCCGATCCGATGGCCACCTCGGCCTACACCGCCTGGCTGCAATTTCCACCACGCGCGGACCACCGTTGAAAAACGGAGCGAACGCTTGAACTCGTCCGTCCGTCGGTTCTCTTGATATAGCAATGACTTGGTTCAATCCTCCGGACACTTCATTCCATGTCGTGCCCTCGTCACGGGTTTCGAATACACCGCCGACGTTTTTATCGACGTGTTGAGTGCAAACCAAGATACGCTTCTGATCAGATGGATCGACCGCGAAGTCGACGGGACAGGTGAAGCTCCCGCCTTTCGCTAAGGCGTCCAATCCCGAGCCGATGTTGGTCCAGTTCGCGATCGGATTCCCATTTGCGTCCGTGCTCACGGAACACGACCACAAACTGCCCGAGGCATCTAGACCGGCGGCTGTTCCGTGAGCAGCGGTGACGAGTAGTACCCGGCCGTTAGTCCATGGCTGTATACGATAGCAATTGTTCGTCGCAGGGATCGGAGGTGCACCGAGCTGCGTCCAGGCGCCGCTGCCAACGCGTCTATAGATGCCTTCACCCCAGACCGACGCCCAAAGCGTCCGATTCTCTGGCGGACTCGTTTCGTCTATCGCGACCGACACGACGGGACCCGACATGGTGTCTCCATTGAGTTGGCCGTCTTGCCACGGTTCGGCAGCCGAACCCCGAAAGGCGAGAACGCCGCCGCCAGTAGCACCGCCGAGCTGGCTCTCGAACGGGATGTCGTGCTGCTCCGAAACCGCCGCCCATTGAGCGCCGGTGGCTGAATCCACGGCAAGCTGATTGAAGTTGATGAACGGCGGTTTACCCCCGACGGAAGGCGCCTCCACGAGCCGCCAGTCAATTCCGGCCGAATTGACGTTGCTCCCGTCGCTTTCGTGGAAGCCGACATCGGTATAGCAAATGTAGTGATGGGTATTATCGTGCGGATCAACTAGGTATTGGAAACACGTTGTTGGCTCGATGCCGATAGAAGTCCAGAGCCTGCGACCCGACGCGTCGAACCCGTCTTGTGCCGTGAAGCGCTCGGCCCAATCGTCGATCTCGGCTCCCAAAACCGTCCCGATGAGCCGAGCGCACCCACCCGCATCGCCTCCGTCCGTCGTAACCGACGGGCCGAATCGGTCCCCAACGAGGACTTCATCCGCATTCGAGCTCGCTACCGCGATGCCAAGCATCGGAGCGGCAAACCCCCGTCCGAAAGATGCAAAGTCAAGCCATCCGGGCTGCACGTTGTAGGGATTTCCGACCGTGGAGTCGCTTCTGCGTGCAAAGATCAACGACCAACTATCGCCGTTGTTGTCGCTGCGATAAACCCGGGGCATATCCGAGTCGCCCGCGAATGTTGTGACGTACACGCGACGTGGATTCTGCGGACTTACGCCGATGAACGCCGCAGTGTCCGGCGGTGAGCTTGTCGGACTAGGGCCTGTTGACAATAAGTGGGTTCCTCTCGGGCCTGAGCCGTGATTTAAGCTTCGTTTTGGCGGAGCGAAGGGTTTGGTGGACAGGGGACGATTTGTGATCAGCGACACGGCTTGGGAGAAGATGGCCCTGCTGTTGCCGGGCAAGGCGTCGGATCGCGGAGTGACGGCGAAGGACACCCGGCTGTTCCTGGAAGCGGTTCTGTGGCGCGTGCGCGCGGGATCGCCGTGGCGCGACCTGCCGCCTGAGTTCGGGCACTGGAACAGCGTGTTCCAGCGCTTCCGCCGCTGGGTGCGGGCGGGCGTCTTCGAGCGCCTCTTCGAGCGCTTGTCCGACGAGCCGGATTTCGAATACGCCCTGATCGACGGCACGATCGTCACCGCCCATCAGAAGGCGAGCGGCGCAAAGGGGGGACTCACAATCAGGCCATCGGACGCTCGCGAGGCGGGCTGACGACCAAGATCGTCGCGCTGGTGGACGCGCTTGGAAATCTGGTCCGCTTCGTGCTCTTGCCCGGACAGCGCCGCGACATCGTAGGGGTCGCGCCGCTCATCGCAGACATCACTTTCGACGCCCTGCTCGGTGACAAGGCGTTCGACGCCGATTGGCTGCGTGCGGACCTCGATGACCGTGGCGCCGTCGCCGTCATCCCACCCAAATCCAACCGCAATCCGATCATCGCCTATGACAAGGCCATGTATCGCTGGCGCCACCTGATCGGGAACTTCTTCGCCAAGCTGAAGGAGTTCCGAGCCATCGCCACCCGCTACGACAAGACCGACGAAAGCTTCCGTGCCAACATCAGCCTCGCATCCACCATCATCGCAACGAGGTAATTGTCAACAGACCCTAATCCATTGGTGGAGATATTGAGGGCGCCCACAGCTGGCCACCACCGCCCGGGCCAACGTTCACGGGGAATGTCACAGTCTGATTCCGGTCAAGAGCATCGGACAGCGGTCGCGACTTGAATGGTCATGCAATCTGGGTCGCCCTTCGCATGATAGCATCGGCGACGACAGCCCACTGGCTGAGAGCCCGCGTGTATCGGAACTTTCTGTTTGCAGGCGTGTTGATTCGGGTAAAAAGCAACGCGGCTGTGGTCAACGAGAGAGCTGTACAGGCCGCGAACACGGCCGCTGACTGCCTCTTCATCCCTTCCTCCGCTCGGTGATTTTTCTTTTCTGCCTCCTTGACCCGGCCGAAGCGTTGGCCACGGAGGGTCAGTCGGCGGTTCGCATCCCCTTGGGGCGCGCCCACTTTATGGCTTGGGGGATCTCACGGCTGTGACCCAACTCACAGCGGACACGGCTCATGCAAAGTTAGCAAGCTTCAGACCTGGACCGACGCGAGTTGCTGCCGCGCCGACCGGGGAGCCCCTCGCCTACTGACTGACGCGGTGGTAACGCCTTTCAGCCCGGCCGTTCCATCCCATCGAGCAGCGCCGTCAGTTGCCGGGTCACCTCCTCGATATCCGCCATCCCGTCCACGGTATGGAACCGGCCCTGCGCCTGATAGTGCGGGATGATGGGCGCGGTCTGGCTGTGATAGGCCTCCAGGCGGGCGCCGACCGTATCGCGCGTATCGTCGGCGCGACGCATGAACTCGGTGGCGCCGCAGACATCGCAGACGCCCGGCGCCTTGGTCGGCTTGAAGCTGTCGTGATAGCCCTCGCCGCACTTGGCACAGGTGAAGCGCCCGGCAATCCGATCCACCAGGGCGGCATCATCCACCTTCAGCTCGATCACCGCGTCCAAGCGCAGGTGCTTCGCGGCGAGCAGCCGGTCGAGCGCCTCGGCCTGCGGGACGGTGCGGGGGAAGCCGTCCAGGATGAAGCCGCGCGCGCAGTCGGGCCGGTCGATGCGCCCGCCCAGCATCCGGATGATGATGTCGTCGGAGACAAGCTGCCCGGACTCCATCACCGCCCGCGCCTCCCGCCCGATCGGGGTGGCAGCGGCCACCTCGGCGCGCAGCATGTCGCCAGTGCTGATCTGCGCGATGCCATAGCGGTCTTCCAGACGCTTGGCCTGGGTCCCCTTCCCTGCGCCCGGCGGGCCCAGAAGGATCAGGATCATCGGCGAGTCCTCACGCGCGATTTGCGGATCAGGCCCTCATACTGGTGGGCCAGCAGGTGGGACTGGATCTGGGTCACCGTGTCCATGGTGACCGAGACCACGATCAGGATGGAGGTGCCGCCGAAGTAGAACGGCAGGCCGTAATTGCTGATCAGCAATTCCGGCAGCAGACAGACCGCCGCGAGATAGAGGCCGCCCACCGTGGTCAGGCGGGTCAGCACATAATCGAAGTAGTCCGCCGTCGCCGTGCCGGGCCGGATGCCGGGCACGAAACCGCCATACTTCTTGAGATTGTCGGCGGTCTCCTGCGGATTGAACACCACGGCCGTATAGAAATACGCGAAGAAGATGATGAGGATGGCATAAAGCGCCATGTAGCCGGGCGTTCCATGCCCGAGTTGGGAGGCAAGGAAGCTGAGCCAGCCGGTGCCTCCGCCGGAGAAGCCGGCGATGGTGGCCGGGATCAGCAGGATGGAGCTGGCGAAGATCGGCGGAATGACGCCCGAGGTGTTGATCTTGAGCGGCATATGCGTCGAATCGCCGCCGAACATGCGATTGCCGACCTGCCGCTTGGGGTATGCACCGGCACGCGCCGATACGCCCGCTCCATGAACACGATGCAGCCGATGGTCACGAAGGCGACGACGAAGAAGCCGATGATGAAGGCCGGAGACAGCGCCCCAGTGGCGCCGAGTTCCAGCAAGGACGCGAGCGCATTCGGCAGGTTGGCGACGATGCCCGCCATGATGATCAAGCTGGTCCCATTCCCGACGCCGCGTGCGGTGATCTGCTCGCCCACCCACATCAGGAACATGGTGCCGCCTACCAGCGTCACCACGCAGGTGAACAGGAACATCGGCCCCGCCGCGGGCACCGCCGGGCCGAAGCTGCCGCGCATCAATTCCAGCCCGACCGCGATGCCGTAGGACTGAAACAGCGCGATCAGCACCGTCAGGTAGCGCGAATACTGGTTGAGCTTCACCCGCCCCTGCTCGCCCTCCTTCTTCAGGGTCTCGAGCGAGGGGACAGCCGCAGTCAGCAACTGCATGATGATGCTGGCGCTGATATACGGCATGATGTTCAGCGCGAACACCGTCATGCGCCCCAGCGCCCCGCCGGTGAACATGTTGAACATGCCGAGGATGCCGCCGCCATGCTGCTGCATCATCTCGGTCATGACCGAGGCATCCACGCCAGGCACCGGAATGTACGATCCCACCCGATACACGATCAGCGCGCCGAGCGTGAACCAGATGCGCTTCTTGAGTTCCGTCGCCTTGGAGAGGACGCCGAGGCTGAGATTCGACGCTAGCTGTTCGGCCGCGGAGGCCATGGGCGGTATTCCTAAGCAAGGTTCACCACGGAGCCACGGAGCGCACGGAGCTCCTCTCCGTCCTCCTCCGTGCCTCCGTGGCGATATTTACTAGGCCGCGGCCTCGGCGGCTATGGCCGTCGTCGTCACCGAACCCCCTGCCCTTCGCACAGCCTCGGCGGCCGAGGTCGAGGCGCCGCTGACGGTGATCGTCACCGCCCGCGTGATCTCGCCCTTGCCAAGCAGGCGCACGCCGGCGACTTTTTTGCCTCGCACCAGCCCAGCGGCGCGCAGCGTGTCCTCGGTGATCGGCTGGCTTCCATCCAGCCGGCCCGACGCGATCGCCGCCTCCAGCGCGCCCAGATTGACCGGGGCGTAGACCTTCCGGAACGGGTTGTAGAAGCCGCGCTTGGGCAGCCGACGGTAGATCGGGAGCTGGCCGCCCTCGAACCCGTTGATCGCGACGCCGGTCCGCGCGAGCTGGCCCTTGACACCCTTCCCCGACGTCTTGCCCTTGCCCGAGCCGATGCCCCGGCCTAGGCGCTTGGACTTGCGGCGCGCGCCCGGATTGTCGCGCAATTCGTTTAACTTCATGAGGATACATCCTCCACCTTGACCAGGTGGGCAACTTTGCGAAGCATCCCCCGCGTCGAGGCAGTATCCGCCAGTTCGCGCGTGCGGTGCATCTTGTTGAGGCCGAGGCCGATCAGCGTTTCGCGCTGGCCCGGCTTGCGCCCGATGGGTGAGCCGGTCTGCGTCACCCGGAGGCGCTTGATGTCCTCAGGCATTCGCACCAGCCTCCGCCTCGAGCTGCGGCAAGGCCTCGCGGCGCGGGCCTAGGATCTCGGAGACCTTCTTGCCGCGCCGGTTGGCCACCAAGCGGGGCGAGACGCAGCGCGACAACGCCGCAAAAGTGGCCTTGACCATGTTATGCGAGTTGCGGCTGCCAAGCGACTTGGCCACCACGTCATGGATGCCCAGGCTCTCGAACACCGCCCGCAACGGGCCGCCGGCGATGATTCCGGTGCCCGCCGAGGCCGAGCGCAGCACCACGATGCCGGCGCCAAAACGTCCCTCGACATCATGGTGCAGCGTACGGCCTTCCTTCATCGGCACCCGGATCATCGTCTTCTTGGCGCGCTCGGTCGCCTTGCGGATCGCCTCCGGCACCTCGCGCGCCTTGCCGGCGCCGTAGCCGACGCGGCCCTTCTTGTCGCCCACCACCACCAGGGCGGCGAAGGCGAAGCGACGCCCTCCCTTCACCACCTTGGCGACCCGGTTGATGGTGACGAGCTTGTCGATGATGCCGTCGTCGGACTCGTCGCGGTCGCGGTCGCGCCGGCGGCCGTCACGGGGTTCACGTGCCATCGCTCGAATTCCTCAGAATGCCAGCCCGCCCTCGCGGGCGGCGTCGGCCAGCGCCTTGACGCGGCCGTGATACAGATAAGCGCCGCGGTCGAACACGACTTCCTTGACTCCGGCCGCCAGCGCCCGCTCGGCGAGCAGCCGACCGACGGCGGCGGCGGCATCCCTGTCCGCGCCGGTTCGCAGCGATTCGCGCAGGGCCTTGTCGAGCGAGGAAGCGGCGGCCACCGTCCGGCCTCCGGCATCGTCGATCACCTGGGCGTAGATGTGCTTGGACGAGCGGAACACCGACAGCCGTGCGCGCCCGCCGCCCTTCCGGCGCAACTGGAAGCGCAGGCGCGCGCGCCGCCGCTCCCGCAGTTCCTGAACCCCGCTCATGCTACTTCTTCTTGCCTTCCTTGCGCCGGATGGTCTCGTTGCTGTAGCGCACGCCCTTGCCCTTGTATGGCTCGGGCGGGCGCCAGTTGCGGATCTCGCTGGCGACCTGGCCGACCAGGCGCTTGTCCACGCCCTCCACCTTCACCGCCGTCGGACGCTCGCAGGTGATCTTGATCCCATCGGGGATCGGATAGACCACGTCGTGCGAAAAGCCGAGGTTCAGCACCAGGTTCTTGCCCTGAACCGCGGCGCGATAGCCGGTCCCGGTGATCTCCATCGATCTGCTGAAGCCGGCGGAGACGCCGCGGAGCATGTTGGCCACCTGCGCCCGCGTGGTCCCCCACATCATCCGCGCTTGGCGCTCGTTGCCGCGCGGCGCGATGCTGACCTTGTTGTCCTCGACCGTCGCCTCGACATGATCGGTCAGATCGAGGCGAAGCTCGCCCAAGCGGCCCTTGGCCGTCAGGGCGCGGCCGGCGATCGCCACTTGCACCCCCTGCGGGATCTCGACCGGGTATTTGCCTACGCGTGACATCGCCGCCCTCCCTAGAACACGCGGCACAGAATCTCGCCGCCGACATTGGCGGCGCGGGCTTCGGCATCGCTCATCACGCCGCGCGGCGTGGACAGGATCGATACGCCGAGACCGGCATAGAACCGGGGCAGCTCCTTGATCCTGGAATAGACGCGCCGTCCGGGCTTGGAGACGCGATGGATCTCCTTGATGACCGGCTCGCCCTCCGTGTACTTCAGTTCGATACGTAAATGGGCGACGCCGGGCCGCACCTCCTCGGCCGAGAAGCCGCGAATATAGCCCTCCCGCCGCAATACATCGAGCACGTTGGCCCGCAGGCGCGAGGCCGGCGCGATGCAGGAGGTGTGACGCGCGCGCTGCGCGTTGCGAATACGGGTGAGCATGTCGCCCAACGGGTCGGACATCGACATTCCCCGGTCCCCCTTACCAGCTCGCCTTGACCATGCCGGGGATCTGTCCGGACGACGCCAGGTCGCGGAGCGCGATGCGGCAGATCTTGAACTTGCGATAGTTCCCGCGCGAGCGCCCGGTCAGCTCGCAGCGCAGCCGCACGCGCACACGTGCGCCGTTGCGCGGCAGCTCAGCCAGCTTCAGCGTCGCGTTGAAGCGGTCCTCGACCGGCAGCGTGCGATCCATCACAATCGACTTCAGCTCGGCGCGCTTGCCCTTGTCGCGCGCCGCCATCCGTGCGCGCATCTTGTTGCGATTGACCTGCGAGGTCTTAGCCATTCTGTCTCTCACCCTCCGGAACCTGCCAGGCTGCGCATCGCACCCGGCGGTCTTCCAACACTCAGCTTACGCCCTGCTCAGGCCGCGAACGGCAGATCGAAGGCCTTCAGAAGCGCCTTCGCCTCGGCATCCGTATCCGCCGTGGTGACGAACACGATATCCATGCCGCGCACCGCGTCCACCCGGTCGTAGTTGATCTCCGGGAACACGATCTGCTCGCGCATTCCCATCGCGAAATTGCCGCGCCCGTCGAAGCCCTTGCCCTGGATGCCGCGGAAATCGCGCACGCGCGGCAGCGCAATGGTAATCAGCCGGTCCAGGAACTCGTACATCCGCGCCTTGCGCAGCGTCACCTTGCAGCCGATCGGCAGGCCGGCGCGGATCTTGAAGCCGGCGATCGCCTTCTTCGCCAGGGTCTTGACCGGTCGCTGTCCGCTGATCGCGGCGAGTTCGGTCACCGCGGCGTCCAGCGTCTTCTGGTCCGCCGCCGCCTCGCCGACGCCCATGTTGATGACGATCTTCTCGAGGCGGGGCACCTGCATCGGGTTCTTGTAGCCGAACTCCTGCTGAAGCTTGCCGCGCACCTCCTCGCGGTAGCGGCGCTGCAGGCGCGGCATCTCCGATGGCGTGGCGATCGCCTCCGCCACGGTCGCGATCTCCGTGGCCTCCCGCCGGGGCGCCCCGCCTTCCTTGGCCTGGCGCGTGCCACCCTTGGGCTGCGCGCCGCCTCGCGCCTGCGCGCCGCCCCTTGTCTGCGCGCCGGACTTCTTGCCGGCCGGCGGCTTGCCGCCCTTTGACTTCGTTCCGCTCATCTCAGCCCTCGATAACCTGGCCGGTAGCCTTCGCGACCCGCACCTTCCGCCCATCCTCGAGGACGCGGAAGCCGACCCGGGTGCGCTTCTCGCTTTTCGGATCAACCAGCATCACGTTCGACAGGTGGATCGCCGCCTCCTCGCGCACGATGCCGCCCGGCTGGCCCATCCCGCGCGGCTTGGTGTGCTTGGTGGCGATGTTCACTCCGGCGACCAGCGCGCGTTCGGCGCGGGGGAACACGCGCAGCACCTCGCCGCGAATACCCCTGTTCTTGCCGGCGATCACCTCCACCGTGTCGCCCCTGCGTATGCGCGCGGCCATCAGATCACCTCCGGGGCGAGGGAGATGATCTTCATGAACCGCCGCGCCCGCAACTCGCGCACGACAGGGCCGAAGATGCGCGTGCCGATGGGCTCCTGCTGCTTGGTGATCAGCACCGCCGCATTGCGATCGAACCGGATCGCGCTGCCATCGGGCCTGCGCACGGGAAAGGACGTGCGGACGATCACCGCCTGATGCACGTCGCCCTTCTTCACCTTGCCGCGCGGAATCGCCTCTTTCACCGAGACGACGATCACGTCGCCCACGGACGCGGTCTTGCGCTTGGAGCCGCCCAGCACCTTGATGCACTGCACCCGGCGCGCACCCGAATTGTCGGCGACGTCCAGGTTGCTCTCGACGGAAATCACGCCGCTGCTCCCTCGCTCTGGACCGGCTCAGCCGCCGCCGGCACGGTCTCCGACAGCTGCCCGCCATTGCGCTCGATGACCATCCAGGTCTTGCGCTTGCTGATCGGCCGGCATTCCTCGATGCGCACCAGATCGCCCACCTTGCACAGATTGGCCTCGTCGTGCGCCGCGTATTTCTTGGAGCGCCGAATGAACTTCTTGTACAGCGGGTGCATCACGCGACGGTCGACAAGCACCGTCACGGTCTTGTCCATCTTGTCGCTCGTTACCCTGCCGGTGAGAATGCGCCTCGGCATTCGTGATCCCCTCTAGGTCCGGGCAGCGGCGCGCTGGCGCTCGCCCATGATGGTCTTGAGCCGCGCGATGTCTCGCCGCACCTGGCGCACCCGCGCCGTGCCTTCGGCCTGGCCGGTCGCGCGCTGAAAGCGCAGGTTAAACTGCTCCTTGCGCAGCGCGACGAGCAGATCCTCCCTCTCGTCCGGCGTCTTCGCCCGCAGGTCGGACGCCGTGTTCACGCCCTTGGCCATCACGAATCTCCGATCCGCTGCACGATCTTGGTGCGGATCGGCAGCTTCGCCGCGCCCAGGGTCAGTGCGTCGCGCGCCACCTCCGCCGGCACGCCGTCGAGCTCGAACATGATGCGGCCGGGATGCACGCGGCAGACCCAGAACTCCGGGCTGCCCTTGCCCGAGCCCATGCGGACCTCGGCGGGCTTGATCGAGACCGGCACATCCGGAAAGATCCGGATCCACACCCGGCCGGCGCGCTTCATCGCCCGCGTGATCGCGCGCCGCGCCGCCTCGATCTGCCGCGCGGTGATCCGCTCCGGCTCCAGCGCCTTCAGCCCGTAGGTGCCGAAATTGAGCTGGGTGCCGCCGCTGGCGAGGCCGTGGATGCGGCCCTTGTGCGCCTTGCGGTACTTGGTGCGCTTTGGTTGCAGCATGTCTCGACTACCGATCCATCTACCGTTGGGGCGCCTGCTCGGCCGCGCGCCGATCCTGCGCCAGCGGGTCGTTCGCCAGGATCTCGCCCTTGAAGACCCAGACCTTCACACCGCACGTGCCGTAGGTGGTCTTGGCGGTGGCGTGTCCGTAGTCGATGTCGGCGCGCAGCGTGTGCAGCGGCACCCTGCCCTCGCGATACCACTCCACCCGCGCGATCTCCGCCCCGCCCAGCCGGCCGCCGCAATTGATGCGGATGCCCTGCGCCCCGAGCCGCATCGCCGACTGCACTGCGCGCTTCATCGCGCGGCGGAAGGCGACGCGCCGCTCGAGCTGCTGGGCGATGTTCTCGGCCACCAAGGTGGCGTCGATCTCCGGCTTGCGGATCTCGACGATGTTCAGCGTGACATCGGCCTTGGCCATGCGGCTGAGGTCCTTCTTCAGGACCTCGATATCCTGACCCTTCTTGCCGATCACCACGCCGGGGCGGGCAGCATAGATCGTCACCCGCGGCTTCTTGGCCGGCCGTTCGATCACCACGCGCGACACGCCGGCGCCGCGCAGGCGTTCACGCATGCGCTTGCGCAGCCGCAGATCATCGTGCAGCAGGGCCGCGTAGTCGGCGCCGGCGAACCAGCGGCTGTCCCAGGTGCGGTTGATGCCGACCCTGAGCCCGATCGGATTGACCTTGTGACCCATTATGCGGCCCTCCGCCTGACCCGTGTCTCGCCCGCCTCGGCTTCCTCGGCGCGCTCCGCGACGACGATTTGCAGATGGCTGAACCACTTCTCGACGCGCGCCGCGCGCCCGCGGCCGCGCGCATGGAACCGGCGCATCACGATCGCCCGCCCCACCTCCGCGCGCGAGACGACCAGGCGATCGACGTCGAGCTGGTGATTGTTCTCCGCGTTCGCGATCGCGCTTTCCAGCGTCTTGCGCACCTGCTGCGCGATGCGCCGCTTGCTGAAGGTGAGCGCGGCGATCGCCTGCGGCGCCGGCAGGTTGCGGATCATCCCCGCAACCAGGTTCAGCTTGCGCGGCGAGACGCGCAGATTGCGCAGCACGGCCTGCGCCTCGGTATCCGCCAGACCGCGCGGATGGCTCGGCTTGCTCATGTCAGCCCCGCCTCGCCTTCTTGTCGCCGGAGTGGCCGGTGAAGGTCCGGGTCGGCGAGAACTCGCCGAACTTGTGCCCGACCATGTTCTCGTTCACCTGGACAGGCAGGAACTTGCGGCCGTTGTAGACGCCGAAGGTCATGCCCACGAACTGCGGCAGAATGGTCGAGCGGCGCGACCAGATCCGGACGATCTCGTTGCGGCCCGACGCACGCGAAACCTCGGCCTTCTTCAACAGATACCCGTCCACGAACGGGCCTTTCCAGACGGAGCGCGCCATCTTCTATCTGTCCCCGCTTACTTGCCTTGATGACGGCTGCGGATGATCAGCCGCTGCGTGCGCTTGTTGGCGCGCGTCTTGTAGCCCTTGGTCGGCTTGCCCCATGGCGTCACCGGATGTCGCCCGCCCGAGGTCCGTCCCTCGCCGCCGCCGTGCGGATGATCGACCGGGTTCATCACCACGCCGCGGTTGTGCGGACGGCGGCCGAGCCAGCGCGACCGGCCCGCCTTGCCGATCTTCTGGTTCATGTTGTCCGGGTTCGATACCGCGCCGACCGAGGCCATGCATTCCGCGCGCACCATGCGCAGCTCGCCCGACATCAGCTTGACCTGCGCGTAGCCCGCATCCTTGCCGACGAGCTGCGCGTAGGTTCCCGCCGAACGCGCGATCTTGCCGCCGGCGCCGGGCTTCATCTCGATGTTGTGGACGATGGTGCCGACCGGGATCGCCGCCAGCGGCATCGCGTTGCCCGGCTTGATGTCGACACGCGCGCCCGCTACCACCGTGTCGCCCGCGCGCAGACGCTGCGGCGCCAGAATGTAGGCCAGCTCGCCGTCGGCGTACTTCACCAGGGCGATGAAGGCGGTGCGGTTCGGGTCGTACTCCAGCCGCTCCACCGTCGCCGGCACGTCGAACTTGCGCCGCTTGAAATCGACGTAGCGAAACGTCTGCTTGTGCCCGCCGCCACGGAACCGGCTGGTGATGCGGCCATGGTTGTTGCGCCCGCCGGTGCCGATCTTGCCCTCGGTGAGCCGCTTGACCGGCTTGCCCTTCCACAGCTCGGACCGCGCGATCAGGACCGTGCCGCGCAGGCTCGCCGTGACCGGGTTGTAGTTCTTCAGCGGCATGTCCCTGCTCTCACGCTAGCGCGGTGGTGAAGTCGATCTGCTGGCCGGCGGCGAGCCGCACGAACGCCTTCTTGACGTCCGACCGCCGTCCTGGACGGCCGCGGAAGCGCTTGGTCTTGCCCTTCTGCACCAGCGTGTTCACCGCCAGCACCTGAACGCCGAACAACGCCTCGACCGCGACCTTGATCTGCGGCTTGGTGGCGTCCAGCGGAACCCGGAACACGTACTGCCCATGCTCGGACAGGCGGGTTGCCTTCTCGGTGATCACCGGGCTGCGGATCAGCTCGTAGATGGCCTCCCGCGACAGGCGCGGCCCGCGGGGAGCCCCGGCCTGAGGCTGCGTCTCGCTCATGCCGCTTCCCCTTCGGTCGCCGCTTCCCCTTCGGTCTGGGCGGCGGCGACCTCGCCCGCCAGCCGCCGACGCAGCCCCTCCACCCCGGCCGCGGTGATCGCCAGCACGTCGTGGCGCAGGATGTCGTACACGTTCGCCCCGATCGTGGGGAGCACGTCGATGCCGGGGATGTTGCGGCTGACCCGCAGGAACCCCTCGTCCACCGTGTGATCGACGATCAACGCCGAGCGCCAGCCGAGGGTTTTCAGCTTGCGCGCGAGCTCCCGGGTCTTGCCCATCCCACCCGGGGCCTGGTCCAGCACCACCAGCTTGCCCTCCGCCTGCTTCTGCGACAGCGCCGAGATCAGGCCCAGGCGTCGGACCTTCTTGTTCAGGCTGTACTCATGCGAGCGCACCACCGGCCCATGCACCACGCCGCCGGTGCGGAACTGCGGCGCGCGGAGGCTTCCCTGACGGGCGTTGCCGGTGCCCTTCTGGCGATACGGCTTCTTGGTGGTGCCCTGCACCTCGCCCATGCCCTTCACCTTGTGGGTGCCGGCGCGGCGCTTGGCGAGCTGCCATTGCACGACACGCGCCATGATGTCGGTGCGGGGCGTGGCGCCGAAGAACTCGTCGGGCAGCTCGGCGCTGCCGGTCTCGGTGTTGTCCAGGGTTCGGATCGCGACCTGCATGTGATCGTTCCTCAGGCCGAGGCCGCCGGCGCTTCCGCCAGCGCGGCCGGGTACGGTGCATCGGCCGGACGGGGGCGCTTGATCGCGTCCCGCACCAGAACGAACCCGCCGCGCACGCCCGGAACCGCGCCCTTCAGCATGATGAGCCCCTTCCCGGCATCCACGGCCGCCACCTCGAGGCCAAGCGTCGTCACCCGCTCGTGCCCCAGATGGCCGGCCATCTTCTTGTTCTTGAACACCTTGCCCGGATCCTGTCGGTTGCCCGTGGAACCATGGCTGCGGTGGCTGATCGACACGCCGTGGCTCGCCTCGAGGCCCGAGAAGTTCCAGCGCTTCATCACGCCCGCAAAGCCCTTGCCCTTGCTGGTGGCGGTCACGTCCACCCGCTGGCCGATCAGGAAGTGCGCAGCCGACAGTGTCGCGCCGGGCGCGAGCACCGCATCGGCATCGACGCGGAACTCCGCCAACCGGGCCTTCGGCTCCACCTTGTTCTTGGCGAAATGGCCGCGATTGGGCTTGCTGACGTTCTTCACCTTGGCGCGGCCCCAGCCAAGCTGCACCGCGCTGTAGCCATCCGTCGCCTCGGTGCGCGCCGTGACCACCCGCACGTCGTCCAGGTGCAGCACCGTGACCGGAACATGCGTGCCGTCGTCGCGAAAGATTCGCGTCATGCCCAGCTTCTTGGCGATCAGTCCGGTTCGCATGACCCCACCTTTAGATCTTGATCTCGACGTCGACGCCGGCGGCGAGGTCGAGCTTCATCAGAGCGTCCACGGTCTGCGGCGTCGGCTCGACGATGTCGAGCAGGCGTCGGTGCGTGCGGATCTCGAACTGCTCGCGGCTTTTCTTGTCCACATGCGGCGATCGGTTGACGGTGAAACGCTCGATATGCGTCGGCAGCGGGATCGGTCCGCGAACGCGGGCACCCGTGCGCTTGGCCGTGTTCACGATCTCCTTGGTGCTGTTATCCAGCACGCGATGATCGTACGCCTTGAGGCGGATGCGGATATTCTGGTTGTCCATCGCTCGCTTGTCCGTTCGGCGAAAACGACGCCGGCGCCCCAACCGAGTCGGGGCGCCGGCGACCGCTTGTATTCTCAGGCGGTGATCTTGGCGACCACGCCGGCGCCGACGGTCCGGCCGCCCTCGCGGATGGCGAAGCGCAGCCCCTCATCCATGGCGATCGGCGCGATCAGCTCTACGTCCATGGAGACGTTGTCGCCCGGCATCACCATCTCGGTGCCTTCCGGCAACTGCACGACGCCGGTGACGTCGGTGGTGCGGAAGTAGAACTGCGGCCGGTAGTTGGTAAAGAACGGCGTGTGCCGCCCGCCCTCCTCCTTGGTGAGGATATATGCCTCGGCCTGGAACTTGGTATGGGGGGTGATCGAGCCGGGCTTGGCCAGCACCTGGCCGCGCTCCACCTCCTCGCGCTTGGTGCCGCGCAGCAGGGCGCCGATGTTGTCGCCCGCCTCGCCGCGATCGAGCAGCTTGCGGAACATCTCGACGCCGGTGACGACGGTCTTCTGAGTCGTCTTGATGCCGACGATCTCGACCTCGTCGCCCACGTTCACCACGCCGCGCTCCACCCGCCCCGTGACCACGGTGCCGCGGCCGGAGATCGAGAACACATCCTCGATCGGCATCAGGAACGGACGGTCGGTGGCGCGCGCCGGCTGCGGGATATAGGTATCGACCGCGGTCATCAGCTCGAGCACCGAGTTCTCGCCGATCTCGGGTTCGCGGTCCTCGAGCGCACACAGTGCCGAGCCCTTGATGATCGGAATGTCGTCGCCGGGGAACTGATAGGAAGACAGCAGCTCGCGCAACTCAAGCTCGACCAGCTCGATCAACTCGGGGTCGTCCACCATGTCGGTCTTGTTCATGTACACCACCAGCGCCGGCACGCCGACCTGGCGGGCGAGCAGGATGTGCTCGCGGGTCTGCGGCATCGGGCCGTCGGCGGCAGAGACCACCAGGATGGCGCCGTCCATCTGCGCCGCGCCGGTGATCATGTTCTTCACGTAGTCGGCGTGACCGGGGCAATCGACATGCGCGTAGTGGCGATTCTTGGTCTCATACTCGACATGCGCCGTGGCGATGGTGATACCCCGCGCGCGCTCCTCCGGCGCCTTGTCGATCTGGTCATACGCCGTGAAGGTCGCGCCGCCCGTCTTGGCCAGGATCCTGGTGATCGCCGCGGTCAGCGTTGTCTTGCCGTGGTCGACATGTCCGATCGTGCCGATGTTGCAGTGCGGCTTGGTCCGCTGGAATTTCGCCTTGGCCATCGTCAGTCTCTCCGTGGACCCTGCGGTCCGTGTTCCAGTTAATCGAGTTGTTACCAACGATAATGGCTAAAGGCCTTGTTGGCCTCCGCCATCCGGTGGGTGTCTTCGCGCTTCTTCACGGCCGAGCCGCGGTTGTTGACCGCGTCCAGCAGCTCGTTCGAAAGCCGGTCCTCCATCGTGTGCTCGCCACGCTTGCGCGCGGCATCGATCAGCCAGCGGATGGCGAGCGCCTGGCGCCGCTCCGTCCGGACCTCGACCGGCACCTGATAGGTGGCCCCGCCGACGCGGCGGGATCGGACCTCGACGGCCGGCTTCACGTTGTCAAGCGCTTCGTGGAACATGCGCACAGGGTCAGCCTGGGCGCCGCCCCGCCGGCGCATCACGTCCAGCGCCGAGTACACGATGCCCTCGGCGGCGGATTTCTTCCCGTCGTACATCAGCGCGTTCATGAAGCGCGTGATCACGACGTCGCCGAACTTGGCGTCCGGCAGGATCTCGCGCTTGACGGCGCGGCGGCGGCGCGACATCGGCGGTCCCTCCTATTTCGGCCGCTTCGCGCCGTAGAGCGAACGACGTTGGCGGCGCTTGGCGATGCCCTGGGTATCGAGCACGCCGCGCAGGATGTGGTAGCGGACGCCCGGCAGATCCTTCACGCGCCCGCCGCGGATCAGCACGACCGAGTGCTCCTGGAGGTTATGGCCTTCGCCGGGGATGTAGCTCACTACCTCATAGCCGTTGGTGAGCCGCACCTTGGCGACTTTGCGAAGCGCCGAGTTCGGCTTCTTCGGGGTGGTCGTGTACACGCGGGTGCAGACGCCACGCTTCTGCGGGCAGCTCTGCAGCGCCGGAACCTTGTTCCGGGACTTCTGCGGCTCCCGCCCCTTGGCGATCAACTGATTGATGGTCGGCATGCGCCCCTGTCTCGTCTCTATCATCGGCCCGACCGATGCGATCCCTCGGGTTGCCGTCGTCCACGGGCAAAACCCGCGTGCACGGGCCACGCGGCCCCGCGGTGCGGGTGAGGTGCTGGCCCGCGGCCTGGGCTTCGGTCCAGCGACCGGAAGCGGCGTCGCGCGCGATGCTGCCTGCGAATTCCGACGGCCACCCGAAACACCAGGGTCGGCCAAGGCGGCGGAACCTAGTGGCGTGCGGCGGGCAAGTCAACCCGCTATGCTGCCACGCCGCGGCCAAACAGCGGAACCGACGCGCACACTCCGCGTTCCGCTGGCGGAAAGTTGCGGAGAGCACGGATGTGGTGGTGGTTCCTGATCTGGGTGGTGATCATCTGGCTGCTGCTGAGCGGCGGCGGCTACTACGGCTACCGCCGGTCGTACTACCAGCGAAGCCACGCCACCGGCATCCTGCTGGTCCTGCTCATCATCTTCTTGATCGTGGTCATCTTCTGGGGGCCGTACTGGGGCGGGTACGGCTACCGGGTATACTGAGCACCTGGCAGGTTCACCACGGCGACACGGAAAATCCGTGCCTCCGTGGCTACTCCTTGCGGTAGAACCTACTCGGCCGCCGCCTTCGTCCCCGTGATCTGGGCCGAGGTGCCCACATTGAGCAGGCGCTGGTCCCGTCCAGCGGCGATGGCGCGCAGACGGTTCATCACCGCCCCCGTGCCGGCCGGGATCAGGCGCCCGACGATCACGTTCTCCTTCAGCCCGGTCAGCGAATCGACCTTGCCGGCCGTGGCGGCCTCGGTCAGCACGCGCGTCGTCTCCTGGAACGAGGCGGCGCTGATGAAGCTGTTGGTCTGCAGGCTGGCCTTGGTGATGCCCTGCAGCACCGGCATCGCCACCGCCGGGCGATCATCGCGCCCCAGCTTGGCGATCACGGCCTCGAACTCCATGCGGTCGACCTGCTCGCCGGCCAGGAACGTCGTGTCGCCCGGGTCGAGAACCTCAACCTTCTGCAGCATCTGGCGAACGATGACCTCGATGTGCTTGTCGTTGATCTTCACGCCCTGCAGCCGATAGACGTCCTGGATCTCGTTGACCAGGTAGTCCGACAGCGCCTCCACCCCGAGCACCTTCAGGATGTCGTGCGGCACGCGCGGCCCGTCCACCAGCGGGTCGCCCCGGCGGACGAAGTCGCCTTCCTGGACCGAGACGTGCTTGCCCTTCGGGATAAGGTACTCGGTCTCCTCGCCGGTCTCGTCGTTCTTCACGATGACACGGCGCTTGGCCTTGTAGTCCTTCCCGAACTCGATCCGCCCGTCGGTTTCGGCGATCACCGCATGGTCCTTCGGACGGCGCGCCTCGAACAACTCGGCCACGCGCGGCAGGCCGCCGGTGATGTCGCGGGTCTTACTGCCCTCGCGCGGGATGCGCGCCAGCACGTCTCCCGCGGCGACCTGGGCGCCGTTGTCGACCGAGAGGATCGAGTCGGGTGCCAGGAAGTAGCGCGCATCCGCGCCGTTGGGCAGCTTCAACACCTCGCCCCGCTCGTCCTTGAGCTGCAGGCGGGGGCGCAGATCGACGGTTTTGGCGCCCTGCTTGTAGTCCACCACCACCTTGGAGGTGAGACCGGTGACCTCGTCCATCCGCTCGACCAGGGTCACGCCCTCGATCAGGTCGATATACTCGACCAGGCCGTTGCGTTCGGTGATGATCGGCAGCGTGTCACGGATCCCACTCGGCGAGCTTCTGGCCTCGTGCCACACGCTGGTCCTCGTCCACCAGCAGCCGGGCGCCATAGGGCACGCGGAAGCGGGCGCGTTCGAGCCCCTTGTCGTCCTGCAACACGATCTCGCAGTTGCGGCTCATGACGACCGGCGTGCCCTGGCTGTTCATCACGACGAACCGGTTCTTCACGCCGACGCGCCCGTCATGGCTCGCCTCCACGAAGGACTGCTCGGCCCCGCGCTGCGCCGCGCCGCCGATGTGGAAGGTCCGCATCGTGAGCTGAGTGCCCGGCTCACCGATCGACTGGGCGGCAATCACGCCCACCGCCTCGCCGATATTGACCGGCGTGCCACGCGCGAGGTCGCGGCCATAGCAGTGCGCGCACACGCCCACCGGGGCCTCGCAGGTCAGCACGGAGCGGATCTGCACCGCCTCCACGCCCAGCTGCTCGATGCGATCGGCAATCTCCTCCTCGATCAGCGTGTTGGCCGGGATGATCACCTCCCCGCCTGCCGGATCGAGCACCTCCCGCGCCGAGGTGCGGCCCAGAATGCGCTCCGAGAGGCTCGCCACCACCTCGCCGCCATCCATCACCGCGCGCACCGTGAGGCCGCGTTCGGTGCCGCAATCCTCCTCGACGATGATGCAGTCCTGCGCGACGTCCACCAGACGGCGGGTGAGATAGCCCGAGTTCGCCGTCTTCAGGGCGGTGTCGGCCAGGCCCTTGCGGGCGCCGTGCGTGGAGTTGAAATACTCCAGCACCGACAGGCCTTCCTTGAAGTTGGCGATGATCGGCTGTTCGATGATCTCCCCCGACGGCTTGGCCATCAGCCCGCGCATTCCGGCCAACTGACGCATCTGCGCGGGGCTGCCGCGCGCGCCGGAATGGCTCATCATCCAGACGGAGTTGGTGGCCTTGCCGCTCTCCTGGCGGCTGATCTCCTTCATCATCGCCCCGGCGACCTCGTCGGTGCAGCGCGACCAGGCATCCACCACCTTGTTGTACCGCTCGCCGGCAGTGATCAGGCCCTCCTGGTACTGCTGCTCGAACTCCTTCACCTCGCCCTGGGTACGCCGGATCAGCGGCCCCTTCTCCTCGGGAATGATGAGGTCGTCCTTGCCGAAGGAGATGCCGGCCTTGGCGGCCTGACCAAAGCCAAGGCTCATCAGGCGGTCGGCGAAGATCACGCACTCCTTCTGCCCGCAGTGCCGGTACACCGCGTCGATCACGTCGGAGACGTTCTTTTTCGTGAGCTGCCGGTTGACCAGCGAGAACGGCACTTCCGGGTGCCTGGGCAGGATCTGCGCGATCATCATGCGCCCAGGCGTGGTGACGACCAGCTCGCGGATCGGGTTGCCGTTGGCATCGATGCTTTCCCAACGCGCCTTGATCTTGTCGTGCAGCCCGAGCGCGCGAGCGTGCAGCGCATGCTCGATATCACCGGCCTGGCCGAACGCGGGCGCGTCCTGGTCCGCCGTCCCGCGGAACTCCGGCGTCTCCAGCGACAGATAGTACAACCCAAGCACGATGTCCTGGCTCGGCACGATGATCGGCTTGCCGTTGGCCGGGCTCAGGATGTTGTTGGTGGACATCATCAGCACCCGCGCCTCGAGCTGCGCCTCCAGGCTGAGCGGCACATGCACCGCCATCTGGTCGCCGTCGAAGTCCGCATTGAAGGCGGTGCAGACCAGCGGATGGAGCTGGATCGCCTTGCCTTCGATCAGCACCGGCTCGAAGGCCTGGATGCCGAGGCGATGCAAGGTAGGCGCCCGGTTGAGCATGACCGGATGTTCGCGGATCACCTCCTCGAGGATATCCCACACCTCGGGACGCTCCTTCTCCACCATCCGCTTGGCCGCCTTGATGGTGGTGGCGTGGCCGTACTTCTCCAGCTTGGCGTAGATGAACGGCTTGAACAGCTCGAGCGCCATCTTCTTCGGCAGCCCGCACTGGTGCAGCTTCAGCTCCGGCCCGACCACGATCACCGACCGGCCCGAGTAGTCGACGCGCTTGCCGAGCAGGTTCTGGCGGAACCGGCCCTGCTTGCCCTTCAGCATGTCGGACAGCGACTTCAGCGGCCGCTTGTTGGCCCCGGTGATCGCGCGGCCCCGGCGGCCGTTATCGAACAGCGCATCGACCGCCTCCTGCAACATGCGCTTCTCGTTGCGCACGATGATGTCGGGCGCGCGCAGCTCGATCAGTCGCTTCAGACGGTTGTTGCGGTTGATGACCCGGCGGTAGAGGTCGTTGAGGTCCGAGGTCGCGAACCGGCCGCCGTCCAGCGGCACCAGCGGACGCAGTTCGGGCGGGATCACTGGCACCACATCGAGGATCATCCAATCGGGGCGCGCGCCGGAATCGGCGAACGCCTCGATCAGCTTGAGCCGCTTGACCAGCTTCTTGCGCTTGGCCTCGCTCGTGGTCTCGCGGAGATCGGATCGCAGGCGGACCTTCTCGGCGTCGAGTTCGACCGTGTTCAGGATCTTCTTGATCGCCTCGGCGCCGATACCGACCTCGAATTCCTCCTCGCCGAACTCATCCTGCTTGGCCATCAACTGGTCTTCAGTCAGCAGGCTGTGCAGCTTGAGGTCGGTCGTCCCCGGCTCGAGCACGACGTAGCTCTCGAAATAGAGGATCTTCTCAAGCTCCTTCAGCGTCAGGTCGACCATCAGGCCGATCCGGCTGGGCAGCGACTTCATAAACCAGATATGCGCCACCGGGGAGGCCAGCTCGATGTGGCCCATGCGCTCGCGGCGCACCTTGGCGAGCGTCACCTCCACGCCGCACTTCTCGCAGATGATGCCGCGGAACTTCATCCGCTTGTACTTGCCGCACAGGCATTCATAGTCCTTGATCGGCCCGAAGATGCGCGCGCAGAACAGGCCGTCGCGCTCGGGTTTGAACGTGCGATAGTTGATCGTCTCGGGCTTCTTGATCTCGCCATAGGACCAGCTGCGGATCTGCTCGGGGCTGGCGATCTGGATCTTGATCTGGTCGAAGGTCAGGCTCTGGCCGGTCTGACCCAGGATCTTCATCAACTCGTTCATGCGAATTTCGCCCCCAAAAGGGATCAGAATGTGCGCCAGGCCCCCTCCGCCCGGCCCCCTCCCGCAAGAGGAGGGGGAGGCGCGGTAAGCCCCCTCCCCTCATTGGAGGGAGTTGGGAAAGGGGATATTCAAGCGGCGCGGCTGTCCATCTCGACGTTCAGCCCCAGCGACTTCAATTCCTTGACCAGGACGTTGAAGCTCTCCGGGATACCGGCCTCGAACGTGTCCTGCTCGCGCACGATTGCCTCGTACACCTTGGTGCGGCCGGACACATCATCGGATTTCACGGTCAGCATCTCCTGCAAGGTATAGGCGGCGCCGTAGGCCTCCAGCGCCCACACCTCCATCTCGCCGAAGCGCTGGCCGCCAAACTGCGCCTTGCCGCCCAGCGGCTGCTGGGTGACCAGGCTGTATGGCCCGATGGAGCGGGCATGGATCTTGTCGTCCACGAGATGGTGCAGCTTCAGCATGTAGATATAGCCGACCGTCACCTTGCGCTCGAACGGCTCGCCGGTGCGCCCATCCACCAGCGTGACCTGGCCGGATGTATCGAGCCCCGCCTTGGTCAGCATGGTCTCGATGTCCGACATCCGCGCGCCGTCGAAGACCGGCGTCGCGATCGGCACGCCCTTGCGCAGGTTGTTGGACAGCTCCACCAGTTCGTCCGTGTCGAGATTGGCGATCTCGTCGCGGAACACCCGCTCGTCATACACGTCGCGCAGCTTATCGAGCAGCTCCTGGCGCCGCGCGCCGGTGCGCTGATACTCGTCCACCAGCTCGCCGATCTGCCGACCCAGATTGGCGCAGGCCCAGCCGAGGTGAGTCTCGAGGATCTGGCCCACGTTCATCCGACTCGGCACGCCGAGGGGATTCAGCACCAGATCAACCGGCGTGCCGTCGTCGAGGAACGGCATGTCCTCGACCGGCGTCACCCGCGACACCACACCCTTGTTGCCGTGCCGACCCGCCATCTTGTCGCCGGGCTGCAACTTGCGCTTCACCGCGATGAAGACCTTGACCATCTTCATCACGCCGGGCGGCAGCTCGTCGCCACGCTGCAGCTTCTCCACCTTGCTGTCGAAGCGTGCCTGCAGCCGGCCCACCGCCGCGTCGTACTCGCGCTTCAGGGTCTCGATCTCCACCATCCCCGCGTCGTCCTGAACGCCGATGTGGCGCCAGGCGCCGCGCGGATGCTCGGCCAGCATTTCCTCGGTGATGGTCGTGCCGGCCTTGATCCCCTTGAAGCCGCCGGCGGCCTTGCGGTCGAGCAGTTTCTCGCGCAGGCGATTGAGGAAGCTGCGCTCCTGGATCGCCTTCTCGTCGTCGCGGTCCTTGGCGAGCCGCTCGATCTCGGCCCGCTCGATCGCCATCGCGCGCTCGTCCTTGTCGACACCCCGGCGCGAGAACACCCGCACGTCGACCACCGTGCCCGTCACCCCCGGCGGCAGCCGGAGCGAGGTGTCGCGCACATCGGACGCCTTCTCGCCGAAGATCGCGCGCAGCAGCTTCTCCTCGGGCGTCATCGGGCTCTCGCCCTTCGGCGTGACCTTGCCTACCAGGATGTCGCCCGGGTTCACCTCCGCGCCGATATAGACAATGCCCGCCTCGTCGAGGTTCTTCAACGCCTCCTCGCCGACGTTCGGGATGTCGCGGGTGATCTCCTCCTGGCCCAGCTTGGTGTCGCGGGCCATCACCTCGAACTCCTCGATGTGGATCGAGGTGAACACGTCATCGCGGGCGATGCGCTCGCTGATCAGGATCGAGTTCCTCGAAGTTGTAGCCGTTCCAGGGCATGAACGCGCACAGCACGTTGCGCCCGAGCGCCAGCTCGCCGAACTCGGTCGAGGGTCCGTCGGCGATGATCTCGCCTTCGGAGACCCGATCTCCCACCTTCACCAGCGGACGCTGGTTGATGCAGGTGGACTGGTTGGAACGCATGAACTTGCGCAGCCGATAGATGTCCACGCCCTTGGTCGTGCCGTCCTCGTTGGTAGCGCGCACGACGATGCGCGCGCCGTCGATCTGATCGACCACGCCGGCGCGGCGGGCGACGATGGTCGCGCCGGAATTGCGCGCCACCGCCTCCTCCATGCCGGTGCCGACGAGCGGCGCGTCCGCGCGGATCAGCGGCACCGCCTGGCGCTGCATGTTCGATCCCATCAGCGCGCGGTTGGCGTCGTCGTTCTCCAGGAACGGGATCAGCGCGGCGGCGACTGAAACCAACTGCTTGGGCGAGACGTCGATCGCCGTCACCTGATCGGGCGGCACCAGGCGGAAATCGCCCTGTCTGCGAACGGAGACCAGGTCCTGCAGGAACTTCCCACCCTCATCCATTGGCGCGTCGGCCTGGGCGACGACCAGCCGCTCCTCCTCCATCGCCGAGAGATAGCGGGGGCCGGGCTGCACGACACCGCCCTTGACCAGCATGTACGGCGTCTCGATGAAGCCGTACTTATTCACCTTGGCAAAGGTCGCGAGCGAGTTGATGAGGCCGATATTCGGCCCCTCGGGCGTCTCGATCGGGCAGATGCGGCCGTAATGCGTCGGATGCACGTCGCGCACCTCGAAGCCGGCGCGCTCGCGCGTCAGGCCGCCCGGACCGAGCGCGGACAGGCGTCGCTTGTGCGTGACCTCGCTCAGCGGATTGGTCTGGTCCATGAACTGGCTGAGCTGGGAGGAGCCGAAGAACTCCCGCACCGCCGCCGCCGCCGGCTTGGCGTTGATGAGGTCGTGCGGCATCACCGTGTCGATATCGACCGATCCCATGCGCTCGCGGATCGCACGCTCCATCCGCAGCAGGCCCACGCGGTACTGATTCTCCATCAACTCGCCGACCGAGCGCACCCGGCGGTTGCCGAGATTGTCGATGTCGTCGATCTGCCCGCGCCCGTCTTTCAGGTCACACAGCGTCTTCACCGTGCGCAGCAGGTCGTCCTTGCGCAACACGCGCACGGAATCCGGGACTTCCTCGGCCGTGACGCCAAGGCGCATGTTCATTTTCACGCGCCCGACCGTGGACAGGTCATAGCGATCGGGATCGAAGAACAGCCCGCGGAACAGCGTCTCCGCTGTATCCGGTGTGGGCGGCTCGCCCGGACGCATCACCCGGTAGATGTCGATCAGTGCGTCGTCGCGGTTCGTGTTCTTGTCGATTGCCAGGGTGTTGCGGATCCACGGTCCGTTCTGCTGGTCGACTGCCAGCGTCGGCAGCCGCGTGATCCCCGCCTGCTCGAGCCCGGCGAGCCGCGCCTCGGCCAGCTCCTCGCCAGCCTCGGCGTAGATCTCTCCGGTCCCCTCATTGACGATGTCCTCGGCGACAAATCGGCCGAGCAGGTCGGCGCGGCTGACCAGCACACGCCTGGTCGTCTCGGCGAGTTTGCGCGCCTGGCGCGCGGTGAGTTTCGCATCGACGTCGGCGACCACCTCGCCGGTGGCGGCGTCGACCAGGGCTTCCAGTAGCTTCTGGCCACGGAACGCCTCCGGATCGAGCGGTCGCGACCAGCCCTTCGGGGTGTGCTCGAACACCACCTGACGATAGAAGTAGCCCAGGATCTCCTGGGCATCCATGCCGTGGATCTCGCCGGGTTCGACCGGCTCGCCCTGGGCCTGGCGCGCGGCACGCAACTGCTCCGTCGCCGCGCCATCGAGCGCATAGAGCAGGGTCGTCACCGGCAGCTTCCGCTTGCGGTCGATCCGGACGTAGACGAGGTCCTTGCTGTCGAACTCGAAATCGAGCCACGAACCGCGATACGGAATCACCCGCGCGGCAAACAGATACTTGCCCGAGGAGTGAGTCTTGCCCTTGTCGTGGTCGAAGAAGACGCCGGGTGAGCGATGCATCTGGCTGACGATGACGCGCTCGGTGCCGTTGATGATGAAGGTGCCGTTATCCGTCATCAGCGGCATGTCGCCCATGTAGACGGGCTGCTCCTTGATGTCGCGGATCGACCTCGCGCCGGTGTCCTCGTCCAGGTCCCAGACGATGAGGCGAAGCACGACCTTGAGCGGCGCGGCGTAGGTCAGCCCACGCTGGATGCACTCCTCGACATCGTATTTCGGCTCCTCCAGCTCGTAGTACACGAACTCCAGTCGGCCGCGGCCAGCGAAGTCGTCGATCGGGAACACCGAGCGGAACACCTCCTGCAGCCCGGTGTTGGTCCGGCTGTCGTGGTTGGTGTCCTTCTGCAGGAACCCCTCGTAGCTGGCGCGCTGCACGTCGATCAGATTGGGCATCGGCGCGACTTCGGGAATGCGCCCGAAACTGCGACGAATCCGCTTATGTCTTGTCACCGACCTTGAAATCGCGTTCATTGACCGTCCTGCTCGCCTATTCTGCCCAAAGGCGGTTTGCCCAGAAGGCACTCTCGTCACTGTCTGCGGCCCTTGATCCGTCGCGCCCCCGGCCGCCCAGGGCATGGTCTGAAGCATGTGCATCGTGGGGTCTGGACGCCGCATGACGCCGAAACAGGCTCGCGGGCGGAAGCGCGTTGGCTTCCGCCCGCTCAACACCCATCAGGAGCCGTGCCGGACGTGAGGGCCAGCTCGTGGGCCGGCGCGGTTCTCGTCTGCGTCCCAATCCCCTTTACTTGACCTCCACCGCCGCGCCCTGATCCTCCAGCTGCTTGCGGAGCTTGGCGGCCTCATCCTTGTTCACCGACTCCTTCACCATCTTCGGCGCGCCCTCGACCAGATCCTTGGCCTCCTTGAGGCCGAGCCCGGTGATCGCGCGAACCTCCTTGATGACGTTGATCTTCTTGTCACCTACCTTGGACAGGATGACGGTGAACTCCGTCTGTTCCTCGGCTGGCGGGGCAGCGGCGGCGGCGGCGGGCGCCGCGGCGACGGCTGCCGGAGCGGCAGCCGAGACCCCCCACTTGTCCTCCAGCAGCTTCGAGAGCTCCGCAGCCTCAAGGACGGTGAGCGTCGACAGCTCGTCGACCAGCTTCTGCAAATCGGCCATTGATGTGTGACCCCTAATCTAACCCTTGAGTTGATCCATTCAAGCCGGCAGGTCCGGCTTGCTCTACTTTCCCGGCAGGGGCGCCTATGCGGCCGCCTGCTCCTCGTCCTTGTGGGCAAAGGCGCCGAACACCCGGGCGAGCTGCGCGGCCGAGGCCTGCAGCGTGCCCGCGACCCGCGTCGCTGGGGTGGCGATCAGGCCCACGAGCTGCGCGCGAAGCTGCTCGAGGCTCGGCAGCTCGGCGAGCGCCCGCACCCCGTCGGGGTCGAGCACGCGCGCGCCCAGCGCGCCGCCCAGCACCACCAGCTTGTCGTTGGCCCGGCTGTATTCGACCGCCGCCTTGGCGACCGCCACCGGGTCTGCGGCCCAGGCCAGCGCGGTCGGCCCGCGCAGCAAGGGCATGATGCCGGTGAACTCGGTGCCTTCCAGCGCCCGCGTGGCCAGCCGGTTCTTGGCGACCTTGAAGGTCGCGCCCGCAGCCCGCATCCGGCGGCGCAGATCCGTTGCCTCGGCCACGGTCAACCCCTGATTGCGGGTGACCACGACCATGGACGTCTCGGCGAACACCTGAGCGAGCCCGGCGACGAAGTCGCGCTTCTGTGCGCGGTCCAATGCCGTCTCCGTGTCTCAGGCCGGAGGCGTGTGGACCGCCACCGGCCGGTTGCCCAAGGGCCGCCGCGCAGTGCGGCCCGGTTCGCCTGTCAGAGAAAGTCGGAACCGCCAAGGTTCACCATATGCGGTATCTCCCTGGTTCCCGTCTTGCGCGCGCGGGCCGCGGCCCCTTAGCTCCCAGGTCAAGCCGGGGAGACGTGCGGTCTCGGACAGGTTCGGAGGCCGCGCCCACCAGGATGCGTCCCCCTGCCCGCCCGCCCCGAGGATCGGGACGGACGAATGCCGTCACGTAAGCGTGCCGACGTCGACGCGCACCCCCGGCCCCATCGTCGAGCTGAGAGCGGCCTTCTGGACGTAGGTGCCCTTGGCGCCCGCCGGCTTGGCCTTGATGATGGCGTCGGCCAGGGCACGCGCATTCTCCAGCAACTGCGCGTCCTCGAAGCTCGCCTTGCCTATGCCGGCGTGGATGATGCCCGCCTTCTCGGCGCGAAACTCCACCTGCCCGCCTTTCGCCGCGGTGACGGCGCCGCGCACGTCCATGGTCACCGTGCCAAGGCGCGGGTTGGGCATCAGCCCGCGCGGGCCAAGGATTTTTCCCAGCCGGCCGACAATGCCCATCATGTCGGGCGTGGCAATGCAACGATCAAAGCCGATCTCGCCCGCCTGCACCTTCTCGGCCAGATCCTCGGCGCCGACCACGTCCGCGCCAGCGGCCTCGGCCTCCTCGGCCTTGCCACCACGCGCGAACACGCCGACCCGCACCGTCTTGCCGGTGCCGTTCGGCAGGCTGATCAGCCCGCGCACCATCTGATCGGCATGGCGCGGGTCGATGCCGAGATTCATCGACATCTCGATCGTTTCGTCGAACTTCGCGCGCGCGTTCTGCTTGACCAGCCGGATCGCGTCGTCCAGCGGATAGGACCTGACGTGATCGACGCTCGCCGACGCGGCCTTAAGGCGCTTGCCCTGCTTCATGGCTCAGCCCTCCACCACGGTCATGCCCATCGAGCGGGCGGAGCCGGCCAGCATTCGCATCGCCGCCTCGACGTCAGTAGCGTTCATGTCCTTCATCTTCTGCGCAGCGATCTCGCGGAGCTGATCCATCGTCACGCTGCCGATCGACCCTCCCTTGCCGGGCGCGGTCGCGCCCTTGTCCAGCCCGGCCGCCTTCTTCAGGAAATAGGTGTTGGGCGGGGTCTTGGTGATGAACGTGTAGGTGCGGTCGGCATAGGCGGTGATGACTACGGGCACCGGCATTCCCGGCTCCATGGTCTGGGTCGTCGCGTTGAAGTCCTTCACGAACTGCATGATGTTCAGGCCGCGCTGACCGAGCGCGGGGCCCACCGGCGGCGAGGGAGTCGCCTTGCCGGCCGGAATTTGCAGCTTGATGTAGCCGACGATCTTCTTCGCCATATCCCTGGTCCGCCTGACGCCAAGGACCGCGGTACTGGCGGCGCGCATCGCCCTTGGCCCCCATGGCCCTCGGGCGAGCGAAACCTTCCGCGTTCCGGTGTGAGGCGGGGCATTTAGGCCATGTCTCGGGCCGAGTCCACCCCTCGTCAAAGGGCCGCGCCAAGCGCCGGACGATAGCGGTCCCGACGTAGTCGCCCACGACGGCGACGGCGGCGCGACGGCGGCTCGCCGGTCCCCGTTGCGCTTCAGGCGGCCGATTTCCGTCATTAACCATCTCGCCCATTGACGGGCCTCCCTCGGAGGGATAACTACCATCATAGTAGTTATCCCTCCGAGGACCCGCCCATGCAGCGCAAGAGCTTCGGCCAGATGCAATGCCCGATCGCCCGCAGCTTGGAGCGGGTCGGCGAGTGGTGGAGCATCCTCATCCTGCGCGACGCCTTCGCAGGGATGACGCGCTTCGACGAGTTCCAGACCAATCTCGGCATCGCCCCGGGCATGCTGACCAAGCGTTTGAACGCACTGGTCGGGACCGGCCTGCTCGAACGGCATCGCTACAGCGAGCGGCCGCCCCGCTACGAATACCGACTGACCGAACGCGGGCGCGACTTCCAGCCGGTCTTGCTGGCGATGCTCGCCTGGGGCAACCGGCATTTCGCGCCCGAGGGCGCGAGCGTGCAGATTGTCGATGCCGCGACCGGCATCGTCGCTGATCCGATCGTCGTCGATCGGGCGACAGGCCGACCGCTGATCGAGCCCGATTACGTGCTCGCCCCCGGGCCTGCCGCCGGAGAAGGGATGCGACGCAGGCTCACATCCAGTCCACGGGGAGGACTGCTGGCCGATCCCACACACGCGCCGGCGTCGGAGAAGCGCATGGCAAGCCAGCCCGGGAACTCGTCATGAGCATCGCCCTTTCTGGCGCGATCCCGGCGGACGCACAGCTCACCGCGATCAGCCCGCGCACGCGCCTGCTGCTGCACGGCTCGATTGTCCCGACTCTGCTGCGCCTGGCCTGGCCGAACATCCTGGTCATGCTGGCGCAGGCCTCGACCGGGCTGATCGAGACTTGGTGGGTCTCGCAACTCGGCACCGACGCGCTGGCCGGCATGGCGCTGGTCTTCCCCTTGTTCATGATGATGCCGATGCTCTCGGGCGGGGCCATGGGTGGGGGCATCTCCTCGGCGATCGCCCGGGCGCTTGGGGGCGGGCGCCGCGCCGACGCCGATGCGCTGGTGCTACACGCCATCGTCATCAATTTGCTGCTCGGCCTTGGCTTCTCCGTCATGGTCCTGGCCTTCGGCGGGGCGCTGTATGGCGCGCTCGGCGGCGAGGGGGGCTCGCTCAAGGCGGCATTGCTCTACTCGAACGTCGTGTTCGCCGGCAATGCGCTGGTGTGGATCATGAACGCCCTTGCCAGCGTCATCCGCGGCACCGGCAACATGTTCGCCCCCTCGCTGGCGATCTGCGTCGGTACCGTGCTGCTGGTGCCGCTCTCGCCGCTGCTGATCTTCGGCTTCGGACCCGTCCCCGCGCTCGGGATCGCCGGGGCCGGCGTGGCGGTCATCACCACCACCGCCCTGACCGCCGCGGTGCTGGCCTGGTACATCTGGTCCGGCCGCGGCCTCGTCCGGATGCGGCTGGCGCGGCTGCGCCCAGCCCTCTTCAACGACATCCTGCGGGTCGGCGCTGTCGGCTCCATCAGCACCCTGCAGACCACTCTCACTGTGACGCTGACTACGGCGCTGGTCGGCGCCGCCGCCGGACCGGACGCCATCGCCGGCTACGGCACCGGCGCGCGCCTGGAATACCTGCTGATCCCGCTGGTGTTCGGCCTTGGCGCCCCTCTCGTCGCCCTCGTTGGCACCAATATCGGTGCCGGCCAGCGAGCGCGGGCGCTGCGCATCGCCCTCATCGGCGGCGCGCTCGCTTTCGCACTGACTGAGGCGATCGGGCTGGCGGCCGCGATGTGGCCGCAAGCCTGGCTCGGACTGTTCGGCCATGACCCGCGCATGCTGCAGACCGGCACCGCCTACCTGCGCAGCGTGGGACCGACCTACGGATTCTTCGGCCTCGGGCTGGCGCTCTACTTCGCGTCGCAAGGAGCCGGTCGGCTGTTCTGGCCGCTTCTCGCCGGGTTGCTGCGTCTCCTGATCGCGGTTGGCGGCGGCTGGGCCGTCCTGCGCCTGACCGGCTCCCTCGGCTGGCTGTTCGCCGCCGTGGGGGTCGCGCTCGTCGTCTACGGCGTGATGCTGGTCGCGGCGGTCGGGGCCGGGGCTTGGTTTTGGGGGCGCCGGTGATGCACGCCACCGAACGCCTCGGCACGCGGCGTGCCCCAAGGAGGAGGAAACCGATGACAAACGAAGTCGCTGGCATCGGGGCGGAGAAGCCAGTCGGAGGTGCGCCATGACCCGCCGATCCGCCATCGTGGTCGGCGTCGGCGCCGAGCAGGGCCTTGGCGCGGCGCTGTGCCGCCGCTTCGCCGCGGCGGGATACCACGTCCTGGTCGCCGGACGGACGGCGGGCAAGGTCGAGCAGGTCGCCCGGACGATCGAGGCCGCCGGTGGCAGCGCCGAGCCGATCCCCACCGACGCCACGCGTGAAGACGACGTCCTGCGTCTGTTCGATCGCGGCCTGGCGCCGGGCTCCGGCTTCGAGCCGGCCGACCTCGTCGTATCCAACGCCGGGAACAATCGGCGGATCGACTTCCGCGAGGTCTCGGCGGAGATGTTTGAGGATTTCTGGCGGGTCGGCTGCTTCGGCGGCTTCCTGGTAGGCCGCGAGGCGGCACGGCGGCTGGTCCCGATGGGTCGTGGCACTGTCATCTTCACAGGAGCCTCGGCGAGCCTGCGCGGCAAGCCGGGCTATGCGCACTTCGCGGCGGCCAAGGCGGGACTGCGCGCCGTTGCCCAGAGCATGGCGCGGGAATATGGGCCGCAAGGTATCCACGTCGCCCACGTGGTGATCGACGGCGGGATCGCCGGCGAGCGCCTCCGCACGGCGCGACCGCAGGTGGTCGAGGAGCGGGGTGAGGACGGTCTGCTCGGGATCGAGGCGATCGCGGAAGCGTACTGGCAACTCCACCGCCAGCCACGGTCGGCTTGGACCCACGAACTCGACCTCCGACCGTTCAAGGAGAGTTTTTGACGGTCGGAGGGAAGGGCCATGAGAATTCTGTTCCTCGGCGCCGTCGTCGGCCACGCGCCGCGCCCTGCCTCAATCGAGCAGACGCGACGGATGCTGACGGACTCCAGGTCGCGTTGGACCGCATCGATGATGCGTGACATTGAGCAGGGCGCGCCACGTCTTGAGGCCGACCATGTGATCGGCGACCTCATCCGGCACGGTCACAGTGCTAACATCGCCACCCCGCTGCTCAGAGCGGCCTATTGCAATCTGCAAATCTACGACGCTCGTGGTGCTCCGCTGCGATCCCCGGGGAATTCTGCGATATAGGGGCGGCCCTCATCGCGAACCGATCCTGCCGCCACGCTCGCCCTCCTACCCCCTCCCTCGGCGCCTGCGTCGGGGAAGGCGCTTGCTCGCGCTTCGCCGGGGCCGATATAGCGAACTAGCGACCGGACGGAACATGACTGATGCCGAAGACCCATCACCGCCGCGTGCTCATCATCGGCGCCGGGCCGGCCGGATACACCGCGGCGATCTATGCCGCTCGGGCCGGCCTCGCTCCCATGCTGGTGGCCGGCCTACAGCCGGGCGGGCAGCTCATGATTACCACCGATGTGGAGAACTATCCGGGCTTTGCCGACGTGGTGCAAGGGCCGTGGCTGATGGAGCAGATGCAGGCGCAGGCCGCGCATGTTGGCACCGAGGTGGTCCATGACCTGATCGTGGACGCCGACCTGGGCACCCACCCGTTCCGCTGTCGGGGCGATTCGGGCGACCTTTATACGGCCGACGCGGTCATCCTTGCCACCGGCGCGCAAGCGCGCTGGCTCGGCCTGCCGTCGGAGCAGCGGCTGCAGGGCAAGGGCGTCTCGGCTTGCGCCACCTGCGACGGCTTCTTCTTTCGCGGCAAGCGGGTCGTGGTGGTGGGCGGAGGCAACACGGCGGTCGAGGAGGCGCTCTATCTGACCCATCACGCCGAGAGCGTCACCCTGGTGCATCGCCGGGACGCCTTGCGGGCCGAGAAGATCCTCCAGGCGCGCCTGTTTGCCCATCCGAAGATCGCGGTGGTCTGGGACAGCGTGGTGGAGCAGGTGCTGGGCGGCGGCGAGCCGGAGACGGTTACCGGCGTAAGCCTGCGCAACGTCAGGACCGACGCGGTGTCCGACCTTGCGGCCGACGGCCTGTTCGTGGCGATCGGCCACCTGCCGAACACCGCCATCTTTGCCGGCCAGGTCGCGACCGACGCCGAGGGCTACATCCTGACCGAGCCCGGCAGCACCCGCACCTCCGTCCCCGGCGTCTTCGCCTCTGGCGATGTGCAGGACAAGGTGTTCCGCCAGGCGGTGACGGCGGCCGGAACCGGCTGCATGGCGGCCTTGGAGGCCGAACGATGGCTCGCCGGCCTGCCCGATGCGGTTGAACCGGTGCTGGCGACCGCCTGAGCCGCCCCTCGTCAAGCGAGGGTTTACGGCTCATAGTATCCATGCGCGCAGCGCATGGATGGGCACGGGCCGAGGGGGCGCTTGTGATCGACTGGGACAAGCTGCGGGTGTTTCACGCAGTGGCTGAGGCCGGCAGCTTCACCCATGCGGGAGACACGCTGAACCTGAGCCAGTCGGCGGTTTCCCGCCAGATCTCCGCGCTCGAGGAGGCGCTCCAGGTTCCGCTGTTCCATCGCCATGCGCGCGGCCTGATCCTGACCGAGCAGGGCGAGCAGCTCAACCGCACGGTGCGCGAGGTGTTTGCCAAGCTCGCGATGACCGAGGCGCTGCTGACCGAGAGCAAGGACAAGCCGGCGGGCCGGCTCAAGCTCACGACCACGGTCGGCTTCGGCGCGATGTGGCTCGCGCCCCGGCTGCACCAGTTCCTGGACCTCTATCCCGAGGTCTCGGTCTCGCTGCTGCTCGACGACATGGACCTCGACCTCGCGATGCGCGAGGCGGACGTGGCGATCCGGATGCACCCGCCGCGCCAGCCCGACTTGATCCAGCGGCACCTGATGGAGATTCACTGGCATGTCTGCGCCGCGCCCGACTACCTGAAGGCCCACGGCGTCCCGCAGCGTCCCGAGGATCTGGACGCGCACCGGCTGATCCTGTTTGGCGATTATCATCCGCCGGTGCCCGATATCAACTGGCTGTCGGAGGCCGGCCGCCGCCCGGCAAGCCCGCGCCGGGCGGTGCTGGAGGTCAACAGCACCCAGGCCATGCTGCTCAGCATCCGCGCCGGCATCGGCATCGGCGCGCTGCCCGACTTCGTGCTGGCGGAGAACCCGGACCTGGTGCGGCTCCTGCCCGAGCTCAAGGCGCCGAAGGTGGAGGTGTTCTTCGTCTATCCCGAGGAGCTGAAGAACTCCAAGCGGGTCTCGGTGTTCCGCGACTTTCTGCTAGCCCGGCTGGCGGAGATCCACTGAGGGCGTGACCCGCAGCGGCGGGACGGGATTTGAGTTAAGAGCGGGTTGCCGTGTCGGCGCTCACCATGCCGCATCCAGCAATCGCCGTACCGCGGCGGGGCCTTCGATCCGGCGCGGGTTCGTATGCACCCAGCGGTCGTGCATTGATTCCGCGGCAATGCGATCGAGCTGGTCCTCGCGCACCCCGACGTCGCGCAGGCGCCCCGGCAGGCCAAGCTCCGCGATCAGCTCGGCGAGAACATCGCCGGCCGGGCGGCCGGACTGGCCGAGCGCCTCGCTGACCCAGGCTTGGCGATCGGCGTTCACCTCTTCGTTGTAGCGCATAACGTGCGGCAGCATGACGCAGGATGTGTAGCCATGCGGGACGCCGGCGGTGCCGCCCAGGACGTGGCCGATCCCGTGGCTTGCCCCCTTGGGTACGCCGTTCTGCGAGCCGATCATCGACATCCAGGCGCCGAGCTGACACTCCAGCCGCGCCTCGATGTCGGCGGCGTCTCCCTTCACCGCGCGCAGGCCGCGGCCGAGCAGGCGCAGCGCGTGCAAGGATGCGCCATCCGAGAACGGCTGGGCATCGGGCGAGCACACATCCTCCACGGCATGATCGACGGCGCGGATGCCGGTGGAGAGGAACAGCCACTCCGGCGTGAAGCGCGTCAGCGCGGGATCGAGGATCACGCTGCGGGGCACCATCAGCTTGTGCCCGAAGCTCTGCTTCACATGCCGGGCAGTATCGGTGCAGCCGGCGAACCAGGAATACTCGCCCGCCGAGAGCGTGGTAGGGATGGCGACGGCACGTACGCCCGGCGCGGCCGTGGGCGGGCGACGCGTGCCGCCGTCCGGCTCGATGCTTGCGGCGAAGGCGTCGAGCTGGGCTGGGTCGGTGACGCCGTTGCCGAGGCAGAGCCCCACCATCTTCGCCGCGTCGGTGACTGACCCCCCGCCCACTGTCACCAGCAGGTCGGCCTCTGCCGCGCGCGCCTCGCTGGCGGCGGCGACCACGTCGGTGCGCGGCGTGTGCGCGCCGATGCCCGTGAAGAACTCCGGCCAGGCGATTGCCGAGGGAGGCCCGGATGCCATCCAGCGTATCTGTCTCCCGCGCCAAGGTGCCGGAGGCGAGCACAAAGACGGCGCGCGCGTCGAGGCGGTCCACCTCGGCGGCCAGCGCCTCGGGGAACGCCCTGCCGTAGATCACGCGATCAGTGTTCGGGGTACGATAGATGCCGGGCTTCATGTCGGTCACTAAGGATCAGGTTTCGGAGCAGAACGCGGACAGCCGGGCCGTCTCCGTCTGGGCGCCGGCGTGATCGGCGGCGATCGCCTCGTAGAAGCGGGCAGCAGCCTCGAACAGCGCGCCCGCGGCCTGGTCCTCGGCGACAAAGCCGGCGATCTCCTCCATCTCGGCGACCCAGCGATACGCCTTGCCGTACATGTTCGGCGTCTGGCGGGCGAGCCAGGCCAGGAGCTGCGGCTGGCTGGCGGCGAGCTCGCGCTTCAGGTCTCCCGCCGTGCCGGCGCGGGTGGCGGCCAGCATCATGGCGGCGCCGAGCGCGGTGAACCCCTTGGTGATCCCGGCATACGACATCTTCAGCGCCGATGCGGCCCCGACCGGGCCGGATAGCACGGGCATCTCCAGCCCGTATTCGGTGAGTGCGGCCACGCGCGGCGCGTCCGGCCCGGAGAGATAGATCCGCGTGCCCCCTCGCCCCGGCTGCGGCGGCGGGCCGATGATTCCGGCGTCCACGAACGGGCACCGGGCTGGAGCAAGGATCGCCGCGATGCGCGTGACCGTCGTTGGGTTGACGGCATTACAGTCAATGTAGACCGGCTTCCGCGCCGCCTCCGCCAGGACGGGACGCAGCCGCTCGGCCAGCGCGGCCGCTTCGCCGGGCGGGATGATCGAGAGGATAAAGTCCGAGGCGGCGATGCCGTGCTCGTCCACGGCGCGTATCCCGGCCTCGCGCGCACGGGCGGCCGAGGCTGCGCTCCGGCCGGCGAGCGAGGTGCGAACCTCAACCCCGTGCTCGACGAGCCGGGCGGCCACCGCGCTGCCCATCGCTCCCGGCGCGATCACGGCTACCACCGGCGCTGACATCCCCTGCCCTCCCGCTCGTGTCGTCTCAGCCTGGGCGCCTGGGCCGGAGATAGCAACGCTGAGGTGCTGCCCTCGAACGCCGCCTCCCGTTGCGGTCGGAGCTGCTGTGACGGTCAGCGTCCGACGCGCCGCTCCGCCGCGACCAGCAGCAGGCCGGCGGCAAGGATGAGGGCGCCGCCGCCGAACACGGCGGTCGACGGGATGTCGCCCCAGATGAGGTAGCCGAGCACGAAAGCCCACAGCAGGGACGAATACTCGACGGTGGCCAGTATGGCGGCGGGCGCGCGGCGGGCCGCCTCGAACAGACTGAACTGGCCAAGGCCGCCAAACAGCGCGACCCCGAGCAGCAGCAGGATCTGCCGAGCATCGGGCGGGCGCCAGTCGAAGGCGCAGCCAATCCCGGAGCCGACCAGGAACACCGCGTTGAGATAGGCGATCTGGAGCAGTGAGCCTTCCCGCCGCGCGATCTGGCGCATCAGGATCACCCCGTAGCCCCAGAGCGCGGCGGCGAGCAGGACGAGCGCGGCGGCGAGCGAGAAGGGAACGCCCCAGGGATCGGTCGCCACCAGCACGCCGGCAAAGCCGACCAGCACCGCGGCCCAGCGCCCGGCCGTCACCCGTTCGTTCAGCAGCGGCATTGCCAGCACCGTCACCATCAGGGGCGCGGCGAAGTAGAGGCACAGGAGCTGCGCCAGGGTCAGGCTGCGCGCCGCGGTGAAGTAGCAGATCCAGGCGGCAAGCGTGATCACGCCCCGGAACAGCAGCGGCCCCTTCAACGGGGTCGCGACGGCGCGCTCGGCGAGCTCGCGACGGCCGAGCGCCAAGCAGGCGAAGAACACGGCGACGCTGCGCAGGAACACGACCTGCACTACCGGAATGTCGGCGACCAGCCACTTGATGGCGGCGTCGTGGACCCCGAACAGCGCGTAGGCCAGAACGCCCAGCAGGATGCCGAGCGCGCCGGCCGAAATCGCGGCAGGTGCGTTGACGCCGTCCTTGCCGTGGCCTGGAATGCGCAGCCGCATCAAATTACTTGGGGAATGGTCATGATCGTCGATCTGCGCATCTACAAGTGCAAGCCCAACAGGATGAACGACTGGGTGGCGCTGTACAAGGAGATGGCCTGGCCGCTGCAACAGCAATACCTCGGCCGCTGTCTCGGCTGGTACACCACCGTCGAAGGCGAGCTGAACTGCGTCGTCCATCTGTGGGCCTATGACAACCAAGGCGACCGCGAGGCGCGGCGGAGCAGGATGCAGGCCGATCCGGCATGGCAGGCGTTTCTCAAGCGTGGCGCCGAGCTCGACGCCCTGGTCTCCCAGGAGAACCGGTTCCTGAGGCCGACGGATTTCTCGCCCGGCCAATGATCCCCGGCCAGTGACAAGCTCGGCCGCGCTCGTCATCGGCGGCGGGCCGGCCGGCGCGGCGGCGGCGCTCCGCCTCGCGCGCGCCGGCATGTCCGTCACCGTCCTGGAGCGAACGGCCGGGCCGCACGACAAGGTCTGCGGCGACTTGCTGGGCGGCCCGGCGCTGGCGGCCTTGGATGCGCTCGGTATTGATGCAGCGGCGCTCGGCGGCACCCCGATCGCGCGCGTACGGCTGATCGCGGGCGCGCGGACGGCCGAGGCGGCGCTTCCCTTTGCCGCGTGCGGCCTGTCCCGACGCACTCTCGACCAAGCCTTGCTGGAAAGCGCGGCTATGGCCGGCGCTTGCGTGCAGCGCCGCGCGGCGGTGCGCGGGCTGCGTGCCGCGGGACGAGGGTTCATCTTAGACCGGGACGGCGGGGCGCAGCATGGTGGGACCGTTCTGCTCGCCACGGGCAAGCACGACCTGCGCGGAGTCCCCCGCCCGGCTCGTGGCCACGGCGCCGTGGGCTTGAAGACCTATGTGGCGCTCGCCCCTGACCAGCACGCGCGGCTTGGCGATGCGGTGGAGCTGGTGCTCCTTGCCGGCGGGTATGCCGGGCTGCAGCATGTCGAGGCGGGCCGGGCGGTGCTTTGCGTCATGCTGGGGCGCGAGGAGGTGCGCGCCGTCGGCACGTCATGGCGTTCACTGCGCGACTGGCTGATCCGGGAATCCCCGCACTTGGCCCTGCGACTCGCGGGCTCCTTGCCCGTCCTCGACCGCCCGCTGGCCGTGGCGGGCGTGCCATACGGCTATCTGCACGCGCCGAACCCTGGCGCCGCGACGGGTTTGTTCCGACTTGGTGACCAGGCTGCGGTGATCCCGTCGCTGGCGGGCGAAGGGGTGGCCATTGCGCTCGTCAGCGCCGCGCTAGCCGCGCGCTCGATTCTGGCAGGCGAGGAGTTGGCCGTCTATCACCGGCGGCTCCGCGCCGCGCTGCATCGGCCCATGGGCACCGCGATGCTTGCGCATCGGGCAGCGGGCGCCAGGCGGGCACAGCGATGGCTCGTGCGCGCGTGCCGGCTTTGGCCCGGCCTGATCGGCTTCACCGCGACCCGGACCCGGTGCTACGCAGAGTTCGTTGATCGCTAACCACCGCTCACCGCTGCGGAGCCTCCTCACCTGATGCGAACCGGCATGCTCGTTACCCGGCTGGATACCTATGTCTTCCGTCAGCTCCTGCTCGCGCTGCTTGCCGTGACCGGGGGCCTGACCGCCCTGATCTGGCTGACCCAGTCGCTGCGTTTCGTGGAGCTGGTGGTGGACCACGGCTTGTCGCTCGTGGTCTTCCTCGAGCTCACCGGGCTGCTGGTCCCCGGCTTCGTCGCCGTGATCCTGCCGATCACCACCTTCGTCGTGGTGCAGTTCGTCTACCAGCGCCTGGCCGGTGACCGGGAGCTGACGGTCATGCGCGCCGCCGGCCTCTCGCCGCTGGCGCTGGCCCGCCCGGCGCTCGCGCTGGCAGTATTGGCCGCCCTCGCCGGCTACGCGCTCAACATCTGGATCGTGCCGGCAAGCATGGGAGTTTTCCGCGACTTCCAGTGGGAAATCCGCAACCAGATCGCCGCCTTCCTGCTGCAGGAGGGAGTTTTCACCGAGGCCGCGCCGGGGCTCACCGTGTATGTCCGCGCGCGCGACCGCGACGGCGCCTTGCACGGCGTGCTGATCGACGATGCCCGCCATCCGCCCGAGCACGCGACAATCCTTGCCGAGCGTGGGCGACTCGAGCAGACGCGCACTGGTCCGCAGGTGGTGCTGGAAGATGGCAGCCGGCAGGAGATCGACACCCGTACCGGACGACTCAACATCCTGACCTTCACCGAAAACACGATCGATCTCGCCGACGAGACCCAGCCCGGCGCTCGGGTGCCCGACATGACGGAGGTATCGATCGGCGCCCTGCTAGATCCGCACCCGGCCAATCCCAGGGATGCGCCGCGCTGGATCGCGGAGGCGCACAAGCGCCTGACGGCGCCGCTGACGGCGATCTCGTATGCGCTGGTGGCGCTTTGCGCGGTGCTGACCGGAACCTTCCGACGCCACGCCAGCCTGCTCCGCCCTCTGCTCTCGGTCGCGGCTATGGTCGGGCTGCTTGCCTCGCAACTCGTGTTCGGCGACTTCGCCGCGCGAAACAACAGCCTGTTGGGCCTGATGTGGGCTCAGGCGGTCCTGCCCGGAATGGTGTGCGCCTGGGTGCTTTTCGGGCCGATGCTGCGGCAGGCGCGCAACCGGCGCGTGCGGGTTCGCAGCGTCGCGCGCAGGGTGCTGCCGTGAACCCCGCGATCACCCTCTCGCTCTATATCAGCCGCCAATTCCTAGCCGCCGTCATCGCGATGCTGCTGGCGCTGACGGGGCTGGTCTCGCTGTTCGACTTCATCGAACTGCTGCGCCGATCCGTGGGCAAGCCTGGGGCCACGCTGGGCCTGGTTACCGAGGTTGCCTCCCTGCGAATGCCCTATATTGCCATGGAGATCCTGCCCTTTGCCGTGCTGGTGGGCGGGATCGCGTGCTTCTGGCGCCTTACCCGGTCATCGGAGCTCATCGTGGCGCGGGCCGCGGGGGTCTCCGCCTGGCAGTTCCTCGCCGCTCCCGTCGCATGCGCACTCCTGCTGGGAGTATTCGCCACCTCCGCCGTCAGCCCTCTGTCGTCGGTGCTGTTCGCCCGCGCCGAGGCGCTGGAGCATGCCGACCTGTCCACCGGCGGGGGTCCGCTCGACCTCGCGAACGGGCAACTCTGGCTGCGTCAGTCCGATCGCGGGCTCGACCCGAACGGGGTCGCCATCCTGCATGCCACCGCCGTCACCCTGCATGGCAACAGGCTGGACGCCAAGGGCGTGAGCGTGTTCCGCCTGGACGGCTCCGACCGACTACTCAGCCGGATCGAGGTCGCCAGCGCGGTCCTGGTTGGCGGGGCCTGGACGCTGCGCAACGCGCTCACCTTGCGTCCCGACCAGCCGCCGCAGGCCTCGGGCACCGTGCATCTGCCGACCGATCTGACGGTCGCGCGCGTGCAGGAAAGCTTCGCCTCCCCCGATACGCTCTCGGTCTGGGAGCTGCCGGGCTTCATTTCGCTGCTGCGCCGCTCTGGGTTTTCGTCGGTGCGCCACCGGCTGCACTACCAGGCCCTGCTCGCCCTGCCGCTGCTCGCGGCCACGATGGCCTTGGTCGCGGCCGGATTCTCGATGCGCCCGAGTTCGCCGGGGCGGGGTGGCGCGCATGATCGGCGGGGGTGTTGCTGCCGGGTTCGCACTGTTCCTGATCTCGAAGCTCGCCGAGCAGTTCGGCCAGAGCGCGGCCGTGCCGGTGATGCTCGCGGCCTGGGCGCCGACCGCCTCGGGGCTGATGCTGGCCGTCGCCCTGCTGCTCCACATGGAAGATGGGTGATCATGGCGCTTTTCACCCGCCGATCCCGCACAGCCCTGGCGTTTGGCGCCGGATTAGCCGCGGTGACGGCCGGCCCGGCCGGCGCGCAGCTCTCGACGGTGGCGGGCAGCCATCTGCCGATCAGCCGGGAGGCCCCGGTCACGTTCAGCGCCGATCAGGTCGAATATCGGCGGGAGCAATCGCTCGTCGTGGCCAAGGGTCACGTCGAGGCGTGGCAGAACGGCGTGGTCTTGCGCGCTGACGAGGTCACCTTCAACCGCCAGACCGGCGAGGCCATGGCGCGCGGCCACGTGACGCTGATCCAGCCGGACGGACAGGTGCTGTTCGCCGACTACGCCGACCTCGACCGCGGCTTTCGCAATGGCAGCCTCGGCGAACCCCGCGCGCTGCTGCCCGGCAACGGGCGCCTGGCCGCCAATGGCGGGCGCCGCACCGAGGGGCTGATCGACGAGATGTCGAAGGCCGTGTACTCCACCTGCAATCTCTGCGCGAAGAACCCTACCGCCCCACCCCTTTGGCAAATTCGCGCCCGAACCGCGACCGACGACGAGGAGCATCAGCGGATCGAGTACACCGATGCCGAGCTGCAGTTCCTCGGCCTACCGGTCGCCTACTTCCCGTATTTCTCGCACGCCTCGCCCACCGCCAAGCGCGCGAGCGGGTTGCTGGTGCCGTCCTTCGGCGTCAGCTCCCATCTCGGCGCGTTCCTGGCCCAGCCTTATTACTGGGTGATCGACGATCAGTCCGACGCGACCTTCACGCCGATGCTGACGACCCGCGCCGGGCCGGAGCTGTCGCTTGAATATCGCCGCCGCTTCAACTCCGGCTTCGTCAACCTCGACGCCTCGGGGGCCTACACGCTCGGCCAACCCCAGGGCACGGTAAATCTGCGCGGGCAGTTCAACCTCAACGACACGTGGCGCACAGGCTTCACCGTGGAGCGCGCCAGTTCCGCCACCTACGTCACCAATTTCCACTTGGGCAGCATCGTCGGCGGCGATCCCTCCATCCTGCCCAGCACTCTCTATGCCGAGGGCTTCGGCGAAGGCGCCTACGCGCGGGTGGATACCCGTCTCTATCAGTCGGTCAACATCGCCATCGCGCAGAACCGGCTGCCCTTCGTGCTGCCGCGCGCCCAGTACAGCTATTTCGGCCAGCCCGATGCCTGGGGCGGGCGGCTGTCGATCGATACCTCGGCGTTCAACGTCCTGCGCGCGGCGGGGACCAATACCCAGCGCGCCGCGCTGACGGTGAACTGGGACCGGCCGTTCACCGGAGCGCTCGGCGATTTGTGGACCGTGCGGCTGCACGCCGACGCCGCGGCCTACAACGCCAGCCAGTTCAACCTGGAGCCCAACTACGGCACCCGCGCCTCGATCGACACCGCCCGCGCCCAGCCCGCGGCCGCGGTCGATTTCCGCTGGCCCTTCATGCGGGATTCGGGTGCCTGGGGCACCCAGGTCATCGAGCCGATGGCCGAGATCATCGCCTCTCCAGTAGTCGGCGACAGCCAGGTGAACCGCATCCCCAACGAGGACAGCCTCGACGTCTTCAACTTCACCGACGCCACTCTGTTCGGCTTTCACCGCTTCGGCGGCCTCGATCGTCTGGAGGGAGGGGACCGAGCTAATCTCGCCATGCATGGCGCCTGGTACCTGGGCGGCACCGCCTTCGACGGGCTGATCGGCCAGTCCTACCGCACCACCCGCGACACCTGGCTGCCGGAGGTCACGGGCCTGCGCGACCAAATCTCCGACGTTGTGGCGCGCGCCACGTTCAGCCCGGCGAACTGGCTCGACCTGACCTATCGCACCCGGCTGGACCACCGGACCTTGGCCACGCGGTATCGCGAGACCGTGGCGACTGCCGGGGTGCCGGCATTCAATGTCTCGGCGGGTTACATCTACACCCCCTACGACCCATACTACTTCTACGACCAGCCAGCACCGCCGCCCCCCGGCTCCCCTTTCTACACTCCCCGCAACGAGGTGACATTGGGTGGAGCGACCCGCTGGGGCCATTATCGGCTGAACGGCTATGCTCGCCGCGATCTGGCCCGCAATCGCATGGTTGCGGCCGGTGCCGACGCCATCTACGAGGACGAATGCTTCATCGCCGATCTGCAATTCTTTCGAAGGTTCACGAACTACAACGGCGACAACGGTTCCACGACCGTGCTGATCCAGTTCACCTTCAAGACCATCGGCGAGTTCGGCTTCCGCGCCCTGTGACCGAGATGCCCCGCATGACCCGCTCCATCCGCCTTGCCATCTCCGCCCTCGCCCTGCTGGCCGCGGCGCCGGCGCTGGCCGCCGCGCCGCCGCCTGCCCGCGCGACACCGATCGCGGCCCGGCCAGTCCGCATCGTCGCGGTGGTCAACGGCGCCATCATCACCAGCGAGGACGTGGACAACCGCGCCCGGCTGTTCGCGGTCTCCTCCGGCCTACCGCAGCAGCCCGAGGTGCTGGAGCGCCTGCGCCCGCAGATAATCCGACAGCTCGTGGACGAGCGGCTCAGGATGCAGGAGGTCGAGCGCCAGCACATCGTGGTGGAAGGCAAGCAGATCGCCGCGGCGATCCAGGAGATCGAAAATCACAACGGCATGCCGGCCGGCGCGCTTCGCGCCAAGCTGTCGGCCGATGGGGTGAGCTTCACGACGCTCGTCGATCAGGTGCGGACCGAGATCGGCTGGACCATGCTGCTCCGCCAACAGATGGGCGACCGGCTGAAAGTGAGCGACGCTGATGTCGCCGAGCGCACCCGCACCTTGACCGAGGAGGTCGGCAGGCCCGAATTCCACGTATCCGAGATCTTCATTCCCGTGGAGAACCCGTCCCGCGACGCCGACGCGCGGCGTTTCGCCGATGTGGTCATCAAGCAGCTCCGCGCCGGCGCGCCGTTCCCGGTCGTGGCGGCGCAGTTCAGCCAGACCCAATCGGCGCTGGAAGGGGGCGATCTCGGCTGGGTGCAGCCGAGCCAGCTGGACCCGGCGATAGCCAAGGTCGTCCAGGAGATGCCGCCCGGCGCGGTCAGCGAGCCGATTGCGGTTCCGGGCGGCCTGGAGGTCGTGCATCTGACCGCCAAGCGGCAGATCGGGCGCGACATCGCGACCATGCTCTCGATCCGGCAGGTGTTCCTGCCCTTCGCCGCCCCGCTCAATCCAGCCGCGCCCACGCCTCAGCAAGTGGCGACGCTGAAGAAGGCGGAGGCGATCGCGGCGCGGACCCATGGGTGCGCCGAGATGGAGCAGGCGGCGAAGGACAACAACTCGCCCCGACCTCCCGACCCCGGCGAGATCCGGCTGGATGCGGTGAACCCCCCGCAGTTCCGTGCCATGCTGGCCAGCCTGTCGATCGGCCGCGCGAGCAAGCCGCTGGTCTCGACCGATGGGATCGCCGTCATGATGGTGTGCGAGCGTGGCGAGAAGAACCTGAACGAGATCACCCGCAAGCAGGTCCAGGAGCAGATCCTGCAGACCCGGGTGGAGCTGCTGTCGCGTCAGATGCAGCAGGATCTGCGCCGGCAGGCGCGGATCGAGATGCGTGGCGAGGCGAAGCCAGGCGCCCCCCAGACCTGAGATGGCCCTGCCTCCGCTGCGCGAGGTCATCGCGCGGCACGGCCTGGATGCGCGGCGCAGGCTCGGGCAGCATTTCCTGCTCGACGAGAACCTGACCACGCGGATCGCGCGCGCTGCGGGCGAGCTTGCCGGGAGGCAGGTGATCGAGGTCGGGCCCGGTCCGGGCGGGCTGACGCGGGCGCTGCTCGCCGGGGATTGCGCGCGCGTGACCGCCATCGAGATCGACCCGCGCGCCGCCGACGCCAGCCGCGAACTCGCCGACGCCTATCCGGGCCGGCTGGAGGTGATCGAGGCCGACGCGCTGTCCCTCGACCTCGCCGCCCTGACCCCTAAGCCCCGTCAGATCGTCGCCAACCTGCCCTACAATGTCGCGACGCCGCTGCTCGTGGCTTGGCTGCGCCAGGCCGGGGCCTTCGAGGCGATGACGCTGATGTTCCAACAGGAAGTGGCCGAGCGGATCTGCGCCCCTCCGGGCACGTCCGCCTATGGCCGGCTCTCGGTGCTGACGCAATCCGTGTGCGAGGCGTCGCTTGCCCTGCGCCTGCCCCCTTCGGCCTTCGTCCCGCCACCCAAGGTGTGGTCGGCGGTGGTGCGTCTGATCCCCCGCGCCGTCCAGCCCGACCCGGCGCGCCTCGCGGCCGTGGAGCGCCTGACGGCGGCGGCCTTCGGCCAGCGCCGGAAAATGTTGCGCGGCGCGCTCCGCGCACTCGGGGGGGAGGCGCTGCTGGCGCGTGCCGGGATCGCCGCGGACCGCCGGGCCGAGACCCTGAGCGTGGCCGAGTTCGAGGCGCTCGCGGCCTGCCTGCGTTAACCGGGCGGCAATCGCCGGTGGCGCATACACGCCCGGTGCGCATCGGCATCGTCATCCCCGCCCATAACGCCGCTCCCTGGATTGCCGACGCGATCGTCTCGGTGCTCGCACAGGGATTCCGGGACTGGGTGCTGGTGGTGGTCGATGATGGTTCGACCGATGCCACCGTCGAGCTTGTTTCGTACTTCGCCGACCCGCGCATCCATTTGAGAGTCCAGCAAAAAGCTGGCGTTTCGGCTGCCCGGAACCGAGGCTGCGCCGCGCTGGACGTGGACGCCCTCCTGTTCCTTGATGCCGATGACTGGCTCGGCGAGGACGCGCTCTCCCGCCTGGCCGAGGTCCTGGCAGCGCGGCCAGACGCGGTCGCCGCGTCGGGAAGCTGCGGGTTTGTCCAGGAAAACGCCGTGATCGGCGACGCTCCGCAGCGTCTGCTGCGCCCCGCCGGCGGGGATATCCTTGAGCGCCTGCTGGAGCGCAACCTGTTCGCCAATGGCGGCCATGTTCTGGTCCGCGCCGAGGCGGCACACGCGGCCGGCGGGTTCAGGCCCGGCCTGACCTATGGCGAGGACTGGGAATTCTTCATCCGCATCGCCTTGCGGGGTGCATTTGCGGTAGCACGCGAGCCTGACCGCCCTACCCTTCTGGTCCGCCGTCGCCAGGCCGGCACCTATCTTCGCCTGGCGGCTGACCCCGCCTCCTTCGCCCCCTGCATGGCGGCGATCTTCTCCAACCCTGATCTCCGCGCCCGCTTCGGCCCAATCCTCCCCGAGCTTCGCGCCCGGACCGAGGCGGAGAACGATTGGGTGATCGGCCGCGCTCTGCTCGCCCACGGCCGACGCGGCGAAGGCCTGGCCCGCCTGCGCCAATCGCTCGCCGCCAAGCCCAGCCTCAAGCGCTTGGCGCTGACTGCTTCCCTCACCCTTCCGGCCCTACGGGCCTTTCTCCCTCTCCCGCGAGAGCGGGAGACGGTGCCGCGTCGGGACCACTGATCGGAAGCAACTCCACATTTGTCGTGTGGCCGTTCGTTTCCCAGACCCCGATCTTACCGGCGGGTGGCCTGCCCGTCAGGCCCTCGGCAGCGCCACTCCACGCTGGCGCATGTATTTCCCCGCCCTGTCGGCGTAACTCGTCTCGCAGCTCTCGTTGCCTTGCAGGAAGATGAACTGGCAGATGCCTTCGTTGGCGTGGATCTTCGCGGGCAGCGGGGTGGTGTTGCTGATCTCGATCGTCACCTGCCCTTCCCACTCCGGCTCCAGCGGCGTGACGTTCACGATGATGCCGCAACGCGCGTAGGTCGATTTGCCAAGGCAGATCACCAGCACATCGCGCGGGATGCGGAAATACTCCACCGTGTGGCCCAAGGCGAAGCTGTTCGGGGGAATGATGCACACCTCCCCCGTCCGGTCAACGAAGCTCGCGGGCGCGAAATCCTTGGGATCGATCACCGCGCTGTCGATGTTGGTGAAGATCTTGAACTCGTCGGCGATGCGCGCGTCGTAGCCGTAGCTGGACAGGCCGTAGCTGATCACCCCCTCGCGCTTCTGCGCCTCCATGAACGGCTCGATCATGGCGTGCTCCGTCGCCATTCGACGGATCCAGCGGTCGGACATCACGGCCATCGGAAAAGGTCCTCCAATCGGGGTGGCGGCGGCTTCCTGGCGGGCGCGAAGCTGAGTCTTGCGGCGGCGAAGATTCTCTCGCAGCCGCTCGGCCTCTCGCGCGCGCCGAGCCGCGACAGCGGAAGAATCGGCGGGCGAGCTCACGTCATCTGCCTGCGCGGGAAGGAGGAGGCATTTGCCGCTGCCAGCCGGGCGATGCGCCCGGCAATATCGGCGGCCCGCGCCGGCTTGGCCACGGTTTCGGTGATGGCGGCGTCGGTGGAAGGCGCATCACGGCCCAGTGCCGGGTCCGTCGCCATGCCGGTCAGCAGTAGCGCCGGCATGCCTGGCCACATCCGCCGGGCGGCCGCGATCAGCGCGCTGCCGCTCTCGCCCGGCATGGAGAAATCGGTGACAAGGACGTCGAAGTTCGTGGTCCGCAACTTCTCGCGTGCCTCCTCCGCATCAGCCGCCTCCTGGACGCGGAAGCCCCGCTCCTCCAACTCCTCGGCCAGTACCGCGCGCACCGTCTCCTCGTCATCGACCAGGAGAACGCGGGTGCCCTCCGCGACACGGGCTGGCGACGAAGCCGAGCACGGCTCGCGTGCGGGCGGCTCGGCGGCCGGAAGCCACAGATGGACCGTCGTGCCCCGTCCCGGCGCGCTCTCGATGGCGATGCCGCCGCCCAGTTGTTCGGCGAACCCGCGCGCCATCGCCAAGCCCAGGCCAGTGCCCTTGCTGATCGGTTTGGTGGTGAAAAACGGCTCGGTGGCGCGGGCCAGAGTGGCCGCATCCATGCCCGCGCCAGTATCGACGGCGTCCAGTCGGACATAGCGGCCCGGCCATAGCCCCGCCGGGTGCGCCGCGCCCGGCGCCACGGTTTCGGGCCCGGCGCGCAGCGTGAGCGTGCCGCCGTCGGGCATGGCATCGCGCGCATTGGCCGCCAGGTTCACCAGTACCGGTCTGCAGTTGCGGGCCGTCCGCCATCAGCCAGCCTGCCTCCGCCGTTGCATCGCACCGAACCGCGACGTGCGCACTCAGCGTATGCACCAGGATCTCCGCCGTATCGCGCAGCAACTGCGCCGCATCCACCGGGGCGGCACGCAAATCCCCCCGACGCGCGAAAGTCAGCAGCCGTCCAGCAATCGCTGCCCCGCGCTCGGCCGAGGCCGCGGCGGTGCGCGCGAACCGGCGCACCGCCTCGGGGCTCTCGGCCCGGCGCTCGATCAGCGCAATGGCCCCGGAGATCGCCTGCAGAACGTTGTTGAAATCGTGCGCGACCCCACCCGCAAGTTGGCCCAGCGCCTGCATCTTGTGCGCCTGCGCGGCCTCTTGCTGCGCCGCCTCACGCGCCGCCACCTCGTCCTGCACTCGCTGCTCGAGCGTCTGTCGCAGCGCATCGAGGCGATCCTGCGCGGCCCGCCGCTCGGTTACGTCGAGCATCGCCGTGAGTGCGCCGACAATTCGCCCGTCCCGATCGCGCAGCGGCACCGCGCTGAGCAGCAGGGCAATCCGATCGCCGGTGCCGCGTACCATGCTGACTTCCATGTCCCGCACCGCCTCGCCTCGCAGGGCTCGGGCCGAGGCCCGCTCCGGCGGCGATATCGCCGTGCCATCCACCGCCCGCACATCGAGGTCAGGCAACTCGACTGTCAGGCGCCTCAGCTCTTCAGCCGAGCGCGCCAGCATCGCGCAGATCTCTCGGTTGACGAAGTCCCAATGCCCATCGGGGCCGAAGACGATGACGCCGCAGGGCACCCCCTCGATCAGCCGGGCGGCGCGCAACTCCGCCTCGCCCGCATTGTCCTCGGCGGCACGCCGGCGGCGCACCATCTCGCCCAGCACGCGCGCAACGCCGTCGGCCTCGCGGACGCCCGGCTCGTGCGCCAACAGCACGTCCGACCCGTCGAGCGCCGCAGCGAGCCGAGCCAGGGTGCTCACCGGACGCGCCAGGCGGCGCGCGACGATCAGGGCCAGCCCCAGGGACAGTGCCAGCGTCGCCACGCCCGCCAGCAGCATCTCCGTCACGCTGGCGCGGAGCGGCGCGAAGAGCTGCGACCGCGGAATGGCGATGGCGGCGCTCCAACCCCACCGGGGAGTTCGGGCGTACACAGCCAGGGCGTCACCACCATGGCGGAAATGCGTATCGGCGGTCCTCTCGGAGTCGCCGGACGCAATGAAGGCCCGGGCCGCGGGGCTGGCCGGTTGTCCCACGGCCCGCTCCGGATCGGGGAAACGAGCTACTAGGGTGCCGACCGAATCCATGATCGCGACCAGCCAGCCCGCAGGCAGGCTCTGATCGCCGGCGATCTCCTGCAGTCGGCTCACCGGTAGACGGAGCGAAAGGTCATACACGACTTGCCCGTCACGCCTGACCGGCCCGTCACGCCTGACCGGAACGTCGATCACCACCGCCGGCTTGCCGGCGCCTTTCACTGCGAACAGGTCCGAGACCAGCGGCGCCTTCGTCGCGAAGACCCGCGCGCTGATCTCGGGACGGCTGCGCCGGGACATCGATGGGTCCAGCATTCCCCCGTCCGCGAACAGGGTTCGGCCAGTGGCGTCGAACACGAACAGACTGCCGCCTGGGACCACTTCGGACAAGAAGATCCGAGACAGCGGGGCGAAATCCGCGAAGTCGCCCGCCTGCAGCGCCGGCGCCGACGCCAGTGTTTGCAGCCCCATGACATTGCGGTCGAGCTCTTGAGCCGTGAGCCGGGCGACCGTGCGCGCCACCGCCGCCGTCCGCTCGATCAGGGCCGACCGTTGGGTGAAGTACCCACGGCTGACGTGAAACAGCCCGTAGCTCGCCAGCGGAACAGTGGCCGCGAGCACCAGCAGAACCAGCCACGCCCTGAATGACAGAGACCACCGGCCCGGGGAGCGCAACGAGGGTGCCCGCCCGTGCGGCGGCAAGCCGAGCCCAGATTCCGCCGTCTGAATAGTCTGCTCAGCCAGCGAGACCTCCCCCTGAGACCGGCTGTTCGCGTATCCGTGAATAAACTACGCTCGGGCCCGCAGGGTCAACTCGCACGTTCGACGCAACATCGTGGAACTCCAGTGGTCAGGACCCGCTCGGCGGAGGCGGCGATGTCGCGAAGAACGTCCGCGGCTGGTCGCACCGCGCTGATCATGCCTAGACCCTGCCCCCGCGAACCCCGGCCAGATGTCGCCGCGGCCGGCGGCCAATGCCGCGGCCGGGTGCGCGACCGCGCTCTGCCCGGGCATGGGCAACGGCTCCAGACCGGATTCGGCGTACGCCGCCGCCCAGCGATTGCGCACCAAACGCGCCGGCTTGCCGGTGATAGCGCGGGAGACGAGGGTGCCCTGATCGTCGCCCGCCACCAGGGCCTGCTTCCGGAAATTGGCCAGTCCCAATTCGGGGGTCGCCAGGAAGGCGGTGCCGATCCATGCCCCCTCGGCCCCCAGCATCAGCGCGGCGGCCACTCCCCGCTCATCGGCGATGCCGCCGGCGCCCAGCACCGGCACCCGCCCCGCGACCGCATCCACCACCTGCGGGATCAGTGCCATCGTCCCAACGGACGAATTGTGCCCGCCGCCGTTCGCAGACCCCCGTGTGCAGGGTCATCGCGTCGTCTCCCTTCCAATTCGCGCACACTCAACAACAGGTGCGCCGGATCGTCCATCGACGCGGCCGGGTCGGGTGCGTAAGTCTGCGCCGTCGTCTCTGGAAAGGATCGTGCATGGCCCGCGCCGCCCGCCTGTCGGGCTTCTTGACGCTTTTCGCGCTCGGCGCCGTATTGCGGTCGTTGGCGCCCTCCCCGGCTCTCGGCGCCGACAAGGTCGTGGTGACGCTATGGACATGGCGCCCCGAAGCGTCGGTGGTCGCGGAAATGGTCGCCGCGATCGAGCACGCCCATCCCGATATCGAGCTGCGCGCGGTGGTCCAGCCCGCCGAGGTCTATTTCAATGCCCTGGCCGAAGCCAGCGCGGCGGGCACGCTGCCCGACATCATCGGATTGCCTCCAGGGGCGGAGACGCAGCGCTTGCGCGACCGGCTGCAGGACGTGTCCACGCCGGCCAGCGATATACTGGGCAAGGACTGGCGCAAGCACTTCTCCGCCGAGGTGCTCGGCGAAGCCAGGCTGGGCAACCCCAAGGGCGACGACAATCTCTACATCATGCCCATGACCACCGAGGTGCTGGGGCTGTGGTTCGACGGGCCCGCCTTCGTCAAGGCCGGCCTGCCGTCCCCGCCGAAGAGCCTGGACGAGATGGCCAACGCCGCGGAGAAGCTGCGCCAGGCCGGGCTGTCTCCGCTCGCGCTGGGGGCCGCGACCGAGCAGGCCATGATCGCGCTGTTCCTGCAGATCGCGGCGCAAACGGACGCCAAGGATCTGCTCAGCGCGGAGAGCGGCCAGCCGGCGTGGTCGCGGCCGGGCATGGTGCAGGCCGCCGCTGTCTGGCGATCGCTCTTCACGCGCCGGATCGCGGATCAGGATGCGCTGGTCACGCGGGCGGATGCCGCCGCCGCGCAGTTTGCCCAGGGCAACGCCGGCATGAGCCCGCAGGCCTCCGACTGGCTGCGTCAGGCGCACCCGTCGGAGAAGCCGGAAACGCCGGCGCTGTTCAATTATGGCCCGTTCGCCTTTCCGGCGATCGGCCCGCATGGCCAGCCAAGCCCGCCGCTGGGCGGCGTTGCGGTCGGTTGGGCGATCACCAGGAACGCCAACGGATCGCCTGACGTCGAGCGCGCCAGCCAGATCGTGTGGCACGACCTGATCGTTGGCCCGGGCGCCCAGGTCGCCGTGAACGAACTCGCCGGCCTGCCGGCCCATGATGGTCTGCGTCCTCAGCTGACGCTCCCTGCCGATGTCCAGCAGCTCTACGACATGTTCCGCGCCCAGCTTGGCGGGGCCAGGCCGCACGTCATCGGCGATCCGGCGATCCAACGGGCGCTGGTGAGCGAGCTGCGCGCGGTCGCTGCCGGGAACGAGGAGCCGGAGAGGGCAATGGCGGCGGTGGACGCCGCTTCCCGCCAGCAGCAGTTGCTCGCCCGGTGATCCTGCGCCTTCTCGCGCGCGCCGCGCTGGGGATGGCGTTGCTGAGCTCCTGGCTCGCCCCCCCGGCGATCGCATGCGAGTTGACGTCGCGCGCGACGGTGCCGATCCGCCTCGTCGCATCGCGCTTCCTGGTGGAGGTCGCGGTCAACGGGGCGCAGGCGACCTTCCAGCTCGACACCGGGGCGGAACGCTCGTTGGTCACGCCCGAGGCGGTGCGGCGCCTGGGCCTTGCCCGCGACCGCTGGGTAGGGGACACGGTCTGGGGCATCGGCGGGATCGAGCACAGCAGCGTTGCCGACCCGCGAAGTCTCAGCCTTGCCGGCATCCCGCTCCGCCATCGCAGCCCCGTCGGGGACGCGACGCTGGCGGTGGGGCCGATCAGCGACCCCTCCGCAGACGGCGCGCCGATCGACGGGCTGCTCGGGCGGGACTTCCTGAGCGCATTCGACGTGGAATTGGACGTGCCCCGGCACCGGCTGACGCTCTGGGGGGTGAGCGGCTGCACGGGCCGCTTCCTGCCCTGGCGCGAGCCCTATGATGCGATCGCCGCGTTGGCGGAATACGGGGACGCGCTCGTCCTGCCGGTGGTGGCTGACGGCGCGAGGCTGCGCGCCCTGCCCGACACCGGTTCGGCCGACACGCTGATCGGCGCGCCGGGAGTGATCCGGCTCGGCATCGACGATCCCGGCACGTCCGGGCTGGAGACACGCGGGGTTGGCGATCGCGCCCGCCCGGTCTGGCCGGTCCGCCTGTCCAGTCTGCGGGTGGGTGAGCAGACCGAACACGACGTTCCTGTCCTGGCCTCGCGGCTGCGCTTCTTTCCGATCGTGGACATGCTGCTCGGCGCCGACTGGTTCCGCACGCGCCGGGTCTGGCTCTCCTACGCCACCGGGCAGGTGTTCGTGGCGCGTGAGAAGTGATCTCCTACGTGGCGGCATTGCGCCTTGGCGCGAACCTCCGCACTCTGGCCCGGCATGGCGGGCGGGGAAGCCAGGATGTTCGATTTCACGGGCAAGCGGGTCATCGTGTGCGGCGGCAGCCGCGGCATCGGACGCGCCATCGCGCTCGGCTTCGCCGAAGCCGGGGCGGGCGTGTCGATCTGCGCGCGCGGTGCCGAGACGCTGGAACGGACGCGCGCGGAGATCGCGCGTTTCGGCCACACCGCGCACAGCGGCGTCTGCGACCTTGGCGAGAAGGCCGCCATAGAGCGCTACGTGGCTGAGGCCGCCGCCGCGCTGGGCGGCATCGACGTGCTGGTGAACAACGCCTCGGGCTTCGGCAACTCCGATGACGCGGCGGGCTGGGGCGTCAGCTTCGCCGTGGACATGATGGCGATCGTCCACGCCAGCCACGCGGCACTGCCGCACCTGAAGGAAAGTAAGGGCGCCATCGTCAACACCTCCTCGATCTCCGCGCTGCGCCCGGCCGCGCGCCAGCCCCCGTACGGCGCGATCAAGCTGGCGGCGATCCACTACACGGGAACGCAGGCGCAGATGTACGCGCGCGACGGGGTGCGCGTGAACGCCGTGGCGCCGGGATCGATCGAGTTCCCCGGCGGCGTCTGGGACCGGCGCAAGAGCGACAATCCAGCCCTCTACAACGCGGTGTTCAAGAACTGCCCGTTCGGCCGTCTGGGTCATCCGGAGGAGGTGGCGAACGTGGTGATGTTTCTCGCCTCCCCGCTCGCCTCCTGGGTGACAGGGCAGACGATCGCCGTCGACGGTGGGCAGATGCTCGGAGCTTGAACCGGGGACCTGAACTGCGCTTCGGCGGCGCGAGCACCGCGAGATCTATCCCGTGCCCGGGCTGGGTCGAGCACGACCCCAGCGCTCACACGGGCTGCTTGAACTTCGGCAGCACGTGGGAGGCATAAAACTCAATCACCCTCTTCTGGTCCGACTGACCGGAATGGACGTTGACGATGCTCACCCCGCTGTCGAAGAGTTCCCTGAGTTTCGCTATATGCACTGCTGGGTCAGTGCCGACGGCCCATTGCTTGGTCACTTCCTCGAGCGGGATCTGTGACTCGGCCATCTGCTGAATCTGGGTGGGGTCGGAAACGTTGTAGAGCGTTTTGAACGCCTTGGGTCCGAATCGCCATAATTCCGCTGCCTGCTTCGCGTCGGCTTGGCCGCCGACAACGACATATTGCTCGACCAGCACGGGCATCTCCGCCGGATTCTTCCCGGCCGAATGCGCGCCATCTTCCCACTCGGACTTGTGCTGCTTCCAGGTCTGCGGATCGGTGATGAGCCCATCCCCGTGTTGCCCTGCCAGCCGCATGGATTTGCGGCCATTCGCCGCGGTGAGCAGAGGAATCGGACGCGCGGGCGGATTATAGAGCTTCGCGTCGACGTTGTAATATGTGCCCTTGTGAGACACGTTCTGTCCTGTCCAGAGTTGGCGAACGATGGTGATCGCTTCGATGAGGCGGTCCCATCGCTCCTGCCATTTTGGCCAGGTCCCCGTGGCGGCCTGCTCGTTCAGCGCCTCACCTGATCCCACGCCCAGGAAAATCCGGCCTGGCGACAGCAGGCTGAGCGATGCGAAGGCCTCGGCGACAACGGCAGGGTTGTACCGGAGCGTCGGGCATGTCACCGTGGTGCCCATCCAGCTTCGCGACGCTTGGCCGCTCAACGCACCCAGGGTGACCCACGCTTGTCCGCAATGGCCTTCGTTCGCCTGCCACGGCTGCAAATGATCGCTTGTCGCGAGCAGGTGAAAGCCGGAGCGTGATGCGAGCGAGCCCAGTTGGACGAGCTCCGGGACAGGAAACTGCTCATGGGCCAGCATGAAGCCGATCATTCCCCTGCGAAGGCCGCCGGAACCTTCCCCGGCTGGATTGCCGTTTGGCCGCTCGGAGCGGCCTGCCTGCTGGGCGCGCGCGGCCGTCAATCCGACGCCTGATGCGCCAGCGAGCACCGTCGTCCATTTCAAAAGCTTGCGCCGATCCGGAGACAGAGCGATCTCGGTCGTCAAGGCGCGATTATCTGACATATCGTGCTCCGGAGGCGGATCAGTGGAACAGCGAACCTCGTCCATGGCGCGGGACGAATGCGGCAGCAACGAGAGATCCCCGGTCGGGGTTCCGCGTGGAGCGGTGCGCCTCCTGTGCGATGAGATGCTCGCGGGCTTCGCGCGCTGGCTGCGCGCCGCGGGATACGACACCGCGCTGGCTCAGCCCGGCACGCCAGACTCCGCCATGCTCGAGCAATGCCGTGTACAAGCGCGCGTCTTGGTCTCCCGCGACCGGAGACTGGTGCGCGAAGCGGGCATGGGGATGCGAACCGTGCTGCTGGCGGGCAACGACATGGACGACCACGCTCGCACCCTGTCCGATGTCCTCGATGTGGATTGGACGTTCGCGCCGTTCACCCGGTGCATGGTGGACAACACGCCGCTGCGACTGGCTTATGCAGGAGATCTGGCGCGCATCCCGGCGCGGTCGCGCGAGCTTTCCGGCCCCTTCCGGACCTGTCCCTGTTGCGGACGGGTGTTCTGGCCGGGCAGTCACGTTCGACGCATGAACGCGCGGCTCGAACGTTGGCGCAGCCTCTCCATCTAGCCTCCAGCGTAGGATCGGCTCATATCAATGGCCTGAGCCTGTTGAAAAATGTGCTTTCTGACCTGGGCAAAGGGGTGTGCTGACGGTCAGGCGTAACTTGGCGGCTGAAGCGAGGCCGGGTTGCCGCTGGACCACTTGGGGGCTGAGATTGCCGAGTTGCGCCGGGAAGCTGAGCAGCATGGCCCGGATTGGCAGGCCGAAGGCAGCGGCCAGCCGTTTGAGGGTGATGGCGGCGGCGAAGTAGGCCTGGATCTGCATGTTGGCGAGGCCGGGCCGTGCCGGTAGCGGCAGCGACGTCAGTCAGGTGGCTCTCGACAGTTTTGGTGTCGTGCACGGCCGCTGTGGTAACGGCCACATCCAGTACGACGCCGTGCTCGGCATCAACTGCCGTGTCGTGCTTGGAGGATGGCTCGCTGCGGTGCGCCTTGTTGGTCTTCGTCAGCGAAGCGTCGGGTCGGTGTTACTCGAGAAGGGAGGCCGCCGCCATGGCGACCGCCGACAAACTGACCACCACGGTCTTTACCAAAGGACAAATCATTCTACCGGCAGAGATCCGCCGGCGTCGGCGCTGGACTGCTGGAGTCCGGCTGGCAGTCGAAGAAACGCCTGATAGCGTGCTGCTCAGGCCCGCTCCGATGTTCAAACGAACGCAGGCGGCGGATGTCTTTGGCTCGTTGCTCCACTCCGGGGCACCCAGGAGTTTGAGTGACATGAAAGCGGGGCATCGCGGCTGAAGCCGAGCGCCGGCATGCTCGCGGTCGATACTAACGTCGTCGTCCGGTTCCTCACGAACGACCACCCGCAGCAATCTCCACTGGTGCGCAGACTGGTGGAGGGCAATGACGTATGGGTATCAACGACCGTGTTGCTGGAAACCGAATGGGTGCTCCGCAGCGTGTACCGCTTCGAACCGTCCCAGGTCGCCGCCGGCCTGCGAAACTTCGCTGGACTGCCTGGTGTGTCGTTGCAGGACGCGGCTCCGGCCGCCCGTGCGCTGGACTGGTGCGGGCAGGGCATGGATTTCGCGAATGCCCTGCACCTCGCCGCTGCCGATCATTGCGAGATCTTTGTCACATTCGACACGGATTTCGCCAGGACCGCCAGACGGGCGACCGCATTGAGCGTGCGCGAGCCATGATGCGGACGGCCGTGATCGGCCTCAAACAAGACCAGCCATCCGAGGATGGCTGATCCCGTTTCCTCTTACGCCGACAAGGCTTGCGGCTCGGTCCGCACCCGCTTCACCAGCAGCTTGTTGAGAGCGTGCACGTAGGCGCGGGCCGAGGCGACGATGGTGTCGAGGTCGGCGCCCTGCCCGTCCACCATCTTGCCGTTCTCCTCGAGCCGGACCGTGGTCTTGGCCTGCGCATCAGTGCCTTCGGTGACGGCGCCGACCGAGAACAGGACCAGGTTGGCCTCGTGGGGGAAGATGTCGCGGATCGCCCGGAACGTCGCGTCCACCGGGCCGTCGCCGGTGGCGACGGCGTGCTTCACCGCGCCATCCACGTCCAGCTCCAGCTCGGCCCGCTGCGGCGCCTTGGACCCGGCATGGACATCGAGCGAGACGAAGCGGATGCGCTCGTGGTCGCGCATCACCTCGTCATCGACCAGCGCGACGATGTCTTCGTCGTAAACGACCTTCTTGCGATCGGCGATGTCCTTGAAGCGGCGGAACGCGACATTGAGCTGATTGTCGCCAATCTCGTAGCCGAGCGAGCGCAGCTTGTCGCGGAACGCCGCCCGGCCGGAGTGCTTGCCCATGACCAGGTTCGACTTGGTCCAGCCCACGCTCTCGGGGGTCATGATCTCGTAGGTCGCGGCGTTCTTCAGAACGCCGTCCTGGTGGATGCCCGCTTCGTGGGCGAAGGCGTTGCGGCCGACGATCGCCTTGTTGGGCTGCACGTCGAACCCGGTGATTGTGGACAGCAGCTTCGAAACCTTGAGCAGATTCTGGGCCTTGATGCCGTTGCGGAACGGCACGCGGTCGTTGCGGGTGCGTATGGCCATCACCGCTTCCTCGAGCGAGGCGTTTCCCGCCCGCTCGCCGATGCCGTTGATGGTGGATTCGATCTGGCGCACGCCGACGCTGATCGCGGCCAAGGTGTTGGCGACGGCCAGGCCGAGGTCATTGTGGTTGTGCGTGGACAAAACCACCCTGTCGGCGCCGGGAACGCGCTCGCGGATCATGGTGAAGATGCGCACCATGTCCTCGGGCAGCGCATATCCGACCGTGTCGGGGATGTTGATGGTGGTCGCACCCGCCTCGATCGCCGCCTCGACGCACCGACACAGGAATTCCGGCTCGGTGCGCGTGCCGTCCTCGGCCGACCATTCGACGTCGTCGGCGAATTTCCGCGCCAGGATGACGCTGTCCGTCGCCAGCTGCAGCACCTCGTCCGGCTCCATCCGCAGCTTGTATTTCATATGCAGCGGGCTGGTGCTGAGGAAGATGTGGATGCGCTTGCGCTTGGCCGATCTCACCGCCTCGGCGGCGCTCAGGATGTCCTCGCGCCCGGTTCGCGCCAGACCGCAAATGACCGGCGTGTCGTCCCGCTGGCCGATGCTCTCCGCGATCGCCTTCACGCTCTCGAAATCGCCCGGCGAGGCGATCGGGAAGCCCGCCTCCATCACGTCGATGCCAAGCTCGGTCAGCGCCTCGGCCATGCGGATCTTCTCGTTCAGGTTCATCGAGAAGCCGGGCGACTGCTCGCCGTCGCGCAAGGTGGTATCGAAAATGATGATTCGGTCGTCTTCCAGCTTGCCGAAGCTGGGATGCTCGATGCTCATGGTCTCGGTCCTTCGGTGTGAACACGCCGCGCGCCAGGGGCTCCCCTGAGCGATGCCGCGGTCCAGACCCCGGCTCGCCGCTCAGGGGCGGCTAAGTCGAAGGAGCGAAAGCAGCCCGCGGAACGGACGCACCGCGCCACCCGCGGAAGCGCGGTCGGAGTAGGCACCCGTGCGGATGGGCCGGCCAACCATGAGTTATCCTATACGTTGCGCCTCGCGGTCAGGCAAGCCTGTCGGAGGGGCTATAGGCCGTTATGAGGTTTCGACTCGGCAGTCTGCGACAGCGACTTCAGGTACGCGATCACGTCGCGCCGGCGCAGCGGGTCGGCCAACACCATGGGCATCTGCGCGCCGGCGATGAACGCCTGCGGGCCCGAGAGCCATTTGTCGAGCGTATCGGCGTTCCAGGTCAGGCCGGCACGGGCGAGCGGCTCCGAATACGGGTAGCCCGGCGCGGTGCCGGCCCGGCGGCCGAACACGCCCCGCAGCGGCGGCCCGACGCGGGCCTGGTCCAGGCCGTGACACGAGGCGCAGGCGCTGGCGAACACCTTCTCCCCCGCCGCCGGATCGGGCGCGGCCTGCTCGAACCGCGCCAGGTCCAAGGCACCTCCCGGCTTCAGCGATCGGAAGAACTCGTACGACAGGTCGATCTCGGTCACGTCGGCGGTGTTGCGGTCCTCCGCCATCCTCGCATCGACGAAGAAGTCGACCGGCATCTCCACCTTCTGGTGCGGCTCCAGCCGTTCCTCGGTGAAGCAGAAGCACTCGATCTTCTTGAAGTAGATGCCGGTCTTCTCCGGCGTCACGTTGAAGGTAGCGTGCCCGACGATCGGCTCGTTGGACAGGTTCTCCGCCTCGAAGAATACCAGCGCGTCCTGGCCCAGCCGGACGCGCACACTGTCCTGCACAGGGGCGAAGCGCCAGGGCAGGCCGGGGGCGGTGCTGGTCAGGAAGCGCACCGTCACGAAGCGATCCGACACCGGCCCGGAGACGGCGGCCACCCGCTCGGTCGTGCCGAGCGCGCCGGTTGCCTGGCAGAACAGCCGATACAGGGTGACGGAGTACGAAACGAGCGTCAGCATGATGGCGACGGCACCGAGCAGGCCGCCAAGCGTGGCGAGCTTGCCTACCCGGCTGGAGCGAGAGAAGCGCATGGCCCGATCTAAGCGCGCCGGCGCGGCGCGGCAAGCGACAGCATTATGCCGCGAGATCGCGCAGGGCTGCTTCGTGGGCCGCAAGCACCTCGGCGTTGAAGCAGGCGAAGATCACCCGTTCGATCTCCGGTGCGCCGTCCAGCACGTCCCTGGTCTGATGCACCGCGATGCGCGCGGCTTGCGAAACGGGAAAGCCGTAGACTCCGCAGCTTATAGCGGGAAAGGCGATTGTGCGGAGCCCGTGCGCCACGGCCAGCGCCAGGCTTTCCCGGTAGCAGCGCGCGAGCAGGTCGGCTTCACCGGCGCCGCCGCCCCGCCAGATCGGCCCGACCGTGTGGATGATGTAGCGGGCCGGCAGGCGATAGCCGCCGGTCAGGCGTGCCTCGCCGGTGGGGCAACCACCCAGCCCGCGACACTCGGCGAGCAACTCCGGTCCGGCCGCGCGGTGGATGGCGCCGTCCACCCCGCCGCCGCCGAGAAGGCTTTCGTTGGCGGCGTTGACGATCGCATCGACCTCCAGGCGGGTGATGTCCGCCTGCAACGCCGCCATCCGGTCCAAAGCTTTCATAGCCACCCGTCTAGCAGACGCTCAGAACCCGATCACCACGTCCCCGGCGATGGTCACGGCGTTGTGGGAGGTGCCGGCATTATAGGGTGCTCCGGCGCCGAACGCATGATCCCAGCGCAATTCCGGCCGCAGCAACAGGTTCGAAACGGGTGCGGGCACGGCAGGCTTATAGGTGACGCCGAGCGTCAGCTCGCCATACGTATTCGGCCCGTAGGCTTTGACGAACGGCGCCGGCTTGCCGGCCTCGGCGTTGACGAAGTCGAACGCACCGGGGAAAGCCGCGACATAGAAACCGTTGTCATCCCGCCAGAACTCGGCGCGGCCGTTGAGGGTCAGCTTGTCGGTGAGCGCATAGGATGCGTACTGGGCCGCGCCGAAGCCATTGGCCTTGAAGTAGTCGTCGCGCACGAAGTTGCCCTCGGTGGTCAGGGTCAACTTGTCCGTAGCCTTCCAGGTCACGACGACATCGTTGAAGGCGCGCATGTAGCCGTCCGCGCCGGGCACCGTGCGGGCCGGGTTCTCCGGGCCGATATGCGTCAACGCCAGCACCGTCAGCTTCCCGCCCATCAAGGTCAGATTGAACCCGCCAAGGGCAGCGGGGGCGGAGTTGTTGTCGCCGTTGCCGAGCGCGGTGTTCGTGCCGGAATCGACGCCAAGATACACGTCCACCGCGTCGGTGACATGGGCGATGGCAAGCCCACCGGTGTGCTTGAAGGGCAGCCCGAAGTTGAAGATGTAGGAGTGCGAGTAGAACGGGTTGCCCGAAGGATCGATGGTCTCGAACCCTAGCGGCGTCGGATATTGACCGAGTTTCAGATCGACGCCTCCCGACACCAAGTACGGCAGATGCACCTGCACATTCGCATTGATGATGTCGAGCTGATAGCGGCTGTCGGTCAGGTAGTTCAGCTCGCCGATAAAATGCGTGTAGCGGGCGTCGGTGCCATATAGCAACTGGAGGTCGAAGCCGAAGTTCACGGTCGACGACTTCGGATCAATTGGCTTTTGCGCGGTCAGCAGGAGCTGGTTGAGCACCGGCTGGTTCGCCCGGTCGGTGAACAGGTGTCCGAAGTTGAGACCGTCGCTCGGGCCAGCCGGATTGAAGGTGACACCGGCGTCGGCCTGCGCGTTCAGGGTGATCCCGTGGATCTGGAATGAAGGCGGGGTTGGCGCGGCCGCCGGCGCCTGCGCGGGCGGTGTCGTGGGAGAGGTCGTTGCAGGCGGCGAGGGGGTCGTCGTGACGGTCTGCGCGAGAGCCGGCGTGCTGCCGACGGCCAGGCTCGCGGCGAGGAGAGCGGTGGGTCCTCGGGGCATTGAAGCTTCCCTTTTTGGAGGTGGTTCGCGGCTCGTAGGGAATGAAAAGGGGCGCCCTCTCCGGCGCCCCCGAGCACGTCACTGAAAGATTTGCTCGCCGTGCAGCACGAGATCGAGCCCTTCGCGCTCTTCCTCCCGCTCCACCCGAAGCCCGACCAGTGCCTTGGTGATCGTGAGGATGATCAGCGTCATCACCCCGCTGTAGGCGATGGTTGTCGCCACCGCGATCACCTGGCTCTCGAACTGCGCGATGCCGCCGATGTTGACCCCCTGCGGGGATGCGGTGGTCGCGCTTAGTGGGCCGTAAGCGAACACGCCGGTCAGCAGCGCGCCGATCATCCCGCCAACGCCATGCACGCCGAAGGCGTCAAGGCTGTCGTCGTAGCCGAGCACGTGCTTCAGGCTGGTTGCGGCCCAGAAGCAGCCGACGCCGGCAGCGACGCCGATCAGGATGGCCGGTCCCGGCAGCACGAAGCCCGAGGCCGGTGTGATGGCGACGAGGCCGGCAACGGCGCCCGAGGCGATGCCGAGAACCGAGGGTTTGCCCTTCGACGCCCATTCCGCGAACATCCAGCCTAGCGCTGCGGCCGCGGTGGCGATCTGCGTCACCGCCATCGCCATGCCCGCGCGTCCGTTCGCGCCCACCGCCGAGCCGGCGTTGAAGCCGAACCAGCCCACCCAGAGCAGGGAGGCGCCTATCAGCGCGAAGGAGACGTTGTATGGCGCCATGTTGTCGTGGCCGTAGCCGATCCGCTTGCCCATCACGAGCGCACACACGAGTCCGGCGACGCCGGCATTGATGTGAACCACCGTGCCACCGGCGAAGTCCGCCGCGCCGGGAAGCCCGAACACGCCCGCACCAAGCCAGCCGGTCGCGCTCCAGACCCAGTGCGCGATCGGCGCATATACGCAGATCGACCACAAGGTCATGAAGATCAGCAGCGCGCTGAACTTCATGCGATCCGCGAAGGCGCCGGTAATCAGCGCCGGCGTGATGATCGCGAACGTCATCTGGAACATCATGTACACGGTCTCGGGAATCGTGGTCTGCGTGGCGCTGTCAACGCCCGCGCCGAGCAGGAACGGCTTGTCCCAGCCGGTGCCGAATCCTTGCAGGAAGAACCGCGACAGATCGCCGATATAAGGCGAGCCGTTGGTGAACGCCAAGCTATAGCCGATCACCATCCAGACCATCGTCACCAGGCAGCAGACGCTGAAGGACTGCATCATCGTGGCGAGCATGGTCTTCTTGCGCACCATGCCGGCATAGAACAGCGCCAGGCCGGGGATGGTCATCATCAGCACCAGCGCGGTACTGCACAGCATCCAGGCGGTGTCGCCGGTGTCGATCTTCGCCGCCGTGTCGGCGGCCATCGCGGGCGCGCTGAGCAGGGCGGCCGCAGACGCCAAGCCCAGGCAGGGGAATAGGATTCGCTTCATCGTCTTGCTGCTCCTGTGCGCTGAATTCAGAGGGCCGCGGCGTCGAGCTCGCCGGTGCGGATGCGCACGACGCGCTCAAGGTCCACGATGAAAATCTTGCCGTCGCCGATCTTGCCGGTATGGGCCGAGCGCGTGATCGCCTCGACCACCTGGTCAGCCATCTCGCTCGGCACGGCGACCTCGATCTTGACCTTGGGGAGGAAGTTCACCTGATATTCCGCCCCCCGATAGATTTCGGTCTGCCCTTTCTGCCGCCCGAACCCCTTCACTTCCGACACGGTCAGCCCTTGAACGCCGAGCAGGGTCAGCGCGGCGCGCACCTCTTCGAGCGTGAATGGCTTGATGATCGCCATGATGAGTTTCATCGTGCGTTGCCCTGTCCTTGAGCGCGCCCCTGCGGCGGGCTCGCTCAGTGGCACTTCAAGATGCATGCCAGGGCGAGAAGCCTGGGATGAGATCAGGGCAGCCGCGCTGGTTGCCTGATCCGTGGGCAAGTGCTGGACATTTCGTCGGCGCCGCGAACCCCTGCCCCTGCGTGGCGTTCTGTTCGGACCGCCGCCTGGACCGGATCAGCCAATGTCGCCGTACTCCGCGTGAAGAAGAGCGCCATTCTGCTTGCCCTGCTCGGGGTCGCCCTGGCCGTCGGGCTGGTGGTCTGGCTCGGCGCCGGCAAGATCATCCGTTCAGTGGCGACGGTCGGCTGGGGCGGCTTCGCGATCCTGGTCGGTTGGCAGTTCCTGATGTTCGTGCTGCTGGCCTTCGCCTGGCGCCGGCTCTGCCCGGGCGCGCGGCTGCGGACCCTGGTGTGGGGACGGCTGGTGCGCGAGGGCGGGGCCAACATCCTGCCGTTTTCGGAAGTCGGCGCGCTCGCCTTCGGCGCCCGTGCCGTGACCCTGGGCGGCGTGAAGTGGGAGCGGGCGGTCGCCTCCAGCATCGCCGACGTGGCCGCCGAGTTCATCGGCGAGATCCCCTTCATCCTTTTCGGCTTCGTCATGCTGCTGGTGCGTGGCCCGGGCTCCTCCCTGGTGCTGCCATTGGCGGTCGGGCTGGCGCTGCTGGTCGCCGGCGTTGCGGCGCTGGTCTGGGCCGAGCAGCATTCGGCCCGGCTGTTCCATGCCATCGGCCGGCGGATCGCCGCGCGATGGGCGCGCAGGGCCGAGCGCGAGGCGGTCGTAATCCAGCACGATTTCGAGCATCTGTTCAGCCAGCCGCGCCGCATCGGCAGCGCCGCCTGCATCCATCTGGCCGGATGGGTCGGCGGCGGTGTGACGGTCTGGATGGCCTACCGAATGCTCGGCGGGCACATCGACGTGATCTCCGCCATGGCGATCGAGGGCCTGCTGTCCGGCGCGCTCGCGGTCGCTTTCCTGGTGCCCGGCGGCTTCGGCGTGCAGGAGGCGTCCTATGTGCTGATCGGCCAAGCCTTCGGGATGCCGGCGCACCTGTCCATCGGTCTGTCCTTCCTGCGCCGCGCCCGCGACATCATCATCGGCGCTCCCGCGCTGATCGTGTGGCAGGCGATCGAGGTGCGGCAGCTTCGGCGGGCCGGCGGCAGGAAGGCCGAGCCGACGGCCGGGGAGTAAGCCTACTTGAACACCATGCAATCGAAGGTGGTGTCGGGATCGTGGCCGGGAACGCCTTCCAGCACGCCCTGCAAGCGCCCGTCGATCAGCAGAAGCGCGAAGCCATGCACGAGCGACCAGAGCGCGGTCGCCGCCGCCAGCCCTGCCGGACCGCCGCCGGAACGGGCGCTGCTCGCCGCCGCCAACGCATGACGGGCCGCGCCGATGGCCTCGTGCAGCGCGGGGCGCTCCATGTCCAGTCGTTCGCTGCGGAACATCAGCAGGGTCCGTTCTCGCCCGCGATCCGCTTCGGCTCCGTGGATCGCGGCGGCACCGTCACCAGGCTTGACAGCTTCGATGCACCCTATTGCAGCACGGTGCACGACTTCCTGGTGACAGACCGGCATGTGGTGTTTCCGGTCATGCCCCTGGCCGGCAGCTTGCGGGTCATGAGCGGCGGCCCTCCTTTCGCGTGGCAGCCCGAGTTGGGCGGTTGTGTCGGCGTCATGCGCCTGGATGGTGGAGTAAGCAGCCTGCGCTGGTTCCGCGCCGAGACGGGCTACGTCTTCCACGTGATGAACGCCTGGAGGAGGAGGGCCGCATCCTGGCCGACGTGATGCGCTACGAGGAGCCGCCGCTGTTCCCCGCGCCGATGGCGGGCCGACCGATCCCGCCAGCACCCGCGCGCGCCTGTGCCGCTGGACGATCGACCCGGACGGCGGCACCGACGCCTTCGTCAGCCCCGCGCTCGATGATCTGGTGGGCGAGTCCCCCGCATCGACGACCGCCGGGCGGGACGGCCGTACCGGCATGGCTGGTTCGCCGGCTCGCACGGGGGCACGCTCGACACGCTGGCGCATCTGGATCTGGTGACCGGGAAGCGCAGCTTGCTGAAGCTGCCGGCCGGCGATGTCACATCCGAGCCGGTGTTCGTGCCGATCGTGCTGGGCTCGCTCGCGATTCGCCTGCCGTTCACGCTGCAATATGCCCGCGAGCGGGTCGCGCCGGAATTTTGGGACAATCCCGTATTCCGTTCAGTTAATGCGCGGATCACGGCGGCATGGGCGGGCGCCTTCGCGGTCATGCTGCTGGCGAAGCTGGCGGTCGCCACCATCCCCGGCATGCCCGGATGGTTCGGCGGAACGGCATCGATCCTGGCCAGCATCGCCGCGATCAGGTTCACCACCTGGTATCCCGCGCACGTCCGACAGGCGCGCATCGTCGCTCAGACCACTCCGGCCGCGACCCCCGGCGCCTGACCCGAAACCTGGTTCAGCACCCCTGCGCGGGACCGATCACCATGGCGCCGGGCATTAGGCCGCCGCGCAACGCTTGCATTGGAAGCAAGAATTGCAACCGGTGTGCTAAATTGTTATCGCAAACCGTGCCCTGGAAATGGTGCCGGCACTTGGCAGGGAGTTGGAGTTGAGCATGCCTAGCCGCGTAGCACTTCAAGAATAGACCATGGCATATGACGACTGGAACGGGAGAACCGAAAGTCCCATGGCGGACCGAGATTCCTTGCCGATGCAAGAAGACAACGACGTTGCCACCATTCGTCGGAGCGTCGTTGCGAAGCTTACCTACGCCGTTGGCCGAGACCCGATCGTGGCGAGTGAGTGGGACTGGTTCGTTGCGACCTGTCTCACAGTTCGCGACAGAATTGTTGACCGATGGATTCCGTCAACGAGATCGGACTATACTGAGCGACGTAAGCGGGTTTACTATCTTTCGCTGGAGTTCCTGATCGGTCAACTACTCCACGACAACCTGCGCAATCTCGGTATTTTGGAACCGATGCGTGCTGCTCTGGCCGAGCTTGGCGTGGATCTCGACAACATGCGGAATATCGAGCCTGACGCAGCCCTTGGGAACGGCGGCCTTGGGCGTCTAGCCGCTTGCTTCATGGAAAGTATGGCAACGCTCTCGATTCCCGCGCACGGGTACGGCATCCGCTACAATGCTGGCTTGTTCCGACAAGCTATCAACGAAGGTTGGCAGCAGGAATATCCGGAAAACTGGCTATCCGCGGGCAATCCATGGGAGTTCGTTCGACCAGAGAACTCACTCAATTGGCTTTGGCGGTGTGGTTACATCTGAAAGGGGCCTGGATGACCAGCTCCACCACGCATGGCACCCAATCGAGACTATAGATGCCCTGGCCTATGATACGCCCGTAGTCGGCTGGCGGGGACGGCATGTCAATGTGCTTCGCCTCTGGTCAGCTCGCGCGCCGGCTCCGCTTCATCTAGCCGCCTTCAACCAGGGCGATCATGTAGGCGCCCTTGAAGCTCGCACACGCGCTGACGCGATCTCCCTGATACTTTACCCGAGCGATGAAACTCCGGCGGGACAGGAGCTGAGACTGCGTCAGGAGTATTTTTTTTCGTCGGCGTCGCTGCAGGACTTGGTTCAGCGTCATGTACGCCATCATGGGAACGTGCGGACCCTTGCTGAAAAAGTGGCCATTCAACTCAACGACACACATCCCGCCATCGCCGTTGCGGAGCTCATGAGGCTGCTGGTTGATGTTCACGGCCTTGCCTGGGCAGAGGCCTGGACGATAACAACCGCCGTGTTCTCGTATACAAATCATACGCTGCTGCCCGAAGCATTAGAGAGTTGGCCAGTATCTTTGATGGAGCGGCTGCTGCCTCGACACATGCAAATCATATACGAGATCAACGCGCTCCATCTTAGCCAGATAAAAGGCGGGGCGTGTGACGACGCACACCGGATCTCGGCGTTGTCCCTGATTGACGAACATCACGGCCGGCGCGTGCGCATGAGCAACTTGGCCTTTGTGGGCTCGCATAAAGTGAACGGCGTGTCGTCGCTGCACACGGACCTCTTGCGCCAAACACTGTTCCGCGACCTGCACGAGATGTATCCCGAGCGGATAGTCAACAAGACGAATGGGATCACCTTCCGGCGCTGGCTTTTCGCGGCGAACCCCGCCCTGACTGCTCTCCTGGTCGAGGTGCTGGGCCCGCGGTTTCTGGATGACCCCGCCGAGTTGCAGTCTCTCGACCGATTTGCGGAAGATGCCTCGCTCCACGATCGGCTCGCCGTGGTACGGCGGCTGAACAAAACCCGGCTCAGGGACTTGATTGCCGCCCGGGTTGGGGTCGAGGTGGATCCCGACGCGTTATTCGATGTCCACATCAAGAGGATCCATGAGGTACAAGCGCCAATTGATGAACATTCTGGAGACGATAGCCCTTTACAACGAGATACGGTCGCAGCCGACCCGCGATTGGGTGCCTAGGGTCAAGATTTTCGCGGGGAAGGCGGCGGCTAGTTATCATCGCGCCAAGCTCATTATAAAACTGATTCATGACGTTGGCTGGATGATCAACAATGATCCCAACGTACGTCAGCTGCTCAAAGTGGTGTTCCTTCCGAATTACAATGTGAGCCTGGCTGAGGCGATAATCCCTGCCGCGGACCTTTCCGAGCAAATCTCCACCGCCGGCATGGAAGCATCCGGCACCGGGAATATGAAGCTGGCGCTCAACGGCGCTTTGACGATCGGAACCTTGGATGGGGCGAATGTGGAGATAATGGAGCACACCGGCGCCGAGAACATGGTCATTTTCGGCCTGACCGCGGCGGAGGTGGAGCAGCGCCGGCTCGCGGGAACCGCTGGCCGCGACGCGCTCGGGGATTGCTTCGCACTTCAGGAAGTACTCGACGGGGTTGGATCAGGATTGTTCTCGCCGTCAGATCCGCATCGGTATCGCGAGTTGGTTGACGAGCTGCTCCATAGAGATCAGTTCATGGTGCTGTCAGACCTCGAATCCTACGCCCATGCGCAGCGCGAGGTCGATTCGCGATGGCGAGATAGGCGCAGCTGGTGGCGGTCCAGCGTTCTCAATACAGCAAGCCAGGGCTGGTGCTCGTCTGACCGGGCCATCACGGAATACGCGGAGGACATCTGGAAATTGCCGCCGCTACTTCGGTCATGAGGGTGAGCCTGCCCTGGTCAGGGCTGGACAGCTCGCCGCGCCCAAGGCACGGGTCGAACTCACGCGTGACGGCGATTTCGGAGGGCGCGGGCCGGCGCTGACGCCTACCGCCCGCGCGGCAGCGCCGGCGGGCGACGCAGCGCCCAGAACGCGATCGCGCCGCAGGCATAAGCGGCGATGGAGAGGATGAATGCCACCCGATAGCTGCCGGCGAGGTCGAACAGCAATCCGGCGAGCCAGGAGCCGAGCGCCGCGCCCAGCCCAGTGCCGATCGTGATGACCCCGAGGATCGAGCCGAGATTCGGGCCGGGGAATAGGTCGGCCGTCTTGGCGGTGATCGCCGGTCCGCGCGCCCCCCAGGTCAGGCCGAAGAAGCAGGCGTGCAGCCAGAGCAGAACATGCTGGTTGGGACCGGTGATCAGCAGCGCGCAGACAACGCCAATGATGGATGTGCCATAGGTGACGACCGCCGACAGCTCCCGGCCGATATGATCCGACAGCGCGCCGGTGATGATGATGCCGGGCAGGGACAATCCGGCACCTAGCCCGATCACCGTCGCGGCATACAGCTTGTTGAACCCCATGTCGGCGGCGAAGGCCAGTTGGTGCAGCGCGACGAGAAAACTGCCCAGACCTGTGAAGAAATAGACCGCGAACAGCAGCCAGAAATGCGGAGTGCGCATCGCCTGGCGCAGCGTCCAGGCGTGATCGGCTGCCGTGGCACGGTGGGCTTGGGCCGGCCCGCCAGGCGCAGCCTGGATGCCGCGGAACAGGAATGCCAGCGGCAGCACCAGCGCCGCCATGATCCCGGCCTCGGCCAGATAGGCGCCGCGCCAGCCCGCGGCCACCACCAGCGCCTGCGCCGCCGGGGCCGAGATCGCGCGCGCGACGCCGTTTCCCGATTGCAGCACCGCGACCGCCAGCCCGCGCTGGCGCAGGAACATCCGCGACAGCATCGGCACGAACACGACCATGCCGAGGCAGTTGGCCCCCAACGTCATCACCACGCCATAGAGCAGGACGATGTGCCACAGCGCGTTCGCCTGCGTGCTGGCCAGCAGCCCGAATGCAGAGAATCACGCCCCCGCCCAGCACGAGCCGCGCCGGTCCGAGCCGGTCCACCAGCGCACCCACCAGCGGCGATGTCAGCCCGCTCATCAGTTGCGAAACGGCGTAGGCGATCGAGGTCTCGGCGCGGGTCCAGCCGAACGCGCCGATGAAGGCGAGCAGGAACACGGTATAGGAATGCATCATCGCCGCGCCGACCGCGAAGGTGGCGAAAGCGGCGGCGAGGATCAGCCAGGGCCGGCGAGGCAGCGCGGGGGGAGACATGCGCGACGATAATGCCGCCAGGCGGCAAGGCGCTCAACTTTCGTTGATTGCCCGTACTTGTCTCCGGGAGACAACGCTCTTCCCGAACGCGGTTGTTTCGAACTCGACAAACACCAAACGCACCCCGGACTGACCCGATCGTGCCGTCGTCCGGCGCGCGTGCTGCGTCATGGTTGCGGATCGCGGTGCGTGGAACCACCGGCGTTGCCATCGTCGCTCAATCCCTTCAGGCTAGCCGCAATGGCTGACGGAGCACGACCACATGGCCAAGGTATCTCACTGGAGAAAGCGATGCATCCATTAGTCGGCCAGCCATGATACCGACGGACGAGCAGATCGAGTTTCGCGACCTCGCGCGGCGTTTCGCGCGGGAGCGCCTCAAGCCCGGCTATCAGGCCCGCGAGCGCCTTGGGACGCTGGACCGCGATTTCCTGCGGGAGATGGGATCGCTCGGCCTGATCGGAGTGGATCTACCGGCACAGCATGGCGGTCTCGGCACGGACGGCACCACCGCCGGCCTTGTCATCGAGGAGATCGCTTATGCCGACATCAACGTCAGCTATGTCCAGCTCCTGGCCTCGCTGCTCGGCAGCCTGATCGCCCGTTTCGCGCATTCCTCCGTCGCGCAAACCTGGCTTCCGCAACTCATCGGCGGAGAGGCGGTCGTCGGGCTCGGCCTGACCGAGCCGCGTGGCGGATCGGACGCGGCGAATCTGATCCTGCGCGCGGAGCGACGGGGCGAGACCTATATCCTGAACGGCGAGAAGACCTCGATGTCATTCGCCGATCAGGCGGACGCCATGATCGTGTTCGCCCGCACCGGGCCGCCCGGCTCCGGCGCGCGGGGCGTTTCGGCGTTCTTCGTCGATGCGGGCACGCCCGGGATCGCGCGCACGCGGCTCGACGATGTCGGCTCCAGGATCGTCGGCCGTGGCTCCGTCTTCTTCGACAATGTCAGGCTTGCGCCCGAAACGCTTATGGGACGCGAGAACGGCGGGTTCACACAGGTGATGCAGGGCTTCGACTACAGCCGCGCCCTGATAGGCCTGCAGTGCGTCGCCGCCGCGCAGGCGTCGCTGGATGAGACCTGGGACTACATCAAGCAGCGGGAGGCCTTCGGCGCGCCCATCGCGCAGTACCAGGGCGTCAGCTTCCCGCTGGCGGAGGGCGAGACGATGCTCGCCGCCGTGCGTCAGCTTTCGTATCACGCCCTCGCCCTGCGCGATCGCGGCGAGCGTCACACCGCCGAGGCGGCGATGTGCAAATGGCTGGCACCGAAGACAGCGGTGGACGTGATCCATCAATGCCTGCTCACGCACGGCCACTACGGCTGGACGATGGACCTGCCGCACCAGCAGCGGCTGCGCGATGTGATGGGACTGGAGATCGGCGACGGCACCGCGCAGATCATGAAACTCGTCATCGCCCGCGAGCGCGTCGGGCACATCGCGGTGCAACATGCCAATCGAGGCGCCCCATGAGCGATCGGGCGGCTTTCGGGTTCACCGATTCCGAACTGGCCTGCCAAGCCACCGTGTTTCGCGACGGCCTGTTCGCGAAATCCGGCGTCCTGGTCAGCGGCGGCGGCAGCGGGCTCGGCAAGGCGATCGCGGCGCTGTTTGTCCGCCTCGGCGGGCGCGTCGCCATCACCGGACGCCGCCCCGAGCAACTCGACCGCGCTGCGACATTCCTGCGCGGCCTCGGCGGCGAAGTGTGGACCTACCCCATGACCATCCGCGACCCCGAGCAGGTAGGCGCGACTATCGCAGCCGCCGCCGCCGCGATGGGCGGCCTCGACATCGTGGTGAACAATGCCGGCGGGCAATTTCCGCAGGCGGCGCTCGACTTCTCGGTGAAGGGCTGGAACGCCGTCATCGACACCAACCTGAACGGCACCTGGCACATGATGCAGGCCACCGCCCGCGCCTGGGTCGCGGGCAGGCGCGGCGGGTGCATCGTCAACATCGTCGCCGATGTCTGGCGTGGCCTTCCCGGCATGGCCCATTCCTGCGCCGCCCGCGCGGGCGGGGTCTATCTTTCCAAGACCGTCGCGGTGGAATGGGCGCCGCACGCCATCCGGGTGAACTGCGTCGCGCCGGGCTGCGTGGAGACGTCGGCGTTCGCGCTCTACCCACCCGAGGGCGCGGCGTCGTTTCAGAACGAGTCCAATCCGCTGCGCCGGGCGGGCGACGCGCAGGACATCGCCGAGGCGTGCGCCTGGCTGGCCGCGCCATCGGGCAAGTTCGTCACCGGGGAGGTCCTCACGGTTGACGGCGGCCAGCAACTCTGGGGCGATCCGTGGCCCGCCGGGCGGCCAGCCTGGTTTGGTCGCTGAGGTCTGATGGGCATGGACCCGATCATTCCGCCGGGAAGGCGCGACGCCGCGGTTGCCTCGGGTGCGTGGAAGGACCGCAGCCTGCTCGATGACTTCGACGCGGCGCTCGCCCGCGATCCGGATCGGGCGGCGATCATCGCGTATAGGATCGAAACCGGCGAACGAACGTCGCTGAGCTATGCCGCGCTCGACCACACGGTGCGCCGGATGGCGGCCGGGCTCGCCGGGCTGGGAATCGCCAAGGGTGACGTGGCCTCTTTCCAGCTTCCCAACTGGTGGCAGTTCACCGCGCTGCATCTCGCCTGCCTGCGGATCGGCGCCGTGACCAACCCCTTGATGCCGATTTTCCGCGAGCGCGAGATGCGCTTCATGCTGGGCTTCGCCGAAAGCCGGCTGCTCGTCGTGCCGCATCGTTTCCGCGGCTTCGATCACGCCGCGATGGCGCGCGACCTGCGGGCCGAGCTGCCGAACCTGGAGCACGTACTGGTGATTGGCGAAGACGATGAGGCGGGCTTCGAGCGCGTGCTGCTGGAGCGCGCCTGGGAGCGCGAATCCGACATCGACGCGCTGTTCGCCGTCCGTCGCCCGGGCTGCGATGAGGTGGTCCAGCTGCTCTACACGTCGGGCACGACCGGGGAGCCCAAGGGCGTGATGCACACGCCCAACACGCTCCGGCTGGCGGTCGACACCTATATCGGTCGGGCCGGGCTGGGCGGCGCAGACATCCCGCTGATGGCCTCCCCGCTGGCCCATCAGACCGGCTTCATGTACGGCATGATGATGGCGATCATGCTTGGCACGACGTCGGTGCTGCAAGACATCTGGGAGCCCAGGCGCGCCGCCGACATCATCGCGGCGGAGCGGGCGACCTTCAGCATGGGAGCGACGCCGTTCCTGACCGATCTCTGCGATGTCGCCGAGACACGCCGCGACGACCTCGCCAGCCTGCGCGGATTCCTCTGCGGCGGCGCGCCGATCCCCTCGCCGCTGGTCGGCCGCGCGGTCGGCGCCATGGGCGCGCGCATCCTCTCCGGCTGGGGTATGACCGAGAATGGCGTCGTGACGATGACCGCGCCCGACGATGCGCCTCAACGCGCCGCCGAGACCGACGGCTATACGCTGCCGTTCATGGAGGTGAAGCTCGTGGACGCGGCAGGGACGGAGGTGCCGCGGGGCGCCGAGGGACATCTGCTGGTGCGCAGCTCGAGCAACTTCGTCGGCTACCTGAAGCGGCCACGGCTCTACACGGTGGATGTCGAGGGTTGGTTCGACAGCGGCGACCTCGCGCGGGCGGACGCGACCGGCGCGATCCGCATAAGCGGGCGAGTGAAGGACATCGTCATCCGCGGTGGCGAGAACATCCCCGTCGTGGAGATCGAGGCTCTGCTGTTCAAGCACAAGGCGGTGCGCGCGGTGGCGGTCGTAGGAATGCCCAACCCACGCCTGGGCGAGCGGATCTGCGCCTTCGTCACGCTGCGCGACCAAAAGGCGACGCTTGACCTGCCCGACATTGTCGCATTCCTGGGGGAGCAGCGGGTCGCACGGCAGTACATGCCCGAGCGATTGATCGTGCTCGACGAGATGCCAGCTACCGCCTCGGGCAAGATCCAGAAGTTCCGCCTGCGGGAACTGGCCAGGGCGATGGCGGCGGACTAGCGGCTGAGAAGCGAGGGGACATCATGCTCGATCTGCACTACTGGCCGACGCCGAACGGAAAGAAGGTCACGATCCTGCTCGAGGAGGCCGGGCTTCCCTACAATGTCATTCCCGTCAATATCGGACGCGGCGATCAGTTCAAAGAGTCATTCCTGGAGATGAACCCAAACCATCGCATGCCGGTGCTGGTAGATCACGATCCGCCGGGCGGCGGGCTGCCGATCAGCATCTTCGAATCCGGCGCGATTATGATGTACCTTGCCGAGAGGATCGGCCGCTTCTGGCCCCAAGATGTGCGCGGCAAATACGCCGTCACCCAGTGGGTGATCTGGCAGATGGCGAATCAGGGACCGAAGCTCGGCGAGTGTGGGCATTTCCGCCGGCTCGGCGACAAGCAGGGCGACCAGTCTTACGCCATCCGCCGCTTCACCGACGAGGCCAACCGTCTCTACGGCGTGCTCAACATGCGGCTCTGGAAATCGCCGTATCTCGCCGGCGCCGAGTATACGATCGCCGACATGATCGCGTTCCCCTGGACGGTGAACTGGCAGAACCAGGGTCAGGACATCGGCGAGTTCCCGCATTTCCGGCGCTGGTTCGAGGAGATCGGCGCGCGGCCGGCGGTCCAGCGCGGCCTCGCGGTCGGCGCGGAGTTGTTCGAGGACCCGTCCAAGCTTCCGCCCGAGGAACAGGAGCGCCGCACCAAGCTGATCTACAACCAGCGCGCCCGCCCGCTTCCGGCCGCGTAAGGCGATCACTCCAGAACGGGAAGCGCCCATGACCGACATCTATGCCCGCTACACGCGCCTGAAGTTCGACCGGCCGGCCGAACGCGTGCTGCGCATCACCATGGACAACGGGCGGATGAACACCGCCGATGGCGCGATGCACGCCGAACTCGCCGACATCTGGCGCGACGTGGATCGCGACAATTCGGTCAACGCGGTCGTCATCACCGGCGCCGGCAAGGTGTTCTCGGCCGGCGGCGACTTCGCCATGATCGAGCAGAACATCGGCGACTTCAAGTCGCGCGCGCGCCAGTGGAAGGAGGCGCGCGACATCGTCTATAACGTCATCAACTGCAACAAGCCTGTGGTCAGCGCGATGCGCGGCGTGGCGGTCGGCGCCGGGCTGGTGTGCGGCATCCTGGCCGATGTCTCGATCGCCACCAAGGATTGCCGCATCATCGATGGGCATACGCGCCTTGGGGTGGCGGCGGGCGATCACGCGGCGATCATCTGGCCGCTGCTGTGCGGGATGGCGAAGGCCAAATACTACCTGCTGCTGTGCGAACAGGTGCTGGGCGCCGAGGCCGAGCGCATCGGGCTGATCAGCCTGGCGGTGGAGGAGGATGAGCTGGACGCCAAGGCGGTCGAGATCGCGGGGCGTCTGGCAGCCGGCGCACAGAGCGCGATCCGCTGGACCAAATACGCGCTCAACAACTGGCTGCGGGCGATGGGTCCGACCTTCGATTCCTCGCTCGCGCTCGAATTCCTGGGCTTCACCGGACCCGACGTGAAGGAAGGACTGGCCGCGCATCTGGGCAAGCGCAAGCCTGCCTTCCCGCCGGATACACCGGTGTGAGCGACGCGGCTCCGGTGCTCGGTTCGGTGCAGGGCCCGGTCGGCGTGATCGAACTGGCGCGGCCCGAAGTCTTCAACTGCCTGTCGGTCCGCTGCTTCGACCTGATCCTGGCCGCCTTGCACGGCTTCGAGGCGGATCGGGCAATCCGCGCCGTCCTGATCCGGGGCCAAGGCAAGAACTTCTGCACCGGCGCCGAGCTGGGCGAGGTGCAACGCTTGCGCGCATCGCCCGCCGCGTTGTCGCATTTCATCGAGCACGGCCATGCGGTGCTTTGCGCGCTGGAGGCGAGCCGGCTGCCGATCGTCGCCGCCGTGCAGGGCTTGTGCCTCGCCGGCGGGATGGAGCTGATGCTCGCCTGCGACATCGTGTTCGCCGCGCGTGGCGCGCGCTTCGGCGACCAGCACGGGCAATTCGGGCTGGTGCCCGGCTGGGGCGGCTCGCAGCGCCTGCCGCGCATCGTCGGGTTGCGCCGCGCGCTCGACCTCTTCCTCGGCGTCCGCTGGATCGAGGCGGAGCGGGCCGAGGGATGGGGACTGGTCAGCTATCTCGCCGACGATGACCGGCTGTACGACGAGGCGATGGCGTTCTGCCGCACTCTCGCCGAGCGCAGCGCCGCGGGGCTGGCGCTGATGAAGCGTCTAGCCCGCACCGGGTTGGACTCCACGCTGGCAGAGGGGTTGCGGCTGGAGCGAAGCCACGTCGTTCCGGCGCTCGGCACGGTGGACGTGACGGAAGGGCTCGCGGCCTTCCAGGCGCGGCGCCGCCCGGCCTTTCCGTCCGCTCAGGAGGAATGATCGTTCCGCGCCTTGACCATGCGCAGCGGCGTGTAGGTCAACGCCACCGTGCTATCTTGCTTCACCACGCGACTGCGCGTCCGCACCAGCCCACGGTTCGGGCGGCTGGCGCTACGGCGGCTCTCGATGACCTCGCACTCCACATGGATCGTGTCGCCGACGAAGGTCGGAGATTCGACGTTCAGCTCCATGTTGAGAAAGGCGAAGCCGGTGTGCTGCATGGTGGCATGAACCAGCAATCCCTCGGCGAAGGAGTAGACCATCGCGGCCGGCACGACACGCTGCTTGATGTCGCTCTCGTGCTTCAGGAACTCGACGTTCGAGAACAGTACCTCGGCCATTCCGGTCACGCCGATGAAGTTCACCAGATCGGTCTCGGTCAGCGTCCGCCCGACGGTGCGGAATGTCCGCCCCGTCGGAAGGTCCTCGAAATAGAGGCCGAGACCCAGGATTTCGTAGCCGCCGCTCTCTGCCATGCTCGCCTCACCGCCGATACACTGGCGACATCCTATCCGGGAAGGAGCAGGAAAATGCGAGGCTTGAGCGGAAAGCGCGTGATCGTCACCGGCGGCGCGAGCGGCATCGGGCGGGCGACCTGTCTGCGGCTGGCCGAGGAGGGCTGCATTGTCGGCATCTTCGACCGAGACGAGGCTGGCGCCAGGCGCGCCGCCGCCGCGTGCGCCGGCGGCGAGGCGATCGCGCATGGCGTGGACATCACCGACGACGCAGGCGTCGAGGCGGCAGTAGCGGCGTTTGAGGATGCGGCGGGGCCGATCGAGGGGCTGGCGAATGTCGCGGGCTGGGACAAGGGCGCGCGTTTCCTCGACACCGATCGCGCGCTGTGGGACCGCATCATCCAGATCAACCTGATCGGCCCGCTGACTATGCACAAGGCCGTGCTGCGCCGCATGGCCGAGCGCAAGGCGGGACGAATCGTGAACGTCGCCTCCGATGCCGGGCGGGTCGGATCGTCCGGCGAGGCGGTCTATTCCGCCTGCAAGGGCGGCATCATCGCGTTCACCAAGACGATGGCGCGCGAGATGGCGCGCCAGGGCGTCACGCTGAACTGTCTTTGCCCGGGCCCCACGGAAACGCCGCTGTTTCAGGACTTCACCGATGACATGGAAGGCGGGCAGAAGCTGAAGGATGCCCTCGCCCGCGCCATCCCGCTGCGACGGCTCGGTCAGCCCGACGACTATCCCGGCCTAATCGCCTTCTTGCTGAGCGACGATGCGGCCTACATGACCGGGCAGACCATCAGCATCTCCGGCGGGCTGACGATGGCCTGACCAGATGGTGGCCTGATCGGATCACCTTGTCTTTCAAGCGAAACGCGGACGATTGCGCGAGTTGCTGAATCGCCCGTATGGGCCGGAGGCCGCGTACCGGCTTGCGTTGTCGCGATGGCGTCACTTGCGATCCGGCGCGCTGGGTGGTTCAAGCCGACCTGATGGATCAGGGGGGATTTCAAGTGCGCCACGAGACGCTGACCTACCAGGCCGACGGCCTCACGATGAAAAGCCAGCTCTTCTTCGAGCCTGCATCCGAGCCGCGCGCTGGCGTGCTGGTCTTTCCGGAGGCGTTCGGTCTCGGGGAGCACGCGATCTCGCGCGCCGAGCGGCTGGCGGCACTGGGCTATGTCGCGTTGGCCTGCGACCTGCACGGCGAGGGCCGCGTCGTCGACGACCTGCAGCAGGCAATCGGCTTGCTGGAGCCGCTGCTCTCCGACCCAGCGCGCACCCGTGCCCGCGCGGCGGGGGGCTTGCAGGCGCTCGTCGCCCGGCCCGAAGTGGACCGCGCGCGCATCGCCTCGATCGGGTTCTGCTTCGGCGGCACCATGTCGCTCGAGCTTGCCCGGTCGGGGGCGGATTTGAAGGCGGTGGTCGGCTTCCATAGCGGTCTTGCGACCAATGCGCCCAAGGCCGATGCAAAGGCCATCAAGGCGCGCATCCTGGTCTGCATCGGCGCCGACGACCCGATGATCCCGCCCGAGCAGCGGGCGACCTTCGAGACCGAGATGCGCGAGACTGGGGCCGATTGGCAGATTCATCTCTACGGCAACACGGTACACAGCTTCACGAATCAGGAGGCGGCGAAGCGCAATATGCCGGATGCGATCCGATACAGCCCCGAGGCTGATGCGCGATCCTGGGCATCCCTGCGGGAGCTGTTCTCGGAGACGCTGGGTTAGGCAGCCGGGCTCCGACGAACAGCAAGCTGGCCCGCTCCCGGATGATTGTATAGGGTTGCAGGTTGAATGCTGCAACGAGGCCGCATGTCGCTGACCAGCCATGGTCCTCTAGTGATCGAGCACCTGCACGGAGCCGAGCCGTGTGCTTCATGCGAAGCGCGACTGTATAGCGTGTGTAATGCGATCGATGATGCCGATCTGCAGCGATTATCGGCGGTCGCCGTGGTTTCAGAGGCACAACCGGGCCAAATGTTCATCAGCGAGGGCGACCGCGCGGAAAATTTCTTCAATATAACCGCTGGGACAGCACGGCTTTTCAAGCTGATGTCGGACGGGCGCCGCCAGATCACCGGCTTTGCCGGACGCGGGCACTTTCTCGGTCTTGCTGTCTCCGACAGCTACGCATTTAGTGCAGAGGCGATAGAGCCGCTGCGATATTGCCGATTTTCCAGGCGACATATGCGTGAGCTGCTCGACGACTTTCCGGCGTTCGAGAAGCGCTTGTTGGCAGTCGCTTCCAATGAGCTGGTCGCCGCTCAGGAGCAGATGCTGTTGCTGGGCCGCAAGACGGCCCGGGAGCGCGTCGCGAGCTTTCTATTGACGCGGAGCGATGAAGCCGCGCCTCGCGCGGGCTTGTCGCAACATCTGCGCCTGCCGATGACGCGCAGTGACATCGCCGACTATCTCGGCCTCACCATCGAGACGGTCAGCCGAACGCTGACGCGCCTGAAGGGAGAGCATTTGATCGGCATCCCGAACGTCTCCGAGATCCTGATCCAGAACCGCCGGGGCCTGGAAATGGCAGCCGGCATTTCTCTCTGACCCGAAACCTCCCAGTCGCAAGCCGACCACCTCGCCACTTGCGGTCAGACTGTTGATCTGGATCAAGGACGAGGCCTGCTGCCGGTTCTAGCGTCCCCGGCAGCAGGAGGTGGGGCATGAAAGTTGGCGATACCATGACGCACGCCGTCGCTGCGGCTCCACCGAACGCGTCGATCATGGATGCGATGCGGTCGATGTTCGATCAACGGATCAGCGGTCTGCCCGTGGTCAATGACTCCGACCGGTTTGCTGGCATTCTGACGGAAGGCGACCTGCTTCGCAGGGCCGAAACGGGCACCGGCAGATCCTGGCCGTGGTGGCTCCAGTTTTTGCATGGGCCGGCACGGCAGGCTCCAGACCATGCCGGCACGCACGGCCGCAAGGCCATGATAGGGAAGGAGGTGCCGACCACAACCGAGGCGCCGCCGCTCGACGAAGCGATCGAGTTAGTGGAGAGCGGCCACGTCAAGCGAATCCTGGTTGTCAAGGACGGCCAGCTGATTGGGGTACCAGGCCGGGCGGACCTGCTGCGGGCTCTTGTTCAGGAGCGGTGTGAGATTTTGCCTGCTGCGCTGCCTGGTCCCGCTTCCTGGGAACAGGTGGTGGCCGAATTGCGTCAGCAGGCCCGGGGTGAGCACCGCCACGTTACGGTCGCGGTCACGAACGGCGTCATGTACCTGGAAACATCATCCGCGCCGGACGCGGCCGATACGCGCCTCGGGCCGCTGGCGGAGAGTGCCGCAAGGATGACAGAGGGCCGCAACCACCTTGACTACTTTGACCCGAGCATTGGTCTGACGTATGGATTCTGACCGGGTGCGTGAACGGTGTCCATCCCCGGCGGGAGGCTGATGTGGGAGTTCGGCTGCACACGGCATTGCTTTGCCTCGCCGGATTCCTCTCCCCACTGCACGCTGCCTGCGCCCAGCCAGCCGAACAGCCCCCCGATACGATGGCAGCGCGTGTGCTCGCGTGCGCCCCGTGCCATGGCCCGCAAGGCCAAGGCACGAACAATGACTACTTCCCTCGGCTTGCCGGCAAGCCGGCGGGCTATCTGAATAACCAGCTCCTCGCATTCCACGACGGACGGCGCCGCTATCCGCCCATGAACTACTTGCTGGAGTTCCTGCCGGATTCGTATCTGCAGAAGATGGCGGAGTACTTCGCCGCCCAGCGGCCTCCTGCCTCGCCGCCCTCGGTTCCCGTCGTCAGCAAGGCTGTGCTGGCTCGAGGGGAGTCGCTGGTGATGCATGGAGATCCCGCTCGGGGCATTCCGGCCTGCGCCAGTTGTCACGGGCGCGCGCTCACCGGCATGGAGCCGGCGATACCTGGTCTGGTCGGCCTGCGCGCGGTCTATATCAGCGCGCAGCTTGGCGCCTGGCGCTATGGCACGCGGACCGCGGCAGCGCCGGACTGCATGCAGATCGTGGCCGGGCACCTGACCGAGGAAGACGTGAGCGCGGTCGCCGCGTTTCTCGCCTCGCGCCCCGTTCCCGCCGATCCGTCACCGGCACCGCAAGGGGCATTGGCGATGCCGTTTGCCTGCGGCAGTGAGCCGCAGTGAAGGAGCGAAGCGTGGCACGGCGTCGAAGCGCGATCGGCCGGGTTCGCTCATGGGCATGCTCGGCCCTGCTACTCGCGGCCATCCAAGGTCATGCGTTCGCGCAACAGAAGCAGCCGGCGGGGCCTCCGGCCCTCGTCCAGCAAGGTGAGTATCTTGCGCGCGCCGGCGACTGCATCGCCTGCCATACCATGTCGGGTGGAAAGTTGTTCGCCGGCGGCCGTCCGATGCCGACCCCCTTCGGGACGCTGTACTCGTCGAACATCACGCCCGACCCTGATACCGGCATCGGCAAGTGGACCGCGGACCAGTTCTATTCGATGCTGCACACGGGGCGGATGCCGGATGGCGGCCTGCTGTATCCCGCCATGCCGTTCCAGGCCTACACCAAGGTGACGCGCCCGGATTCGGATGCGATCTTCGCCTATCTTCAGTCGGTGCCGCCGGTGCGAGCCCCCAACAGGCCGCACGATCTCCGCTTCCCGTTCAACAATCGCTCGCTGATCCTCGGCTGGCGGACCCTGTTCTTCGACGAGGGCGAGTACAAGCCGGACCCGACGAAGTCCGAGGAGTGGAACCGCGGCGCATACCTTGTCCAGGGACTCGGCCATTGCGGGATGTGCCACACCCGCATCAATGCGCTCGGCGGAAGTTCGGAGTTGCAGGCCTTCGAGGGCGGCCTCATTCCGATGCAGAACTGGTACGCGCCGTCGCTGACTTCGAACAAGGAAGCCGGCCTCGGCGAGTGGAGCATCGAGGACATCACCGATCTGCTGCGTATTGGCGCGTCGAAGCGCGGGGCGGTGTATGGCCCGATGGCGGAGGTCGTCTATGACAGCCTTCAATATCTGTCCGACCCGGACATCCGCGCGATGTCGGTCTATCTGAAGAGCCTGCCTCCGCGCGGCGCTCCGGGGACGCCGGTTTCGAACATTCCCGGGGAGGAGAGCAGCCTTCTGATGCGCCTTGGCAAGACCGTGTACGACGGGCAATGTGCCAGCTGCCATGGCCCGCAAGGCCGGGGAATGCCGCCGCAATACCCGCCGCTGGCCGGCAACCAGTCGATCCAGATGTCCTCGGCGGTGAATCCGATTCGCATGGTGCTGAATGGAGGATATCCTCCGGGAACAGCCGGCAACCCGACACCATACGGAATGCCGCCCTTTGCCCAATCCCTCTCCGACGACGAGGTGGCGGCCGTCGTCAGCTATATCCGGGCCTCCTGGGGCAATCGCGGGGAGCCCGTTACTGCGCGCCAGGCGAACCAGCTACGTTCGGCGCCGCTGGACTGAGGGCATCATGATCAACTCGGAGCCGGGCGATCCGCAGCTTGCAGCCCCGCAGGACGAAGCGGCCCACGTCCCCGTCATTACCGGCACGCGCGGCGCGATCGATGCTCGCGGGCATCGCCGCCTTCATCGTGAGCGGGATCTGGTTCGCCTTCTACATGCTTGTGTTCCTCCCGCGCGGGGCGCCATGAGGAGAGGATCACGTCGATGACAGCCGCTTCCGGCCACGACGGCGACGGCGCCGACACCGTAGCGCGCGCCGAGAGGCGCTGGGCCACGCTCTCCGTCGGGATCATCCTCTTGATGGTGCTGATGGCGGGATTCGCCGGCATCCACGAGGCTCTCATGCCGCAGGCGCGCGTCGAGACGGTGGATCCCCGGACGCTGCACCTCTCCGGCGAGTTCATCGAGAGCAACCTCGGCACCGCCGTCGAGCCGGACGGGGCGGTGACTGTCCGCGCGGTCGGACAGCAATACTCGTTCAGCCCGCCCTGCATCCTGGTGCCCGCCGGCACGCCGATCACCATCCGGGCGACCAGCGCCGATGTGGTGCATGGTTTCATCATAGACCGGACCAACGTCAACACGATGCTGGTTCCGGGTTTCGTGTCCGTCATCACGACGAGCTTCGCCGGCCCGTCCGAGCATCACATGCCCTGTCACGAGTACCTGCGGCGTCGGACATGAGGGCATGTGGGGCAACATCAAGGTCATCGATCGGACGGCTTTCATGAAGCTGGCGGCGGACCGGAGGAGGCTGAGCTGTGTTGACTAGCCGCCGGCTCATCTTGGCCCATTTCTGGCTCGCATTCGCCGGATTTGGCATCGCGCTGCTGCTGGGTGAATGGCAGATGTTCATCCGCAGCCCACTGCACGGCTGGATCGGCGATCCGGAATTGTACTATCGGTCGGTGACGGCGCACGGCACGGCCATGGCCTACGTGTTCCCGACACTGGTCGCGATGGGGTTCGGCTATGCGATCACCGAGGCGGCCCTGGAGCGGCCGCTGATCGGGCGCAGTTGGGCGTGGGGCGGCTTTGCCCTGGTGGCGGGCGGAACCGTCATCGCGATCGTCCCGGTCGCCATGGGACGCGCATCGATCCTGTACACCTTCTATCCGCCGCTGATCGGCAATGCGGCCTACTACATCGGCGTCGTCCTCGTCGTCGTCGGCTCCTGGATTTGGGTCGCGCTGATGTCCGTGAACCTGCACCTCTGGAAGCGCAACAATCCCGGCAGGCCGGTGCCGCTGGCGATGTTCGCGAACGTGGCGGGCTCCTATCTGTGGGCATGGACGGCCGTCGGCGCGGCGATCGAGCTGCTGTTCCAGATCCTGCCGGTGGCACTCGGCCTGACGGCGACGATCGATGCCGGCCTCGCGCGCGTCTTCTTCTCCTGGACGCTGCACGCCATCGTCTATTTCTGGCTGATGCCGACCTACATCGCGTATTACACCATCATCCCACGGGCGATCGGCGGCCGGCTGTTCAGCGACTCGATGGCGCGGATCTCGTTCGTCCTGTTCCTGATCGTGGCCATGCCGATCGGGGTGCATCACCTGTTCGCCGATCCAGAGGTCGGCGCGGGTTTCAAGTTCTTGCACTCGGTCTTTACCGCGCTGGTCGCGCTGCCAACGCTGCTGACCGTGTTCACGATCTGCGCATCGGTCGAGATCGCCGGTCGGCTTCGCGGCGGCACGGGCGTGTTCGGCTGGATCGGCGCCTTGCCCTGGCGCAACCCGATGATGCTCGCGGTCGCCTTGTCGTTCGTGATGCTGGGATTTGGCGGCGCCGGCGGGCTGATCAACATGAGCTATCAGCTCGACAGCAGCATCCACAATACGCAGTGGGTCACTGGGCATTTCCACCTGATCTACGCCGGCGCAATCGTCATCATGTATTTCGCCATCGCCTATGATCTGTGGCCCCACCTCACTGGCCGCGCGCTCGACAGCTTCCGCCTGATGCGGGTCCAGCTCTGGACCTGGTTCATCGGCATGATCGTGCTGACCTTTCCCTGGCACTACGTAGGCATCCTTGGGATGCCGCGCCGCATGGCTTTTTACGACTACACGGACCCGGCGATCGCGCGCGAGGCCAGCTCCGTCCTGACCTCGGTGGCGGGCGGCGCGATCCTGGTGTTTTCAGGCATATTGTTCCTGATCGTGCTGATCCGGGGGCAGATGGCGCCCCGGGTCGAGGCCGGTGCGTATCGGTTCAGTGTCGCGGTCCACCAGCCGCGCGCGGTGCCGATCGCACTCAATGGGTTCGCGCTCTGGCTCGGGCTCATGATCGGCCTGACGCTCGTGAATTATGGCTTCCCGATCGCCCGGCTGATCGCCTTGCCAGAGGCGGCCGTGCCGGCTGTCTTCATCGGGCGCGGTTGATGTCCGGCGAACGCCTCTTCTCGCCGCGCAATCCCTGGTTCACGGGAAGCGTGGGGATCACCGTCGCGATCGCCTTGGTCGCCGCTGCTTTCGGCTTCGTGTGGCTGCCGACGATCGAGAAGAACGTCCGCTTCGCGGGGATGTGGGATGCGGTCTGTAGCGCCGCAGGCGTGCCCCGCCCGGCGCCGACCTCGGAACCCGTAGTGCAGCCAGCGTTCGCGACGACGCGAGTCGTGCTGACGCCAGCCATGTTGCGCCCTTCGGATGCGGAGTTGGTCGGGCGCGGCGCGACCCTGGCCCTGCGATGCACCATGTGCCACGGAGCGCGGGGCCTGAGCGAGGCGAACTCACCGAACCTCGCCGGCCAATACGCGCCGGTGATCTTCAAGGAGTTGCAGGATTACAAGAGCGGCGCGCGAACCAGCGCGGTCATGACCCCGCTTGTCGCCGACCTGAGTTCGCAGGACATGCGCGACCTTGCTGCGTACTACGCCTACCTGCCCCGGCCGTCCGGGCCCCAGCCCGCCAGCATTGGCCCCACCCCGCAAATCGTGGAAAGCGGCGCGCCGATGCGCGGCATCGCTCCGTGCGGCGCCTGCCACGGCGGCATCGACAACAAGATCGGCAGTCCGCGGCTGGAAGGCGAGCCGGTCGCCTATCTCCAGGCGCAACTCCAGGCCTTCGCATCCGGGGCACGGCATAACGACATCGGCGGGCAGATGCGAAACGTCGCGCGTCAGATGACTCCAGCCGAGATCGAGGCGTCCGCCCGCTACTACGCAAGGCAGCCTTAGCCAGGCTCCAATCAGCCGAACAGCAGCAGCCCGTAGCTTCCTGCTGCCGCCCCGAGGATCGTGAGCAAGCTGAGGACGAGCAGGACGATGTGGAACCGGTGGATGGCGCGAAATGTTCCGTCCGGATCCCTGGCTGCGCGATCAGCGAACCGGCGGTGCAGGACGAGGGGCTCCAATACGAAGAGCATGGTCGCGAAGATCAACCACACCAGCACCATGGCATGCATCCACCAGTACGGCAGGGAAGTGAACCGGTCCCAGGCATCCATCCGTACCAGCATGTAAAGCCCGCTCAGGCCAGCCAGGACGATGCTCAACCGCGCTTGCCTCCCGAAGCGGCTCTCGACCGCCTCGAACACGGCAATACGGTGCGCCGGATTCGGAAAGCGACGGAGCGCGGGAAGCAGGACCGTCGTCACCAGCCCTACGCCGCCGATCCACAGCACGATCGCCAGCACATGAAGGGCACGAGCGATCGCCACATCATCCATGCTGAGGGGCATCGGTCACGCCTGCCCTCCCTCTCCCGACGCCACGCCGCTGTCCCGGCTGCGGCCAGGGCTTGCGGGCAGCCGCTCGAACAGGCCCATCTGTAGGCTGCGCGCGATCCGTTCCGCGCGCTCACGGAAGACGTCAGCGGTCTCCGGCTCGAATATCTCGGCGCAGGTCTCGGCGAAGAGCGCGAGCCAGCGGGTGAACATTGCCGGCGTGAGTCCGGGCAGGCGCAGGTGCGCAGAGAACGGGTCGCCGTGATAGCGCCCGCTTCTCAGAATCATCGACGACCAGAAATCGCGCAGTCGCGCCAGATGCGCCGCCCAGGCCTCGTCGCCTTGGATCGCGCGTGCGAATATGGGCCCGAGTAGGTCGTCGCGGCGGGCGCGGGCGTAAAAGCGGTCCATCAAGCTGCCGATCGCCTCCTCTAACTCTGGGGCGTCAGGGAATCGCTTCTTGACCCTCGCCGCGCCCGCCGTCTGGGGGGCAACGGCGACAGGGGATGCGGCGAAGCCTGTGGGCATTGGGCGGCCCTCCCTTGAAGGTGTATGCGACGTACATCTAAACGCTTCCCTGCATAAGGTGCAAGTCCAATGCATCTTGTGTGATGGAAGGCGGAGGGGTTGTTCCATGCGACTGACGCGCTTCACCGACTACGGCCTGCGCACCTTGATGTTCCTTGGACTACGCGACCACGAGCTCGCTTTGATCGCTGAGATCGCTCGCGCATATGGAATCTCGGAGCCCCACCTGACCAAAGTGGTACATCGTCTCGGGCAACTTGGTCTCATTCAGACCGTGCGTGGACGGAACGGCGGATTGCGCCTCAGCAAGAAGCCGGAGGAGATCGTCGTCGGCAACGTGGTGCGTCAGATCGAGGATGATCTGGCCATTGTAGAGTGCTTCGGCTCCGGCTGCTGCGCCATCGCCGGCCTCTGCGAGCTGCAGAGGGCCGTCCGGGAGGCCTTTGCGGCGTTTCTCGCTGTCCTTGATGGATACACGCTTGCCGATCTGCTGCGGCCGAACGGAGCCGCGATCGCGATACGGCTGGGGTTGCCCGGACCCGGGGTGAAGCAGCCAGGGCGGGGGTCGGGAGCGATGATCCGCAGCCCGCCGACGCCGATGCGAGGCGCGGGATGACCGGATCGGATATCCGCGAACTCCTGTCCAAGGGTCCGCTCTTTCAGGGATCGACGGCGGCTCTGCTCGAGGAGGTTCTGCGGTCCGTCAATCTACGGATGGCCCCTGCCGAGACCGTGCTCTTCCATCAGGGTGACCCCGCGCGAGAGCTGATCATCCTGGGCAAGGGGATCGTGAAGGTCTGGCAAATGAGCGGGAGCGGCGATGCGATGACCATCCGCATCATGGGACCGGGCGATATCATCGGTGCCGTCCCGGCGCTTCGCCGAATTCCCTATCCGGCCACCGCCACGAGCGTGATCGACTGCAGCCTGTTGTCCTGGCCGATCCCCTGGGTGTTGGCACTGATGGACCGATATCCCGTGATCAGAGCCAACGCCCTGGATTTCATCGGCCGCCGCACCGAGGAGCTGGTGAACCGATTGCGCGAAATGGCCACCGAACGGGTCGATCAGCGGATCGCCCGAACGTTGCTGCGCCTCGCTGATCAGACTGGACGCGCCGCCGCCGGCGGAGGGGTCGAAATCGACTACAAGCTGTCTCGTCAGGACATCGCAGAGATCGTCGGCACCGATCTCTACACGGTGAGCCGCATTCTACGTCGCTGGGCGGCTCGGGGTCTCATCTCCGCCGGCCGGCTTCGCGTGGTTCTCCTGGACCAAGCCGGGGTTGAGCGGATCGCGAACGGAGAGGGCTGATCACGATTGCGATGCCGCGTGGGCTGTTTGAGCTAACGCAAAGAGACGGTCCTGCCGCCGCGCCAAAAGGCCCCGCCAAGCGGGTTTGACCTTCGGTCGAACCCAAGCGGAAGGGGGCCAACCGTTGAGCCAGTTCGTCGACCGCCTCCTGTTCTTCCGCAAGTACAAGGGCACCTTCTCGAACGGCCACGGCGTGACCACCGACGAGAACCGGGCCTGGGAGGATAATTACCGCTCCCGTTGGCAGACCGAGAAGATCGTTCGCTCCACGCATGGCGTGAACTGCACCGGCAGTTGCAGTTGGAAGATCTACGTCAAGAACGGCCTGGTCACCTGGGAGACCCAGCAGACCGACTACCCCCGGACCCGTCCGGACCTGCCGAACCACGAGCCGCGCGGCTGCCCAAGGGGGGCGAGCTATTCCTGGTACCTCTACAGCAGCAACCGCATCAAGTATCCGCTGGTCCGCGGACGCCTGCTGGCCATGTGGCGCGAGGCGCGCAAGACCTTGCCTCCCGTCGAGGCGTGGAAGTCGATCCAGGAGAACGATGCCAAACGCCTTGAGTATCAGCGCGTCCGCGGTCTCGGCGGCTTCGTCCGGGTGGACTGGGACGAGATCAACGAGCTGATCGCCGCCGCCAACATCCACACGATCAAGCAATGGGGTCCGGACCGCGTCGCCGGCTTCTCGCCGATTCCCGCGATGTCGATGATCAGCTACGCCGCGGGCACGCGCTATCTCAGCCTGATCGGCGGCACGTGCCTCTCCTTCTATGACTGGTATTGCGACCTGCCGCCATCCTCGCCGCAGACCTTCGGCGAACAGACCGACGTGCCGGAGAGCGCCGACTGGTATAATTCGAGCTTCCTGATCCTGTGGGGGTCCAACGTCTCACTGACGCGAACCCCGGACGCGCATTTCTACACCGAGGCTCGCTATCGCGGCACCAAGAGCGTGGTGATCGCGCCAGACTTCATCGAGGTGGCGCGCTTCGCCGATCTGTGGCTCCACCCCAAGCAGGGCACCGACGCCGCGCTGGCGCTCGCCATGGGGCACGTCATCCTGAAGGAGTTCTTCGTCGATCGGCAGGTCGAGTATTTCCAGGACTACGCCAGGCGCTACTCCGATCTGCCGTTCCTGGTGATGCTGGAGCGCCAGGGCGAGAACCTGGTCGCCGGACGCCTGGTGCGCGCCGCCGACTTCGCGGACGCGCTGGGCCAAGCCAACAACCCCGATTGGAAGCCGGTGGTGGTGGACGAGGCAAGCGGCGATGTGGTCGCGCCGCTGGGTACGGCGGGCTTCCGTTGGGGCGAGGACGGCAAGTGGAACCTGGAGCCACGCGACGGCCGCGACGGGCGCGAGATCTCGCCGCAGCTATCGCTCCTCGGCTCCGGCGGGCCGGTCGCGACCGTTTCGTTCCCCTATTTCGGCAATACGGGGCGCTTCGGACTGACCGACCACGCGCCCGGTGCTGCGCCGAGCGGTGCCGACACGCACGCTCACGCTGAAGGACGGGCGCGAGGCGCAGGTCGCGACCGTGTTCGATCTCATGCTCGCGAGCTACGGCGTGGCGAGGGGTCTCGGCGGAGAGGCGGCGCGGAGTTACGACGACGACGTGCCTTGCACGCCGGCCTGGCAGGAGCGCATCACCGGCGTGCCGCGCGATCGCTGCATCGCGGTGGCGCGCGGTTTCGCGGCGAACGCCGAGCAGACCCGTGGGCGCTCCATGGTCATCATCGGCGCCGGGCTGAACCATTGGTACAACATGGACATGTCGTACCGGGCCGTCATCTCGATGCTGGTGCTGTGCGGCTGCGTCGGCCAGTCGGGCGGCGGCTGGGCGCACTACGTGGGCCAGGAGAAGCTGCGCCCGCAGGCCGGGTGGCTGCCGGTCGCGTTCGCATCCGACTGGGTGCGACCGCCGCGCCAGATGAACGGTACCAGCTACTTCTACGCCCACACCGACCAGTGGCGCTACGAGCGCCTCACGCTGCGTGAGCTGATCTCGCCGCTCGCCGACCCGGCGCGCTGGTCGGGGACGCTGATCGACTGCAACGTGCGCGCCGAGCGGATGGGATGGCTGCCGAGCTCGCCGCAGCTCGCGCGCAACCCGCTGGCGGTGGCGCGGGAGGCGCGAGCGTCCGGGAAGGAGCCGGTCGCCTACGTCGCCGATGGCCTGAAATCAGGCGATCTGCGCATGGCGTGCGAGGATCCCGACGCACCCGAGAACTGGCCGCGCAACCTGTTCGTCTGGCGCTCCAACCTGCTCGGCGCCAGCGGTAAGGGGCACGAGTATTTCCTCAAGCACCTGCTCGGCGCGCGCAACAACGTGCTGAACGCGCAAAGCGAGCAGCGCCCGGAGGAGGTGGTGCGCCGCGACCGGGCACCGGAGGGCAAGCTCGATCTGCTGGTGACGATCGACTTCCGCATGAACACCACGACGCTGTTCTCCGACATCGTGCTGCCGACGGCGACCTGGTACGAGAAGGCCGATCTCAATACCAGCGACATGCACCCCTTCATCCATCCGCTGCAGGCCGCGGTGGATCCGGTCTGGGGCGCGCGCACCGACTGGGCGATCTTCCGCGGCATCGCCGAGGCGTTCCAGCGCCTTACGTCGGGCCAGCTCGGCGTCGAACAGGATATCGTGCTCACGCCTACGCTGAAGGACACGCCTTCGGAGCTGGCGCAGCCTTATGGCGGCACGGATTGGAGGCACGGCGGCGCGGAGCCGGTGCCCGGCCGGACCATGCCCGCCATTACCGTGGTCGAGCGTGACTACCCCGCCACGTACGACCGCTTCGTCAGCCTCGGCCCGCTGCTGGAAGAGCGCGGCAATGGCACCAAGGGGATGACCTGGGACACGAAAGCGGAGGTCGCGCGGCTGCTCGATGTAAACCCGCCCGAGGGGACGCCCGCCGGCCGGCCCCGGATGCGCGAGGACATGGACGCGATCGAGGCGGTCCTGACCCTGGCGCCGGAGACGAACGGCCACGTGGCGATGAAGGCGTGGCAGGCGCTATCCAAGGCGACGGGGCGCGACCACACCCATCTGATCGCCCGTCGCGCCGACGAGAAGATCGAGTTCCGCGACATCGCCGCCCAGCCGCGGCCGATCCTCACCTCGCCCGTCTGGTCGGGGATCGAGAGCCACGAGATCTGCTACAATGCCGGCTGGACCAACGTGCATGAGCTGATCCCCTGGCGAACGCTGACGGGGCGCCAGCAGCTCTACCAGGACCATCCCTGGATGCGCGATTTCGGCGAAGGCTTCGCCACCTATCGACCGCCCGTGGACACACGCTCGGTCTCCGAGGAGCTGACCCGCACGCACCAGAACGGCAATCGGGCACTGGTGCTGAACTTCCTGACGCCGCACCAGAAATGGGGCATCCACAGCACCTACACCGAGAACCTGATCATGCTGACGCTCGCGCGCGGCGGTCCGATCGTGTGGATCAACGAAACCGACGCCGCCGAGGCAGGCATCGAGGACAACGACTGGATCGAGGCGTTCAACCGCAATGGCGCGCTGGTCGCGCGCGCGGTGGTCAGCCAGCGCATCCCACGGGGCGCCGCCTTCATGTACCATGCCGCCGAGCGTACCGCCAACGTGCCGGGCAGCGAGATCACGCAGAACCGGGGCGGCATCCATAACTCGGTGACGCGGGTGGTGCTGAAGCCGACGCACATGATCGGCGGCTACGCCCAGCTCTCTTATGGTTTCAACTACTACGGCACCGTCGGCTCGAACCGGGACGAGTTTGTCGTGCTGCGCAAGATGGTCAACGTGGACTGGCGCGACCGGCCGCTTTCGGAAAAGCGGGGGGTCATGCGCGCCGAAGAGGCCTCCCGGCTGGAAGGGCAGCGATTGTGAAAATACGCGCGCAGATCGGCAAGGTCCTGAATTTGGACAAATGCATCGGCTGCCATACCTGCAGCGTGACCTGCAAGCAGGTCTGGACCACGCGCCAGGGCATCGAGTACGCGTGGTGGAACAACGTCGAGAGCAAGCCGGGGATCGGCTACCCCAAGGACTGGGAGAACCAGGAGCGCTGGCGCGGCGGCTGGGTGCTGGGAAAGGGTGGCGCGCTGCGGCCGAAGACGGGCGGCAAGTGGCGCATCCTGTCGAAAATCTTCGCCAACCCCGAGCTGCCCGAGATCGACGACTACTACGAGCCGTTCGACTACGAGTACCCTACATCCACGGCGTACCCGAGACCGAGGCGGCACCGACGGCGCGGCCCGTCTCCATCATCACCGGCCAGCGCATGGACAAGGTGCGGTGGGGGCCGAACTGGGAGGAATCGCTCGGCACCGAGTTCCGCAAGCGCGCCCAGGACTACAACTTCAAGGATGTCGAGAAGGCGATCTACGGGGAGTTCGAGAACAGCTTCCTGATGTTCCTGCCCCGGCTGTGCGAGCACTGCCTGAACCCGTCCTGCGTCGCCGCGTGCCCGTCGGGGGCGATCTACAAGCGCGAGGAAGACGGCATCGTCCTTATCGACCAGGAGAAGTGCCGGGGCTGGCGCATGTGCGTCACCGGATGTCCCTACAAGAAGGTCTATTACAACTGGCACACCGGCAAGTCGGAGAAGTGCATCTTCTGCTATCCGCGCATCGAGAGCGGGCAGCCGACCGTCTGCTCGGAGACCTGTGTTGGCCGCATCCGCTATCTCGGCGTCATGCTCTACGACGCCGACCGAATCCTGGAGGTCGCCTCGCAGGAGAATGTGCAGGACTGCTACCAGGCGCAGCTCGACATCTTCCTCGACCCACACGACCCGGAGGTGATCGAGCAGGCACGCCACGACGGCGTGCCGGATAGCTGGCTTGCCGCCGCCAGGCGCTCGCCGGTCTACAAGATGGCCTGCGAATGGAAGGTCGCCTTCCCGCTGCACCCGGAATACCGCACCGTGCCCATGGTCTGGTACATCCCGCCGCTCTCGCCCATCCAGGAGGCGGCGGACGCGGGCGCGATCGCGAGCCTCGACGGCATTCCCGACGTCGACAGCCTGCGCATCCCGGTGCGCTATCTCGCGAACCTGCTGACCGCGGGAAAGGAGGAGCCGATCCGGCTCACGCTGCGCAAGCTGCTCGCGCTGCGCGCCTACATGCGCCGGCGCAACGTCGAGGATGTGCGCGATCCGACTCCGTTGGAGGCGGTCGGACTGACCGAGGCGCAGGCCGAGCAGATGTACCGCGTCATGTCGATCGCCAATTACGAGGACCGCTTCGTGATCCCGACCAGCCACAAGGAAGTGGCGGAGAACGCCTATGACCAGCGCGGCATCGCCGGCTTCCATTTCAGCCAGATGACTTCGGAGGGCAACAGCCGGTTCATGCTGTGGGGCCAGGACACGCGCAAGACGCGGGGCGAACGATTCCCGCTCAACAGGAAATAGCGCGATGCTGGCCTGCAAGGCTCTCGCGGCGCTGCTGCTCTACCCCGACGCCGGGTGGCTGGCAGCGCTGCCGGAGATCACAGCGCTGCTGGGCGATGCCGGCCTGCCTCCGGAGGAGGCGGCGGCTATCGCGGCGTTCTGCGATCGGCTCGGAAGCATGGAGCTGATGGAGGCGCAGGGGGAGTACGTGTCGCTGTTCGACAGGTCTCCCTCGCTCTCGCTTTATCTGTTCGAGCACGTGCATGGGGATTCGCGCGAGCGCGGCCAGGCGATGGCTGACCTGGTGGCGGATTACTCGCGCGCCGGGCTCGACATGACGGCCGACGAGTTGCCCGACTTCCTCCCGGCATTCCTGGAATATGTCTCCCTGCATCCCCCGGCGCAGGCGCGCGCCCTGCTCGGCGAAATCACCGACATCGTCGCGCTGCTCGCGGGGCGGCTGGAGAAGCGCGGCACCGGCTACGCCGCCGTGATGCGCGCCATCGAGGCGCTCGCGGCACGGCTGGCCGACCACGAGGCCGTGGCCAAGCGACTGGACGAGGATGTGCCGGACGACACGCCGGCCGCGCTCGATGCGAAGTGGGAGGAGGTGCCGGTGAGCTTCATGGAGCCGGCATTGGGAGGCGACGATTGCCCCAAGACAGCGGCGCTCGTCGCGCAGTTTGCACCCAACACCGAGAACGGGCGCGGCGGCAGGCCATCCGCCAAGGAGGGATCGCCATGACCTGGCTGAACCAGTTCCTGTTCGGCTTCTACCCCTATCTCTGCATGATCGCCTTTTTCCTGGGGAGTTGGGCGCGCTTCGACCGCAGCCAATTCTCCTGGCGGAGCCAGTCGAGCGAGTTCCTGAGCAAGCGGCAGCTCGTCTGGCCCAGTAACCTGTTCCATATTGGCATCCTCGGCCTGTTTGCCGGGCACTTCGTCGGCTTGCTGACGCCGCCGGCGTGGCAGCACGTGGTTGGGCTGACGGCGAAGCAGCATCAGTGGATGGCGATCATCGCCGGTGCGATCTTCGCGACACTCGGTGCGCTTGGCGGGGCTGGGCTCATCGTTCGCCGACTGCTCAATCCGCGCATCCGCCAGACCAGCAAGCCAACCGACATCTTCATCCTGCTGTTCATCTATTTCCAGCTCTGGCTCGGGATTTTCGGCCTTCCGCACTCGATCGGGAACGCCGACGGCACCTACATGCTCGTTCTGGCACAGTGGTGCCGCAGCATCATGACGTTCCAGCCGGAGTCGGCTGTGCTCCTCGACAACATTCCTTGGATCTACAAGATCCATCTGGTCGCCGGCATGACGCTTTTCCTGCTCGTGCCGTTCACCCGCATGGTTCATGTGTGGTCGGCGCCGATCTGGTTCCTTGGCCGCCCCGGCTGGCAGATCGTCCGGCGCAACGCCAATATTGCCAAGGAGGGCGTCTGACATGCGCAATCCCCGGCAATGATCCGCGTGAACGGCGTAGAGATCCCGGAGGCGGTGATCTCCCTGGAAGCGCAGTTGCAGGACGCGCCAGATCCCGCCGCGGCGTGGGAAGTGGCGGCGCGTGCGCTGGTGATACGGCAGCTGCTGCTGGCCGAGGCGGCCGCCCGCGGGATCAGCGACCGCGACCCTGAGCCGGACGAGGAGCCGGACGAGGCGGCGATCCGCCGGTTGCTGGACTCCCAGCTCAACCTCCCGGAACCGTCCGAGGTCGAACTGCAGCGGTGGTATGACAGCAACAGGGAGCGGCTGCGCATACCCGATCTCTGGCATGTGCAGCACATCCTGATTGCCGCCGATCCGCGCGACGATGCCGCCACGCACGCGGCGCGGCTGGAGGCGGAGCGGCTGCTGGCCCAGGTCCAGGATGACCCGGACTGCTTGCCGGCGCTGGCGCGGCGATACTCGGATTGTCCCTCCAAGGCGCAGGGCGGCGATCTTGGCATGGTCGAGCGCGGCAGCACGGTGCCCGAGTTTGAGACCTTTGTTGCGGCCTTGGAGCCCGGCCAGGTCTGCCCGACCGTGGTGAAGACCCGATACGGCATGCACGTTGTCCGGGTCTTGGCGAAGGAGGCTGGACGCGCGCCGCCGTTCACCGCCGTACGCGGACGCATTGCCGAGTTCCTGACAGAGGCGAGCTGGCGGCAGGGCGTGCAGGGCTATGTCGCGGCGTTGGCCGCGCGGGCGCGCATCGAGGGGTTCGATCTATTTGCGGGTGAGAATGCGCCGCCCCGCCCTTCCGCTTGGCCCGCCGGGTCATCTTGCGTGTCCGTGGCACCCGCACTTGGCGCGGCTGGGAAGAGAACGCCCGACGGCCAACTGATCGGGGGCTGCGGATGAGCGGCCGCGCTACCCCTGTCGAAACGCTGGCTCAGGGTGATGCACGGTCCGTGCGCGTGCTGCTGGTCAGCACCTTCGCCTTTCTGGTCTGCTTCGTTGTCTGGATGATGCTCGGGGTGATCGGCATCCCGATCCGCCGGGAGTTGGGGCTCAACGCCTCGGAGTTCGGGCTGCTCACCGCTACCCCGGTCCTGACCGGCGCGGTCTTCCGCCTGCCGCTGGGCATCTGGACCGATCGGTACGGCGGGCGGATTGTGATGTTCCTCCTCCTGATCGCCTGTGCTGTCCCCGTATGGTTCCTCGCGCAGGCGACGCAGCTTTGGCAGTTGCTGCTGCTGGGTCTCGCCCTCGGTTTCGTGGGCGCCTCGTTTTCGGTGGGCACACCCTATGTCGCGCGCTTCTTCCCGCGCGCGAAAAAGGGATTTGCCATGGGCGTGTTCGGTGCCGGAACCGCCGGTGCCGCCGTCAACATGTTCGTGGCTCCGGCCCTGGTGACGCGATACGGCTGGCAGAGCGTGCCGCGCGTCTATGCGGTGGCTCTGCTGGTGACTGCCATCATTTTCTGGGCGCTGTCGGCTCCGGACATCCTGGCGCCGGGCAAGACGGTTCCCGTGCGCCAGCAGCTCGCGGTGCTGAAGGACCCGCGAGTCTGGAAGTACTGTCAGTTTTACTCAATCGTGTTCGGCGGCTTCACCGCGCTCTCGGTCTGGATGCCGCAATACTATGTCGGGGAATATGGCCTCTCGATCACGCGGGCATCGCTGCTCGCCGCCTGCTTCTCACTGCCTGGCGGCGTACTGCGCGCATTTGGCGGCTGGTTGTCGGATCGGTTCGGCGCTCACGGCGTGACTTGGTGGGTACTCTGGGCGGCGTGGATCAGCCTGTTCCTGCTGTCCTATCCGCAGACCGAATTCACCGTGCATACGGTCAGTGGTCCCGCGAGCTTCCATCTCGGGCTGACCGTCTGGGTGGCCGCAATGCTGCTGTTCGTGCTCGGGATTTCCTTCGCGTGCGGGATGGCATCGACGTTCAAATACATAAGCGACGACTTCCCGCAGAACATGGGCGTGGTCTCCGGGATCGTGGGCATGGCTGGGGGACTGGGCGGCTTCCTGCTTCCGATCCTGTTTGGCATCCTGCTCGACCGGCTTGGCGTGAACTCGAGTTGTTTCATGCTGCTTTACGGAATCACCTGGGTGTCCCTGATCCTGATCTACATCACCGAGGTGCGTTGGATTCCGATCATGCCCGGATCGCGCCTGCGACGCCAAAGCCAACCGTAAGCTTGTGGACGCGCGCGGCTATCGCGACATCAGCACCGGAAGGGTCATGCCGCGCAGCAGATCGCGCGTGACGCCGCCCAGCACGGTCAACCCCCAGAGGTGCAAGCACCATTTCAGCGCCTATGCGCGAGAACGGGCAGGACGACATACGTCGTCCGGCACGGCGCCCTCGAGTCATTCCCGCTGCTCGAACCGGTACGGGCTCGCGCTCTTCATCATCGGGTCCAGCGCCAGCCGGTGCTCGATGGGCGGGAAGGCGCGGCTGCGGCAGTCGGGGCGGTCGCAGAGGCGGCAGGATAGCCCGATCCCCACCTTCGCGCCCTCCAGGTCCAGCCCATCCGCATAGACCACGTCGGGGGCGTGGGTGAGGGCGCAGCCCATGGCAACCACATGCGTCGGGCGCGGCTCCCCCCAATGCGCGGCCGGACGGTCCACGGTGCGCGCGAAGCACAGGAACGCCGCCCCGTCCGGCAGCTCCGCGACCTGGACCTGCACCGCGCCGGGACGGGCGAAGGCGGTATGCACCACCCAGCGCGGGCACGACCCGCCATAGCGGGCGAAGGGGAAGCCGGCGGCGGAGAAGCGCTTGGAGACGTTGCCCGCCGGGTCGATGCGCAGGAAGAAAAACGGCACGCCGCGCGCGCCCGGCCGTTGCATGGCGGTCAGCCGGTGGCACACCTGCTCGTAGGAGACGCCGAAATGCGCCGCCAGCGCCTCGATGTCGTGGCGCATCTCCTGCGCCGCCGCCAGCACCGTGGCATAGGGCATCAGCAGCGCGCCGGCGACGTAGTTCAGCAGGCCGACGCGGACCACCATCGCCGCCTCCGGAGAGGTCGTCTCGGCGGCGCGCACCACCGCCTCCACCTTCTCGCGCGCTTCCAGCAGCGCGAGCTGGAAGGCCATCTGGAAGCCCCGGCTTTCGCGCGGCAGCGCCTCGGCCAGTGCCAGGCTGCGCGCCGCCGGATCATACCGCCGCTCCGCCCCGCCCAGCGGCTGCACCGACACGGTGAGGCCGTGGACCCGCCGCAGGCGCTCGGCGATGGCGTGGTTCATCTCGTGCGGCGCGGCGGCGAGCTCCGCCGCGATCGCCTCGGCGGCGTGCTCCAGGTCGGGGAAGTGGTTGGCGCGGTCGTTGAAGAAGTCGCGCGCCTCCTCGGTCGGCAGCAGGATGCGCCGGCCCGAGGGGAGCGCGATGCCGCCCGCGTCCTCCCGCGCCACCCGCCAGGCCCGATACAGCGCGAGCACCGCGCGCGCGGCGTTCGGCGCCGAGCCGGCCAGCGCCGCGACCTCCGCCTCCGCGACCGAATCGGCGCCAAGCAGCGGATCGGCGAAGGCCTCGCGCAGCCCGACCTCGAGCTGGCGCTCCTCGGAGCCCGACAGCGTGGCGAGATCGACCCGCAGCGTCTCGGCGAGCTTGATGAGCAGGCTCGCGGTGACGGCGCGCTGGTCGTGCTCGATCAGGTTGAGATAGCTGGCCGAGATGCCGAGGCGCCCGGCGAGCGCCTGCTGCGACATATCCCGCTCGGTGCGCAGCCGGCGCACGGTCCGGCCGATCATGGCCCGGCTCATTCTTCACATCCTTTACAAATCACGGGTCGGCCGCGTCAATCCGCGCACGTCATTCACGGCGCGAGTGCCATTAGGGGGGTGAACTTCGCACCTGCAATGTGAATTATTCACCCACCGACGGCCCGCATAGAGGAACACAGGATGCGCCCCTCCCCCTCCCCCACCTACGCTCCCGACGGCCTGGGTTCCCCCATGGGCGACCCCGAGCGGTTCGCCGGAATCCGCCGCGACTACACGCCGGAGGACGTCAAGCGCCTCGCCGGCTCGTTCCGCGTCCGTCATACCCTGGCCGAGATGGGAGCGGCGCGGCTGTGGCACCTGCTCAAGACCGAGCCCTACGTGCACACGCTCGGCGCGCTCACCGGCAACCAGGCGCTGCAGCAGGTTAAGGCGGGGCTGAAGGCGATCTACCTTTCCGGCTGGCAGGTGGCGGCGGACGCCAACACCGCCGGACAGATGTATCCCGACCAGTCGCTCTATCCGGTCGAACTCGGTGCCGAACGTCGCCAGGCGCATCAACGCGGCGCTGCGCCGCGCCGACCAGATCGCCGCCAGCGAGGACGACGGCGACGGCACCTACTGGATGGCGCCGATCGTCGCCGACGCCGAGGCCGGATTCGGCGGCCCGCTGAACGCCTACGAGCTGATGCGCGCCATGATCGAGGCCGGCGTCGCCGGGGTGCATTTCGAGGACCAGCTGGCGAGCGAGAAGAAGTGCGGCCACCTTGGCGGCAAGGTGCTGGTGCCGATCAGCCAGCATATCCGCACCCTGAACGCCGCCCGCCTCGCCGCCGACGTGGAGGGCGTGCAGACCGTGCTGCTGTGCCGCACTGACGCGCATTCGGCCCAGCTGCTGACCTCGGACGTCGATGAGCGCGACCGGCCGTTTATTTCGGGCGAGCGCACGCCGGAGGGCTTCTTCCGCATCCGCCCCGGCAAGGGCGTCGATTACGCGATTGCCCGCAGCCTGGCCTTCGCGCCCTACGCCGACCTGCTATGGTGGGAGACGAGCGAGCCCAGCCTCGAGGAGGCGCGGCGTTTCGCCGACGCCATCCACCGCCAGTTCCCCGGCAAGATGCTCGCCTATAACTGCTCGCCGAGCTTCAACTGGCAGAAGAAGCTGTCGCCCGAGCAGATCGCGACCTTCCAGCAGCAGATCGCGGATATGGGCTACCGCTTCCAGTTCGTGACCTTGGCCGGGTTCCACAGCCTGAACCTGTCGATGTTCTCGCTGGCCCACGCCTACAAGTCGCGCGGCATGGAGGCCTATTCCGAGCTGCAACAGGCCGAATTCGCCGCCGAGCCCGACGGCTACACGGCGACGCGCCACCAGCGCGAGGTGGGCGTCGGCTATTTCGACGCGGTGGCGATGGCGATCTCGGGCGGCAAGTCGTCAACCACGGCGCTGTCGGGCAGCACTGAGGCGGCGCAGTTCCACGACGAGGAGGAGGACGAGCCGGTTGCGCACCGGGCCGAGGAGTATGACGACGGTCTTGTGCATAGCCACGGCTGGGCGGCGAGCGGGGATTGATGAGGCGGGCCTCTCCCTCGCGGGCGCGGGGGAGAGGCACTATGTTTCGGTGATTGCTGCACACCAGGAATTTGGAGCAACCGACGTGGATTCGGTTGCCGCTGATCCGCCTCTCCGGAAGCTAACGGCGGAGTACTAATACCTGGTCGCGGGAGTATCCGAGGTGGATGTTGAACCCATCCATGACCAGCTTTCGTATCATTGCGTCGGTAGCAGCTTCCCCAGCAGCCCAGTAATGCGTTTCCATGATGATGATGCGTATGCCGGACAGGTCGGCCGGCGCGAGAAGCGCGACCTCTCCGCCCTCGATGTCGCATATCAGCACGCTGGCGCTGTGAGAACGAATTTGGTCTTCCAGGCAGAAAGCGGGAATCTGGACTGTCTTGATGATTCCGGGCGTATTCGGCGATGCGTCGAGTCGTGACGCCCAGTAAGCCTGATCGATGTAGAAACTCACGGTCTCGTCCGGGGAGGCCATGCTAGAACGGCTCGTGAGGACGCCGACCCGCGATCGGATTCCGCCCAGTCCGTTACGCCGGAAATTATGCCGCGCGTCCGCGACGATGTCCGGATTGGCATCGAAGGTCAGAACGTTATCGGTGCCGACGATCACGGAAGCGACCATCGAGACAACTCCGATCGCGGTTCCCGCTTCTATGATCCGATCGCCCGGCCGGACCAGCTCTGTCACCAGATGCCGTTCTTGGCCCTCGTAATATCCATGGTCGAGAGCATGGATTATGTCGGCGGCGTAGTTGCTGGTGTCGACGAATACCGTAAAACCACCAATTTCCGTGAGATGGCCGTTCCGCCCTTCCGGAATGGCCCGCCGTGCGCGCTCGTCTAACGCCTCTTCCTTCATGACGCGCTCGCGGGTTGCGGCGTCGGGACGTTCGCCGAACACTTGACATTCGCTGAAGTGCAAGCAGTCATATCCGTCAAGGCGGACCCTGACGAAGCGCGCGAGCTGGTCACTAGGGATATGAGCGACATACGGCAGCGCGTCCGCCGCTCCGAACACCGCGCCGTCAATCTTCCGGAAGAACACCTTCCACTCGATCCCGTCGAGGGACTTGAGCAGACTGAAATGCCGCAACCGATGCGCGCAATGCTGTCTGTTGTAGAGGACGACCTTTCGGACCAGGAAGTCGTCTCCAAGATCGACCTGCCACCACGGCCCAGGCTCGGCGGCGGTGTGAAACCCCATCTCGCCCGAGGCGTGGCCATCGTTCGCGCCCTTGGCGTCCTCCTCCGGTACCGGGCTGGACGACCAGGGAGATGTCGAACTCTGAAGCGCCAGTCTGTTCAGAGCCAGGTTCGCTGGCTGATTGAAGGATGGAGACAATAGCCCGCTTCCTAAAGCCAGACGTTAGCGAGCCGCAAGCGAAGGCAGCCTGGCCCACTTAGACGATGGTGGAGATTTCATGCCTGTTTTCCGTAACGACCAACGGCGGGATACTAACGAACGCCTTCAGATCAGGAAGGATTCCATTTAGCAAATGGTCCACGCCCCGATTTCCAACTACGACATCGAAACCAGGGAATGGCACCAGCATCGGTCGCAAGGGAAGGCAGAAATCCAGCAGCGCCTTCGCACCCTTCGGCGACACGGAATAGCAGACCGTGCCGAAAAAATGCAGAAGCTTGAAAAGCCGAGGCGAAAGTTTCTGGGCTTGGAATGCATCGATCCCGTCCCGCAGCCTATCTTGGAACGTGCGGATCACGGCCGGCGAGACGCCAGGGATGAGGTCCACCCATAGATACACGTCGAAATTCCAGCCCCAGAAGATCACGTCCCAATCCGGCCCCGCGGAGTTCACCAGCGTGCGCGAAAACTCGGGAAAATGATGGGAAAAAACAGCATCGTCTTCTGCGATCGTCATCTCCTGCCCGCTCTGTACCACGCCCCTCCATAGCTCGACATGAGATAGGAACAGACCGAGAGCGCCCGGCGTGTAATCCGGCTCTCCTTCGAGAAGACCTTGTTTCACCAGATCGGATCGGACCAGGCGACGCCCGTCGATCGCACTGAAGCGCCTCACATCCTCAAGATGCGGGTTCCGCGCGTGAAAGGCAGCGAGCCGTTCGGGGCTTCGGTCAAGGTTGATGAGGCTTATGCCCATCCATCAGCCTCCGGAACCATGCGCTTCAGTTTCAATCACTCCGAGAAGGTCAGCGAGACGCACCGGCAGCCTGCCGGGCGTTCCGATCTCGGCGCAGCTCGCGCGCCATAGCCGAAGATACTCCTCGAACGGCACCTTCGTCCGGCCCGGCCAGCGGTTGAGGGCGGCGTAGTCCTCCACCATGCCTTGGTCCCGCTCCAGCTCGGAGAGCAAGGTCGGAACCAGGGCCTTGGCCATTTCGGTCAGGCCGTTGCTGGCGTCGAGAGCCGCGCGCTGTGCCCGGAACCAGGCGGCCATCCCCGCCGGGATGCCCTCCTTGACCGCATAGCTGCCGTACTCGATCACGATGTTGTTGCGGTATTTGCGGATATCTACCGCGTAGTGCTCGTCGCCGGTGAAGGGCGGGTCCGTCGCCCAACGTTCCGCCAAACGCCCCAGCCCGCGCACGCTGAACGTCTCGACGAGCGCCTCCTCCATCCATTGGCAAGGCGGAGAAGGATCGTCCTTCGGATGCCAGCTGTTGCAGAACACATGGCCCAACTCGTGGCCGAACTGGTAGGCGAGCTGGCACCAGGCCCGCTCGCCGACATCGACGATGACCCAGGCGGTTTGCGGCGGATCGCTGTGCAGCCACACGGCGGGCGGGCCGGACGAGTGTTCGTCCACCCACAGCCCCGTCGTCGGCTGACGGTCGGAGCGGAGCGCCAGCCCTCCCAGACACGCCTCCCGCATCCGGCCGAGGACGAGGGCGGCCGATTGCGGCGGCGCGTGCCAGTCCCCATGCACCTCGATCGGGACGGTGAGAAGGTTCGCCCGGTTGTCTGAAGTCTGCCCGTTCCCGTTCGCCACAGCGGCGCCCCCAATGGCCATCAACAAGGATTTGCGGCTGATGCCCGTTGGCGATCGGTCCGCCGGCACGTCAGTGATCGACATGGGCCAGTCAGGCGGCGCGCGCGGGCGCCATGTGCTGCGAGGAGGCGAGTTCAGGCGCCAGCAACGCGCGGGCCGCCTCCAGGTGCTCCGGCGTCTCCTCCAGCGAGAGATAGCCGTACACCTGACGATTGTCGAAATATTGTGGAATGCGCGCCTTCCGCGCGCTGTCGGAAAACACGACATATTCGTGCCGATCGGTCCCGTCCTGGTAGGTCAGCTCGGGCACCACGTCGGCGCGCAACAGATACGTGCAGTGCACCACCGGCACCTCCACGAACCCGCGCACCCACCGGTTCAGGATCCACAGGTACTGATCGCAGCCGCGATAGTACCCGCGGTCGTCGATCTCGGCGTGGTAGTTCGAGTAATAGGCTCCCGGCTCGACCGAGCGGATCAGCGGCGCGACGATCGGCAGATCGGCGGCGATCAGCTCGCGCAAGGTGCAGGGGCGGATGAAATTGTCCACGTCCACGACGAAATAGTAGTCGCAGCCGTGCTCGCGGGTCTTGCGCAGGCTCACGCCCCGGATGTGACCCAGCACGCGGAAGCGCGTCGCGTTCCACTCGTGCACGCCGAACTGCTGGACCGGGGCGGCGACGTCGCTCGCGTCGAATTCGACGCCGGCATAGAGATGCCCCACCCGATCCACCCAGGCGCGCAGGATGCGTTCCGTGCCATCGGTATTGTTGTTGGTGCGGACATAGAGGACGATCGAGGATTTCGGGTAATCGAGCGCCTCGATGCACTCCAGATACAGCGGCAGCGAGGTCTCCTTCTGCTTGGCGAGGATCGCCAGCAGCACACGCGGCGCCCCGCGCACCCGCGAGTGGAGCGGACGCGCCTCGGTCAGCGCGTGCTGCGTTACCATGTCCTCCTTGCCGAGCGATCCGAGATCGGACTCGCGTGGCAGCTTGTCGAAGGCGAAGCGCATGTTGGTCAGAACCCGGCCGCGCTGGGATTCGGGCAGCTTGCCTTCGCTGAGCAGGCGCAGCGAGGCGTCCATGCTCTCGCTGTAGTGCTGCGCCCAGAACGCGTTGATCGCGAACTCGTCGAGCAGCCCGTACTCGTAAACCCAGGTCTCGACGAACAGGCCGCCCTCCGGGGGCGACAATCCTAGGCCGCGCTTGGCGATCTCGTAGCCCTCGGCGTTGCGGCCATTGCGGAAACAGAGAGTGCTGGCGGCGTGCAGCGCCTCCGCCCGCCACGGGCATTTCGCCGAGGCGCGTTCATAGGTCGCGAGCGTCTCCTCGACGCTCCGCCCCAGCTCCTCCATCAGCCGCGCCGCGCTGAGCAGGCTGATATAGATTTCCTCGTCCCAGTAGCCGAGCTCGGCGCGCGCCAGATAGTATCTGATCGCGTCCTCTTTCTGCCCGGAATCCCGGCAGCTCTGCGCGTAATAGAATGTATAGCGCGAGCGCAGGAACGGATCGGTCTCCGAGCCCAAGGCGCGTTTCAGCACCAACGCGTCGTCGCGGTACCTGTTCGGGTTGTGGCTGCGGGCTCCGCCGATGCTGCAGTCGACATGGAAGCCCGACAGGTTGGCCGAGGAGATCTCGCCCGGCGGCGTCTCCACGTATTCGTGCAGCACGCCCTTGTAGACGAAGGGCTTGTGGTTGCTGAGCAGCTGCGGGCGCCAGTAGCGGATCGACCCCATCCGCAGGTCGAAGCAGTAATAGTCCTTGTCCAGGGCGGCCCTGAACGCCGCGGCATCGAAATCGTCCGGAACCACGGCGAGGTCGTCGGCATCCATCACCAGCGCGTAGTCGATCTCCTGATTTTTCCGCAGATGCTCGAGGCCGAGGGTCCGGTTGTAGGCGAAGTCCCGCCACGGCTCCTCGATCACCTCGCCCGGCAGGCCTTCCCTGGCCAGATAGGCGCGGATGATGTCCTGGGTGCCGTCGGTGGAGCCGGTGTCCTCGACCAGGACGTAGTCCACGAGCGGTCGCACGCTTCGCAGGCAGCGCTCGATCACCGCTGAACTCATTCTTGACAATCATGCAGAGGCCGATCGTCTTCATGGCGTCTCCGGTCTACGTCGCAGCCCTGGTCCATATAGCACGATACCGGGCGTCACCGCCCGGTATCGCTTAGTCGATCGATCTAGTCAGCCCGGTGCTTCAGTGGTCGTGGTGCACGATGGTCGGATGTGTCGTATCGGAACCGATCATCATGCTCCCGGAATGCCCGGTGTTCTCGTTGGTCCCGACCGGGGTGGTCGCCGGGACGGTGGTGTGGTTCAGGGCCCCCGTCGTCTTGGTGTCTTCCGTGGTCACGGTCGCGCTGGCCAGCAGCTGACTGAGCGACTGGGTCGAGTTCCCCGTCGTCTTGCCGTTGCCGGACGAAGCGTGACCGGCCGGCGGGCTGATGAACGACATGCCGCCCTTCTGATCCGGGTTGACGTGGTTCGCCCACCCCTTCCCGGGCTTGGAGCCGTCGTCCTCACCGCCGCCGTTCTGACCGTGGTGCTTCGGACCCTGGTCGCCTCCCGTCGCTCCCTTCTTGTGGTCGTCGTCGCCACCATCTCCCTTGCCTCCGGTGGCCCCGGTCGCCCCAGTGCCTCCGGTATGCCCGCCGGTGGCTCCGGTTGCGCCGGTAGATCCGGTTCCGCCGGTCTTCCCGGTGGCACCCGTGTTGCCGGTGTTCCCAGTGGCTCCGGTGTTGCCGGTGGCTCCGGTCTTCCCGGTGGCACCCGTGTTGCCGGTGTTGCCAGTCGCTCCGGTGTTGCCGGTGTGGCCCGTGGCTCCGGTATTGCCGGTCTCCGGTGGCACCCGTATTGCCGGTGTTCCCAGTCGCTCCGGTGTTGCCGGTGTGGCCCGTGGCTCCGGTATTGCCGGTCTTCCCGGTGGCACCCGTATTGCCGGTGTTCCCAGTCGCTCCGGTGTTGCCGGTGGCGCCGGTCTTCCCGGTGGCACCCGTGTTGCCGGTGTTCCCAGTCGCTCCGGTGTTGCCGGTGTGGCCCGTGGCTCCGGTATTGCCGGTCTTCCCGGTGGCACCCGTGTTGCCGGTGTTGCCAGTCGCTCCGGTGTTGCCGGTGTTCCCCGTGGCTCCGGTGTTGCCGGTATTGCCAGTGGCTCCGGTGTTGCCGGTGTTGCCAGTGGCTCCGGTGTTGCCGGTTCGTTGCCAGTCGCTCCGGTGTTGCCGGTGTTGCCAGTCGCTCCGGTGTTGCCGGTATTCCCGGTGTTGCCGGTCGCTCCGGTGTTGCCGGTGTTCCCGGTGTTCCCAGTCGCTCCGGTGTTGCCGGTATTGCCGGTGTTCCCAGTCGCTCCGGTGTTGCCGGTGTTCCGGTGTTCCCAGTCGCTCCGGTGTTGCCGGTATTCCCAGTGTTGCCGGTCGCTCCCGTGTTGCCGGTGTTCCCGGTGTTGCCAGTCGCTCCGGTGTTGCCGGTGTTGCCAGTCGCTCCGGTGTTGCCGGTGTTCCCGGTGTTCCCAGTCGCTCCGGTGTTGCCGGTGTTGCCGGTGTTCCCAGTCGCTCCGGTGTTGCCGGTGTTCCCGGTGTTGCCGGTGGCTCCGGTGTTGCCGGTATTCCCAGTGTTGCCGGTCGCTCCGGTGTTGCCGGTGTTCCGGTGTTGCCAGTCGCTCCGGTGTTGCCGGTGTTGCCAGTCGCTCCGGTGTTGCCGGTATTCCCAGTGTTGCCAGTCGCTCCGGTGTTGCCGGTGTTCCCGGTGTTCCCAGTCGCTCCGGTGTTGCCGGTGTTCCCGGTGTTGCCGGTCGCTCCGGTGTTGCCGGTATTCCCAGTGTTGCCGGTCGCTCCGGTGTTGCCGGTATTCCCAGTGTTGCCGGTCGCTCCGGTGTTGCCCGTGTTCCCGGTGTTCCCAGTCGCTCCGGTGTTGCCGGTATTCCCAGTGTTGCCGGTCGCTCCGGTGTTGCCGGTATTCCCGGTGTTGCCGGTCGCTCCGGTGTTGCCGGTGTTCCGGTGTTGCCGGTGTTGCCGGTGTTGCCGGTCGCTCCGGTGTTGCCGGTGTTCCCAGTGGCTCCGGTGTTGCCGGTATCCGGTGTTGCCGGTCGCTCCGGTGTTGCCGGTATTCCCGGTGTTGCCGGTCGCTCCGGTGTTGCCGGTGTTCCCGGTGTTGCCAGTCGCTCCGGTGTTGCCGGTGTTGCCCGGTGTTGCCAGTCGCTCCGGTGTTGCCGGTATTCCCGGTGTTGCCGGTCGCTCCGGTGTTGCCGGTATTCCCAGTGTTGCCGGTCGCTCCGGTGTTGCCGGTATTCCCAGTGTTGCCGGTCGCTCCGGTGTTGCCGGTGTTGCCGGTGTTGCCGGTCGCTCCGGTGTTGCCGGTGTTCCCGGTGTTCCAGTCGCTCCGGTGTTGCCGGTTGTTGCCGGTCGCTACCGGTGTTGCCGGTGTTGCCGGTCGCTCCGGTGTTGCCGGTGTTGCCGGTCGCTCCGGTGTTGCTCCGGTGTTGCCGGTCGCTCCGGTGTTGCCGGTGTTGCCGGTCGCTCCGGTGTTGCCGGTGTTCCCAGTGCTGCCGGTCGCTGCCGGTGTTGCCCGGTGCCCGGTGTTGCCGGTGTTGCCGGTCGCTCCGGTGTTGCCGGTGTTGCCAGTCGCTCCGGTATTACCCGGTGTTGCCGGTCGCACCGGTGTTGCCGGTATTTCCAGTGTTGCCGGTCGCTCCGGTGTTGCCGGTGTTCCCAGTCGCTCCGGTGTTGCCGGTGTTCCCGGTGTTGCCGGTCGCTCCGGTGTTGCCGGTATTCCCAGTGTTGCCGGTCGCTCCGGTGTTGCCGGTATTCCCGGTGTTGCCGGTCGCTCCGGTGTTGCCGGTGTTGCCAGTCGCTCCGGTGTTGCCGGTGTTGCCGGTGTTGCCGGTCGCTCCGGTATTCCCGGTGTTCCCAGTCGCTCCGGTATTGCCCGTGTTCCCGGTGTTGCCGGTCGCGCCCGTGTTGCCGGTGTTGCCGGTCGCTCCGGTGTTGCCCGTCGCACCCGTGTTGCCAGTGTTGCCGGTCGCGCCCGTATTGCCGGTATTCCCGGTGGGTCCGCCCGCATCGTCTTAACGGTTACCGTTGCCGGGATGACATACCCACCTGTTGAATAATCGTAGACGGTGATCTGAGCTGCCGTGTAGGTGCCCGAGTCAACCTGAGTTGTGAAGGTGTATCGACCCTCGTCGGGAGGGCTGCTACCCCCACTTTTACCGACCCGAACTGCGTTTACCCCGAGCAGGAACGCCGTTATCCGTAAATATACATTACTTGCGGTGAATTGTATGCCGGTTTGCGCCGGTGTTACCAGTGAGGTAAATTTCGTCGTACGATTGGGCCATTTCGACAAAGTCTCCCCGACGGCCAAAGCGCAGCTGCGCAGGCCTCTTGTTTCTCAACCCAACCGCACGTCCGTCCGGCGGCCCAAGTTCTGGACCCACCGCTGGCGCTCACGGCCTTTCCTGGGGGCATCTGACGAAAGCGTTAAAGGATCGTCAACGAAGATCGAGGTTCGGTGATTTCGGTTTCAGGATGTCCATGCAGCCGTGACGGGTATTAATCGTTGGATTATGCGGGACATAGAGGATCCCGATCGCGTTTCAGTTGCCGGCAAGGCGGAAATGCAGGGGAGATCGCGCCCGCTCGCTTGGCGCACCTGCAACCTTTAGGCGATCTGCCTCACTTGTTATCCAGCGTGTTCACGAACGTGTTATTTCACAACTGGAGGCTGTCGGGCGCGCGCTCACCCGTCGTTGGGCGCGCACGGTTTAGCAATATTGTGACATTATCATAACGACCTCTCGCGATCCCGTGAGCCATGCTCCGGGTGCGCTTTGTGAGGAGATCGTTTTGGTCGAATATGTTCTCGAGGGTCAGAAATGGGCTTCGAACACCGTCACGTGGACGTTCGCCGACCCCACGACAAACCCGACTGACGGGTTCAGCTCCGGGATCACCAATTCGGCGCAGCAGGCGGCGGTCGAGCAGTCGCTGCAGGCCTGGGCGCAGGCCTCGGGCCTGCATCTGGAGCAGGTGGCCGACACCACGGCGGCGACGCCCGACCTCCTGATCGGCTACGGCGACTTCAACGCCTACAATACCGGCCAGGTCGGGGACACAGGCTACGCCTGGGACGGGTCGAACCACTTTATTCCGGGCACCGTCGTCCGCATGGAGGACCCGGCCGAGACGCCGCTGATCCCCGGTGCCAATGGCTCGCTCTGGTATCAGGGGTTCATCAACGTCTCGCTGGCTCAGGACGCGCTGCACGAGATCGGACATTCGCTCGGGATGGCGCACGACCAGGACCCCGCGTCGATCATGAACCCCGGGCTCGGCGCCAGCAACCAGACGCTGGACGCGACGGATATCGCCGGCATTCGCGCAATCTACCCCGACGCGACGCCTCCGGGGACGGATACGCTTCTCGCGAGCGGTCCGACAGCTTCTCCCCCGGCCTCGCCTCCGCCCAGCCCGCCGCCCACCACTCCGCCGCCATCCACGTCGCCATCCACGCCGCCCTCCCCGCCGCCGTCCACGGGCGGCTCGAACACTGGCGGGCACCACCGACACCACCACCACGAAAGCCACGGGGCGGTTACGGCGACAACGACGCCGCTCTCGATGGCGCAGACGCTCGCCTCGGCGGGGGTATCGAGGGCTGATTTTCCGCATGCGCCCGCAATGGGCGGCATGTCCGCACCGCGCCTTGGCGCCGCCACGATGGCGGGCGGCGGCCATGATTTCGGCCAGTCGCAGGGCGGATGGGTCGCCCCGCCGAGGATGCCCGAGTCCGGCTCGCTCGGATAGTCGAACTCCCGCCATCGCCGGTCCGGCGAGACAGCGGATGCTATCTCGCCGGACCTGCCTCGGACCTCAATGGCCGGGCAGCACGGGGATCGCGTGCGTCGCGTCCGTCGTAAGGATGGAGCCTCCGACCGACGGCCCGATGCCGGCGGTGGCTCCGACGGCCGGGTGGCTCGATGGGGTCGCCGCGTTGAGGGACCCCGCGCCCGTGAGATCGCCGGTGGTGACCGGGGTAGCGGTCACCAGCTGGCTGACCGAGCCGGTCGAGGCCACGGTGGTGCCGCTGCCGGGCGAAGTCTTGGCGTTCGAGGTCGGGGTGACGAACGACATCTGCGTAGTCGCCTGACCGCTGCCCTGCATCGCGTTGATGTGGCCGGTCCAGCCCTGACCGACAGTGGCGCCGTTGCTTCCGCCGGTCGGACCGGCACCGGTGAGGCCTTGGCCGGCCTGCGCTCCGGTCGCGCCCTGGCCGACGGCGTTCACCGTTCCCGTCCCTCCCGGACTGGGGCCCGCCGGTCCAGTGGCTCCGGCATGGCCGGCTGCTCCACTGGCTCCGCTCTGGGTTCGGGGCCCCGGTTTGGCCGGCGACGCCCGTCGGTCCGCCGTTTCCGGTCGACCCCGCACTACCAGTTCGCCCGGCTTCTCCTGTAGCCCCCGCACTACCGGTCGTCCCGGTGTTGCCGGCGTGGCCCGTGGCTCCGGTGTTGCCGGTCTTCCCGGTGGCACCGGTGTTGCCGGTGTTCCCGGTGGCTCCGGTATTGCCGGTCTTCCCAGTGGCACCCGTGTTGCCGGTGTTCCCCGTCGCTCCGGTATGGCCGGTGTGGCCCGTGGCTCCGGTATTGCCGGTCTTCCCGGTGGCACCCGTGTTGCCGGTTGCTCCGGTATTGCCGGTGTGGCCGGTGGCTCCGGTGTTGCCGGTCTTCCCGGTGGCACCCGTGTTGCCGGTGTTCCCAGTCGCTCCGGTATTGCCGGTATGGCCGGTGGCTCCGGTGTTGCCGGTCTTCCCGGTGTCCGGTATTGCCGGGTGGCACCCGTGTTGCCGGTGTTCCCAGTCGCTCCGGTATTGCCGGTGTGGCCGGTGGCTCCGGTGTTGCCGGTCTTCCCGGTGGCACCCGTGTTGCCGGTGTTCCCAGTCGCTCCGGTATGGCCGGTGGCACCCGGTGTTGCCGGTCGCTCCGGTATTGCCGGTGTTTGCCGGTGTTGCCGTGGCACCCGTGTTGCCGGTGTTTCCAGTGGCTCCGGTGTTGCCGGTCGCGCCCGGTGTTGCCGGTGTACCCGTGTTGCCGGTCGCGCCCGTGTTGCCGGTGTCGCCCGTCGTTGCCCGGTGGCCCCGTTTGCCGGTGTTGCCAGTCGCTCCGGTATTGCCGGTATTCCCGGTGTTGCCGGTCGCGCCCGTGTTGCCGGTGTTGCCCGTCGCGCCGCTCCCGGTGGCCGTTGCCGGTATTCCCGGTGTTGCCGGTCGCACCGGTGTTGCCGGTGGCGCCCGTGTTGCCGGTGTTGCCCGTCGCGCCGGTGTTCCCGGTGGCACCCGTGTTGCCGGTATTCCCGTGCTCCGGTGTTGCCGGTCGCACCCGGTCGCGCCGGTGTTGCCGGTGCCACCCGGTATTGCCGGTGGCACCCGTTTGCCGGTGTTGCCGGTGGCTCCGGTGTTGCCGGTGGCTCCCGGTGTTGCCGGTGGCTCCCGTGTTGCCGGTGTTGCCCGTCGCGCCGGTGTTCCCGGTGGCACCCGTGTTGCCGGTGTTTCCAGTCGCTCCGGTGTTGCCGGTCGCGCCCGTGTTGCCGGTGGCCCGGTGTTGCCGGTCGCGCCGGTGTTGCCGGTGGCACCCGTGTTGCCCGGTGTTGCCAGTGGCTCCGGTGTTGCCGGTATTCCCGGTGTTGCCGGTCGCGCCCGTGTTGCCGGTGTTTCCCGTCGCTCCGGTGTTGCCGGTATTTCCGGTGTTGCCGGTGGCACCGGTGTTGCCGGTTCCGGTGGCCCCGTGTTGCCGGTGGCACCCGTGTTGCCGGTGTTGCCAGTGGCCCGGTGTTGCCGGTATTCCCGGTGTTGCCGGTGGCGCCCGTGTTGCCGGTGTTGCCCGTCGCGCCGGTATTCCCGGTGGCACCCGTGTTGCCGGTGTTCCCAGTCGCCCCGGTATTGCCGGTTTGGGGCCGGTGGCTCCGGTGTTGCCCGTCGCGCCGGTGTTCCCCGTCGCTCCGGTGTTGCCGGTATTCCCAGTGTTGCCGGTCGAGCCCGTGTTGCCGGTGTTGCCCGTCGCGCCGGTGCTCCCGGTGGCCCCCGTGTTGCCGGTGTTCCCAGTGGCCCCGGTGTTGCCGGTAGCTCCGGTGTTGCCGGTGGCGCCCGTGTTGCCGGTGTTGCCCGTCGCGCCGGTACTCCCGGTGGCCCCCGTGTTGCCGGTGTTCCCAGTGGCCCCGGTGTTGCCAGTGGCTCCGGTGTTGCCGGTGGCGCCCGTGTTGCCGGTGTTGCCGGTGGCTCCGGTGTTGCCGGTGGCTGCCGGTGTTGCCGGTGGCACCCGTGTTGCCGGTGTTGCCCGTCGCGCCGGTATTGCCGGTGGCACCCGTGTTGCCGGTGTTTCCAGTCGCTCCGGTGTTGCCGGTCGCGCCGTGTTGCCGGTGGCCCCGGTGTTGCCGGTAGCTCCGGTGTTGCCGGTGGCACCCGTGTTGCCAGTGGCTCCGGTGTTGCCAGTCGCTCCGGTGTTGCCGGTATTCCCAGTGTTGCCGGTCGCGCCCGTGTTGCCGGTGTTCCCCGTCGCTCCGGTGCTGCCGGTATTTCCGGTGTTGCCGGTCGCACCGGTGTTGCCGGTGGCACCCGTGTTGCCGGTGGCCCCGGTGTTGCCCGTCGCTCCGGTATTGCCGGTGGCACCCGTGTTGCCGGTGTTCCCCGTCGCTCCGGTGTTGCCGGTGGCACCCGTGTTGCCCGTCGCTCCGGTGTTGCCGGTCGCACCGGTGTTGCCGGTGTTGCCATCCCGTGTTGCCGGTGGCCCCGGTGTTGCCCGTCGCTCCGGTGTTGCCAGTGTTGCCAGTGTTGCCAGTGGCTCCGGTGTTCCCCGTCGCTCCGGTGTTGCCGGTATTCCCAGTGTTGCCGGTCGCGCCCGTGTTGCCGGTGTTGCCCGTCGCGCGTATCTGCCGGTGTGCCAGTGGCCCCGGTGTTGCCAGTGACCCCGTGTTCCCGGTGCACCGGTGTTGCCGGTGGCTCCGGTGTTGCCCGGTGTTGCCCGTCGCTCCGGTGTTGCCGGTCGCACCCGTGTTGCCGGTAGCACCCGTGTTGCCGGTCGCTCCGGTATTGCCCGTCGCTCCGGTGTTGCCGGTGTTCCCTGTGGCTCCGGTGTTGCCGGTGGCTCCCGTGTTGCCCGTCGCTCCGGTGTTGCCCGTGGCGCCCGTCGCCCCGGTCGCGCCCGTGGAACCGGCTGGACCGGAGATCGGGGTAACGGAACTACTGTTTATGGTCTGGGAAACGCCATTGGCTCCCATTGCCACGACCGTGGAGTTGAAGGTCGTGGGAACCGTGGTGGTGAAAGTAAAGGAACCGGCCGGCAGGCCCGGCTGGCTCACCGGCGACGCCATGGTCTGGCCGAGCAGCGTGTAGTGGCCGTTGGTATCCAGCGAATAGATGTAGATCGGCTGGCCGAGGCTCGCGCCATTAGCCATGCCGTTGACGGTGAGCACGGCTGGCGGGGGCGGAGCGATGATGACCAAGGTCCCGCTTCCGCTATCGGCGGCGGTCTGGAAGCTGGTGCTCTCCAGGCTGGAAACTTGGAAGCTGAGACTCGCGGTTTGCGAGGCGCTGTTGGAGAGCTGCAGCAGGCCGGAGGAAGGGTTGAAGTTCGTGGCCGCCCCAGCGGAGCTGAAAGTCTTGAGATCGATCGTGTCGGTGGAGTTGAAACTCTGCAGTTGCGGTCCGGCATAGGCCGTGCCGCTCAGGTTCGAGCCGAATGCTCCTGGATTCTCGAGGGTGAGGCCGCTATCGGTCGCAAACTGCACCTGCGACCCGGCGCCCGCCGCCGAGCCTATGTCCAGCAAGGCTCCGTTACTGATCTGGAACAGCCCGGTGCTGGCTGGATCGATGGTCGAGGCGTTGAGCACGCCGGTGATGGAGACCGTCCCGGCATTGGAGATCACCGGGACGGTATCTGTCCCGGCCGCGACGAAGCTGGCGCCGGAATCGAGGGCAATGGTACCAAAATTCGAGAATCGCCAGTTCTGGCCGTTGTCGGCCACCGTGCCAGCGCCGCCGCTCACGGCGCTGATCGTTCCGGAGCCGCCGGCGAATTCCATGGTGCCGCCGGAGGATGCTCCTCCGTTGACAGCGCCGATGAACACGGCGTTCGGGTCAACGATCAGCCGGTTGGCGACGCTGCCCGAGAGGTCGACCGCGTAGGCGCCGCCCGAAATCGTGCCGGCGTTCTCCAGCGTGCCGGCCCCGCCGGTGACGAACACACCGAAGGTGGTGCCGGAGATCGTCGCGCCCGCAGTGTTGGTGAACGTGCCGCCGCCTTCGGCGTCGATCCCGGCCCCGCCGGGTGCCGCTGCGGTGATGATGCCGGAGTTGGTGAGCGATCCGGCGCCGCCCTGCACGAACAGGCCGGCAACCTGGCCGGAGACTATCCCGCCGGCATCGTTGACGACGCCGCCGCCGGCCTCGAGCGCGATCCCGTGCGACCCCGTGATCGAACCGCTGTTCGTGACGGCACCGGTGTTGCCCGTGACGAAGACGCCGAAGTCCTGGCCGGACACCGAGCCGCCCGAGGCGTTGCTGAAGCTGCCGCCGCCGCTGAACTCGACGCCAGCGCCGGTCGTCGCCGCCGCCGTGATGCTGCCGGCGTTGCTGACGGTCCCGCCCGCCGCGACATAGACGCCGCTGCTGCCGCCCAGGACATGCGCGCTGGCGGTGTTCGTGACGCTGCCGCCGGCGTTCAGCTTGATGCCCGCGTATTTTCCGCCTGCGATACTGCCGTCGTTGGCAACCGTGCCATTGGCCTTATTGACGAAGACGCCGAAATCGGACCCCGAAATGGCCGCGGTAGAGGCATTGCTGAGGGTGCCACCATCCCCAAGATCGGCGCCGGCGCCGGCCGTGCCAGTCGCGGCGATGCTGCCGTAGTTGGTGACGAACGCTGCCGCACGGTACTTGGTGTAGACGCCGTTGCTGTAGCCGACGATGGAGGCGCCGGATTGGTTGGTGATGGTGCCGCCAAGGCCGAGAACGACGCCGTCATACGTCGCGGCACCGATATGGCCAGCATTGGTCAGCGTCCCGAAGCCGCCTTCGATGAAAGCACCGAACTTGTGGCCCGTGATGGTCCCGCTCGTATTATTCGTGACCATGCCGCCGTTCTCGAGGTAGACGCCGGCGCCATTGGTCGCGGTCGCGTTGATGCTGCCGCTGTTCGTGACGGTTCCAACATCCAAGTTCGTGAATACGCCGGCAGCGTAGCCGGAGATGAAACCGGACGCGGCGTTGTCGATGCTCCCGTTCGATGAGATCAGAATGCCGAAATGATTGTTGCCGGCGATGCTGCCGGCATTCTCGATCACGCCGTTGCCGCCGGTGATGAAGACCGCGGCACCGAGACTGCCCTGACCAGAGATCGTTCCCGCAGCGGCGTTCGTCACCGTGCCGCCGGCGAAGATGCCGATGCCGTCGTCGCGGGTGGCGGTGACGACGCCGGAATTGTACACCATCCCCGTGGTGGTCTGGATCCGGATTCCGTCCTCGCCGCCAGCCAGCGTCCCGGTATTCGTGACATCGCCGCCGCCGTCCAGCGTGACGGCATAGCGAGCAGGGCCAGAGATCATCCCGGCGTTGGTGACCGTTCCGGGAGCGTGGCTGACGTTGACACCGCTGCTGGTGCCCGAGATGGAGCCTCCAGCGAGATTGCTGACAGTCCCGCCCGCCTGCAGCTGGATCGCGTCCCCGCCGGGGGACATGCTGGTGCCGTTCGTGACCACTGGGGTCGTGCCCGAGATCAAACCGGCGTTGGTGACCACTCCGGGGCCGCCGGACACGCTAATCCCTGCGGCCCCGCCAGAGATCAGAGCGCTGGCGCTGGTCAGCCCGTTGCTGATCGTGGCGCCATTATGGAGCGACACGCCGAGGCCGGCCGGGGTGGCGACGAGGCCGTCATTGCTGATAACCCAGACGTTGGAAGCAGCACCATCGATGCCGTCGAGGGTCCCTGGCGAGGTGACCGTGCCCGTGCTGGTGATGAACAGCGGGATATCGTTGGTGCCGAGGACAACCGGTCCTATCACCGTATCGTTGATTATTCTCGCCATCTATGAACTCCCGTCTTTTCGGGCGAGGGTGAGCCGGGCTGGCGTCCGCCGGCTTGTCGTTCCACTACCCAATTGACCTAACGGCGATCCGAAGCCTGGCTGCCGGGTTGCCAAACCGTTAGGCGGTTACGGCGTGTTTTCCCACCGCATCCTTCGGACTAGATCGCCAAGCCCGTTTCGGTATTGCCCTGATCCTCGCGGCACCGCGCTCTCGATCGAAGGCCGGCACCGATCGCTTGGCCGCGACTTTCGTGGCGGCGGGCAAAGACGTGGGTTGCCCGGGGCGAGCCCGGGCTTGACGGTGACGTGCTGCTAATCAGCCTCTACGCCTGCTTCAGCTCGATCAGCCCCCGCCTGATCTTCCGGCCGCGCTCCACCTTGTCCTCGATGTAGGCCGCATCGCCCCAGCGCACCGCACGGGCCATGGCCTGGGCATCCTCGACGAAGCGGGCGAGCATCTCCAGCAGCGCCTCGCGGTTGTTGAGGAAGACGTCGCGCCACATCGTCGGGTTCGACGCGGCAATGCGGGTGAAGTCGCGGAAGCCCGACGCGGCGAAACGCAGCACCTCCTGGCGGCTCTCGTCGGCGAGGTCGTCGGCGGTGCCGCAGATAGTAAAGGCAATCAGGTGCGGCAGATGGCTCACGATGGCCAGGACGCGGTCGTGGTGGCCGGGCTCCATCACCTCGACCATGCTGCCGCACCGACGCCACAGCTTGGCGATCTTCTCCACTGCGTCCGGATCGGTGCCGGGCGGCGGCGTGAGCAAGGTCCAGCGATTGTCGAACAGTGTGGAAAAACCGGCATCGGGGCCTGAGTGTTCGGTGCCCGCAAGCGGGTGCGCCGGAACGAAATGCACGCCCGCGGGGACGAACGGTCCGACGTCGCGGATCACCGATTGCTTGGTGGACCCGACATCCGTGAGAATTGCGCCAGGCACGAGATGCGGGGCGATGGCGGCGGCGAGATCGCCGAAGGCGCCCACGGGTGCGCACAGCATCACGCAGTCGGCGCCGGCGACGGCGCGGGCGGGGTCGATTTCCACACGATCGGCGATGCCAAGTTCCATCACCCGATCCAGCGTGCGCTGCGTGCGCGCATTGGCGACGATCTCGCCCGCCAGCTCGCCGCGCTCCTTGGCGATGCGGGCCACGGAGCTGCCGATGTGGCCGATGCCGAGCAGGGTCAAGCGCCGGAACAGAGGCTCAGTCATGCGCCTCGGCCATGAAGCGGGTCAGGTTCTCGATCACCAGGCCGACCTCCTCCTCGGTGCCGACCGTGATGCGCAGGCAGTGCGGCAGGCCGTAGCCTCCGACGCGGCGCACGATCAGCCCGGAGCGGCGCAGGTGCGCGTCGGCGGCGGCGGCGCGGGCCGGGGTGGCGAAATCGGCGAGCACGAAATTGCCCTCGCTCGGCCAGACGCGGATGCCCGTCGCCGCCAAGCCGGCTGCGAGACGGGCGCGCTGGGCGGCGTTGCACGCCCTGCCCTGCTCGACCCAGCCCGGTTCGGCGAGCGCCGCGATGGCGGCGGCCTGGGCGGCGACCGAAACGTTGAACGGGGCCCGGATGCGGTTCAGCACGCCGATGATGGCGGGAGGCGCATACGCCCAGCCGATGCGCATGCCGCCGAGGCCGAAGATCTTGCTGAAGGTGCGGGTCATCACCGTGTTGGCGTCGGCGTCCACGAGCGCCACGCCCGGATCGTAGCCGGGGCGATCGACGTACTCGGCATAAGCCGAGTCCAACACCAGCAGTGTCTCCGCAGGCAGGCAGGCGCGCAGCCGCTCGACCTCGGATTGCGCCAGCAGGCTGCCGGTAGGGTTGTTGGGGTTGGCGAGGAACACGAGCCGCGTCGCCGGCCCGACACGGGCGAGCAGCGCATCGACATCGGCGGTCAGGTTGCGTTCGGGCGCCTTGACGACGCGGCTGCCCGCGTAGGTGCCGGCGATCTGGTAGATCGAGAAGCCGTGCTCGGTCATCAGCACCTCGCGCCCTGGCCCGCCATAGGCGATGCAGAGCTGGGCAATGATGTCGTCGGAGCCGTTGCCGCAGATGATCTTCGCCGGATCAAGCCCGAACCGGGCGCCGATCGCCGCGCGCAGCTCGCGCGCCTCGCCGTCCGGATAGCGGTGCAGCTCGTCCACGGCGCGCGCGATCGCCGCCCGCACGCCGGGCGGAGGGCCGAACGCACCCTCGTTCGACGACAACTTGACGATGCGGTTGACGCCCTGGATGCGGGAGTCGCCGCCCACATAGGGCGAGACCTCCAGCACCTCGGGGCGCGGGCGGGGGCCGGTCATGCGGCGGCTCCGTTCATGGGTATGGCATAGGCGCCGAGCACGATGGGCGCGAGGCCGGCGAGGCGGGACAGGCGCGGGTCGGCGTCGGTCACGAACCCGTCCACCTCCGCGAGCGCGCGGGCAGGCTCGCCGGGATCGTGGCGCAGGATCAGCGTGGCGGGCGCGAGGCCGACGGCACCAAGGGTCTCAGACAGACGCGCGCGGCTTGTGTCCTGGTCCAACGTGAAGCCGAGCAGCGAGCGGTCCTGTCCGCTGGGATCGGGCGCGATCGCGGCGACGACCAGGGCCTGGGCGGTGGGCGCGCCCTCAACGCGCGGCGCCCAGAAGGGCAGCCGGGCGACGACGTGGAGGCGGAGCACGGGGTCGCCCGGCAGCGCAGTCCACCAGGCCGCATCCGGCGGTTCGTTCTGGACAGGGAGCGGCAGCACGGCGGCCGAGGCGGCGCCGGCCGGCAGGTCGCCCAACGCGTCGACGTGGGTGCGATGCACGCGCAGCGGGGTGAGCGCGCCGAACTGCTCGCGCGCCGCCTGGGTGAGATCCCGGCTGGCGCCGGTGTCGCAGACGGCGATGACGAAGGGGCGCTGCATCGAGGTAGTGGCGGCCAGCAGCTCGCGCCAAAGCCGCACCAGTGCCGGGCGCGGCAGCGTGCCGGCATGGCGGGCGAGCAGGCGACGGATGATGGCGGCCTCGCGGCCGGGGCGCAGCGCGACGCTGGTTCCGGCCTTGCCGGAGGAGGCGCCGATCTCGGTCACCAGCTCCGCCCGCCGCATCAGCAGGTCATGCAGCAAATCGTCGATGTGGTCGATCTCGGCGCGCAGGGCGGCGAGGTCGCCGGACGCGGTCGGGGCGGAGGGGGGCATTATACGCTACGTGGCTCGGCCGATGAGGGCCGGAACAGATAGCGGAACCCCGGCTGGCTGCAAACCCGTCCACCGTCATGGCCGGATTTGGTCCGGCCACCACGTCTTTCGCGCAAGCAGGGAAGCCGTGGATGCTCGCGACAAGCGCGAGCATGACGATGATGGGGCGGTGCCTACGGCTTCATCACCACCTTGATGCAGCCATCCTTCTTGTCGCGGAAAGTCTTGTAAAGCTCCGGTCCCTGCTCAAGGCTCGCGCGGTGGGTGATAACGAAGGAGGGATCAATCTCGCCCTTCTCGATCCGCTCGAGCAGGCCGGGCAGGTAGTGCTGCACCGGGGTCTGCGCCATGCGAAAGGTGAGACCGCGGTTGATGGCCGAGCCCATCGGCACCTTGTCGAGCAGCCCGCCGTACACTCCGACAATCGAGACCGTGCCGAAATTCCGGCAGCAATGGATCGCCTGGCGCAGCACGTGGGGCCGGTCGGTGCCCATGAACGTGGCCACCTTCACGCGGTCGATGACGGAATCGATGCTCGCGGTTGCGTCCGCCTCGGTTCCCACGGCGTCGATGCAGGCATCGGCCCCGCGATTCTGGGTCAGTTCCTGGATGCGGTCGTAGATGTCCTCCTTCTTGAAATCGAGCGTCTGCGCGCCCGCTGCCCGTGCCAGGGCGAGGCGTTCGGGAACCGTGTCGATGGCGATGACGCGCTTCGCGCCGAGCAGGAAGGCACTGCGGATGGCGAATTGCCCGACCGGGCCGCAGCCCCAGATGGCGATGGTGTCGCCATTCTGGATGTTGCAGAAATCGGCCGCCATGTAGCCGGTCGGGAAGATGTCCGACAGGAACAGCACCTGCTCGTCCGACAGGCCCTGCGGCACTTTGATCGGCCCGAAATCGGCATAGGGGACGCGCAGATATTCAGCCTGCCCGCCGGAATAGCCGCCCAGCAGATGGGAGTAGCCGAACAGGCCCGCCGGGGAGTGGCCCCACAGCTTCTCGGCCATCTTGTGGTTCGGGTTGGAACGCTCGCAGCCCGAGAAGAAGCCGCGCTTGCAGAAGAAACACTCGCCGCAGGCGATGGTGAACGGCACGACGATCCGGTCGCCCACCTTGAGCGTCTTGTTCTCGGCACCGACCTCGACCACCTCGCCCATCGTCTCGTGGCCGACCACGTCGCCGCTTTCCATGGTCGGCATCACGCCGTCGAGCAGATGCAGGTCCGAGCCGCAGATCGCGCAGGCCGTGACCTTGATGATGGCGTCGCGGGGATGCTCGATCTTCGGATCAGGGACGGTGTCGCATCTAATGTCGCCCTTTCCGTGCCAGCATAGAGCTTTCATTTGGAGCTTTCCCTTGTTCACGCGCGCACAGTCAACGTGGGCAGAGCCGGGGCGGGTTGCGGCCCCGCCCGACCGCGCATATGGACGGGATCGCATGAACCAGCTCGCCCCCCTCGCCGACACGCGCCACCAGCACGTCACGTTCGAAGACGGGATGAGCGCTCGAGTGCGGCGCGCGGCTCGGGCGCATGACGGTCGCGTATCGGACCTATGGGGAGCTGAACGCGGCGCGGAGCAACGCGGTGCTGGTCTGCCATGCGTTGACCGGCGACCAATACGTGGCGGAGCGCCATCCCGTCACCGGCAAGGCCGGATGGTGGGATCAGATGGTGGGGCCGGGCCGGCCGGTCGATACCGAGCGGTATTTCGTGGTCTGCGCCAATGTCCTGGGCGGGTGCATGGGCAGCACCGGGCCGCGCAGCCCGCGCGAGGATCAGTCCGGGGTCGGCGGGCCGTGGGGCACGGATTTCCCGCCCATCACGATCCGCGACATGGTGCGCGCGCAGAAGCGGCTGATCGAGCATCTCGGCATTTCCCGGCTGTTCGCGGTGATCGGCGGGTCGATGGGCGGAATGCAGGTGCTGCAATGGGCGGCGGACTACCCGGATGCGGTGTTCGCGGCGTTGCCGGTCGCCACCGCCGCGTATCATTCGGCGCAGAACATCGCCTTCCACGAGGTCGGGCGCCAGGCGATCTTTGCCGATCCGGACTGGCAGGGCGGGCGCTACTGGCAGACCGGCGCGATCCCGGCGCGCGGCCTCGGCGTGGCGCGCATGTGCGCGCACATCACCTACCTTTCCGAGCAGGCACTGACCCGGAAATTCGGCCGCAAGCTGCAAGCAGCGCCGAAGGACGCCGGCGAGGTGATGGCGCTGTTCGGCGGGCGGTTCGAGGTGGAGAGCTACCTGCAGCACCAGGGCAGCACCTTCGTGCGCCGGTTCGATGCGAATTCCTACCTCACCATCACCCGCGCGATGGACTATTTCGACCTCGCGGCCGATCACGGCGGCGATCTTGCGTTGGCGTTCCAGGGCACACGCACGCGCTTTCTGCTCGCTTCGTTCAGCTCCGACTGGCTGTTTCCGACTCCCGAGAGCCGCGCCATCGCGCGCGCCCTCAACCGCGCCGGGGCCAACGTGAGCTTCGTCGAGATCGACACCGACAAGGGCCACGACGCCTTTTTGCTGGACGAGCCGGACTTCCACCGCACCGTGGCGGGATTCCTCGCCGGCTGCGCCGCGCACGCCAAGCTGTGAACGCGCCCGTCGAGACCGGCGGCGTGCGCTTCGTCGCCAAGAACATGCGGCTCGATCTGCGCCTGATCTCCGATATGGTGGCTTCGGGCGCGCGCGTGCTCGACATCGGCTGCGGCGACGGAACTCTGATCGAGCATCTGTTCACCACCAAGGGGTGCGATGCGCGCGGCATCGAGATCGACATGGCCCTGGTCACGCGCGCGGTGGCGCACGGGATGCCGGTGATGCACGGAGACGCCGACATCGACCTCGCGCACTATCCGGACGGCGCCTTTGATTTCGTGGTGCTGTCGCGGACCTTGCAGGCGGTGGAGCGGCCGCGCGAGGTGCTGCGCCAGATGCTGCGCATCGGCACCCGCGCGATCGTGAGCTTCCCCAATTTCGGCCATTGGCAGGTCCGGGCACAGCTGCTGGCCAAGGGACGGATGCCGATGACGCCGACCTGGGACCGGATGTGGTATGAGACGCCGAACATCCATCCCTGCACCATCCGCGACTTCTTCGACCTCTGCGCGGCGGAGGGCTACGTCGTGGAACGCTGGCTCGCCGCCGATGAGGCGGGCGCGCGGGCGCCTTGGAGGCGATTGCGAAGGCTGGCGAACCTGTTCGGCGAGCAGGCGCTGTTTCTGCTCCGGAGAAGCTGACGGCCGTCAGACCGCCTTTCCTTCCACGTCGGGCCAGCGTAACAATGGTCCATCGCTCGCCGACTATCACGGACGCAAGCGGCTGAGAGACGTTCGTTGCGCTCCCGTCCCTAGTGGAGGGTGCAATGAGCCGGACCCCCGTCGCGTCCTCGATTCGCAATCAGCTTTTGGCGGGCCTCCCGCCGGACGAGCTTGAGCGTCTGCGCCCATTGCTGACCCGCGTGACCCTGGTCAGCGAACAGGTCATGCATGAACGCGGCGCCCTGATCGAGGAGGTGTTCTTCATGGAATACGGTCTCGGCTCGCTCACGGCCGACACGCGCGACAGCGGCCAGGTCGAGGTGGGCCTGACCGGGTGGGAGGGCATGGTCGGTTCCTCGGTTCTGCTGAACTCCCAGGCAACCGCGGTGCATCGCGCATTCATCCAGATTCCCGGCGCCGCGTTCCGCATGCGTTCGGCCGATCTACGCCAGCAAATCGAAGTCTGCACGGCGTTTCGCGAGCGTTGCCTGCGATACGTGCAGATGCTGATGGTACAGACCTCGCAATCGGCCGCCTGCAACGCCCGCCACGAGCTGCCGGAGCGACTGGCTCGGTGGCTGCTGCTGTGCCACGACCGGGTCGAGGGCGACAGCCTGCCGCTGACGCAAGAGTTCCTGTCCTTGATGCTGGGGGTGCGTCGGGCCGGTGTCAGCGTCGCACTCAGCACCCTGCAAGCGGCCGGCCTTGTCAGCCAGGCGCGGGGACGGATCGTGGTGCGCGATCGTGCCGGCCTGGAGGGAGCCGCCTGCGAGTGCTACCGCGTGATTCGCGACAGCCAGGAGCTGATTTTCGGTGGTTCCAAGTGATAGTGAACGGTTCCGTACGTTCGGACATACTTTCCCATACGGTTTCGCCCGATTAGTGCGGGATCTGGGAATTTTAGCATTGACTTGGTCCTTCGCGTTGCTTTTCTTTTGCGCAAGGCAATCGTGCAAGGCGGAGTGACGGCGGAATGAACGTGCTGCTCGTCGAAGACGATGAATTAGTGCGCTCCTGCGTCGAGGATTTGCTGATCGACGCCGGCTTGAGCGTCACAGCGGTGTCCAGCGCGACAGAGGCGCTCGGGCTCGATGGCGTCGAGGACTTGTCCGTGCTCCTGGCTGACGTACGGCTCGGGCCGGGGATGAACGGCTTCAGGCTCGCCGCCGAAGCCCGACAGCGCTGGCCGGGGATCCATTGCGTGCTGATGAGCGGCGATCCCGCAGTGGAGCAGGACGACGCGGATGGGCCCGGGCTGTTCCTCGCAAAGCCGTTCCGTGTGGACGAATTGCTGCGGGCGGTCTGCGTCGAGAGAGCGACGTAGCTTAGGCTGACCAGTTCGACAGGATCACGTCGGCGGACGCGACCTCGATCTGCTGGCCGAACCGCTCTCGATAGAGCGTCAGAAGCGCGTCATGAGTGCGGTCGGACGCGCTGCATAGCGCATCACCCGCCAGCACCACGCGAAACCCAAGGTCCACCGCGCCCAGCACCGCCGCCAGCACACATACATCGGTCTCCGCCCCGGTGATCACCAGGCTGTCGATGTCGCGCTCGTGCAGCACACGCAACAGGTTCGGCTCGGTGAACGGGGAATAGTGGCGCTTGTCGATCACCGTGGCCGGGGGAACCAGCTTCGCCAACGACGGCACCAGCTCGATCAGTTCCGGGTCAAGGCGCTCGCGCGTCATCTGCCGCCAGCGCTCGTAATAGCGACGCCAGGTGCCTTGCATCTCCTCTGGCTTGGCCGGCGGGACGAAGCGGGTGAACACCGTCCGGCGCGGATGCGCGCCGGCGATCCGCTCCACGATCGGTAGCACGCGCTCCATCCAAGGAACGTGCCAATCGGTGCGCTCCGCGAACAAGGTCTGCATGTCGACGCAGAGATGAACGGTGCGCGACGTGAGCGGACCATAAGGCAGTTTATCGGCTGACAAGCGGAAGCCCTCTGGAGTGTTGCCGGGACCGCAACGCTGCCACTCTGGAGGAGTTGGCCCGTTGACCGAAACCTGAACAGCGTGCGACCGTCGCGGCATGGTTCGCGTGATGCTTCTTCTGTGGCTGCTGTCGCTTTCCGGGTGCGGGCTGTTCGCCGCGCCATGCCGGATCACCTCCGCCGGCCTCGACATCGTTCCGGTTGTCGGGCACGTCGCGGCAACCCCGACCGATGCCTGCGCCCAGGTCATCGACCCCAAGCCTTAGCCCCACCGGGACGCCGCAGCGTCGTCCGCCTCGTGCGCTGCTACCCACGCTTCCCGCCCGTCGGCGAATGTCTCCTTCTTCCAGAACGGCGCCTTGGTCTTGAGCCAGTCGATCAGGAAGGCGGTCGCCTCCAGCGCTGCCTGGCGATGGGCGGAGGCGGCGAGGACCAGCACGATGTTCTCGCCGGGGCGCAGCCGACCGATGCGGTGGATCAGCGTGCATCCGAGCAGATCCCAGCGTCGCGCGGCCTCGGCCGCAATGCGGGCAAGCGCGGGCTCGGTCATCGCCGGATAGTGCTCCAGCGTCAGCGCCGCGATCGCCCGGCCGCCCGCCTGGGACCGCACCGTTCCCACGAAGCAGCCGATCCCGCCAATGTCGGCACGCCCGGCGGTAAGGCGGGCGATCTCGGCGCTGGTGTCGAAATCCGCTTCCTGGACGAGGATGCGCGGCATTTCCCTCTCCTCAGCCCCCGGTCACCGGTGGAAAGAAGGCGATCTCGTCTCCCGGCCGCACCGGGGCCTCGGGGCCGGCGAAGTCCTGGTTGACGGCGCAGCGCACCGTGTCGCGGTTCTGGAAGGCCGCCGCGTGCCCGCCGTCGCGCCCGGCGAGGTGCTCCATCAAGGCGCCCACGGTGCGGATGCCAGGTGGAAGGACGATCTGCTCCTCCCCAGTCCCCGCGCGCTCGCGCAGCCAGGCGAAATAGAGGATGGTGACGGGATCGGAGCCGGACATCGGATTTCCCTAGGGTACGCGCTTCTACTTCGGCGTCGGCACCGTCTGCACCTGGCCGTTCGACATGATGACCGTACTGGTGCCGTTGCCGTTCGGCACCACGATCCCGGTCTGTCCGCCGGGCATGGTCAGCGTCTTGAACGCGCCGGTGCCACCGGTGGTGACACCCTGCCCCTGGGGCGTCTGCACGACCTGGCCCGAACTCGGGGCGGCGGGCGCCTCGGAAGTCGGCGGGGCGGCCTCCGGGACCGGAGGAATATAGGGCTGCACCGGCTGGACGGTGGGCGGCGGCGCGGCGCTGCTTTGCGGCGGCAGCGTCGGCGACGGCGGCTGGCCCTCCAGGCGCTGGGGCGGCTGGAGCTGGCCCTGGCCTTCCTGCTTCACGAGGTCGGCCATCGACGGCGTGCGGGGGATCGGACCGGGCCACATGTTGCCAGCCGCCGGGTTGAGTGTCGGGACCGCGATCTGCTGACCGCGCGCGCGGCGCATGTTCTCGGTATCGCCCCGTGGCGCGTAGGGGTCCGAGCCGGTGACGAACGGCGTCCGGTCCCAGAAGGGAAAGGCGCAGCCGCTCAGCGACACCGCGCAAAGACCTAACAAGGCAAATCGCCGCATCAATGAAGAGCTCCGAATGGAGGAAACCGAAGGTCGGCTTGGCATGAGACCAGCGGCACGGCGATGGTTTCGCAGGAATGGAGAGGAGAGTGGGGCACGACGCGCACTCTGCCGAGAACGGGCCTTTCGCTCAAGGCAACAATTAGCCAGGGCATAATCGCGTCCGCCCGGCAGCGAGGAGGCCGATGACCCACTCGGCGACCACGACCGGGACACCCAGCGGCAGTTGCGGGAGCCCGCACTCCGGCGCCGCTTCGTCGGTCGCCACCGCCAGCACGGCCGGATCGCGCGGCCATAGCGCCGGCTTGCCCAGGGATGGGCGATATACCTCCAGCTTCGGGTAGGGGTGGGCCTTGAAGCCTTCCACCAGCACGAGATCCACCGGCGCCAGACGCGCGAGGAGGTCCGGCAGAGAGGGCTCCGGCCCCGCGATCTCGTGCAAAAGCGCCCACCGGGCGGAGGAGGCGACCAAGACCTCGTGCGCGCCGGCCTCGCGATGGCGGAAGGAATCCTTGCCGGGGCGGTCCAGGTCGAAGTCGTGATGCGCATGCTTGACGGTGGAGACACGCAGGCCGCGCGCGCGGAGCAGCGGCAAGACGGCGGTCAGCAGGGTGGTCTTGCCGCTGCCCGACCAGCCGACCACGCCGAGAGCGTCCATCACGGCCGCGGCGGGGCTGCCCGCGTCGGCGTCGACGCGGGTCCGGGCCGCGATGGACCGGCGGCATGGCGAAGGCCGGCGGTCAGGTAGTCCCAGCCGGTCACGAAGGTCAGGCCGGCGGCCACCCAAAGCATGGCCGCGCCGATCGCGTCCACCGGCACGAAAGGCAGATGCACCAGCACGGCGGTGCTGTCCCCGGCGAGCAGGGTGCCAAGCGCGCCCATCTGAAATCCGGTCTTCCACTTGGCGAGCCGGGTCACCGGCAGCCCGACGCGAAGATCGGCCAGATACTCGCGCAGGCCGCTGACCAGGATCTCGCGCAGCAGGATCAGCACCGCCGGATAGAGCGTGAAGAACGGAAACCGCCCCTCCCCGGCCAGCATCATCAGCGCCGCGCCGACCAGCAGCTTGTCGGCGATCGGGTCGAGCATGCGCCCGAAGCTCGTCTGCTGGCGCCGGGCGCGGGCGATCCTGCCGTCCAGGTAGTCGGTGATGGCAGCGGCGCTGAACACCACGCAGGAGGCGAGATCGGCCGCCGGCAGGCGCAGCGAGACCAGCGCCACAAGCAGGGGGATGGCGGCGATCCGGGACAGGGTGAGCAGGTTCGGCAGATCGGTTGGCATCGCGCGAGCGGTGGAAAAGGGCCGCGGGCAGCATATCGGCCCGAGACGCGCCGCAAGCAATGCGCAACATGTGGGTTACAATGACTTCCGATATGCACCTCATGTCCCGTCCCCGCCGACACCGACTGGCCAGCCTGGGTGGCTCTCTTGCCGTCGCCGGTCTCGCGCTCGGCCTCGCCGGCTGCGACCTTGGCCCGAACTATCGCCGACCCGGGCTGGACACCCCGACCCGCTTCGGTGCCCCCCCAGCCGGCGCGCAAACCGTCTGGCCGGGCCAGGGCTGGTGGCGCGGCTTCGGCTCGGCCGATCTCGACCGGCTGATCGCCGATGCCCAGGCGCGCAACTTCGACATCGCCGCCGCGGTCGCCCGCGTGCGCCAGGCCGACGCGGCGGTGCGCATCGCCGGTGCCACCCTGCTGCCCGTGCTGGGCGCCAGCGCGGGCACGAGCCTCACCCAGGAGGGCCTGGGCAGCCGCAGCTTCTCCACCTCGGGCCGCGGCGGGGCCGGATCGATCACGCTGCACGACTACAGCGCGGGGCTCAATGTCGCCTACGAGACGGATTTCTGGGGGCGCTATCGCGCTGGGCGTCAGGCGGCGGTCGCGAACGCCATGTTCAGCCGCTACGACCAGCAGACCGTCGCGCTGACGGTGCTGACCGACGTGGCACAGACCTGGTTCACCGCGCTGGAGCTGGTCGATCGGCTGGACGTGGCCCGCCGCAACCTCGCCGACGCCCAACGATCGCTGGCGGTGATCCAGGGCCGGCTGGCGGCCGGCACGGCTACGGCGCTCGATCGCGACCAGCAGGCCGCGCTGGTGGCGGCCGAGCGGGCAACCATCCCTGGATTGCAGAACCAGCTCGCCCAGCAGCTCATCGGCCTCGGCATCCTGACCGGGCGCCCGCCGGAGGCGGTGAGGGTGCGACCCGGCACCCTGACCGCGCTCGGCCTGCCCCTCGTCTCGCCTGGGCTGCCGTCGGAACTCCTGCGCCGGCGCCCTGACGTCGCCTCGGCCGAGGCGCAGCTTCTCGCTTCAAACTATGACATCAAGGCCGCGCGGGCCGCCTTCTTTCCATCGGTCTCGCTCACCGGCCAGCGCGGCTACTCCAACACTGCCCTCGCGAACCTGTTCACGCCGGGGGGCCTGATCGCCTCGCTCGCGGCCAGCCTGACGCAGCCCGTGTTCGAGGGCGGCGCGCTGCGCGGCCAGCTTGAGCAGGCGAAGGGCCGCTACGCCGAATTGCTGGCGGACTACCGGAAGGCCGTGGTGCAGGCGTTCACCGATGTGGAGGATGCGCTGGTCGCATGGCGCTACACCAGCGAGCAGGAGGCCCTGCAGCGCGACGCCGTGGCCACCGCGCGGCGAGCCCTGGTGGCGGCGCAGGCGCAGATCGCGGCGGGCACGGCCGACGTCACCACCCTGCTCACCACCGAGACGACGCTGTTTTCCGACGAGGACACGCTGGCGCAGATCCGCCTGTCGCGCTTCCTCGCCCTGCTTGATCTCTACAAAGCCCTTGGCGGCGGCTGGGTGATGCCGGCGGGGACCATCAACAGCCAGTTCCCCGGCCTGGAGCCGGGCATCCTGAAAGGTGGCCTGGCGCTGCCGATCGGTGGGAATCTAGAATGATCGATTGCCGCATTGCGTGCGCGTCCCGATATCCCAGCGCGCGGCGAGACCGGACGGAGGCCGCCTGAGCATGGACATCGGCACGCGCGACAACATCACCCTTCAAGACCGGCCTCGCACGCGACGCTCGCGGCTGGCGGTGGGCTTAGTCTGTGTGCTGCTGCTAATAGGCATCGGCGCGGCGATCTGGCTCTGGCCCGCCAGCAAGACGACCAGCGGCAAGGCCGATCGCGCGGCGAACGCTCCAGTGCCGGTGCTTATCGCTGCCGCGGCGCAGCGCGACGTGCCGATCTGGCTCGAAGCGCTGGGCACCGTACAGGCGTACAAGACCGTCACGGTGAAGCCGGTAGTCGACGGCCAACTCATGGAGGTGGACTTCAAGGAGGGCCAGGAGGTCAAGCAGGGCGACGTGCTGGCCCGCATCGACCCGCGCACCTACCAGGCGGCGCTCGATCAAGCGGTGGCCAAGAAGGCGCAGGACGAGGCGCAGCTCGCCAACGCGAAGGTCGATTTGGCGCGCTACCAGAAGCTGGTGCAGAACAACTACACGACGGCGCAGCAGGCCGACACGCAGAAGGCGACGGTGGCGCAGCTCACCGCGCAGATCGCCTCCGATCAGGCGGCGATCGACAACGCGCGCACGCTGCTGGGCTACACCACGATCACCTCGCCGATCGACGGACGCGCCGGTATCCGCCAGGTCGATGCCGGTAACATCGTCCACGCCACGGACGCGACTGGGCTGGTCGTGCTGACGCAGCTTCGCCCCATCTCGGTGCTGTTCAACCTGCCCCAGCAAGACCTGGCACAGGTCGCGGCGGCGATGCAGCAGCAGAGCCCGGCGCCGGTGGAGGCGATGAGCGAGACCGGGCCGGCCTCCGGCGCCGTGCTCGACCGGGGCACGCTGACCGTGCTCGACAACCAGGTTGATCCAACCACCGGCACCATCAAGCTGAAGGCCACCTTTCCCAACCAGAACGAGACGCTCTGGCCGGGCGGCTTCGTGCGGGTGCGGCTACAGGTCGCGACCGCGCATGACGCGGTGACGGTGCCACCGGCTTCGGTCCAGCGCGGACCCAACGGCGATTACGTCTACATCGTCAAGCCAGACCACACCGTGCTCCGCCAGCCGGTCAAGCTCGGGCACCAGGACGCCGACACGGCGATCCTCGCCAGCGGCGTGCAACCGGGGCAGGAGGTCGTGACCGATGGCGCCTCGCGCCTGTCGGACGGCAAGGCGGTGACGATCGCCCCCGCGCCGGGCGAGCCCGCACCCGCCGCAACGCCGCCGGACGGCACGGCGCGCACCCGGCAGGGCCACAAGCACGCGACATGAACCTCTCCGGTCCCTTCATCGCCCGCCCGATCGCGACCTGGCTGCTCGCCATCGCGATCCTGCTCGCGGGCGGGCTCGGCTACCGCGCCCTGCCCGTCTCGGCGTTGCCGGAGGTCGATTTCCCGACCATCGAGGTGACGACGCAGCTGCCGGGCGCCAGTCCCGAGACCGTCTCGACGCTGATCACCGCGTCGCTGGAGCGGCAATTCGGCCAGATACCGGGGATCGCCACGATGACCTCGGCGAGTTCGGAGGGCACCAGCCAGATCACGCTGCAATTCGATCTGAGCCGCAGCCTCGACGCGGCGGCGCAGGACGTGCAGGCGGCGATCAACGCCGCTGCCGGCACACTGCCGGTCGCCCTGCCCTACCCGCCGGTCTATTCCAAGGTGAATCCGGCCGACGCGCCGGTGCTGACGCTCGCGCTCACCTCCGACGCGCTGCCGATCGCCCAGGTGAGCGACGCCGCCGACACCGTGCTGCAACCGAAGCTCGCGCAGATCGACGGCGTGGGGAAGGTGACGGTGGAGGGCGGGATGCGCCCGGCGGTGCGGGTGCGCGTCGATCCGGCGCGGCTTGCCGCCTACGGCGTGTCGATGGAGGACGTGCGCACCGCGGTCGCGGCGGCCAACACCAACGGCGCCAAGGGAGGCTTCGACGGCCCGCGCCAGGCGGTCTCGCTCGGCGCCAACGACCAGCTGGTCTCCGCCGATCAGTACCGCGACCTGGTCCTTGCCTGGCGCAACGGCGCCCCGGTGCGGCTCTCGGCGGTGGGGCAGGTGGTCAACGGCGTGGAGAACGACCGGGTCGGCGCCTGGTACTTCCATGACGGACGCCAGGAGCCGGCGGCGGTGCTGGACATCCAGCGCCAGCCGGGCGCCAACATCGTGCAGACCGTGGACCGGCTCAAGGCGTCGCTGCCGAGCCTGGAGCGGGCAATGCCGGCGGGGATACGGCTGAACATCGTCACCGACCGCACCCAGAGCATCCGCGCTTCCGTGCGCGAGGTGCAGATCACCCTGGTGATGGCGATCGCGCTGGTGGTACTGGTGATCTTCGCCTTCCTGCGCTCGGCGCGGGCGACCTTCATCCCGGCCATCGCCCTGCCGCTGTCGCTGATCGGCACGTTCGGCGTGATGGACCTGCTGGGCTACAGCCTCGACAACCTCTCGCTGATGGCGCTGACGGTCGCGACCGGCTTCGTCGTGGACGATGCCATCGTCATGATCGAGAACGTGGTCCGCTACGTCGAGGCGGGCATGACGCCGATGCAGGCGGCGTTTCGCGGCGCCGGCCAGATCGGCTTCACCATCGTCTCGTTGACCGTCTCGCTGATCGCGGTGTTCATCCCGCTCCTGTTCATGTCGGGCGTCGTCGGCCGGCTGTTCAGCGAGTTCGCCGTCACCTTGTCGATCGCGGTGATCGTCTCCGCGGTCGTCTCGCTCACGCTCACGCCGATGCTGTGCGGACGGCTGCTCCGTCCGGCCGGGGATCATCCGCCGGGCCGGCTGTCGCGCGGGCTGGAAGCGGGGTTCGATGCCATGCTGGCCGGCTACCGCCGCACGCTGGCCTGGGCGCTCGCCCGCCAACCCTTGGTGCTGGCCATCGCCATTCTCACCCTGGCCGGCACGATCGGGCTTTACATCATTGTGCCTAAAGGATTTCTGCCCCAACAGGACACGGGCGCCATCATCGCCGTGACCGAGGGCGCGCAGAGCATCTCCATCCCCCGACTGGCCGCGTTGCAGAACGCGGCGGCCGAGCGCATCGGGCGCGATCCGGCCGTCGGCTCCGTGATCTCGTTCGTGGGCGCCGGCACGATCAACGCGACCCCGAACACCGGGCGGCTCAGCATCACCCTGCGCCCGCTCGGGCAGCGCGACGGGATGGCGATGGTCATCGCCCGGCTGCGCGCCGACATCGACGCCACGCCGGGCCTGACCGCGTGGTTCCAGCCGGTGCAGGACGTGACCCTCGGCTCGCGGGTCAGCCGGACCGCCTACCAATATACGCTGACCGACACCGATCGGGCGGAACTGGCCGCCTGGACGCCGCGCCTGCTCGACGCCCTGCGCCAGTCCCCGGCGCTGATGAACGTGGCGTCGGACCAGCAGAACGACGGCTTCAAGACCGAGATCACCGTCGATCGCCAGGCGGCCATGCGGCTCGGCGTCAGCATGCAGGCGGTCGAGGACACGTTGTACGACGCGTTCGGCCAGCGCCAGAATCTCGACCATCTTCGGCCAGGCGAACCAGTACCGGGTGATCCTGGAGACCGGCCCGGCCTGGCAGGCGGACCCGGCCACGCTGGGCTTGCTTCGCGTGCCGGGCACGAACGACGCGCAGGTGCCGCTGACGCAGGTCGCGTCCATCCGGCGGACCACGGCGCCGCTGGTGGTGACGCATGAGGAGCAGTTCCCCGCCGCCACGATCAGCTTCGACACCGCACCGGGCTATGCCCTGGGCGATGGCGTGCAGGCGGTCCACCAGGCGGAGGCGGCGATCGGGATGCCAGCAACCATTTCCGGCAGCTTCGCCGGCGACGCGGCGGAGTTCCAGCGCTCGCTGGCGGCCGAGCCCTGGCTGATTCTTGCCTCCCTGGTGGTGATCTACATCGTCCTCGGCGTGCTGTACGAGAGCTGGATCCATCCGGTGACGATCCTCTCCACGCTGCCCTCGGCCGGCATCGGCGCGCTGCTCGCGCTGATGGCGTGCGGCACCGACCTGTCGCTGGTGGCACTCGTGGGCGTGGTGCTGCTCATGGGAATCGTGAAGAAGAACGCGATCATGATGATCGACTTCGCGATCGAGGCCGAGCGCACGCGGGGGGTCGGCCCGAGGGCCGCGATCGAGGAGGCGTGCCTGCTGCGCTTCCGCCCGATCATGATGACGACGATGGCCGCCCTGCTGGGCGCGGTGCCGCTGGTGGCCGAGCGCGGCGCCGGCTCGGAGTTGCGCTGGCCGCTGGGGGTCACGATCATCGGCGGCCTGCTGCTGTCGCAACTCCTGACGCTGTACACGACGCCGGTGATCTATCTGGCGTTCGAGCGGCTGCGGGCGCGGTTCGGCGGCGCGGCGGTGGTGGCGGCGGAATGATGCGCGGCGCCCTCACCCGGCTCGCTTCGCTCGCCGACCTCTCCCGCGAAGGCGGGAGAGGTGAAGCGGACTTTCCCCCCTCCCGCGGCGCGGGAGAGGGTGTCGAGCGCAGCGAGACGGGTGAGGGCCGGGCGCGGCAATGAACATCTCCGCCCCCTTCATCGCCCGGCCCGTCGCGACCACGCTGCTGGCCATCGGCATCCTCCTGTCCGGCCTGGTCGCCTATCGCTTCCTGCCGATATCGGCGCTGCCCAGCGTGGATATCCCAACCATCGTCATCATGGCCCAGCGCCCTGGCGCGGACCCGGAGACGATGGCGAACTCGGTAGCCGCGCCGCTGGAGCGGCGCCTCGGCGAGATCGCGGGCGTGACCGAGATCACCTCGACCAACTCGGTCGGCGCGACCTCGATCGTGGTGCAGTTCGATCTGGATCGCGACATCAACGGCGCGGCGCGGGACGTGCAGGCGGCGATCAACGCCGCCACGACCGACCTGCCCGCGGACCTGCCGACCCGGCCGTACTATCGCAAGTTCAACCCGGCCGACGCGCCGATCATGACTATCGCGCTGTCGTCCGACACGCTGCCAGTCCGCGATATCTTCGATGCGGCCGACACGGTGCTGGGCCAGCGCCTGTCGCAGGTGGAGGGCGTGTCCAACGTCACCGTCAACGGCGCCGAGAAGCCGGCGGTGCGCGTCGACCTCGATCCGGCGCGGCTGGCCGCCGCGGGATTGTCCGCGCAAGACGTGACCAACGCGGTGAAGGCCGCCAACGTCACCGAGCCGACGGGCGGCTTCCAGGGGCCGCTTCAGGCCGAGATGATCGGCGTCAACGGCCAGATCTCGCGCGCCGAGCAGTACCGTCGCCTGGTGCTGAAGGCGGGCAGCGGCGCGGTGCTGCAATTGTCGGATGTCGCCACGGTCACCGACGGCGTCGCCAACACCCGGCTCGCCGCCTGGGACGGCAAGCAGCCGGCGATCCTGCTCACGATCTCCAAGGAGGCCGGCGCCAACGTGATCCAGACGGTGGACCGGGTGAAGGCGCTGTTGCCGCAGCTCATGTCCTGGATGCCGGCCAACATCAAGCTGACGGTGATCCAGGACCGCACCGCGACCATCCGCGCCAGCGTCGCCGACGTGCAGTACACGCTGCTGGTGACCATCGCGCTGGTGCTGCTGGTGGTGCTGCTGTTCATGCGCCGGCTGGTGCCCATCCTGGCCGCCGCCGTCACCGTCCCGCTGTCGATCTGCGGGACGCTGGCCGGCATGTGGTTCATGGGCTTCCTGCTCGACAACTTCTCCTTGATGGCGCTCACCATCTCGGTCGGCTTCGTGGTGGACGACGCCATCGTGATGATCGAGAACATCGTCACCCACATGGAGCGCGGCCTGCCGCCGCTACGCGCGGCAATCGAGGGCTCGCGCCAGATCGGCTTCACCGTCATCTCGATCAGCCTGTCGCTGATCGCGGTGTTCATCCCGCTGATCTTCATGGGCGGCATCCTGGGTCGGCTGTTCCATGAGTTCGCCCTCACGATGACCATGGCGATCGTCATCTCCGCCGCCGTCTCGCTCACGCTGACGCCGATGATCTGCGGACGCTGGATGCGGCCGGTGGCGGCGCCACGGGCAGGCGCCTTGGCCCGTCTGGACCAGGCGATCGAGCGCGCGCTCGGCGCGGTGCACCGCTTCTATGCCCGCACGCTCGGTTGGTCGCTGCGGCATCAAGGATTGATGCTGCTGGTGATGCTGGCGACGGTGGTGCTGACCGTGCGGCTGTACGGGACCGTCTCGAAGGGGTTCTTCCCGATCCAGGACACCGGCATCCTGATGGGATCCACGATCGCCTCGCCCGACATCTCGTTCGCCGCGATGGAGGAGCGCCAGCGCGCGGTGGTCGACGTGCTGCTGGCCGACCCGGCGGTGGAGTCCGTGGGCTCGCAGGTGGGCGTCGCCAGCGGCTGGAGCTCGCTCAATCGCGGCCATCTCAATGTCAGCCTGAAGCCGCTATCCGAGCGGCACATCTCCTCGGAGGCGGTGATCGCCCGGCTAAGGCCCAAGCTCGCCCGGCTCGGCGGCATCCAGACATTCCTGCAATCCGCCCAGGACCTGCGCGGCGGCGGGCGCAGCGACGGCTCGCAGTTCCAGTTCGTGCTGATCAGCCAGGATCTGACGGAGTTGCGGCACTGGTCGCAGGCGCTGGAAGACAAGCTGAAGGCGACGCCCGGCATCGCCGACGTCACCTCCGACCAGGACCGCGCCGGCCCGCAGGCGGACGTGGTGATCGACCGCGACGCGGCCGCCCGCCTCGGGGTCAGCGCCGCCGCGATCGACGCGGCGCTGAACAATGCCTTCGCCCAGCGCCAGGTCTCCACGATCTACGCCCAGCGCAATCAGTACAAGGTGGTGGTGGAGACCGATCCGGCGCTACAGACCGCGCCGGTGATGCTGGATCGCGTCTATGTCGGGGCCACCGGCGGCACTCAGGTGCCGCTGTCGGCGGTGGCGCGGTTCGAACGGGGTCAGGCGCCGCTGGCGGTGCGCCACCAGGGGCAGTTCCCGGCCGCCACGCTCAGCTTCAATCTCGCGCCTGGCATGGCGCTGGGCGATGCCGAGAAGGCGGTCGCCGACGCCGCCGCGGCGCTCAGGATGCCGCCCGAGGTGCGCACCGAGTTCGCCGGAAACGCGAAATGGCTGCAGCAGACGACGTCCACCGAGCCGCTGCTGATCGGCGCCGCGCTGGTCGCGATCTATATCGTCCTGGGGGTACTGTACGAGAGCCTGCTGCACCCGTTGACCATCATCTCGACGCTGCCGGCGGCCGGGCTGGGCGCCCTGCTGGCGCTGCTTGTCGCCGGCCAGCCGCTCGACGTCATGGGCCTGATCGCGATCGTGCTGCTGATGGGCATCGTCAAGAAGAACGGGATCATGCTGGTCGATTTCGCGCTGGAGGCGGAGCGCGTGCGCGGCCTGTCGCCGGCCCAGGCGATCCACGCCGCGTCGCTCGAGCGGTTCCGTCCGATCCTGATGACGACGCTCGCCGCGCTGTTCGGCGCGCTGCCGCTGGCGCTGGCGTTCGGCACCGGATCGGAGATGCGCCGCCCGCTCGGCATCGCCATCGCGGGCGGGCTGGCCGTGTCGCAGGTGCTGACGCTCTACACGACGCCGGCCGTGTATCTCGCGCTGGAGCGGCTGGCGGGAAAGCGGCGGCCGATCATCGCGCCGAGCGCCGCGGAGTGATCCCGCCGTCCTGCCGGCTCCGCCTCTGGTTGGCGCAGCCGGGGCTGGTGGCCCGCTCTCAGCCGACGATCTCGATCGCGGCGAAGAAGAAGGCGATCTCCGTCGCCGCGTTCTCCGGACTGTCCGACCCGTGCACCGAGTTGGCCTCGATGCTCTCGGCGAACTCGGCGCGGATCGTGCCCGAAGCGGCCTTCGTGGGGTCGGTCGCGCCCATCACCTCGCGGTTGCGGATGACCGCACCTTCGCCTTCCAGCACCTGCGCCACCACCGGGCCGGAGGTCATGAACCGCACCAGGTCGCGGAAGAAGCCCCGCTCGCGGTGCACGGCGTAGAATGCCTCGGCCTGCGCCTCGGTCAGCTGCAGCCGCTTCTGCGCGATGATGCGCAGCCCCGCCCCTTCCAGCGCGGCGTTCACGCGCCCGGTCAAATTCCGCCGCGTGGCGTCGGGCTTGATGATGGACAGCGTGCGCTCGACCGCCATGCGGGTGTTCCTTCGGCATGCGTGGGAAATCCGGCCGGTCACTAGGCGTTCCCTCCTGCACGGGCAACTGCTAAGTCGCTGCGCATGTCGCTTCTGGTGATCTCGGACGCGGTGATCCGTGTGGGCGGACGCGCGCTGCTCGACCGCGCCGACCTGACCATCGATCCGGGCCGGCGGATCGGCCTCGTGGGCCGCAACGGCGCCGGAAAAACAACTCTGCTCCGCGCCATCGCCGGCGAGGTGCCGCTGGATGGCGGGGAGATGCGGCTAGCCGCCCGTGCCCGGCTCGCGACCGTCGCGCAGGAGGCGCCTTCGGGCGGCGACAGCCTGCTCGCGACCGTGCTGCGCGGCGACCCGGAGCGGCTCGCGCTTCTGGGCGAGGCGGAAACCGCGGCACCCGAGCGGCTGGCCGAAATCCACGAACGCCTGCGCGCCATCGGCGCCGAGGCCGCGCCCGCGCGCGCCGCCGCGATCCTGGCCGGGCTGGGGTTCGATGAGGCGGCGCAGGCCCGCCCCGTCTCGAGCTTTTCCGGCGGCTGGCGGATGCGCGTGGCGCTGGCGACCGCGCTGTTTTCCGCGCCCGACCTGCTGCTATTGGACGAGCCGACCAACCACCTCGACCTGGAGGCGACGCTGTGGCTGGAGACGTGGCTCGCGCGCTTCCCCGGCTCGGCGTTGATCGTCTCGCATGATCGCGGCTTGCTGGACCGCGCGGTGGACGCGATCGCCCATCTGGATCGCGGCCGGATCACGCTCACGCCCGGCGGCTTCGAGGAGTTCGTGCGCATCCGCACCGAGCGCGCCGCGCAGCAGGCCAGCGCCGCCGAGCGGATCGCCAGGGAGCGGGCGCACATCCAGCGTTTCGTCGATCGCTTCCGCTACAAGGCGAGCAAGGCGCGGCAGGCGCAGTCCCGGCTCAAGGCGCTGGCGCGGCTGCCGGCGATCGAGACGATGATCGAGGACGCGCCGACGCGCTTCGCTTTCCCCGAGCCGGCGCGCATCGCCCCGCCGATCCTGGCGCTGGAGCGGGCCGCGGTCGGCTATGACGGCGTGCCGGTGCTGCGCGAGTTGTCACTGACGATCGACATGGACGACCGGATCGCGCTGCTGGGCGCCAACGGCAACGGCAAGTCCACCCTGGCGCGGCTGCTCGCCGGCCGGCTCGACCTATTAGCCGGGGAGATGCGGCGCGGGCCGAGGCTGCGCGTCGGCTACTTCGCCCAGCATCAGATGGACGAGCTGGCGACGGACGAGTCGCCGCTCGCCCATCTCGCCCGCATGCTGCCGCGCGCCACCCAGACCCAGTTGCGCGCCCAGCTCGCGCGATTCGGCCTGGACGCGGACCGGGCGGAGACGCCGGCCGGCGATCTTTCGGGTGGCGAGAAGGCGCGCCTGCTGCTCGCTCTGGCGACGCGCGACGCGCCGCAGCTGCTCATTCTCGACGAGCCGACCAACCACCTCGACATCGACGCGCGCGAGGCGCTGGTGAAGGCCCTGGCCGACTTCGAGGGCGCCGTCCTGCTCATCACCCACGACCCGCATCTGGTCGAACTGGTGGCCGACCGGCTGTGGCTGGTCGCCGACGGCACCGCCCGGCCGTTCGAGGGTGATCTCGACGAGTACCGGGCCCTGCTCTCGGAGCGGGCACGGCCCCCGGCCAAGGTCGACTCGGCCAGCCGGCGGGAGGAGCGGCGCGGTCGGGCCGAGGCGCGTGCCGCGCTGGCGCCGCTGCGCCGCCAGGCGCGCGACGCGGAGGCGGCGCTCGACCGGCTGTCGGCGGAGCGGCTGCGGATCGAGCGCGTCCTGGCCGATCCGCGACTCTACGAGCCGGGGCGAGGCGCGGACATCGCGGCCGCAAACGCACGCCTGGCCGCCATCGCCCGGGAGGCGGCGGCAGCCGAGACCGCGTGGCTCGCGGCGCAGGAGGCGCTGGAGGTGTGATCCGCGTGGGACATCAGCGTGCGGGCACAACCTTTGCGCGCGCCTCACGGCTTAGTTATTTCGAAACACACCGCGCTTCGGTCCAGTCTTATTCAGGATCGTTTGGAAAGGCCCCCCTCGGATGGCGACTTCCACCTTCACCGCAACCGGAACCACCACTCCCGCTCAACGGGACTGGAACAATCCCGCGAACTGGGCTCCGGCGGCTGTCCCCACTGCGGCCGACACGGCGGTGGTTGCCAGCCCCTTTGCTTCCGGCCCCGTTATCTTTGGAGGGTCGGTCGACACGGTTGGCGCCCTGACGCTGAATGCCCCCACCGGAGGCACGCAAAGCAATCTGTTTATCGGCGGTGCCGACTATATCGGGGCCCCTATCGCGGCCAGCCTGGGTACCGGCACCCTGGATGTTACTGGGGCAATCACCGACAACGCAGGCTTCGTGGCCGTTGACTTAGGCTCGAAATTGACGGCGGCGAGCGTCACTCTAGGTGGTCTCTCGGCCGAGCTTGGCGGCGGCGGCACAGTAGCGGTCAGCGGTGCTATCGCGAATACGGGCGTCGTCCTGGCCAATGGCGCGGACGTTAGTCTTGCCACCCCCTTTGTCGTCTCGGCCGGCGCGATCACCGGCACGGGCTCGATCGAGGTTCGCACCGGCTCGACCTTGGATTTGACGACCACGACCTCGGAGGTCGTGCATGTGGCTGCGGGCGCAGGCGGGGCAAGCCCGGCCACGCTCGATCTCGGCACTCCGACATTCGGCGGGACCATCAGCCTGGACGCGGGAACGTCGCTCAATCTGTTCCTCGCACCCGGAGAGACAGCGGGCGGGGCGACCGTCAGCGACTCGACGCTAAGCATCACAGGCACCAGCGAGACGATCGCGCTGGGCGCCCCCGGTTACAGCGCCGGGTTCATCGCGCCCACCGTCCCCGGCGGGCGGGCCGAGGTGACGCTGAGCCCGGTCTGCTTCGCCCGCGGCACGCGCATCGCCACGGTAAGCGGCGAGGTCGCGGTCGAGGACCTCCAGCCGGGCGAGATGGTGCGCTTGGCCGGCAACGGCGTTGCCCCGATCGTCTGGATCGGCCGGCGCACGGTCGATTGCACCCGCCACCCCGATCCGCGCAAGGTCTGGCCGGTACGCATCCGGGCGGGCGCGTTCGGGCCGGCGTTGCCAACCCGCGATCTCCTTGTCTCGCCCCAGCACGCGATCCATGACGAGGGCGTGCTCATCCCCGCGCGGTTCCTGGTCAACGGCAGCACCGTCACCCAGGAGCCGGTCGCCAGCATCGAGTATTTCCATGTCGAGCTGGAGCGCCACGACCTGCTGCTCGCCGAGGGGCTGGCCTCGGAGAGCTATCTCGACACTGGCGACCGCGCCAGCTTCGAGAACGCAGGCGGGGCGATGGTCCTGCATCCGGACTTCGCCCGCTGGACCTGGGACGCGCGGGCCTGCGCCGAGCTCAAGGTGACGGGGCCGGAGCTCGACGCGGTGCGTGCCAAGTTGGCGATGCGCGCCGAGGCCGACCTGCTCGCCCAGCGCGCGGCCGGCTGATCCCACCGCCTTCGGCCTAAATGAAACGGGCGGCCCCTTGGGCCGCCCGTTTTGCGTCGCTTGCTTGGCAAGAGGGAGGTTGAACTTGCGCCTTAATAATTCAGAAACATCCCGCCTCGCGTTCAGTCTGGCTCAGGATCGATTTGGAAAGGCTCCCATCGCATGGCGGATAAGACGTTTACACCTTCTGACACCACTGGGACCCTTGCAGCCGGCCGGGACTGGAACGCGGCCGGAAACTGGACTTCGGCGGGCATTCCGATCGCCGGTGACGCAGTAACCATCGCCTCCAATTTCAACTTCGCCCCGATCATCAGCGGTGGGACATCCGATACCGTAGCAACCGTCACGGTGAATCAGTCCACCGGCACCCTCACCAGGAGCAATCTGTTCATCGGCGGCGCTGATTACGTTGGGTCGGCTGGCGCGGGCCTCGGCCCCGGCACACTGATCGTCACCGGGACCATCGCCAATAACGGCGGCGAGCTGGACATCAACGGGCATGGGTCCACGCTCAGTGCCGCGGGGATTACCCTCGCCGCCGGAACCGGTATGGGTGGCGGCGGTGTGATCAATGTCAACGGCGGCACGATCTCGAACAGCGGGGTCATTGTTGCCGACGGGTCGGACTACCTGGTCGGCTCGCTCACCATCACCGCCGGTGCGATCGCGGGTCCAGGCACGATCGAACTCCGCGCCGGCTCACTCCTGGAGCTGAACGCCCCCACCTCCGAGCTCGTCGAGATCACGCCCACCAATACAGCCGCGCCCGCAGGAGGAGTATCCGGCCCGGGCACGCTCGATCTCGACACGACGACGTTCGGCGGCACACTCGCCCTTGATCCTGGTACGTCGCTGAACCTGTTCCTGGCCCCCGGAGAGACGGCGAGCGGGGCGACGGTGACTGGTACGACGCTGGCCATCGCGGGCACCAGCGAGACGATCGCCCTCGGCGGCGCCGGCTACACCGCCGGGTTCATTCCGGCCACCGTCCCCGGCGGGCGGGTCGAGGTGACACTGAGCCCGGTCTGCTTCGCCCGCGGCACGCGCATCGCCACGGTAAGCGGCGAGGTCGCGGTCGAGGACCTCCAGCCGGGCGAGATGGTGCGCCTGGCCGGCGGCGGCCTCGCCCCGATCGTCTGGATCGGCCGGCGCACGGTCGATTGCGCCCGCCACCCCGATCCGCGCAAGGTCTGGCCGGTACGCATCCGGGCGGGCGCGTTCGGGCCGGCGTTGCCAACCCGCGATCTCCTTGTCTCGCCCCAGCACGCGATCCATGACGAGGGCGTGCTCATCCCCGCGCGGTTCCTGGTCAACGGCAGCACCGTCACCCAGGAGCCGGTCGCCAGCATCGAGTATTTCCATGTCGAGCTGGAGCGCCACGACCTGCTGCTCGCCGAGGGGCTGGCCTCGGAGAGCTATCTCGACACTGGCGACCGCGCCAGCTTCGAGAACGCAGGCGGGGCGATGGTCCTGCATCCGGACTTCGCCCGCTGGACCTGGGACGCGCGGGCCTGCGCCGAACTCAAGGTGACGGGGCCGGAGCTCGACGCGGTGCGCGCCAAGTTGGCGATGCGCGCCGAGGCCGACCTGCTCGCCCAGCGCGCGGCCGGCTGATCCCACCGCCTTCGGCCTAAATGAAACGGGCGGCCCTTTGGGCACCCGTTTCTATTGCGGAAATCATCACCTCTCCCGTACGCGGGAGAGGTCGGCGAGCGAAGCGAGCCGGGTGAGGGTCGGCAGGTCAAGGGCCCTGCTGCCACCCGCGCGCCGTCTGACGCCAATAGGTCAGCGTGTGGCCGGCAGCGCGTGCGGCCGTCCAGCGGCGGCGGGCCGCCTCGGTCGCAGCCTGGTCCTGGCCGTCGAACAGGTCGAACACGCGGGCATAAGCGTCGCATCGCGTGCTGTCGGCGCCTGCCACCAGGAACAGGAAGCGCGCCCCATTCGGCGCCGGCCCGTCTGCCGTGGTCAGCCAGATTGGCTGCAAATCCGGATCTTCGTCCGGCGCCGAATTGTGCGGCAGCCATGCCTCGGCGCCCCACAGCGCGGTGTCGATCGCGCCGAGCCGATCGGCGGCTCCGCACAGCACCACCGCGCGCTCCCCGGCTCCCAGCGTCCGCGCGAGCAGGAGCGGCAGCGCCTGGTCGGGTCCGCTGCGGGTCAGGTGATAGAAGCCGATCTCGGCCAGCGTCCCTCTCCGCTCAGCCCTGCTCGTAGTGCTCCGCCACCAGCCGGTCGAGCAGCCGCACGCCGAACGCCGTCGCGCCCTTGGGGACGCAGGCCGCATCCTTGCTGCTCCAGGCCGTGCCGGCGATATCAAGATGCGCCCAGGGCTTGTCGTTGACGAAGCGCTTGAGGAACTGAGCGGCGGTGATCGAGCCCCCCGGCCGGCCGCCGACGTTCTTCATGTCGGCGATCTCAGACTTGATCTGCCGGTCATAGACCTCGTCCAGCGGCATCCGCCACAGTTTCTCGCCCGTCGCCCGCCCCGCCGCCGCCAGCCGCTCGGCCAGGGCATCGTCGTTGCTGAACAGTCCGGCGTGCTCATGGCCGAGCGCGACGATGATCGCGCCCGTCAATGTCGCCAGATTGACCATGAACTGCGGATCGAACTTCTCCTGGCAGTACCAAAGCACGTCGGCCAGGACCAGGCGGCCCTCTGCGTCGGTGTTGATGACCTCGATCGTCTGGCCGGAGTAGCTCTTCACGACATCGCCCGGCCGTTGCGCGGTGCCCGAGGGCATGTTCTCGACCAGTCCCACGATGCCGACGACATTGGCCCTGGCCTTGCGGCCGGCCAGCGCGGCCATCAGCCCGATCACGGTGCCGGCGCCGGCCATGTCCCACTTCATGTCCTCCATGCCGCCGGCCGGCTTGATGCTGATGCCGCCGGTGTCGAAGGTGACGCCCTTGCCGATGAAGGCGACCGGCTTGCCGCTCCCGCCTCCGCCATGCCAGCGCATCACCACCATCCGAGGCTCGTTGGCGCTGCCCTGCGACACGCCGAGCAGGGCGCCGAAGCCTAAGCGGCGCATCTCCTGCGGCCCCAGCACCTCCACCTCCACGCCGAGCTCACCGAGCTTCCGGCACCTTTCGGCCATCTCGGCCGGATTGAGGACGTTGGGCGGCTCGCTCACCAGGTCGCGCGAGAGGAACACGCCCCGCGCCACCGCCCGCAGCGGCGCGAACGCGGCCTCGGTCCGCTTCGGGTCGGCGGCCAGCACGGACAGTCGGGCGAGACGCGGCTTGTCCTCCGGCTTCTCCTTGGTGCGATAGCGGTCGAAGCGATAGGCCCGCAGCACCGCCCCGAGCGCCGCGCGCGCGCCCTGCTCCGATGTCAGCTCATCAGCCGCCAGCGCCGCGGTTTCCTCGCGACCCAGCGCCGCGGCGGCGTTCCCGCCCGCCTCCTCCAGCCGGCGCTGGTCGATCTCGGCCGCCTTGCCCAGGCCGATCGCGACAACGCGGCTCAGGCCGGCGCCCGGCGCCAGGATCACGCAGCTCTTGCCCTTTCCGCCCTTGAACTCGGCGGCCTGCATCGCTCGCGCGATCGCCCCGCCCGTCGCCTCGTCGGCCTGCGCCCACAATCCGGACGGCCGCGCATCCTCGGCGACGAACATGACGAGCGCGCCGGAGGACGGCAGCGAGGGGCCGGTGAAGGCGACATCGAGCATTGCAAAGACCTTCCGCGATCGTTTGAGCCGCGCACTCTAGGCCATGCCCGCCCGGCTCGCCATCTTCGGCCGATGACTGAGATCCTCGCCGCCGATCCCGCCGGCCTCGCGCGCGCCGCCGCGCTGCTGCGTGCCGGCTCGCTCGTCGCCTTCGGCACCGAGACGGTGTACGGGCTGGGCGCCGATGCCACCGACCCGCGCGCGGTGGCGGCGGTATTCGAGGCAAAGGGAAGGCCGCACTTCAACCCGCTGATCTGCCACTACCCCGATGCGGAAGCGGCGTTTGTCCATGTCACGGCAAGCGACGTCGCGCGTCGCCTCGCGCAAGCCTTCTGGCCCGGTCCGCTGACCATGGTCCTGCCGCGCGGCGAGGCGTGCGACGTGGCTCTGCTGGCCGGCGCGGGTCTGGAGACGTTGGCCGTGCGCGTCCCCGCCCACGCCACGGCGCTGGCGCTGCTGCGCGAAGTCGGCCGCCCATTGGCCGCGCCCTCGGCGAACCGCTCGGGCCAGGTCAGCCCCACCACCGCCTGCCATGTCCTGGATGGGCTGGAAGGGCGGATCGCCGCCGTACTCGACTGTGGCCCCTGCCCGGTGGGCGTGGAGTTCGACGGTGCTCGACTTGACCGGAGCGCGCCCCGTGCTGCTGCGTCCTGGCGGCGCCGCTACCGAGATGATCGAGGCGCTGGTCGGCACCGTCGGGCGTGGCATCCCGCACGCGCTCGCGCAAGCCTCGCGCGGCCTTCGCTCGCCCGGCCTCCTGGTCTCGCACTACGCGCCGACGCTGCCGGTGCGGCTCGATGCGGAGACAGTCGGCGCCGACGAGGCCCTGCTCGCCTTCGGCCCGCAGCTGCCGGGGGCCGGCGCGGTGTTCGAACTCAGCGCCGCGGGCGACCTGACCGAAGCGGCGGCGAACCTGTTCGCCGGTCTGCGCTGGCTGGACGCCGAGGGCCAGCGCAGGGGCCTGCGCCGCATCGCGGCTATGAAGGTTCCGCCACATGGCCTGGGGCTCGCGATCAACGACCGGCTGGCCCGCGCCGCGGCCCCGCGCGAGCGTTGAGCTATTCCGCCGCGTGGGGCTCCCGCTACAAAGCCTTACTCGCGGTCCAAGTCATGGGCGCGGTGATCGCGCGGCGGCAAAGGCCTGTGTCACCGTAACGGCACTTTCCCGCTGTGAACGCCTCCGTCACAAAGAGCCTATCCGGACTGGAGGAGGATCGCATGAAATCGACGCTCCGGCTGAGCACGACACTGGCACTCGCCCTGCTGGCGGGCACGCAGCCGATCCGGGCACAGGGCGGCAACCGTCCGCTGGTCACGCCGCAGCCCGATCCTGGTCCCGCCGTCGCGCCCTATGTGAGCGAGCCGGCCGCCGGGCCGGAGATGTCGCGCGATCAGCTCATCGCGGCATTGCGGTCGAAAGTGAAGTACGTCTTCGTCATCTTCAACGAGAACCACTCCTTCGACAACGAATTCGGCACCTTCCCCGGCGCAAACGGACTGTTCTCCGACGGCACCGCGCCGCGCGACGCCGCCCACACGCCCGGCTTCACGCAGAGCTACACCGATGCCGGCGGTAAGCAGGTCACGGTCTCGCCCTTCCGGATCGGCCCCGAGCAGAACGCGACGTTCATCGACAGCGTGGATCACAGCCACGCCGGACTGGCCAGGAAGCTGCACGTCACGAACGGCGTGCCCGCGATGGACGGGTTCGCCGAGGACGAGTACAGCCGCTTCGCCTCCAAGGGCGGGGCGAACAACCGCGCGATGGGAACGCAGTTCGCGCGGCTGGTGATGAGCCACATCGATTGCGACACAATCCCGTTCTTCTGGAACTACGCCAATCGCTTCGTGCTGTTCGACAACATCTTCGCCACCGAGGACACCCCGTCGACCCCGAACGCCATTGCGATGCTCGCCGGCCAGTCGGGCGAGACGCAATGGGTCAAGCACGGCAAGCAGGGCACGGGCTATGAGGTGAACGGCGCCTCCGGCACGACGCAAGGGCCGCCCCTGGTGAATGACCCGCAGCCGTTCTGGGGCTCGCAGTTCGACACCACGACGACGGACCGCGAACCGCGGGGCGCGCGCAAGGAGAGCTACGCCAACGCCAACATCGCCTCCAACCTGACCTTCGCCACACTGCCGCTGACGTTTGCGGGACCAGGCGTGAAGGAGGCGATGGCGCAGGATCGCGCGCCGGAGTCCGATCTCGCGGACGTACGCCAGGACATCCCCTTCATCGCCTCGCGGAGCGGTAATCCGGTCCCGTGGCGCTGGTACGAGGAAGGCTACGACCATGAGCCGACCGATCCCGCCGGGGTCGCCACGCACGCCGATTACGTCAGCCATCACGACGCCGGGCAGTATTTCGGCTACATCGCCAACAACCCCGATGAGCAGCGCAATCTGCGCGGGCTGGGCGACTTCTTCGCCGACATCGACAACGGCCGCCTTCCGGAACACGGCGTGTTCTACGTCCGCGGCGGGTTCGGCAATCTCGAGCGCCAGAAGCCGCCGATCCAGAACCCCGACTTCCCGAGCGCGTCGGGCCTCACGCAGTCCGACATCGCCGCGATCGACGCGGGGAAGGACGGCAACGACGATCACCCGGTCTACAGCGATCGCCAGATCAGCGAGGCGATGGCGGCCCGCGTGGTCAACGCAGTGGCGAGCCGCCCGGCGCTGTGGGCGCAGAGCATGATCGTGATCACCTACGACGAGTCGGACGGCTTCTACGATCACGTGCCGCCGCGCATCCTGTCCTACGGACCGGATGGCCTGCCGCTGGCGCGCGGCATCCGCATCCCGATGACCGTCATCTCACCCTATGCGCGCGCCCATGTCGTCGCGCACGCCGAGGGCGACCACAACGCCGTCATCGAGACGATCGAGGCGCTGTTCGACCTGCCGCCGCTCGCCAGCCTGCCGGACGAGAAGCAGGCGCTGCTGGCCGGCGCCGACCCGCGCTTCAACGGACCGGGCGGCTTCGTGCAGCACTATCTCGGCCCGCGCGACATCAACACGCCCGCAACCGACGATCTGCTGTCCGCCTTCGAGCCGCGCCGTCTGACCGGCGAAATGCCGCCTTTGCCGGGCGAATACGCGATGATCCCGGACGACGTGGTGGCGAAGCTGCCGCACTACGGTGGGAGGGGGTGCGCGGCCATCGGAATGACGCCCGAGGACCGCCGCCAGAATATCAAGGCCGCCGTGCCGGCGGGCTTCAACACGCTGCCCTCGACCTTGCCGCAGTACAACGGCGACGCGCCGTAAGCGCGCGATGCTCAGGGCGCTACTGCTGGCCTGGGTCGCGCTCGGCCCCGTCGCCTGGCCAGCGCGCGCCGACGCGATGCTCGACCGCGTGCGCGCAACCGGCGTCGTGCGCTGCGGCGCGGAGGAGCGGCCGGGCATCGCCTCGCCCGTGGCCGATGGCCGGATCGCCGGGCTGGCGGTCGATCTGTGCCGGGCTGTCGCCATCGCGGTGCTGGGTCCGCGCGGGCAGATCATGTTCCGCCTCTATGCCGCCGACCGCGACTTCGATGCCGTGCGCCAGGGCGCGGAGGACCTGTCGTTCCTGACCGGCAACACCATCGCCGATCACCAGCTTGCCGCCTCTATCCTCCCGGGGCCGGTCGTCTTCATCGAACGCATCGCGCTCATGGTGCCGGAGGCATCGCCGGTGCGCGACATCCGCGATCTCAGAGGCCGCGCCATCTGCCTGATGATCGGCAGCGAGGCGCAGCGCGTGCTGGAGGAAACGGCCGGGCGGCTCCGCCTGAGCTTCGCGCGGCTGAGCTTCGAGGAGGATGCGGAGATGCTGGACGCCTATGATGTCCAGCGTTGCCAGGCTGTCGTGGGAGAAGCGACGCGGCTGGCGGAGATGCGTCATGCCGGCGGCGTCAATCGCCTGAGCAGCCGCCTATTGGCTGAACCGCTCGCGCTGTCGCCGATGATCGCGGCGACCGGCGTTTCGGACGCGCGCTGGTCGGCGCTGGTGGCCTGGGTCATGGATGCGCTGATCCTCGGCGATGTGCCTGCCGACCCCTGGCATCCGGGCGGCGCCGAGGCACTCCCGATCCGTTCGCGCCTCGCCGGCCTGCGTCCGGGCTGGCAGTCGGAGGTGCTGGCCGAAACCGGCTCCTATGGCGCCATCGTCAGGCGCAACCTGGTCGAAGCCCTGGGCCTGGAGCCCGGCCCCAACGCCCCGTGGCCGGCGGGCCTGCTGCTGCCTCCGGCCGCACGGTAGTTTGTTCGCCCCGCCCCAAAAGAATGGCGATTATATGGTTGACAAACGTGGCTCTAGGGGTAGTATGGCAGTCAAGGAGTAGCCGCCATGCCAGCCGATCTCCAAGGCCCCGTGTTCACTGACGACAACGCCGCTCGCGAGGCGATGGAAGCCGCCATGTGGCCGCACGGGCCGGTGTGCCCGCGCTGCGGCTCCCTGGACCGGATCGGCAAGATGGCGGCCAAGTCCGCCCGCCCCGGCCTCTACTACTGCGGCGAGTGCAAGCGTCAGTTCACCGTCACAGTCGGGACCATATTTGAACGTTCCAAGGTGCCCCTCGGCAAGTGGTGGCTGGCGGTTCATCTGATGGCGTCGTCCAAGAAGGGCATGAGCGCGCATCAGCTCCATCGGATGCTCGGCGTGACCTATCAAACGGCATGGTTCATGGAGCACCGCATCCGCGAGGCAATGCGTTCCGGCGGTTTTTCTCCGCCGCTCGGTGGGACCGGTAAGACGGTCGAGGTTGATGAGACCTTCATCGGCCAGAAGAAGGACATGCCGAAACGTCGCGGCTATGCCCACAAGCACGCGGTTCTGACGCTAGTAGAGCGTGGTGGAGAGGTCCGTTCCTTCCATGTGGACGGCACGAGCGCGAAGGACGTGCTCCCGATCCTCAAGGCAAATATCGCTGCCAAGGCGCGCGTTGTGACCGATGAGGCGGGCCAATATGTCCACTTGAACAAGGAATTTGCCGAGCATGAATTTGTCACGCATGGCAGCGGCGAATACGTGCGCGGCGAGGTGCATACGAACACGCTGGAAGGCTTCTACAGCGTGTTCAAGCGCGGCATGAAGGGTGCCTATCAGCATTGCTCAGAGAAGCATCTGCATCGCTACGTCTCGGAATTCGACTTCCGCTACAACGCGCGTTCTGCGACAGGCGTGGAAACGCGCGGCGATGGTGATGCGTGGCGCAGCGGGTAAGCGCCTGATGTATCGGCGGCCTGACGAAGCCAGCAGCGCCTAAACGTCGCGCGAAGCCTCGCTAGGATGCTTACGCTCTTTCTCTCGCCGTCGCCGCTGCGCGTCTGCCCGCGCGCCCACCGGCTTCGACGCGGTTTTCTGCGGTTCCGGCGGCATCCGGAGCAAGCGCCCCATAATGCGCCGCTCCTCATCCGACACCCCCGCGAGCGGGCTTCCTGTGTCCTGCTTGGCCATGGCGGAAGCATAGCATGAGCGTATCTGTGGCTTCAAAGCGGCGCGGTGGCGGCCGGGGAGCTACGTATGTCAGAATCTGATGAGGTCGCGCGAACGGCGCGATTGAAAATCGAGCGGGCCAAACATCACGTCAACGATCTCAATAGGAAAATTGCAGCCTATCTGGTCAAGGAGCCATTTAAACTTGTGTTCGCTCGGATGAAAAACAGCAACAGGGCCACGCCCATACTGAAATCCCAAATAGCCATTCCACCAGAATTCTCCCTCATTATTGGCGATGCTGTCCACAATCTTAGATCCGCGCTGGACCACGTTATCTGGAAGATGGTCGGTCACTTGGCCAGTAGGCCCGACAACGTCCAATACCCCTTTCCTACCAAGGCAGTGGGTGAGAACGGATTTCGCTCCACCATTACGGGCAGAGAGGTACAGCGGGCCGGCGAAAACGTCGTCAAGGCTATCACAGCTCTCAATGCACAGCCGGGCGGGGACAAGCTCATCTACGGCGTTCACGCCCTGGACATTGCCGACAAGCACAAACTCATCGTCACCATGGCGGAATCTGCGACGCTTGAGCGCCGATTCTGCGTCCCCGCCAACCCCGGGCTCAGCGTGAATTGGATTGGAGCCGCCTGGGTGAGGACGGCATCTGACGAGCCGCCCGATGGCTGGCTTGAAGAGCAGGCAAAAGTCCAGCCGACCTTTTTCGTAGCCTTCGGCGATAGTGAACCCTTCGTCGGTGAGGAGGCCGTGACGGTGCTCCGGAATATGACAGACCGGATTTCCGAGGCGGTCGACCGCCTCGTCGCTGCGTATCACAGCCCGGCCATCGCTTCCCTTAGCTCGGACCTCGGCTGACCTACCTTCTCTTCCACCGACCTGTCACGCGACCTCCACTCTACATCTGGTGGTGCGTTTGTCATCTATATAATCGCCAAAAGAATAAGGCCGGTCCGGACCTTGCCCGCTTCCCTTCGGCAACAACCCCTGACATGCCGGGCGGGACCTCAACGACGGGAGATCATCTCGTGAGCACACGGCGCGGCTTCTGGCAGGCCCTGGCGAGCGTTCCCCTCCTTGGCGGCCTATGGGCGTCGCGGGCCAGGGCGCAAGTCCGGCAAGCGCCGACCGGCGCGCCCGGTCAGATGATGCTGACCATCTTCCTGCGCCACGACGAGAACAAGACCGTGGACGAGATCAACCAGCATCTGAAGCAGACCGGCTGGTTCCACAGCTTCCCGCCGCCCGGCGTCGAGATCGTCTCCTGGTACGTGATGATGGGCGTCGGCCAGGTCGTCACTCTCCGGTTTGCCGCCGAGCGACTGCGCGAGATCAACCGGCTGGTCGAGGGCGAGGCCTGGGGCGGTTTCCACACGGAGTTCTACGCCACGTACGATTATCGCGAGCTATGGGAGGAGTTGCGCAAGCGGATGGAATGAGCCGCGATCTCCCTATTCTCTTCTCTCGCGCGCACCGCGCAGAACCGAGGAGCTGAAGCATGAGCCGCCTGTTCGACCCGCTGCTGATCGGCGCTCTTCGCCTCGCCAACCGAATCGTCATCGCGCCCATGTGCCAGGTACTCGGCCGAGGACGGCGCGGCGACGGACTGGCACATGATCCATCTCGGCCACCTCGCTCTGTCCGGGGCGGGCCTGATGATCCTGGAGGCCACCGCGGTTTCGCCCGAGGGGCGGATTTCGCCCCGGGATCTCGGTCTCTACTCCGATGCCAATGAGGCCGCTCTGGCCCGGGTGCTCGCGGCGGTCAGGACGTACACGCCGATCCCCGTTGCCATCCAGCTCAGCCATGCCGGCCGCAAGGGTTCGAGCCGGCCGCCCTGGGAAGGCGGCGCCCAGATCGCCCCCGATGCGCCGACCGGCTGGAGGACCGAGGCGCCCTCGCCGGTGCCGCATTCGCCCGAGGAGGACGCTCCCCGCGCGCTCGACCGGGCGGGAATGGAACGCGTGCGTCAGGACTTCGTACGCTCGGCCCGGCGTGCCGCGCGGCTCGGTCTCGACGGCATCGAGATCCACGGCGCCCATGGCTACCTGCTCCATCAGTTCCTCTCCCCCATCGCCAACAAGCGCGAGGACGAGTACGGCGGCAGCCTTGAGAACCGCATGCGCTTCCCGATCGAGGTGTTCGACGCCGTCCGTGCCGCCTTCCCAGCCGAGCGGCCGGTCTGGATGCGCATCTCGGCGACCGACTGGGTTCCGGGAGGCTGGGACATCGAGGGGACGGTCGCCCTGTCGAAGGCGCTGAAGGCCCGCGGCTGCGCGGCGATCCACGTCACCACGGGCGGCGTCTCGCCCGAGCAGGCCATCAAGCTCGGTCCCGGCTACCAGGTGCCCTACGCCCAACGGGTGAAGGCCGAGGTAGGCCTGCCGACCATCGCCGTCGGCCTCATCACCGAGCCGGAGCAGGCCGAGGCTATCATAGCGGATAACGAGGCCGACGCGGTCTCGCTTGCCCGCGCCATGCTCTATGACCCGCGCTGGCCCTGGCACGCGGCGGCGAAGCTGGGCGCCCAGGTCGCCGCGCCCAGGCAGTATTGGCGCTCGCAGCCGCGGCAGTACAAGGATCTCTTCGAAGGCGCGAACTTCGGGCAGCGGTGACGCCGGCCCGTGTGTCCCGGTCTCGTATGTCAGTGCCCGGGCGCTTCGCTTATCCCTATGGCGCGAGCGGATCTGCCCTCGGGATGGGCAAGCTGCTTGCCCATCAGCGCCGCCGCGGAGATCAGTCCTGGGATGGCCACGATCGCGAAGATGCCGCTGTAGCTCAACTGCCGGCGCGTGAGTTCGGCCACGAGAAACGAGCCGGCGATGCCGCCGAAGCGGCCCAACCCGAGCATCCAGGCCACGCCCGTCGCGCGCCCCTGCGTCGGATAGAAGCCGGCGGCGAGCGCGGGAAGCGACGACTGGGCCGTGTTCATGAGGGTGCCGGCCACGAACACCACCAGCACCAGCAAGCCGAGATTGCCGGCCGTCCGGCCCATCGCATACACGGCCACCGCGGTCAGCGCGAAACCGGCTGCGATGATGAGGTTGCCGTTGAAGCGATCCATCAGCCAGCCAAACAAGATCGCCCCGACGCCGCCCAGCGGAAACAGGGCGGAGATCAACGCGGCGGTGCGCGGCTCCAGCCCGGCGTCCTTGAACAGGAGGGGCATCCAGTTGATCAGCGCGTAGAAGATCACCAATCCCATGAAATAGGCGAGCCACAGCATCACCGAGCCCACCAGGTAGGAGCGGGAGAGCACGACGCCGGCGCCGCTCCTGGCATGTGTCGCCGGCGCCTTCTCGGTCAGGACGAAGGACGTCGCGTCCGCCGCCGTCGCGGAGATGCGGCGCAGCACGGCGCGGACGCGCTCCACCGGCTGCTTCTCGGCGACCATGTGGCGCACCAACTCCGGCAACAGCAGGAGCATCAGCACCGTCAGCACCAGCGGCGTGATCCCGCCGAGCAGCAGGACGCTGCGCCAGCCCCATTGCGGGATCATCCAGGCGGCCAGGAAGCCGCCGAACGCCGCGCCCAGCGGGAAGCCGCAGAACATGGCGTTGGTCAGCGTGGCGCGTCGCCGGTCAGGGCAGTCCTCGCTCATCAACGTCACGGCATTGGGCATGGCGGCGCCAAGCCCAAGTCCGGTCACGAAGCGCCATGCGACGAGGTGGTTCAGGCTGCCGGAGAACGCGGACGCGAGGCAGGCGACACCGAAGATCAGCACCGCGCCGACCAGCACCGCCTTGCGGCCTAGGCGATCGGCCAGCGGTCCCGCGCACAGGGCGCCGGCCGCCAGGCCGAACAGCGCCGCGCTTAGCACCGGCGCAAGGGACGGCCGCGCCAGCCGCCATTCGGTCAGCAACGACGGCGCGATGTAGCCGATCGCCGCCGTGTCGAACCCATCCATCAGGACAACAACGAAGCAAAGCCCGAAGATCACCCACTGGAAGCCCGAGAACGGATGCTCGTTCAGGAAGGTCTGGACGTCGACGCTGCGGCCTTCCGCCATGGCGGTCCCCTCTTCGGCATGTCGCGGCGCACCGAGGTCAGGCGCTATAAGGAGGAGACATACCGTCATCCACGATCTTGGACACCCCCGACACCGAAGATGGCCAAGCCCACCGCCCGCTATGTCTGCCAATCCTGCGGCGCCGCCTTCCCCAAATGGGCCGGGCGGTGCGAGGCGTGCGGCGCCTGGAACTCGATCACCGAGGAGCCCGCCGAGGCTCGCCCCGGCCCCGCCGGCAAGGCCCCTTCCGGACGGCCGCTCGGCTTCGTGCCGCTCGCCGGCAGCGCCGAGCCGCCGCCCCGCGCGCCCACCGGGATCGCCGAGCTGGACCGGGTGCTCGGCGGCGGACTGGTCCCGGCCTCGGCGGTGCTGGTCGGCGGCGATCCGGGGATCGGCAAATCGACGCTGCTGCTGCAAGCCGCCGCCCGGCTGGCCGGCACAGGCAGGCCGGTGCTCTATGTCTCGGGCGAGGAATCGATCGAGCAGGTGCGGATGCGCGCCCGCCGCCTCGGCGTGGCGGGCGCGCCGATTGCGCTGGCGGCGGCGGTGAACCTGCGCGACATCGTCGCCAGCCTGGAGCGCGAACCGGCGGCGCTGGTGGTGATCAATTCGATCCAGACCATGTGGCTCGACCAGATCGACAGCGCGCCGGGCACCGTGAGCCAGGTGCGCGCGGCGGCGTTCGAGCTGATCCGCCTGGCCAAGTCGCGCGGCTTCGCCCTGGTGCTGGTCGGCCACGTCACCAAGGACGGCGCCATCGCCGGGCCGCGCGTGCTGGAGCACATGGTGGACGCGGTGCTCTACTTCGAAGGCGAGCGCGGCCATCAGTTCCGCATCCTGCGCGCCGTGAAGAACCGCTTCGGCGCCACCGACGAGATCGGCGTGTTCGAGATGACCGAGCAGGGCCTGGCCGAGGTGCCCAACCCCTCGGCCCTGTTCCTCGCCGAGCGGCGCGGCAATATCGCCGGCAGCGCGGTGTTCGCCGGGCTGGAGGGCACCCGTCCGGTGCTGGTCGAGGTGCAGGCGCTGCTCGCGCCCAATCCCGGCGGTGCCCCGCGTCGGGCGGTGGTCGGCTGGGACGGCGGGCGTCTGGCGATGCTTCTCGCGGTGCTGGAGACGCGCTGCGGGCTGCGGCTCGCCGGCTCGGATGTCTATCTGAACGTCGCCGGCGGGCTGCGCGTGAACGAACCGGCGGCCGACCTCGCGGTGGCCGCGGCGCTCGCCTCGGCCGCGACCGATCAGCCGACCAGCGCTGGCATGGTCTATTTCGGCGAGGTCGGCCTGTCGGGCGAGATCCGCCAGGTCGCGCAGGCCGAGGCCCGGCTGAAGGAGGCGGCGAAGCTCGGCTTCGATACCGCCTGCCTCCCGCGGCGCCTGGCGCGTGGCGGCCGGGCGCTCGCTGCCCCGGAGGGGCTCAGCCTGCACGAGATCGGCCATCTCGCCGATCTGGTGGCGCGGTTCGGCGGTGAGTTGCGTGCGTAACCGCTTGGCGCCGGCCCGGGCCCGCCGCAAGGCGCGCGCGAGACGCCGAGGGCAGATTTGACAGATATGCAATCATTGATTACATTGAAATCATATAAGCAGGCGGCTCGCTTCCGATGAGCAGCATCACAATTCGAAACCTCGATCCGGTGATCAAGGAGCGTCTGCGCGTGCGGGCGGCGGAACGCGGCCATTCGATGGAGGCCGAGGCCCGGCGCATCCTGGGCGGCGCCCTGAGCGGGTCTGTGCGGCCCACGGATCGCAACCTTTACGACCGTATCCATGCGCGATTCGCGCCGCTTGGCGGGGTCAGCCTTGAGCTGCCCGCGCGCGAGCCGGCCCGCGATCCGCCTCGTTTCGAGTGATGTTCCTGCTCGACACCAACGTCCTGTCCGCCATGATGAGCGCCGAGCCAGTCCCGGAGGTGGCGATGTGGGTATCCGGGCAGCTTCCCGAACTCCTGTTCACGGCGGCCGTCTGCCAGGCGGAAATCCTGTCCGGCCTCGCGATCATGCCGGAAAGCCGCCGCCGCCTTGATCTTGAAGCGGCGGCGCGGGCCATGTTTCTGGAGGATTTCGAGGGGCGTGTGCTGCCCTTCGACATGGCGGCAGCCGTCGTCTATGCGGATATCTTCGCTTGCCGCAGGCGCGCGGACCGGCCTGCCGCAACAATCGATCTCATGATCGCCTCGGTTGCGCGATCCCACGGGGCCAGTGTCGTCACCCGCAACGTCGCTGATTTTGAAGAGTGCGGCGTTGCCATCGTCAACCCGTGGGACGAGTAAGGCCGTGATGCATGGCCCGATAATGCAAGCTTGACCCGGAGAATTTGCGGAGCGCGATGACCTGGGTTGATGCCGTTCTCGCTGGGGTGCTGGTCGTCTCCGGGCTGCTCGCCTTCCTGCGCGGCTTCGTGCGCGAGGTGCTGGGCATCGGCGCCTGGGTCGGCGCCGCCGTGCTGGCGGTCTGGGCGACCCCCTATGCGCGCCCGCGCTTCGAGGGCTGGCTGCACGATCGCCCAGCCTTGGGCGAGCCCATCGCCTACGCCGTCCTGTTCCTGGTCAGCCTCGCGGTGCTGCTGTTCATTTCCCACCGCATCGCCCGGATGGTGCGCGGCTCCGCGCTGGGCGGGCTTGATCGTACAGTTGGGGCTGGTATTCGGCCTCGCGCGGGGTGCGGCGCTGATCATCCTCGCCTATATCATTGGCGGGTGGCTGGTCGGGCCGGTGGAGAACTGGCCCCGGCCGGTCCTCGGCGCGCGTGCGCTTGGACCCGCCTACGAGGGCGCGGCCTGGCTGAGCGGGCGCCTCCCCTTGCGCTTCCGGCCCCATGTCTACGCGCCGCCGGCCGGGCGGCAGACGACGGCGGATGCCCTGTTGCGCGCCGTCCCGCAAGGGCGGGCAACCGGGCCGCATCCGGCACGGCAGTAGGAGAGAACCGGCATGGCGTTCCTCGCGGCCCCGGAGAGTGACAAACCGGACGATGACAAGCCGCACGAGGAGTGCGGGGTATTCGGCGTCTGGAACGTCCCGGACGCCGCCGCCGTCACCGCGCTCGGCCTGCACGCGCTGCAGCATCGCGGCCAGGAGGCGACGGGTATCGTCAGCTTCGACGCCGGGCGCTTCCATTCGCACAAGGCGATGGGGCTGGTCGGCGACAATTTCGGCGATGCCCGCGTCATCGCCTCTCTGCCCGGCACCCGCGCCATCGGCCATAACCGCTACGCCACCACCGGCGCGACGATCCTGCGCAACGTCCAGCCGCTCTATGCCGATTTCGAGTTCGGCGGCTTCGCGGTGGCGCATAACGGCAACCTGACCAACGCGCACATCCTGCGCCGCAGCCTGGTCCGGCGGGGGTGCCTCTTTCAGTCCACCACCAATTCCGAGGTGTTCATCCATCTGATCGCGATCAGCCTCTACTCCACCGTCCCCGACCGGCTGATCGACGCGCTGAAGCAGGTGGTCGGCGCCTATTCGCTGGTGGCGCTGTCCGACGAGGCGCTGATCGGCGTGCGCGACCCGCTCGGTGTGCGGCCGCTGATCCTGGGTCACATCGGCTCCGACCCGGCCTCCGGCTGGGTGCTGGCGTCGGAGACCTGCGCGCTCGACATCGTGGACGCCGAGTTCGTGCGTGATGTCGAGCCGGGCGAGATCGTCATCGTCGACGGCCAGGGCGTACACAGCATCAAGCCGTTCGGCCGCAAGCGCGAGCGCTTCTGCGTGTTCGAATACATCTACTTCGCGCGTCCCAATTCGGTGATGGAGGGAACGCCGGTCTATTCGGCGCGCAAGCGCATCGGCGCCGAGCTTGCGCGCGAATCCGGCGTCCCCGCCGACATCGTCGTCCCGGTGCCGGACTCAGGAGTGCCGGCAGCGATGGGCTATGCCGCCGAGAGCGGCATCCCGTTCGAACTGGGAATCATTCGTAACCATTATGTCGGGCGCACCTTCATCGAGCCGACCGACACCATCCGCCACCTTGGCGTGAAGCTGAAGCACTCCGCCAACCGCGCCGCCCTGGAGGGACGACGGGTCATCCTGGTCGACGATTCGATCGTGCGCGGCACCACCAGCCGCAAGATCGTCGAGATGGTCCGCCATGCCGGCGCGCGCGAGGTGCATATGCGCATCTCCTCGCCGCCGACGACGCATTCCTGCTTCTACGGCATCGACACTCCCGAGCGCAGCAAGCTGCTCGCGGCCCGCTTCTCGGTCGACGAGATGGCCGAGCAGATCGGCGCCGACAGCCTGGCCTTCGTCTCGATCGACGGGCTGTATCGGGCGCTGGGCAAGGAGGGGCGCAACCCGGCCCGGCCGCACTACTGCGACGCCTGCTTCACCGGCGACTATCCGATCAGCGTGCCCGACCAGGCCGACAATGCCGAGCGCCAACTCAGCCTGCTGACCGAAAACCGCTGATGGCGGCGCCACTCTCGGGCGCCGTCGCTCTCATTACTGGCGCCAGCCGCGGCATCGGCGCGGCGACCGCGATCGAGCTCGCCCGCCTTGGCGCGCATTGCGTCATCACCGCCCGCACCCAGGGCGGTCTGGAGGAGACAGACGATGCCATCCGCGCGGCGGGCGGCGCGGCCACGCTGCTGCCGCTCGATCTGCTGGAGGGCGAGCAGGTGGACGCGCTTGGCCCGAGCATCGGCGTGCGCTTCCGCCGGCTCGATATCCTGCTCCACTGCGGCCGGAGCCCTGGGCCGGCTGGCCCCGGTCGGCCATCTGCTGCCCGTCGAGTGGAACGAGGCCATGGGCGTGAACGCCACGGCGGCTTGGCGGCTGATCCGCACCTGCGACGGGCTGCTGCGGACCGCCCCGGCAGGCCGCGCGGTGTTCATCACCACCGCGCGGGCACGCGAGCCGAAGGCCTACTGGGGTTGCTACGGCGCGGCCAAGGCGGCGCTCGAGCATCTCGTGCTGACCTGGGCCGACGAGGTGGGAACAACTACCCGCCTGCGCGTCAACCTGTTCGATCCGGGACCGGTCGCCACGCGGCTGCGACTGGCGGCGTTCCCCGGCGAGGATCCGAGCACTCTGCCCCGGCCCGAGTCCGTGGCGCCGAAGCTCGCCGCGTTGTGCTTGCCGGCGGAGGCGCGGAACGGGGTCTTGGTGAAGAGTGCCGATCCATAGGACATCCAGCCGGCTGGCCGACCCCCGGATCGGCCGGCTGATGCTGCTGTTCGCCACCGTCTACCTGGTCGAGGGCATCGGCCAAGCGCGGGTCGGCATCATCGCCCAGCCGCTGACCTATTTCCTCAAGGAGAGCGGGTGGACGCCGGTCCAGATCACCGCCTATCTCGCGATGTTCACCCTGCCCTGGGTCATCAAGCCGGTGTACGGGGTCGTTTCCGACTTCGTCCCGCTGTTCGGCTACCGGCGAAAATCCTATCTGGTGATCGCCAACGCGGTGGCGGTGCTCGCCTTCGGGTTGGTCGCCTTCCTGGCCGCGCCCGGCTCGATGGCCCCTCGTTCGATGGCACTGTGGCTCTCGCTCACCGCCTATGCGATGGCGATCGCCAGCACGGTCTGCGGCGCGCTGCTGGTCGAGAGCGGCCAGCGCTTGGGCGCCAGCGGCGCCTTCGTCAACCAGCAATGGCTCTGGTTCAGCGTCGCCACTCTGGCCAGCGCCCTGGCCGGCGGCGAGCTGGTCCAGCACCTGTCCCCCGCCGCGGCATTGCGCGCTGCGGCCCTGGTCAGCGCCGCGGCGCCGATCGCCGTGCTGGCCGTGATTCCGCGCCTGGTCGATGAGGACAGGCGCGCGGCGAACCTCGTGGAACTGAAGCGGACCTTGCGCAGCCTGCTTTCCGTGTTCCGGTCGCGGACGCTCTATCTGCTCGGCGCGTTCCTGTTCCTCTACTCGTTCAGCCCTGGATTCGGCACGCCGCTCTATTTCTACATGACCGACGGGCTGAAGTTCTCCCAATCCTATATCGGCCTGCTCGGCGCCATCGCCTCGGCCGGCTGGATCGTGGGCGCGATGTTGTATCGCCGGCTGCTGGAGGGGATGCGCCTGCGCAACCTGCTTAACCTGAGCATCCTGCTCGGCACGTTGAGCGCGGCGAGCTTTCTCCTGCTGTCCGACACGATCACCGCAGCGGCCGTGAACTTCGCCAGCGGCATGGCCGCAATGATCGCTAACGTCGCAACGCTCACGCTGGCCGCAGAGATGTGCCCAAAACGCTCCGAGGGATTCGTGTTCGCGGCGATGATGTCGATCATCAACCTTGCCGCCCCGGCCTCGGACAACGCCGGCGCATTCCTCTACGAGCACGTCTTCCACGGCAGGCTGGCGCCGCTGGTCGTGGTCTCGGCGGCGTTCACGGCGCTCGCCTTCCTGACCGTGCCGCTGCTGCGGCTTGGGGATCGGCGGGAGGGGGAGATGGTGTAGTCTGGCTAGTTAGGGCGCTATCGGACCGGCAGCTCTTCGCAATGAACCGCCCTCCGTCGCTCTTGGATGGTATCGGTGGCAGGGACACGGCACGACATATCGAATGTTGGCCTTCCAGGGCATGGAGCGACGCAGGATTGCAGTCGATACGATTTTTCCTTGCGCAGTCGGATTGCCTCAATCTAAAAACCGTATTGTCCTAAACCAAATTAAAGGGGGATGGCCATGCTGAAATGGGTGGTTCCAGGAATCGCCGCGCTTTTTGCATCGTCCGCTGCTTATGCACAGGGCGTTGCGCCGGGAACAGACAACCGACAGTCGTGCGGCGTCCCATCGGCGACCGTCAATGCCGTGCAATCCACGCTGGCTCAGGTGGTCCAGATGGGGAATGGCGGTCTCTTCTCGCCGAACCTGATGTGGTCGGCGGTTGTCGATCGAACGGGCCGGCTCTGCTCAGTGATCAAGACCGGCGATGCCTGGCCTGGCAGCCGCGCGATCGCGATCGCAAAGGCCACCACGGCCAATGACTTCAGCAACGATCAGCTTGCGCTCTCGACAGCCAACCTCTATGCGCCGACCCAGCCGGGCGGCTCGTTGTATGGGCTAAACAACTCGAACCCGTTCAATCCGTTTTTCCTGCCGCAGAATCTCGGCGTCGGCTTCGTCCCTGGCGGCATCATCACGTTCGGCGGCGGAGTAGCGCTCTACTCCGGGGGGCAGGTCATCGGCGGCCTCGGCGTCAGTGGCGACACGTCCTGCGCCGATCATGCGATCGCCTACCGGATGCGGCATCTGGCCAGCCTTGATGGCATACCGGCTGGCGCTGGGCTCAATGGCACCGACAACATTGTCTATCTCAACCCGGGCGAGCCCCCCAATACCGGCTACAAGCACCCGCACTGCGGAACCTCCGACATCACGCCCTGACGCCGAGCCTGCTGCTGGCCAAGTGACATAGCTCGAACGCCGGGGCCGCGAGGCCCCGTCGTGTTCCGGCGACTGAAGCTCGTTAGCGATACTCGGGTCTTTCCGTACGCGGTAAGCGCCGCGCCTAGCAATCGTTGCGGATTTGCGCATCTCGCGGCTGAGGGAACCGGATCCGCTCCACGCCCGTGGTTTAATCCCTCCCAGCATCCGCTTCCACTTGACTTCACGGCATTGGGGCGTATTTCTTCCTGGTCCGCGCGTCGCGCGTGCGGCACCATCTTCCCTGCAACCTGGCCCGCGCCCACTCGCGGGCAAGCCGTGTTTCCGGATCGGAACGCGCAAGCGAAACGGCCCTCCGGCAGCGCCGGAACCCGTTACGGAACAGACTGACCTCATGGCATCATCCGCCCTCGCGTACACTCAAGACCACTTCAAGGGCGAGAACTTCGCCTCCTTGCTCGACCAGACCCTGGGCCGGGATTCAGGGTTTGAAGGCTCGGTCGTCACCGGCCGCGTCGTCCGCCTTGATGACGATTGCGCCGTCGTCGATGTCGGACTCAAATCGGAAGGGCGGGTCGCTCTGAAGGAATTCGGGTTCCCCGGCGCGAGTGCCGAGATCAAGCCCGGCGACCTGATCGAACTCTATGTCGAGCGCTACGAGGATCGCGACGGCTCCATCGTGCTCTCGCGCGAGAAGGCGCGGCGCGAGGAGGCCTGGACCAACCTCGAGAAGGCGTTCGAGGGCAACCAGCGCGTCAACGGAACCATCTATGGGCGCGTCAAGGGCGGCTTCACCGTCGATCTGGGCGGCGCCATCGCCTTCCTGCCCGGCAGCCAGGTGGACATCCGCCCGGTGCGGGACGTGACGGTGCTCATGGGCACCCCGCAGCCCTTCCAGATCCTCAAGATGGACCGCGCGCGCGGCAATATCGTCGTCTCCCGCCGCGCGGTGCTCGAGGAGACGCGCGCCGAGCAGCGCAGCGAGCTGATCCAGGGCCTGAAGGAGGGCCAGATCCTCGACGGCGTGGTGAAGAACATCACCGATTACGGCGCCTTCGTCGATCTCGGCGGGGTCGATGGCCTGCTGCACGTGACCGACATCGCCTGGCGCCGCATCAACCACCCCAACGAGGCGCTGCAGATCGGCCAGCCGGTCAAGGTGCAGGTGATCCGCTTCAACCCGGAGACCCAGCGCATCAGTCTCGGCATGAAGCAGCTCGAGGCCGATCCGTGGGAGGGCGTGGCCGCGAAATACCCGCCCGGCGCCAAGTACACCGGCCGCGTGACCAACATCACCGACTACGGCGCCTTCGTGGAGCTGGAGCCCGGCGTCGAGGGCTTGGTGCATGTCTCCGAGATGTCGTGGACAAAGAAGAACGTCCATCCCGGCAAGATCGTCTCCACCAGTCAGGAGGTGGACGTGATGGTGCTCGACGTGGACGCCAGCAAGCGCCGTATCTCGCTCGGCCTCAAGCAGGTGCAGCGCAATCCGTGGGAGCAGTTCGCCGACGACCATCCGATTGGCTCGGTGGTCGAGGGCGAGGTTCGCAACATCACCGAGTTCGGCCTGTTCCTGGGTCTCACCGCCGATATAGACGGCATGGTCCACATGTCCGACCTGTCCTGGGACGAGGCCGGCGAGCAGGCGATCACCCATTACAACAAGGGCGACATCGTCAAGGCGAAGGTGCTCGACACCGATGTGGAGAAGGAGCGCATCAGCCTCGGGGTCAAGCAGCTCAGGGACGATCCGGCGGCCTCGGTGCTGGAGGGCATCCACAAGGGCGACATCGTCACCTGCGTGGTCTCCCAGGTGCAGCAGAACGGCATCGAGGTGAAGGTCGGCGACGTGCTGACCGGCTTTATCCGCCGCTCCGAACTGGCGCGCGACAAGTCCGACCAGCGCCCGGACCGCTTCGCCGTCGGCGAGAAGGTGGATGCGCGGGTGCAGTCGGTCGATCGCGCCGGACGCCGCCTCACGCTAACGGTCAAGGGCAAGGAGGTCGAGGAGGAGAAGCAGGCCATGGCCGAGTATGGCTCGTCGGATTCCGGCGCCTCCCTGGGCGACATCCTGGGCGCGGCGATCCGCCGGCGGAACCAGCAGACAACGCAGGACAATAGCTGAGCCGGCGCCCTGTCGCTCGAGACCGACCTGCTGATCGACAGGCGGCGCCTCAAGCGCCGCCTGATCCTTTGGCGCAGTCTGGCTGTCCTCCTGCTGATCGCGGCCGTGCTGGTGGGCTTGCGCGGGCGGGGCTTGGTCGGCGGTCGCGGTGGCGCCTATGTGGCCCGCGTGTCGGTCGACGGCATCATCGCCAGCGAGGATCGGCTCTCCCGTCGGGTTGCCGCGCTTGGCGATGACGCCGCCGCGAAAGCCGTGATCCTGAGGATCGACAGCCCCGGCGGCAGTGCCACCGGGGGCGAGGTGCTGCACGACGCGATCGCGCGCGTTGCCGCGCGCAAGCCCGTGGTGGCGGTAATGGGCGGCATCGCGGCCTCGGCCGGCTACATGATCGCGGTGCCGGCGGCACGGATCTTCGCCCGTCAGGGCACGTTGACCGGTTCCATCGGGGTCTACCTCCAGACCGCGGAAATCTCCGGCCTGCTCGACAAGCTCGGCGTCGGCACCGAGGCGGTGAAATCAGGCCCGCTCAAGGACCAGCCCAGCCTGTTCGAGAAGACCACGCCCGAAGGACGCCAGATGCTGCAGGGTCTGGTGATGGACTACTACGACCAGTTCGTGGAGATGGTGGCACAGGGCCGGCACATGGACCCCGCGACGGTTCGCCGGCTCGCCGATGGGCGGCCCTACACCGGACATCAGGCGCAGCAACTCGGGCTGGTCGATCAGATCGGCGGCGAACCCGAGGCGCGGCTATGGCTGGCGCAGGCCAAGGGCGTGTCGGCCGAAATGCCCGTGCGCGCGGTCGGGCAGCTCGGCTTCGCCCAGCGCGCCCTGGGCGAGAGCCTCGCGGGACTGAGCGAGGCAGTCTGGAAAAGTTTTGCGAGCCAATGGCTTAGACTTGACGAGGTGTGGGCGGTCTGGCAGCGTCCCGTTTGATAATCGTCTGGTCATACCTTGGGGGGCTCGGGATGACCAAATCCGAACTGATCGCCGAGCTGTCTGAGGCAAACCCGCACCTGCGGGCCGCCGATATCGAATTGATCGTGGCAACCATCTTCGACGAGATCACCGAGGCGCTGTCGCGGGGCGCCCGGGTGGAGCTACGCGGTTTCGGCGCCTTCACGGTCAAGCGCCGGGGCGCGCGCACCGGTCGCAACCCGCGTACCGGAGCGGCCGTCCCGGTAGAGGAAAAGGCGGTGCCCTTCTTCAAGGCCGGCAAGGAGCTGCGCGAGCGGGTGAACCAACGCCCCTCCGCATCAATCCTGCCGGCCAGCGATCACGCGGCTGCCTGAACGCCAGGAGATGGGCTTTATCCTCGCCATTCCGGTGCTGATCGCGATCGCGCTGTTCGCGGTGTCGAACCGGCAGCCCGTGACGGTCGGCTTCTGGCCGACCGACCTCGACCTCGTCGTGCCGCTGTCCGGCGCCGTGCTCGCCGTGGCGGCATTCGCGTTCCTCGTGGGCGCCTTTATCGTCTGGATGACCGAGCTCCGCATCCGGCGCCGGGCGCGTCGCGCCGAGGCGCGCGTGGAAGTTCTGGAAGAGGAGGTGCGCGCGTTGCGGGCCCGTCTGCCCCGAGCGCTCCCGCCGCCGGTCTGATGCCGGAACGCATCCAGATCAAGATCTGCGGGATCCGCGACACTGCCGCGCTCGATGCGGCCGCCGAAGCCGGGGCCGACTGGGTGGGCTTCGTCTTCTTCCCTCCCTCCCCCCGCCATCTCACCCCGGCGCAGGCCGCGGGCCTGGCGGCGCGCGCGCCACGGGGGATCGGCCGGGTCGGGCTGCTGGTCGGACCGACGGATGCGGAGATCGACGCCGTGCTGAGCGTGGTCACGCTCGATGCGCTGCAAATCTACGCCCAAGCCGCCCGGATCGCCGCGCTCCGCACCCGGTTCCGCCTGGCGATCTGGCACGCAATCGGCATTTCCACGGCCTCCGACCTGCCGAGCCAAGCATATGGCGCCGACCGGCTGGTGCTGGAGGCTCAGCCGCCCGCCGATGCGACCCGCCCTGGCGGCAACGCCGCGCGATTCGACTGGTCGCTGCTCCGAGACTGGCGATCCCCCGTGCCTTGGCTGCTCGCCGGCGGGCTGACGCCGGACAACGTGGCGGGAGCCATACGCGACACGGGCGCGCGCGCGGTGGACGTCTCCTCGGGTGTCGAGTCCGCGCGGGGCGTGAAGGATGCGAGATTGATTCAGGCCTTCACGGAAGCTGCACGGTCGGCCGCCACGCACTCGGCCGAGGGAGGCTAAGCTTCCTTTTTCCCGCCTTTCCGCCGAGCCTCATCCAGCTCTTGCCGCAGCGCCGCAACCTCCGCCCGCAGCAACTTGACCTCCTGGGATGCGCTCTCGGAAACCTCCTCTCGGGCCTGATCGTGGGCCGGGCGGTAGAACGGGGTGAACAGGCTCAGCGCGCGGTCCATGATGGCCATGTTGGCGCGGCCCACCTCCTCGATCGTCGGATTGCCGAAGGGGAACAATGTCCCCATCGTCTTCTGCATCGCCGCGCGCATCTGCTGCTGCTGCTCCGCCAGCGCCGCCATCGACTGTTCGAGGTAGCGCGGCACCAACGACTGCATCTGGTCGCCGTAGAAGCCGATGAGCTGGCGGAGGAAGGTCGTGGGCAGAAGGTTGCGCCCCTTGCCCTCCTCCTCGACGATGATCTGCGTCAGCACCCCGCGCGTGATGTCCTCGCCGGTCTTCGCGTCATAGACGACGAAGTCGCGCCCCAGGCGTACCATTTCGGCCAGCGTGTCCAACGTGATGTAGCTGGACAACTCGGTGTTGTACAGGCGCCGGTTGGCATATTTCTTCACCACCACCGGCGCCGCCGCGGCCGGTCTGCTGGGCGACTGCTCGCGGGTTGGTTCGTCCATTGTTTTTCGCCTCGGCTTCTCGTGAGCCTTAAATGGGTCTTTCCGTGCCCCGGCGATAGCAGGGCTAGAACTGCTTGAGCAACCGGTCGATGTACTCCAGTTCCTCGACCCGCCGGCTGCGGTCCGCGCCGCGCCGGCGCAACTCCTGCTCGATCTCCTGGGTCCGCTTGGGGCCGGCCTGATCGGGGATCGTCACGTCGCTGCCCTCATCCACTCCTTCGCCTCCAGGGCCGGTGCGCCCGAGCGGATCCTGGCCGCGCCCGGACTGTCCGGCTTGCCTCCGGCCGCCCTCTGTGCCCTCCCCGTTCTGATCCCCGCCGTCGTCAGACAGGCTGAGGCTGTCGCCCTCTCCCTCGCCTTCGCCGGCGCCCTCCCCCTCGCCGGGCTGCCCGCCGCGGCCGCGGCCGAACTTGCCCGCCATTTGCTGACCGGCCTCGCGGCCACCTTTCTGCAGCGACTCCACCGCCTTCATCTCGGCGGTTTGCGCGGCGCCATCCCGCCCCTCCGCCAGCGCCTTCGCCGCCCCCTGCATGGCGCGGTCGGCTTCTCCCAGGCTGTCCGGCACCTTGCCCGTCAGGTCGCCCAGTTGCTGCATCAACTCACCGAGCGCCCGTCGCAGCGCCTGCTGCACACGCTGGTCGTCCGCACGCGAGGCCGGGGAAGAAGCGCCGGGGGGGGTGTCAGAGGGCGTGCCAGGAGAGGAGGGAGCGCCGGCTTGCGGCGACTCGTCCGCGCCGCTCCGCCCCGGCTCCCGCGCCCTGGCCTGGGCGTGATCAAGCAGCCCTCCTTCGCGCGCGAGCAGATCCTGCACCGCCCCGACCTCCTCCCGTCCCTTGCGCCGCTGGGCAGCGCGGGCACGGTCGGCCTCGGTCATCGGCTTGGCATCGCGCAGCGCATCCAGTGTCCGCTCAAGCTCGGCCAAGGCCTTGGCCGCGTCATCGGTACCGCCCTGCCGCGCCGCCTCCAGCGCCCGTTGGGCCATGCGCTCCAGATCGCGCGCGGACAGCCGGCGCGCATCTGGGTCCATCGGCGCCCGCAACGGCTGCTGTGCCCTGAGTTGCTGGGCCAGCGCCTGCATGTGCTGGCGGACCGCTTCCCGCAGCGCCTGCAGCTTCTTCTCCAGATCGGCGCGGTTGGCGTCATTAGGGTTGGCCTTCATCCGGGCCAGCGCCTCGTCAGCGGCCTTGCGCGCCGCCGCCAGCACCTGTTCGGTGCGCGCCGCCGCGCCCTCCTCCAATTGCAGCGCGAGTCGCCACAGGCGCTCCTGCGCCTGTCCGACCGTGGCGGAGTCCCGGTCGAACTCCAGAAGGTAATAGATCGCGGACAGGTTGATGTATGTGCCAGAACCCTTGCCGATCGAGCCGGGCTCCACGAGCAGCGCATCCAGCCCACCCAGAGCAGCGTCGCGGTCCTCGGGATGCAGGGCGAGACCCTTGCGGATGGCGACCAGCGCCCGCGCTTCGGGGTTGCGGAAACTCCGCTCCGGCAGGATCAGCGGCGCGTCGGCGCTGCTTCCCGTCTGCCCGGCGCCGTCGCGCGCGACCAGCCGGGCGATGACCGGCAGGCCGGCCCATGGATGGGAGGTCAGGTCCGGCTCCGCGACCCCATGCGCCTGCTTCGCCGTCCCCGGAACGGGGATCGGGACCGTCAACGCCGGCGCATCTGGGTTGTCGCGCAGCCGCAGCTCCGCCGACAGGCCCGTGACGCCATAGTCGTCGGTCGCGCGCCAGGGCAGGCGTGTCTGCAGCCGCGCCCGCCCCGGACCCGGCTCACCGTTCCACGCCGCCTCGGGCGGATGGTCCGGAACCACCGTCAAATCCCAGGCGCCCAGCGTCCGACCGCCACGCCGCACGGCGAGCCAGCCGCCTTCGGTCAGCGCACTGTCGGCCTGGAAGCTAGCGGTATCGAGCGCACGGAACGCGGTTCGCCGGCTACCAAGCTCCAGGCTCGGCATCTCGGTATCGCCCGTCACGCTCACCGTCAGGCGCGAGCCAGCCGGCACGCGGACCGGCCCCGAATCCGGCTTCAGGAAGATCGGCGGCAAGCCGGTGTACGAGGGCGGCGCGATCCAGGCCTGCAGTTCCGTCTCGGGTGCGGGAGCGCCGCGGGGCAGCGTCGGGCTCAGTGCCGCAGCCAGCCGGGCCGGGCCGTCCGGTCCCGCGATCCCCACACACGCCATCAGCGCGACGATCAACCCGCCGCGCAGCGCCCAGCGGTCGCGGCTGGCCAGACCCGGATGCGGTGCGCCGACGCGCAGCCGGCGGATTCTGGCCCGCGGCGCGCGCCACATGCGCCCGCCAGACCGCGAGCGCCGTCTCGTCGCCCGCCGTCGGGCGGTCCGACAAGGCCGCGAGCGGCCGGTGCCGCAATCCTGTGGCGCGCTCCAGCCGGCGGTCCACTTCGTCCCGGTCAGGTGCGCGCACTCGCGCGAGCCCGCGCACCAGCAATGCCCCGCTCGCCAGCGCGAACACGCCAAGCAGCCCCGCCTGCCCCAGTGGCGGAAGCAGGCGTGGCACGCTCAACAGCGCCAGGCAGACGAACACGCCGGCGATCCCGAGCGGCGGCCAGAGCGCCGGCCACAGCCGCTCGAACAGGATGGCGGCCCAGGCCAGCGCGCGCTGGACGGCGAGGCGTCGGCCCGGATCGAGGTCGAGGAAGGAGCCGCTCACGCCAGCCAATCCGGAAGGCGCTCCTCGCGCCACAACGCCTCGAGCGGCTGACGCGCGCGGATCACGCTCCACCGTCCGGCGTCGATCATCGCGCTGGCGGCAAGTGGCCGCGCGTTGTAGCTCGAGCTCATCACCGCACCATACGCGCCCACGTCGAGAATCGCCACGCGCGCCCCCGGCGCCAGCGGCGGTAGCATCCGCCCTCGCGCGAAGGTGTCGCCGCTCTCGCACACCGGTCCGACCACCTCCGCCGGCTTCAGCTGGCGCATGGCATCGGTGGCCGCGACGGGGACGATGCCATGCCAAGCCTCGTACATGGCCGGCCGCACGAGATCGTTCATGGCCGCGTCGAGCACCACGAAACGCTGCGCGCCGGCACGCTTGACCAGCACGACCTCGGTCAGCAGCATTCCGGCGGGGCCGACCAGCCAGCGCCCCGGCTCCAGGATCACCCTGACCCCGAGGCCCCGGAAGGCGCCCGCGACCACCGCCGCCAGCGCGTCCGGTCCCGGCATCGGCTCGTTGCGATACGCCACGCCGAGACCACCGCCGCAATCCACCGATCTCCACGTTCTCCCCGACAGCGCGAAGCGCGCCGACCAGCTCGGCCATGCGCGCATAGGCCGCGCGATAGGGAGCGAGGGAGCTGATCTGGCTGCCGATATGCACCGCGAGGCCGACGGGGCGCACACAAGGCAGGTCGGCCGCACGCGCATACAGTGCGACGGCATCGGCATAGGGAATGCCGAACTTGTCCCGCGCACGCCCGGTACTGATCTTGGCATGCGTCCCGGCATCCACGTCGGGATTCACTCGCAACGCCACGTACGCGGTGCGGCCCATCGCGGCGGCGAGGGCGGAGATGCGCTCCAACTCCTCGGCGCTCTCGACATTGATCTGAGCGATGCCTTCCGCGAGTGCGAGACGCAGCTCGGCGACGGTCTTGCCGACGCCCGAAAACACGATATCCGCCGGCGCGATCCCGGCGGCGCGGGCGCGCATCAATTCGCCCGCGCTCACGACATCCGCGCCCGCGCCGGCGCGGCCGAACACGCGCAGCACCGCAAGGTGGTCGTTGGCCTTCACCGCGTAGTGGACGTGCGCGGGCACGCCAGCTTCATCGAGCGCGCTGGTGAGCGCGCCGAGGCGCTCGCGCATGAGGTCGGCTGAATAGGCCCAGGTCGGCGTTCCGAGCGCGTCGGCGATAGCGTTCAGCGGCACGTCCCCGAGCAGCAGCCCGTCCATGGCGTGCATGGCGAGGTGCGGCCGTGCGGCGATCAGCTCGGCAGGGGTCGGATCGGCGTCGTCGGCAGCGGCGAGGGCGTGCGAAGGCATGACCCAGGATAGGTCAACGGCGAGGCGGCGTCAGCCCTTCGCCAATGCGTCAAACGACTTCAGCCGCGCCACCAGCCCCGCCATTTCACGCAGCGGTATCATGTTCGGTCCGTCCGAGGGTGCGTGGTCGGGATCGGGGTGGCACTCGATGAACACCGCCGCCACACCCACCGCGAGCGCGGCGCGGGCCAGCACCGGCGCGAACTCGCGCTGCCCGCCCGAGGACGCACCCTGCCCGCCCGGCTGCTGGACCGAGTGGGTGGCGTCGAACACCACCGGATAACCCGTGCGCGCCAGGATCGGCAGCGCGCGGAAATCGGTGACCAACGTGTTGTAGCCGAAGCTCGTCCCCCGCTCGCACAGCAGGACGTTCCCGTTGCCGGTGCTCGCGATCTTCGCCGCGACATTGGCCATGTCCCACGGCGCGAGGAACTGGCCCTTCTTGACGTTGACCGCCCGGCCAGTGCGCCCAGCGGTCAGCAGCAGGTCGGTCTGGCGGCAGAGGAAGGCCGGGATCTGGAGCACATCCACCGCCTCCGCCGCCGGCGCGCACTGCTCCGGCGCATGCACGTCGGTCAGCACCGGCAATCCGGTGCGCGCGCGCACCTCGGCCAGGATCGCCAGCCCTTCCGCCATGCCAACCCCGCGCGCGGCGGAGACGCTGGTGCGGTTGGCCTTGTCGAAGCTCGACTTGTAGATGACCCCCACGCCGGTCGCCGCCGCCATCTCGGCCAGCCCGTGCGCCACCTCCAGCGCATGGGCGCGGGATTCGATCTGGCAGGGGCCGGCGATCAACGTGAACGGGCGGTCGTTGGCAATGACGAGGTCACCGACACGGACCGGACGAGGCACGGCAGCATTCATGAGTGGCGGTTTACCCGCTCCTCGGGTGTCTCGCCACGGCAATTTCGTCGCCGCCATCCCGAAAGCGCGGTATTTTAGACAGTTTTTAGTTTCTTGCACATCGAAAGCAGACGGAGCATTCTGATGCCGATATCGGGAGGGAGGCTGGTGCAGCCAAGCCTCGGCAGCGCGGTCGGGGCACTTAAAGACACTCCGAACGTCAGCAATCTAATGATCACCCTTACGCATCAGACCTGATATGACCTTTCCGAAACGAGGCGGCGAACGTCACGGCCGCCTCGCTTCCCTATCCGCCGAGTGGGGCGCCAATCACTAACCTGTGATCGTCTCAGGAAAGCCCTTTCGTATCTAAATGTAACTTGATAGATCGTGATATTAATTCAGTTGCCATCTACTCGTGTCTTGGTACTCTCGGCGGAATTCGTATGATCGGCGGTCCATGACTTGCGCGCCCCGCACGCCTCGTTGCGCGGGCTCGGATACCAGGGCGTGAAGCCGCTGCCTCCGGGAGCGCTGGCCGACTCGGTATCCGACGGGTCACCGGCAGGCTCGGCGGCGGGCGCCGCCTCGGCCGGCTCCAAATCCCCCTACCCGCCGCCCGCGCCCGTGCCGACGCAAGTCGGACCCGACGGCATCCGCTTCGACTTCAACCTCGGTGCCCGCGTGCTGCTGCCCCCCCGCGCGGAGGGGCGGTGGCGGGTGTGCCTGCGCGACCTCGACACCGGCAACATCTTGTTCGAGAGCGAGAACAAGGGCGCCTCGGTCAACTCCACCAAGCGTTGGTTCGTGCGCTTTCGCGTCGAAGTCTGGTCGTTCGACGATGCGGGCGATGCGCGGGCGGTGTTGGCGCATGATTACGACGCGCGCGGGCGCGAGGTGCTGATCCAGTTCCCGGTCGGCACGCTGGGCGACGTGCTGGCCTGGTTTCCCTACGCCGCACGCTTCGCCGAAACCCACGAGGGCTGTCGCGTCACCTGCGCCTTGTCCGAGCGCATCATCCCGCTGCTGCGCGACGCCTATCCCGATTTGCGCCTCGTCACCCACGAGGAGGCGGTCGAGCGGGGCTTGGCCGAATTCAGCCTACGCCACTTACTGCGTCGGCCTCTTTTTCGACGACGCCGCCTGCGAGTGGCAGCCCACCGACTTCCGCCATGTCGGCCTGCATCGCACGGCCGGATTCATCCTTGGCGTGGACCCGGAGGAGGCGGCGCCGCGTCTCGCCATTGCCGACGACTCTCGCCCGATCGCCGAGCCCTACGCCTGCATCGCCGTGCAGAGCAGCAGCGGCTGCAAATATTGGAACAACCCGCATGGCTGGCGCGAGATCGTCGCCTTTCTCAAGGCGAGCAGCTACCGCGTGGTGTGCATCGATCAGAAGGCCACGCATGGCGCGGGGCTGATGTGGACGCACATCCCGCACGGCGCCGAGGACGAAACCGGTGACCGGCCGCTGACCGAGCGGGCGCGCTGGCTGCGCCACGCATCGCTGTTCGTCGGCCTCTCCAGCGGCCTCGCCTGGCTGGCTTGGGCCGCGGGCTGTCCGGTGGTGCTGGTCTCCGGCTTCACGCACCCGAGCAACGAGTTCGCCACGCCCTACCGCGTCATCAACTGGCACGCCTGCAATTCCTGCTGGAACGACCCGCGCCTACGCTTCGACCACAAGGACTTCCTGTGGTGCCCGCGCCACAAGGACACCCCGCGCCAGTTCGAATGCACGCGGCTGATCACGGTCGAGCAGGTGAAGCAGGTGATCCGGCGCATTCCGGGATTCGGGATGCCCGACCGGGAACGAACAATCAAAACCTGAAGGGAGGATGACATGACGACCTACAATGTGAGTTCCGGCCAGACGACCAACGGCCTCGTGTTGAACAACCGGGACGCCGAAAACGTACTCTCGGGCGGCACATCCATCGACACCCTGGCGATTTCGGGCACCGAGACCGTGTCCTCGGGCGGCACGGCCAGCGGCACCGTGCTAAGCAGCGGCGGTTTCCTGTACGTGCGCGGCACGGCCATCGACACCACCGTGCGGGGCTCGATCTTCGATTACGTGTCGTCCGGCGGCGTGACCAGCCATACCGTGCTGAGCGGCGGCACTCAGAATGTGTATTCCGGCGGCCGGGCCGTCGATACCGTGGTGACCGGCGGCGGCACCCAGAATGTGAATGCTGGCGCGACTGCCAGCGGCACCGTGCTGAGCAGCGGCAATGAGGGTATCTACGGCACCTCCATCAACGCCGTGGTGAATAGCGGCGGCAACCAATCTGTGTTCGCGCTTGGAACCACCGCCGGCTCGACGGTCGGCACGGTGGTGAACAGCGGCGGCCAGGAGAACGTGTATGGCGGCACCGCCAGCGGCACCGTGCTGGGCGGCGGCAAGGAGACGGTGTTCACCAGCGGCCACGCCGTCGGCACGGTGATCAGCGGCGGCACCGAGACCGTGGAGGGGATCACCAGCGGCACTGTAGTGAGCAGCGGTGGGGACGAGAACGTATTCGGCGGCGGCACGGCGATCGACCCGGTGACCAGCGGCGGCAATCTGACGATGGCTCTCGGTGGCACCATCGACCTGAGTTACCTGCCGTATACGGGTGCCGGGATAGCCGTGGTGGGGCCGGGCAACGTGCTGACCGTCACCGAGGCCGGCCAGACGGTCAAGCTTCAACTCGATCCGAGCCAGAACCTCAGCAACGATCATTTCGCCCTGTCAAAGGACCAGGGCAGCGGCACCGACCTGGCGCTGGCCGCCGGAGCGTTCGGCGGCTCGGGCACCTCCGGGACCTCAGGTACGTCCGGGACTTCGGGCACGTCCGGAACATCGGGCACGTCCGGAACATCGGGCACCTCCGGCACATCAGGGACATCCGGCACTTCGGGAACCTCCGGAACCTCAGGCACGTCCGGGACTACGGGCACAACCGGAACCACCGGTACGTCGGGAACGTCCGGGACATCAGGCACGTCGGCGGATTACACCTACAACGAGAATGCAGGCACAATAACGTTCAACGCCACTAGAATCGATAATGGCAGGTACCGCCGCTTTCACTGACGTTGTCACCGCCGTCTCCGGAACTGGCCCGACGGGGGCCACGTTGGGAACAGACTTCATCTTTCAACCTCAGACGCTTTCGTTTGGAGAGAACGACAATGGACCTCATCCATGGTCGTTCTCGATAATTGACGATAATATCGTGGAACCAACGGAGACATTTACCGCAGATTTTTCGGGTGATGCAAGTCTAGCTCCTATAACTATTGCTATTGCTGACAACGATTTCACGGACTTAAATTTTGGAACGGTCAGGGTTTCGGCACTTCCTGCTGCATTCCGTGGAACCCTTACCGATCCGATATCAGAGAACGCGACCTTGACATACTCGATCTTCGCACAACCAACTGCTACTCCAGTCGTGATGGGGACAATAGAAATACCTGCTAACTCGACCACGATTGATATTCCGGCACCGAACGATCCTTCCGGGCAGATTTTTGGACCTGACCCAACGTTTACTCTGCAAATCGACTCGTTCACCGCACCGGACATAACCCCGAATGCACTGGAGATCGGCGGCGGGGGTGTGTTGATCGTCCAGGGCACGACCGGGAGCACCGGCACGACTGGGACGTCCGGCACCTCCGGGACCTCCGGCACGACAGGAACCGGCGGCGGGGGTGGCGGTGGCGGTGGGGGTGGTAGCGGGACATCCGGGACTTCAGGAACGTCCGGCACCTCGGGCATATCCGGAACATCCGGAACCAGTGGAACCTCCGGCACGTCTGGGACTTCAGGCACGTCGGGCACATCCGGAAACTCCGGCACCTCGGCAACATCCGGAACGTCCGGCACGAGCGGTCATTCCGGCACGTCAGGAACGTCCGGCACTAGCGGGACTTCTGGCACGTCCGGCACCTCGGGCACGTCCGGGACAGCCGGAACCTCAGGTACGTCCGGCACGAGCGGTCACTCCGGGACCTCCGGCACGTCGGGGACCTCGGGCACATCCGGCACCTCCGGAACATCGGGTACGTCAGGAACCACGGGAACGTCCGGGACATCCGGAACCTCGGGCACCTCCGGGACCTCGGGCACGTCCGGAACCACCGGCATCGTCGCGCCCACCGGGATGAATCAGAGCCTGTTCAAGGACGCCGAACAGATCGCCGCACAAGCCCATCTGACGACCCGCGCGGAACAGTCGCTGATCGTGGAGGTCAACGACATCTCCAAGGTGCTGTCCGAGTTCCCCGCGCTGCTGCGGTTCATCCCGCCGGCGCGGTTGGAGGCCGGCATCGCCCGGCTGCTGAACATAGGCCCGGCCCTGAACGCCACTCAGAGCAATGCGCTCGCCCGCGACATCCTGGCCAACCCCTACCAGGGCGGCGCACCGCAAGTCGCGCAGCCAAGCGCGAGCAGCCTGGCCGCAGCATCCACAAGCACACCCAACGTGGCTAACCTTCTGACCACCCTCACCCATCAAACGTGACGAAGCTCTGTCTCAACATGATCGTTCGGAACGAGGCAGCGAATATCGAGCGCTGCCTCGCTTCCGTCGCCGATCACGTCGGCTGCTGGATCGTCGGCGACACCGGATCGACCGACGACACGCCCGCGCTGATCCAGTCCTTCTTCGGCTCCAGGGGCATACCGGGGGAGCTGCACCGCTTCCCTTTCGAGAATTTCGAGCAGGCGAGGAATGAGGCGCTTCAACGGGCGCGGTCATCCCCGTTGGACTTCGATTTCCTGCTGCTCACCGACGCCGACATGGAACTGCGCGTCCGCGCCGCCGACTTCCGCGACCGGCTTGGCGCCGCCGCTTATCGGGTGCTGCAGAACACCGGCAGCCTCAGCTACTGGAACAGCCGACTGCTCCGGCGCGACGTGGCGGCGTGCTATCGCGGCGTCACCCACGAGTATCTCGACGTCAAGGGCGACATCCAACCGCTCAGTGACATCTGGTTCTTCGACCACGCCAGCGGCGCCAACCGGGTGGACAAGTACACCCGCGACATCGCCCTGCTGCAAGGCGCCATCGACCGCGATCCGGGCGATGTGCGGTCCCGGTTCTACCTCGCCAACTCGCTGCGCGACGCCGGCCGCGACGCCGAGGCGGCCGAGGCTTACGCCCATCGCGCCGGCATGGGCGGCTGGGACGAAGAGGTCTGGGCCGCGCGCTGGCAGCGCGCGCGCTGCCTGCAGCACCTCGGTGACGAGGCGGGTTTCATCCACGAGGCCCTCGCCGCCTTCAACTCGCGGCCCTGGCGGCTCGAGCCGCTCTACGACGTTGTCCGGCACTACCGGCAGAAGGGCCGCAACGAGATCGCCACCGTGCTCTGCGAGCCGGTGCTGACCCTGCCCCGTCCGCCGGAAGACCTGCTCTTCGTGGAAGACCACGTCTATCAGACCGGCCTCCTGGAGGAATACTCGATCGTCGCCTATCACACGCGCGACGCTGCGCGCGTCGAGCGGGGCCGGGTCGTGTGCGACGTGCTGGCGCTCGGGCGCGGGGTAGGGGAGGAATCACGCCAACTCGCGCGCCGCAACAGCTTTTTCTACGCCCGCCCGCTGCCGCAATTGCTCCCGTCCTTCGACCCGCGCGAAATCCTGTTCCGGGCGCTTCCGCATTTCCGTCCGATGAACCCGTCCATCCTCCGCTGGCGGGACGGGTTCCGGATGATCCAGCGCTGCGTCAACTATCGGCTGGTGGACGGCCGCTATCACACTCCGGGAAACGCGCCGATCACCACGCGCAACTTCCTGCTCGAATTGGATGCCGATTTGCGGATCATCGGCGAGGGCCGCGAAATCCTCCGTCCCGTCGACATGCCGGCGCCGCGCTGGGGCCACGTCCTGGGCTTCGAGGATTGCCGGCTGTTCCCCCGTGCCGACGAGCTCTGGTGCTCTGCCACCTTGCGCGAGCTCACCGACGAAGGCTGGTGCGAGATCGTGCTGGCGCGGCTCGACACCGAGGGCGAGGAATGCCGGTTCACCGACTGGCGCATCCTGGTGCCGGAGGGCGACAAGCAGACCGAGAAGAACTGGATGCCGCAGGTCGACCCCGCGCAACTGCGTTTCATCCACAAGCTCGACCCGACCCACATCATCGATGCCGACGCTCGCACGATCACCCGGACACCCCCCGCGATCGCCGTCGATCACCTGCGCGGCGGATCGCAGGCCATCGGCTTCGACGGCGGTTGGCTGATGATCACGCACGATGTCGCGCTGCTCGACGACAAGCGCCACTACGCGCATCGCTTCGTCTGGCTCGACGCCGACCACAGCCTGCGCGCCATCAGTCCTGGGTTCCGGTTCTTCGGCGTGGAGCCGATCGAGTATGCGGCCGGCCTGGCGTGGCATCCCGACGGCGAGCGCCTGATCGTCAGCTACGGTGTGGCTGATCGCAAATCGTGGCTGGGAAGCTTCCGGGCCGATGAGTTGCGCACCATCCTGAAGCGTTAATCCGGCGCGCGATCCGGACGACCCGCGCAGACTGGTTCATCGCGCCCTGCTCCTGACCAGCCCATAGGCGCTTATGACGATCCAGAACGCCTCGATCACCGCGGACGGGAAGTTCCACTCCGCATACAGCGACGCCATGATGAGCGCCGCGCCCACCAGATTCGTCAGCGGGAAACGCCAATCGTCCGACGAAAGCCACCCCTGCTGGTTGGCGAAGAACGCGCCGATGACGAACGCGGCACCGACGAAGCCCGCGATGACGAGGGCGGTCACACCAGCCGCGCCTGCCTCACCGCCGCGCCGATGAACCCGGCGAACAGCGGATGCGGGTCGAAGGGTTTCGATTTCAGCTCGGGATGGAACTGCACGCCGATGAACCAGGGATGGTCGGGCCGCTCCACGATCTCGGGCAGCACGCCGTCGGGCGACATGCCGGAAAACCGGAGCCCGGTCGCCTCCAGCACCTTGCGGTAGTGCACGTTCACCTCGTAGCGGTGGCGATGCCGCTCGGCGATACAGGGCGCCCCGCCGTAGATCCCCCGCACCAGGCTTCCCTCGCTCAGCACCGCCGGATAGGCGCCGAGGCGCATCGTGCCGCCAAGCTCGCCGCCCGCCATGCGCCGCTCGACCTCGTTGCCGCGCGCCCACTCCGTGAGCAGGCCGACCACCGGCGTCTCGCATGGCCCGAACTCGGTGGAGGAGGCGTCCGGCAGCCCCGCCTGGTTCCGCGCCGCCTCGATCACCGCCATCTGCATCCCGAAACAGATGCCGAAGAAGGGCACCTTGCGCTCGCGCGCGAACCGCACCGCCTCGATCTTGCCCCAGGTGCCGCGCTCGCCGAAGCCTCCCGGCACCAGGATGCCATTCACGCCCTCCAGTCGCTGCACCGCGTCCCGCTGCTCGAAAATCTCGCTGTCCACCCAGTCGAGCCGCACCTTGACCCTCTTGGCGATGCCGCCATGCGTCAGCGCCTCGGCCAGCGACTTGTAGCTGTCGAGCAGGTTCGTGTACTTGCCGACGATGGCAATGCGGACCTCGCCTTCCGGGCCGCGCACCGCATCGACGATCCGCTCCCAGCGGCCGAGATCGGGGCTGGCCGCGCGGAGGCCGAAATGGCGCAGCACCTCGCGGTCCATGCCTTCTTCGTGATAGCGCAGCGGCACGGCGTAGATCGTGTCCACGTCGAGCGCCGGGATCACCGCCTCGGGTCGGACATTGCAGAACAGCGCGATCTTGCGCCGCTCGCCCTCCGGGATCGGGCGGTCGCAGCGGCACAGCAGCATCTGCGGCTGGATGCCGACGTTCAGCAATTCCTTGACGGAGTGCTGGGTCGGCTTCGTCTTCAGCTCCCCCGACGACGGAATGAAGGGCACCAGCGTCAGATGGACGAACATCGCGCGCTCCGGCCCCAGCTCGTTGCTGAGCTGACGGATCGCTTCCAGGAACGGCAGGCTCTCGATATCGCCCACCGTGCCGCCGATCTCCACCAGCACGAAGTCGAAACCGGCGGTGTCCCGCAGCACCGTTTCCTTGATGGCGTCAGTGATGTGCGGGATCACCTGCACCGTGGCACCCAGGTAGTCGCCACGGCGCTCCTTGGCGATCACCTCGGCGTAGATGCGCCCGGTGGTGGCGTTGTCCGTCTTGCTGGCGTGGACGCCGGTGAAGCGTTCGTAGTGGCCGAGATCGAGGTCGGTCTCCGCGCCGTCGTCGGTGACGAAGACCTCCCCGTGCTGATAGGGGCTCATCGTCCCCGGATCGACGTTCAGGTAAGGATCGAGCTTGCGCAGCCGCACGGAGTAGCCCCGCGCCTGCAGCAGCGCGCCGAGCGCTGCCGATGCGATGCCCTTGCCAAGTGAGGAGACCACGCCGCCGGTGATGAAGACGTACCGCGTCATGGGCGCCCAGCATACGGGGCCGAATCGGCACACGGGAAGCCCCGTGTCCGTCTGCCATGCATGCGCGCGCCGCTTATCAGTGCGGCACGTCGGCCCCCGCCGGCGGCCCGCCCGGACCGGGAGTGGCGCGCGGCGGCGTCGGCTGGTTCGGCTGCGGCGGCGCGGGCACGACGCCGATCTGGCCCGGCGCGGCCGGCGTGGTGGTCGGCATCGGCGTGTTCAGGATCGACACGCCCCCGGCGCCGGAGGTGTTGCGGTTCATCAACGCCATCCCCAGCGACAGTGCCATGAAGATCGCGGCCAGGACCGCCGTGGCACGGGTCAGCAGGTTGGCGGTGCCGCGCCCGGACATGAAGGCACCCATGCCCTGCGAGCTGCCGATCCCGAGGCCGCCGCCCTCGCTGCGCTGGATCAGCACCACGCCGATCAGCGCGATGGCCACGAAGACGTGGATGCCGATTAGGACGTCATACATGGATGGAGGGCAGCCCCTTGTCCTTTCCGTGTCATGCCCGGGCTTGGCCCGGGCACCCACGTCCTGCTTGCGGCCTCAAGACGTGGGTGGCCGGACCAAGTCCGGCCATGACGACATGAAGCCGGCAATGCCGTGAGAGGCGCCTTCTACGCGCCCCGTGCCGTGCGGGCAATCGCGATGAAATCGGCGGCGACCAGGCTCGCACCACCCACCAACGCGCCGCCCACTTCTGGCACCGCCAGTAGCGCCTTCGCGTTCCCCGCCTTGACCGAGCCGCCGTAGAGAATCCGGACGCCATGCCCCGCCTCGGGAAATTGCCGCACCAGTTCCTCGCGGATGAAGGCGTGCATGGCGGCGACCTCCTCCTCGGTCGGGGTCCGGCCCGAGCCGATGGCCCAGACCGGCTCGTAGGCGATGACTCCCGGCACCGTGCTGCCGAAGCCCTGCGGCAAGCTGCCGGAGAGCTGCCAGCCCACGGTCTCGGTTTCCTGACCGGCGCGGCGCTGGTCCTCGGTCTCGCCGACGCAGACGATCGGGGTAAGGCCGGCCGCGACCGCCGCCAGCACCTTCTCGCGCACCAGCTCGTCGGTCTCAGCGTGGTCCTGGCGCCGCTCCGAATGGCCGAGGATCACCCAGCTCGCCCCCGCGTCGCGCAGCATCGGCGCGGAGATGTCGCCGGTATGGGCCCCGGCCGTCTCCTGATGGCAGTCCTGCCCGCCAACCGCGACCGGCGTGCCGTCCAGCGTCCGTGCCACGATCGGGAGCGTGATCGAAGGTGGGCAGACCAGGACCTCCGCCGCCACGTCGGCGATGCCGCGACGAACCTCGGTGGCCAGCTCTAGCGCCTGCTCGCGCAGCAGGTTCATCTTCCAGTTGCCGGCAATGAGCTGACGCATCCCGCACTCCTTCATCCACCGCGCGCAGCTAGCGCAATCCCCGGCGCTGGCAAAGCGCGACGGCGGCCCGTATATGCTGGCCCGCTTACGCCTGGGCCGACAACACTCATGATCACCACCTTCCGCCGCTATATCGAGACCTGGCCGGTTCGCCTGCTTTTCGCCCTGATGGTGGTGGCGTTCGTCATCTGGGGCGTGGGCGACGTGGTGCGGGTGATCGGCACCAAGACCTGGCTCGCCAAGGTCGGCGGCCAGACTATCGAGCCGCAACAGTTCCAGCCGACCTTCCAGCGCGAACTGGCGCAAGCGCAGCGCCGCCTGCCGCCGGGGCAGGACATGAGCCCGGCGCAGCGGCGCGAGGTCGCCGACCGCGCCCTGCAACAGATGATCGAGCAGGTGGCGATCACCAACGAGGAGGCGCGACTGCGTGTGGCGGTTCCCGACGCGGCGCTGCGCGAAGCGGTGTTCACGATGCCGGCCTTCCGCGACAAGTCGGGACAGTTCGACCGCGCCGCGCTGGACAGCGTGCTGCGCGCCAACAACATGACCGAGGGCGAGTTCCTGTCGCTCGTGCGCGCCGACCTCGCGCGCACGCAGGTGGTCGATGCCGTCACTGCGGGCGCCGCGCCGCCGGATACGCTGGTCCGCGCGGTCTTCGCGTTCGAGACCGAACGCCGCTCGGCCGCCACCGTGGAGCTGCCCTTCGCCGCCGCCCCCGCGCCGCGAGCGCCGACCGAGGCCGAGTTGCAACGCTGGTACGCCAATCACGCCGATGCGTTCCGCATCCCCGAGTTCCGCCGCGTGAAGGCGGCGGTTCTCTCGCCCGAGACGATCGCCAAGTCGCTCGACGTGCCGGACAGCGAGCTGCGGGCCTGGTATGACGCCCACAAGACGCAGTTCGTCGAGCCGGCCCGCCGGTCCATCCAGGTCGCCATTGCCCCCGATCAGCCGAAGGCCCAGGCCATCGCCACGCAATGGCGAGGCGGCGCTGACTGGGCGGCGGTGCAGAAATCGGCCGAAGCGGCCGGCGGCTCCGCAGTCGCCCTCGACACCGCGACGGAGCAGCAGATTCCCGACACGACGCTCGCCAAGACGGCCTTCGCGGCCACCCCCGATCAGATCGCCGGCCCGGTGCAGGCCGCACTCGGCTGGGCGGTGCTGCGAGTGACCTCGGCCACCCCCGGGCGAGAGCAGAGTTTCGAGCAGGCGAAGGACGACGTGCGCACAAGGGTGCTGAACGAGAAGGCGGCGGCGCTGCTGTACGACCGGGCGGGCAAGGCCGACGACCTGCTGGGCACCGGGGCGGGGCTCGACAAGCTGCCCGCAGAATCTCGGCCTCGCCGGCATCACCGGAACGCTGGACGCGAAGGGCGACACGCCGGACGGCACGCCAGCACCCATCCCCGGTCCGCCGGAACTGCGCAAGGCGCTGATCGAGGCGGCGTTCAGCCATCCGCCCGGCCCGCCCTCGCAGATGACGGAGGTCCAGGTTCCCGGCGCCGGCTCGGCATTCTACGCCGTGGAAGTGGAGCAGGTCATCCCGTCCTCCGAGAAGCCGTTCGATCAGGTGAAGGACCAGGTGGCGGCGGGCTGGCTACAGGACGCGCGGGTCAAGGCGCAGGAAACCGTGGCGGCGCAGATGCTGATCGCGCTGCGTGGCGGCGAGTCGCTGGCCGATGCGGCCGCGAAAGCCGGCCGCAGCGTGCGCACGACGCCGCTTGTCACGCGCGATGGCCAATCGGAGGGAATGCCGCCCCAGCTCCAGCATGTTCTGTTCGGATTGAAGCCCGGCGAGCCGACGATGGTGGAGACGCCGGAGGCGTTCATCGTCGCCGTTCCCGACAAGGTCGAGACGCCCGATCCGAAGGCGGACCCCGCCCGCTACGATGCGGTTCGCGAGGTGCTGACACGCTCGACCGAAGCCGACCTGGCGCAGGGCTTCGCCACCGCGCTGCGGGCCCGCGCCGAGCCGCAAGTCAACCGATCCGTTTTCGACAGTTTCGTGCAGCAATAGGCCCGCTTCGATGGACATGGCGCCTTCCCCAGGCTTTGCCGGCTTCCGTGCCGCGTATGACGCGGGACGCGGCACCCTGGTCTGGCGCCGCGGCGTCGCCGACCTCGAGACGCCGGTGGCGGCCTTCCTCAAGCTCGCCCACGGCCGCGCTAACGCCTTCCTGCTGGAGAGCGTGGAGGGCGGGGCGACACGCGGGCGCTACTCCATCATCGGCATGGACCCCGACCTGATCTGGCGGTGCCGGAACGGACAGGCGGAGGTGAACCCCCACGCGCGTTCGGCCCCGCACGCCTTCCTGGCCGACCCGCGCCCGGCGCTTGAGAGCCTGCGCGCGGCGATCGCCGAGACAAGGCTGGACGTTCCACCCGGCCTGCCGCCGATCGCCGGCCTCGTCGGCTATCTCGGCTATGACATGGTGCGGCTGATGGAGCGCCTGCCCAAGCGCAACACCGATGCGATCGGCGTCCCCGATGCCCTGCTGATCCGCCCGACGCTGTTTGCGATCTTCGACAACGTCAACGATGAGCTGACCCTCGCCGCGCCGGTCCGCCCCTCCGAGTCCATCTCCGCCGCGCGGGCCTGGGAGGCGGCGCATGCGCGCCTGGCGGAGGCCGAGGCCGCGCTGGAGCGTCCCCTTCCCCACCCCGCCCCGCCGGTGGCGCTGCCCGCGCCCCCCGCGCCCGCATCCAACATCGGCAAGGGCGAATTCCTGGGGCTCGTGGATCGTGCCAAGGAATATATCGCTGCGGGCGACGTGTTCCAGGTGGTGCTGAGCCAGCGTTTCGCCGCGCCCTTCGCCCTGCCTCCCTTCGCGCTCTATCGGGCGCTGCGCCGGATCAACCCGGCGCCCTTTCTGTTCTTCCTCGACTTCGGCGGCTTCGCCGTGGTCGGCTCCTCGCCCGAGATCCTGGTCCGGCTGCGCGATGGTATCGTTACCTTGCGCCCGCTCGCCGGCACGCGCCGGCGCGGCACTACCAACGAGGAGGATCAGGCGCTGGAGGCCGAGCTGCTGGCCGACCCGAAGGAGCGCGCCGAGCATCTGATGCTGCTTGATCTCGGCCGCAACGACGTGGGCCGGGTGGCCGAGATCGGCAGCGTGCGCGTGACGGAGAGCTTCGCCGTCGAACGCTTCAGCCATGTCATGCACATCAGTTCCAACGTCGAGGGCAGGCTGCGCGGCGATTTCGATGCACTGGACGCGCTGGTCGCAAGCTTTCCGGCCGGCACGCTCTCCGGGGCGCCCAAGGTGCGGGCAATGGAGATCATCGAGGAGATGGAGCCGACGCGGCGCAACATCTACGCCGGCTGCATCGGCTACTTCGCCGTCAACGGCACCATGGACACCTGCATCGGGCTGCGCACCGCACTGGTGAAGGACGGCACGATGTACGTGCAGGCCGGGGCTGGGATCGTGGCGGATTCGGACCCGGAGGCGGAGTACGAGGAGTGCTGGCAGAAGGCGCGGGCGCTGTTCCGGGCGGCGGAGGAGGCAGTGCGGTTCGCGGCTGGAAAGGGGTAAGCGGCGCGATGGACTACTACCGATGGCCTTGGGGTTTGACCGACCTCACATCCTCTGCCGTCGTGGCCGGACTTGTTCCGGCCACCCCGTATTGGGCGCGATCGTGGTATCCAGCCCCGCCAAGGCTTCCGCCCAGACCCCGAAGTTGACGGGCGTGACGTTCACGCCCTGGGCGTAGGCCCGGCAACTCGCGGAGCGGATGCCCCGCGGCTGATTTCCTGATGAGCAGCCAGGTCGAGGAGGCTGGCGACTGACCGCGCGATCATGAGCTCCTCGTCGGTGTGGATGACCCTAACGCTGACGCGACCGGTGTCCGGCGAACTCAGCGGAGCATTCGCCGCGTTGCGCTCCTGGTTCAGTCCAATCCCGAGGAAGCCCAGCCCGTCGCAGATTCGGGCCCGGACCGTAGGCGCGTTCTCACCGACACCGCCGGCGAACACGAGCGTATCCACTCCGCCCAGCGCCGCGGCGAAGGCGCCGATCCATTTCTTCACTTGGTAGCAGAACAGCGCGACCGCCTCGGCTGCCCGCACATCCTGCGCTTCACGATCGAGCAGCTCACGCATATCGGAACTGGTCTCGGAGATCCCGAGCAGCCCGGACTCGAAGTTGACCAACTTGTTGAATAGCTCCGCGCTCATCCGTTCGGTGCGCGCCAGATACCAGACCAGTCCGGGGTCGAGGTCGCCGGAGCGGGTGCTCATCGGCACCCCGGCTGCCGGGGTGAAGCCCATGCTGGTATCGACCGGCTTGCCATCATGCACCGCCGCCAGGCTTGCGCCACTGCCGAGGTGGGCGAGAATGACCCGGCCTCGTGCGGCGTCCGCTCCGGCCAGGCGGGCCAACTCGTCCATGAGGAACGCATACGACAGGCCGTGAAATCCATACCGCCGCACCCCTTGCGCCTCGTAACGGCGCGGGATCGACAACAGCCGCGCCACCCGCGGGAGGTCATGGTGGAAAGCGGTGTCGAAACAGGCTACCTGGGGCACCTCGGGGTATCGACGTATGAATGCCTCGATCAACGAGATCTCGTCCGGCAGATGCTCCGGATCGAATGGACTGAGCCCGTGCAGCTCCTTCATCATCTCCGCGGAGATGAGTTGCGGCTTGCCATACTTCGGCCCGCCTTGCACTACGCGATGCCCCACCGCGGCCAATGCACCATGCCCCGCGTGTTCCTCGATGCAATCCATCAGGATATTGATGGCCGCTGCGTGGTCCGGCGCTGTCGCTGGTCGTGAAAGACTCTCCGCCTGGTTCAGGCCTTTGATCCGCAAGGTGGCATCCGGCGATCCAATCCGCTCGATCCCGCCCGCCAGAATAAGCCGGAGCGGGTCAGCGGCCTCGAACAGCCCAAACTTGATGCTCGACGAGCCACTATTGACCGTCAGGATGCGAGGACATGCGGGTCCCAACGATGCCTCCTTCGATGGCCAGATACGCGCCGGTGATCGCCAGCGCTGTCTCCAGCGTCTTTCACAGATCCCGATCTGGAAAGCGCTGCTACTGGCCCCCGTGCGCCTTCCGTGTTGCCGTAACGTCGTGCTGCGGCGGGAGAACGAGATCTGCGACAGGAGGCGCCGACTGACCCAATGCCTCTCCACCAAAACCGAAGCAAGTCCAAGCCCGCCAGTTCAACGCCGCTCCAGATCGGCGAACCGCACCATTCGGCCGAGGCATTCGTCCCACAGCACGTATCGTCCGGCCCGCAGCGCCTCGCTGATCGATAGCGCCCTCGCCTCGCTGTCCGCCAACACCGCGCAGGTCCGCTGGCAGGCCTGAAGCCGATAATTCGGAATTCGCGGAGACAGATGATGGAGATGGTGCAGCGCGATGTTGCCGGTGAACCAATGCAGCCAGCCGGGCAGGCGAAGATAGGAACTACCGCGCAGTCCGGCCGTGATCGGGTCCCATGCCGCGTCGTGCGCCCAGAGGGCCTCTTCGAATCTGTGCTGAACCGAGAACAGCCATACGCCGATGATGGATGCGATCGCGATCACCGGCACCTGCACCAAGAGTACGGCCCGGACGCCAAGGATCAGCGCGAGGCCCGTATAGAGGCCGGCGATCGCCAGGGTCGTTCGATGCACGCTGGCACGCTCGCGGTTGCTGCCCGAGGGCGTGTCGAACGGAAAGCGATAGAGCACGAAGAAGATGATGGGCGGCAGCGCGATCTGGGCGACCAGCGGATGCAGCATGACCCGGTGCGCGAAGCGCCGGAACGGCGTGAGCGCGCGATACTCCGCGACGGTGAGGCAGCCTGAGTAGATGTCGGACCGCCCGCTCCGGCGGTCGAGGTTGTTCCACGTCGCATGATGGTGGGCGTGCTGCACGCGCCAGTTCGCGTACGGCGTCAAAGTCGCGAGACTGCATATCCAGCCGATCACGTCATTGGCCCGGCGCGACCTGAAGTAAGAACCGTGCCCGCAATCGTGCTGGATGATGAAGATGCGGACCAGCAGCCCGGCGGCGACTGGCGCCAGCGCCCATGCTACCCACACCGACATCCGCAGCCCAGCATGCATCAGCGCCAGCGCCGCCACCCAAGCCGTTGCCGTGAACGCCAATTGGCGCAGTGCCGACGCACGCAGCGGCGCTTGATAGGGTCCGATCTCGGACAGCACGGAGCGCCTGATCGATCGGGCCGCCTCCGTATTCGCTGGTGGCGCGCTTTGTCGAGTCTGTGCCGAAACCATTCCGGACGGTTCCACTCCCTTCGACTCCCCTTCCCCTTGCGGGAGGAGGCTTGGGGAGGGGTCAACTCGGATCGCACACGACGTCGGAAATCGCAAGCTGCCGAAGACGGATCGGCAGGATCGCGGCAACGCGAAAGGGGGGCTACGGCCCCCCTTTCGTATTCGCCTGAGTTGGCACTCAGCTCTTGACGGGCCGGATCGGCTCGTGGTTAGCGCCAGACGCCGCCTTCGCGTCGTGACCCGGCTTCGCCTCGTTGCCCGCCTTGAGATGATCCTGGCCAGAGGTCGCAAGCTTCGAAACGGCAGCCCCCGTGACCTGCGCCTTCGCGTCCTGGGATGCGGCCTCAAGCTTCGCCATGCCCTGCTTGGCCGCTGCATTCGACTCCTCGCGCCGGGCCAGTTCCGCGCGCTGCTCGATGGCTGGGGTCTGAGTGTGGCCGATTTCCTGGATCTCGACCTCGTCGTGACGCACCATCCCGCGTACGGCTTCGACCCGCTCGTTGACCTCGCGGCGCACCACCACCTCTTCGGCGAGTTCGACGCTGGTCCAGACCACCGGCACCTCGGTCGTGTCCGACATCTCGATCGTCTTGTCGGTCAGGGTGTCGCCGGTGCTGCTCACCGCGATCGGTCGGCGGCGCTCGATGATGACCCGCTCCTGACGCAGCGGCACTTTCTCCTCGACCGGCGTCTCGATCACGAAGCGCCGGACCCGCGTGGTTCCCTGGTTCACCACGCGCGTCCCGACATTCAGCGTCTCCCGGCCAAGGGGGATAACCTCAACATCACGCGCCTGCTGGGCAACCGCGGACGTCCCATTGGAGACCATGCCGTTGGTCCGGCGCGCGGAACCGGGGAACCCGTACATGCTCAGCGCCTGCTGCTGGAAATTCAGGACCTGACGCTGCATCAACAGCATCCAGTCGACGATCGGCGTGCCCATCGCCGTCCGGGCGGGCGCTTCCGATTTACGCGCGAACGAAGCCGTGTTCGTTTCATATGCCATAGCCAAAACCTTCAATCGTCTCTGCCGCGCCGTTCTGGCGGCGGCTTCTGATGGTTGGCGAGCAACCACCGCGACAGACTTATGCTGCATTGCACAAAACTCCAGATCCCTCATCCTCACGATCCGGTGACAGCACAACGCCGCAGATCCGACCCCAAACAGATCGCGTCGAGTGATTGGACCGATCACGATTTGGTCAGGCTCGCGAGTGTCCGCGCTGGCCGGAATATGGATAGGCTATAAATGCATCGATCAACGACCGATATGAACACGACCGGCTGTCCGGAACCGAGGCCACGGCGTCCGGCTTCCCCATAGCCTTGGTAGAAAAGGGAATCTAGATGTCGATAATCGTATGGATCGTTCTCGGCCTCATAGCCGGCTTCATCGCGAGCAGGATCGTCAACCGGGAGGGCGAAGGCTTCCTGCTCGACATCGTGCTCGGGATCATCGGGGCGCTCGTCGGCGGATTCATCTTCAATGCGTTCGGGGCCGTTGGCGTGACCGGATTCAATCTCTGGAGCTTGCTCGTCGCCGTTATCGGCGCGGTCGTCATTCTGGTGATCTATCACGCGATCGTGGGCCGGCGCGGCGCGGTCTGACGGATCAGGCAGGAACTGGCGGCCGCACCGAGGAGCCGCCAGTGCCTGTTCCGGCTCGGTCAGGATCTACGCGGATGCTCCAAAAAGAAGCGCAGCATTTCGAGGGTGGCGTCTGGTCCGAGCGGGTCGGTGTAGGAACCGGCGGGGCTGCCCCCTGACCATGCATGGCCGGCGCCAGCGATCGACCATCGCTCGATGATCGTCGTCCCGCTTGCATCGACATACAGCGTCCGTCGGTAGCCGTGCCCGCCCGGCACCTGCCCGGTCAGCACCCGCGTGGTCAGTCGGGCGGTCCCTGCCGCCTGGTCTATGACCGCCTCCGCATTACGAGGATGCACCGTACCTGTCCTGGTCGCCATGGAATACGATGGCCGGGATCATTGCCCGACCGGAGTGCACGGTCCCGTTCGTTCCCTGCCGCATGGCGGCAAAGCCCGAGGACAGGTCGCTCGCCGCCCCGCAGGCAAGACCCGAATGAACGCCGATCGCGGCATACAGGTCTGGATACCTCGCCCCCATGATCGCCGCCGCGGCGCCGCCGGCCGAGAGCCCGGCGACAAAGACCCGCCGTGGGTCGACCGCGTACTCCGCCATCACTCGCCTGGTGATGCCCGCGATCAAGGACGGCTCGCCCCGCTCCCGCTGCTGGTCCCCTGTATTGAACCAGTTCCAGCACTTCGACGAATTGGCTGCGGCGGTCTGCCCCGGGTAGGCAACAAGGCACGTATGATCCTCGGCGGCGGCGTTCATGCCCGTGCCGGCCGCGAAGTCGTCCGGCGATTGCGTACAGCCGTGCAGCATCACGATCAGCGGCACCGGCTGGCCGTGGTAGCCGCCTGGAACATAGAGCTTATAGGGACGACTTCCAGCCGCGTCAGCGAAGCTGGCCGCCAGGAACCGCGCTCCGCCGGCCGGCTCCGGAGCCGGCCGGGCACCGCGCCGAGGATCGCGAAACCCGCTCGGCGCCGCTGTCCTAGCATGGCGGGTCCCTTCGCTGCCGCTGGCCCGATTGCTCGGGCTACCCGGGGCATTCCCGCCCAGCACGCGGTGCAGGAGCGCGGCCGCCTCGCCCTTCAGCAGCGCGGCTGCCTCGTCTTTCAGCAGCGTGGCCGCCTCGCCCAGCCGGCCCTGGCGGGTCAGGAGCGTGGCCCGCTCGATCTGGTCGGTGAATGCGCGTTTCATGAACTGACCTTCTAAGCTGCCCCCGACATGCGTCGGGACGCGGTCGTTTCAATGCTCGCGTGAGAAGCAGCCTAGCGCCGGCGCGTATCAGCTTGCGTCGTAGCTCGGCCCGATGGTGTCGGCGGCCATGGCGTCCCGCTGGCCCATCGGCTTGCCGCCGTCGATGGTGGAATCCTTCTTGGTCTGCCGCTCGGTCTCGGCATTGATCTGCGCGCCCAGCAGCACGACGAAGGCGGACAGGTAAAGCCAGGTCAGCAGCACCACCACGGCGCCGAGCGAGCCGTAGGTCGCGTTATAGTTGCTGAAGTTCGCGACGTAGACGCTGAACAGGATGGAGCCGAGGATCCAGAGCACCCCGCCGACGACCGCGCCGGGGGTGGCCCAGCGCCACTGCGGTGCCCGTCGATCCGGAGCGTAGCGGTAGAGCAGGGCCAGCAGGAACATGATGAAGGCCAGGAGGACAGGCCATTCGACGATCAGCACGACCCATTTCATGATCCCGCCTCCGCCGGCGCCCTGAACCGCGGCGGTCACGGCGGGCAGCACGGCGACCAGCGCGATGGAGATCACCCCGCCCACCAGCAATCCCAGGGTCAGTCCCAACGCAATCAGGTTGAAGCGGATGATACTGCGCGTCTCCGTCTCGCCATACGCGATGTCGAGCCCGGACATCATCCCGCTCATGCCGCGCGAGGCGCTCCAGAGCGCGAACAGCACCGCGATCACCGCGCCGATGCTGAGGGCACCGCCGGACGAGCTGACGATCTGATGCAGCTCGGTCGAGATGAGTTGCCGCGCGGACTCCGGAAGCACGCCGGACATCGCGTTGACTTGCTTCTCGACTTGCGCGCGGTCGAACACCAGACCGTACAAGGACACCAGCGCGAGGAGGGCCGGGAACAGCGCCAGTAACACGTAGTACGTGACCCCGCCCGCGACCAGGAACAGGTTCTTTTCGTTGATGCCGTTATAGGAGCGCCAGAGCACGTCTTTCCAGCCGACGCTCGGGATGTGACGCGGGTCGTCAGCCTCCCTGCCCCGCCCGGTCTGATTCCCGGTTTCATTGCTGGATTTCTGGTCAACCGCCACGCTGCCTCCGCGTTCCTTCTGTCGGCCTACCCGGAACGGGTCGATTTGGTTCCGCGCTGTTGTGTGAGCGCAACCGCCCGGCGCTTCGCTCGTTGCGGCATAATAGAAGCCAGCTGAGGAGTTGAGACGATGGACGAACCCAAGCGGCCGTCGACGCCGCCCGGAACTGCCCCCTCCCCGGCCGACAAGGCGGTTCGTGCGGGGCAGGAACGCGGTTCAGACCTCGCCCGCCAAGCCCAGGGGCGGGCAACCGAGGTCGCCAAGAACGCCGGCGACCAGGCGGCTGGCCTCGCCCAGCAGACCCAGGACCGGGTCGGCAAGGTGGCCGAGGCGGCCCAGGGGCGCGCGACCGACGTGCTGCAGCAGGCGCGCGACACCGCCAGCGATCTTGCCTCCTCGGTGCAGGAGCGGCTTGGCGATGCGGTGGGCGGGCGCAAGGACCAGGCGGCCGAGGCGATCGGCACGGCCGCCGAACAGGCCCACAAGGCCGCCGATACGCTGCGCGACATTGACCAGCATTGGCTTTCGGATCTGGTCGGAGCCAGCGCGGACGAACTCGGCGCATTCGCCGAGATGATCCGTACCAACGACCTGAACGGGCTGCTACAGCGCGTGCGGGGCTTGGCACACCGCCAGCCGGCGCTGTTCGCCGGCGCCTCTGTCGCCACGGGCTTCGCCCTGGCGCGCATGGCGCGGATCGCGATGGAGCAGCCATCCGGCTACCGCTCGCCCCAGCCGTCGTACCGCACCGCCACGGCCGCTTCTGGCAGCGTCTCGGAGCGGTCCTTCGCTGCGCCGATCCGAGCGACTCCGACCCCGTCCACGCCGATCCAGGCCGCGCCGGTCCAATCCCCGAACTCCGGGGCGGGACCCGAGCACGACCCCGCCGGCCGCCACTTATCCCGGAACTACATACAATGGATGAGGTGCGCGGCGTCCGGACGCTGCGCGAGATCGTGGCCGATGTCGCCCGGGATGCGCAGGACCTGGTCCGCGGCGAGTTGGCGCTGGCCCGTATCGAGCTCGACCGCAAGCTCGAGCGCGTGATTACCGCGGCGATCTGGCTCGTCGGCGGCATGGTGGTCGGCTTCGCGGGTCTGGTCGTGATCCTGCTGGCCGCCGCGGCGGCATTGGCGATCGTCCTCCCGGCCTGGGCGGCATTGCTCATCATCGGCGTGCTGATCGTCGCGGTGGGGGGAGGGCTCGCGTACACCGGCATCAAGATGCTGTCGCTGTCGGGGCTGAAGCCGGACCGTCTGGTGCGCAACGTGAGCCAGGACGCGCGAGTGGTGAAGGAGCACATCTGATGGTGGTGGATACGAGGACGCAAGATCCCGACGTGATCGAGCGCGATCTGCAAACAACGAGGAGCCGACTGGATAGCCGGCTTTCGGAACTCGCCAAGCGGCTGTCGCCCGGTCAGATGCTCGACGAGGGTCTCGACCTGCTGAAGACGCGAGAGGGGATCGACTTCACCCGCAACCTTGGTTCGGCGGCGCGGGAGCGGCCGATCCCGGTGGCACTGGTGAGCATCGGCCTGGCGTGGCTCATGTCCGGCGCACGCGACCCCATGGCGCATCGCGAGTCGCACCTGCATCCGGCGCGGCTGCGCGCGCCGCAGGACGACCTGATGACGCGGGCCTGGACCGCCGGTCAGGGCGTGGTGCGGCAGACCGGAGAGACCGACGTCGATTACCGCGGCCGCGTCACCGAGGCCCGGGGCACGGTGCTCGGGGTGGCGCGCTCCGCCCAGGAGACGGCCGAATCGTATGCCGAGCGCGTGCAGGAAGCACTGTTTGCCGCCCGTGACCGGATCAGCGGTGCCGTGGCCGGCGTGACGGAGGGGATCAGTTCAATGGGCGCGAGCCTGGGAGATGCCATGCAGGGTGCGAGCGATCGCGTGACGGGCAGCGCGCATGATCTGCGCGATCAGGCCTCTTCACTCGGCGGCCAGATCGCCGATCAGGGGCGGCGCCTGAGCGATGCCGCCTCGTCCGGCATGCGACAGGCGCGGTATACGGCCAGAGGCGCTGGCGGCGGGCTGATGGCGACGCTCGGCGACAACCCCGTCCTGCTGGGCGCCGTGGGCATTGCCGTCGGCGCGTTGCTCGGGGCGCTGCTGCCGCCCACCGAGATCGAACGGGAGTACCTGGGCGACGCCGCCCATGATGCCCGCGCCGCCGTCGAGGGTGTGGTACAGGAAGCGGTCGATCGCGGGTCGGACGTCGTGCATGCGGCGATGGATGCCGGGCGCCAAACCGTCCAGGACGTCACCCAGCACGCGAGCGAGTTGGGCGGCGCGGCCAAGGACGCCGCCCGCGACGTGGCCGGGCAGGCGCAGCGCCATGCGGGAGAGATGGGCGATGCGACACGCAACGCCGCGCGCGACGTAGCGGCCCAGACCACCGGGCAGGCGCGCCCGCGCACGTAAAAGGCGCCCCCCCTCACCCCGACCCTCTCGCAGGGGGAGAGGGAGCGTGGTGGGTACGGTCCGTGTCTCTAATGCTCCCTCTCCCGCTTGCGGGAGAGGGTTGGGGCGAGGGCGGGAGGTCGATCCATGAGAGATGGCCGCCCTTTCCCGCCCCAGTGTCGAGAAACACGGCGACACCGCCCGTTGCCCCACACCGGACATACGGGCGCCCGTCGGTGCTGCGCCGATCATGGCCGCAATAAACAGTGAGGCCCGCCGGGATGCGATCGACCCAGCGCAGGCTGCGCTCGGGATAGCCGTCGGGTTGGATACGTCCCGTGGGCTCGCCGAACAGGGCGCGCGCGACCGGTCCATGAGCGCGTCCCAGACCCACCTCCGGCGCCGGACCTTCGAGCATGGCGGTATGAAATCCGGCATGAACGAAAAACCGGTTGCCGGATCGCAGCCAGGCTGGCGCTCGGGCGATTTCCGACATTGCACGCAGGCGGACCGCCGGATCGATCTGCCGAAGCGTGGTCTCCAGCCCCGGGTCGAGCCGCACCGGCTGGCCGGCGAGCGCGCGGGCGAGCTTGTGGTCGTGATTGCCTAGCAGGAACAATCCCTGTCCCGCGTCGATCAGCCGGAACATGATCCGCAGCGCTTCGTCGCTGCGCGGTCCCTGGTCCACCAGGTCGCCGAGTTGCACGACGAAGCGGTCCGTGGCGGCCGCGAACGCGAACCCGGTCGCGTCGCCATGCACGTCGCCCACCACGCGCAAGGGCAGGCCCGGAGGGAGCCGGGGAGGACTCACGCGGCCCGCCCGGACGTATCACCAGAGCCCAGCCGGCCGTAGGCAGCCAATGCGCGCGCCCGGCCCGCCGCCAGATCGAGAATCGGCCGAGGATAGGTCCGGCCGAGCTCGATACCGGCGCCGCCCAGCGCCTCTTCGGGCGCGTCCCAGGGCGCGTGGATGTCCGGCGCGGGAAGCCGCGCAAGCTCCGGGACATAGGTGCGGACATAATCGCCGTCGGGATCGAATTTCCGTGCCTGCAACACGGGATTGAAGATGCGCACGAACGGCGCCGAATCGGTTCCCGAGCCGGCGACCCATTGCCAGCTCGCGCTGTTGTTGGCCAGGTCGGCATCGACCAGCGTATCCCAGAACCACGCCTCTCCGGCTCGCCAGTCGATCAGGAGATGCTTCACCAGGAACGAAGCCGCGATCAGGCGAACCCGGTTGTGCATCCAGCCGGTCCGCCAGAGCTGGCGCATGCCGGCATCGACGATCGGGACTCCCGTCCGGCCCCGCTGCCAGGCCCACAGGCCCGCCTGATCGTCCCGCCACGTCATCGCGGCGAACGCGGCGCGCAGCGGATGGTCGGGCAATTGTGGCTGATGCCACAGGAGATGGATGCTGAATTCGCGCCACAGCAATTCACCCACGAACTTGCCGCTGCCCCGTCCCTCGATCGCCCTCGCGGCATCCCAGACCTGCCTCGGGGATATCTCCCCCCAGTGCAGATGTGGGGAGAGCCGCGAGGTGCCCTCCGTCCGCGGGCGGTCGCGGCCGGCGGCATAGTCTGCCAGCGCGCCGGAGATGAAGCGGTGCAGCCGGTCGTGCGCCGCCGCCTCTCCCACGGTCCAGGCGGCGCGGATTCTCGCCGGCCCAATCGGGGTGTGTGGGCAGGAGACTCCAGTCCTCCAGACGGTCGGAGCGCGGCAGGCGCGCGGGCGCGGGCAGGCGCATCGGCGCGGGCAAGGGCGGCGGCGGGCCGCCACTGGCCATGCAGGCGCGCGCGAAGGGCGAATACACATGGAACGGTCCGCCGCTTCTGGTGCGCAGGTCGTCCTGATTGAACAGCATGACAGTGCGGTGCCAATGGACCGCCACACCCTCCGCAGCCAGCGCCGCGCCGAGCTCGGCTTCCTGCGCACGCGCCCACGGTTCGACGGCTTGGCCCGCATGCAGCGCCGCCGCGCCTGTCTCGCGCGCGATGGAACACAGGTGCTCGGCGGCCGAGCCGCGGCGCAGGATCAGTGGCGCGCGCAGCCGGCGCAAGCTCGCGTCCAGCGCGGCCAGGCTGTGGTGCAGCCACCAACGCGCCGCTCCGCCGGGAGCCCACGCTCCAGCTGCTGCTTCGTCGAGGACATAGACGGGTAGCACCGGATACCCGCTCTCGATCGCCGCGGTCAGGGCGGCGTGGTCGGACAGGCGCAGGTCATTGCGGAACCAGACAAGAACTGTCATCCGCCATCACATCGGTGACGACGGCGATCTGACAAGGAGCGGCTTGCCGCCGCATTTGGCGGCTGAACCGCACCGGTTGCGTCGACGGCAGGTGCCGACGATGACGTTGATTCGAGAGCGCGACGCCGCTCGCGCCGAGGCGATCGCGGCCGCGTCCCATGATGGGGCATTCCATAAGATCGCCGCACCGCATCATGCCGTGCCACTCGTGCTTGTGGGCCGCGGGTGTTCGAGGAAGAAGCGAAGCATTTCGCGCGTGGCATCCGGTCCTCGCGGATCGGTATAGGATCCGGCGGGGCTGCCGCCGGCCCAGGCATGGCCCCCTCCGTGGACGACCCACTGCTCGAGCACTGCCTGCCCGCTAGCATCGGTGTAGAGGGTGCGGCTGTAGGCATGCCCACCGGCTACGTGGCCCGGCTGCACCTCGGTCCGCAGGTCGGCGCCCGCCCGTGCCTGTCTGATGACCTGCTCGCCATTGCGAGGATGTACGGTATGGTCCTGGTCGGCGTGGAACACGATGGTCGGGACCGTCCGCGGGGCCCCCGACCCGCTGCCGGATCGGCGTGAGGCCGCGGCTTCGCCCTGGCGCATGGCGGCAAGGGCGGAGGCGAGATCGCTGGCGGCGCCGCACGCCAGGCCGGAATGCACTCCGACCGCGGCGTAGAGATCGGGGTAGGTCGCCCCCATGATGGCGGCTGCCGCCCCGCCGGCGGAAAGCCCGGCAACGTAGACCCGCTGTGGGTCCACCGCGTAGTCGCGCATGATCTGGCGCGTGGCTCCGGCGATCAGCGCGGGCTCACCCTGCTCGCGTTGCTGATCGCCCGGGCTGAACCAGTTCCAGCACTTCTGGGCATTGGCGGCGGCGGTCTGCGCGGGATAAAGGACAAGGCAGGTCTGCTCCTCGGCGAACGCGTTCATGCGCGTGCCTGCGGCAAAGTCGTCCGGCGACTGGGTGCAGCCGTGCAGCATGACCACCAGCGGGACGGCGTCCCCACGATAGGGTACTGGGGATATAGAGCTTGTACGGACGGCTGCCGGCTTGGTTGCTGAAGCTGCCCGCCAGGAACTGTGCGCCCTTTGGCAGTACGGCGGGCGCGTGCGGCGGCGCTCGCATCGTCAGCCCGCCCAATCCTGGCTCCAAGCCGGTCTGGTGGATCCGTCCGAGAAGACCACGCAGCGCCTCGGACATCCGTGGCGAGGCGGTTGCGTCCGCCCCGCCGGTGGACCGCCCGGTAGGGCCCGACGTCTGCCATGCCGGTGGAGATGACCGCGGTTCCGCCGCCTCGCCGGTCTCGGGCTCGACGTCGATGATGCGCGGCTCGCGTCCGGCAGGTCCGCTTGCGGGGTCGCGCCTGGCGGTGGACGGCGGTTTCGGCGCCGACTCGCTCTGGGACAAGCGTTGCAGGAGCGACATGGCTTCGGCAAGCCGGCCGGCGCGGGTGAGGCGGGTTGCCTCGATCATGTCGGGGAGCAGTAGGGTATTCATGTCCATCGCTTTCTGTGCTCGGGCATAGCTCAGGCATCCCCGCGAGGAGGCTTGATCCGCATCCGATTGAGAGTTGTTGCCGGAACCGCGTTAGCCCCACCGCAAGACCGCGGAGGGGACGCGGCTGCCTATCGGGTCCGGTCGGCCAACGCCGCCTTCACCGCTGGGCTGGCCTGGAGGGCGCCCAGCACGGTCACCGAAGCGATCGTGCTGCGGGCGAGTTCGGGCGTTACATCCTTGGCGATGCTGGCCAGCCCGAGTACGTTGATCCGGAGCATCTGCCCGGCGTCGCGCGCGGCTTCGAGATCGTCACGGCTGTAGAGGCGCAGGCCCAGGTCGAGGCTTTTTCGAAGCATCGACTGCCTGGCCGCCTCCGCATGGCGTTCGATCTGATTGCGGATCGCGGTGCGGATGAAGTCGGTGCGGTTAGAGTAGAAACCATCCTGCACCAGGAGATCGACGTGGCCGAGATCGACATAACCGAGGTTGATTGTGATCTTCTCGGTGTCACCTCCGGCCCTGGGCCGCAGCTCCCGTGGGTTGTCGACCATCTACTTACCATCCTAATACCATCCAGGTAGATGGGCAAAATAGGGTGTAATTCGGCGGCTTTCAAGCCGTCGCCGCTTGCGGGTGAGCGCCGCGCTGGCTTCCCGCCTCGTTGCTACAAGAAGGACTGGGATGCTCGTCGCGGCTGAGGGGTCGTAAATGGCGACATCGGCACTGGGCATGAACGAGGCTGGGCTCGAGGAGCTGTTCGCGAAGGCGGGGCACCGACGCGCGGCAGCCAGGAGTTCGGCCTCGCCCCGGACGGCGATGGGCGTCTTCGCTGGCGACGAATTTATTCGAGGAAGCTATCTATGGCTGTATTGCCAGTCGATGGTAATCCGCAATACGTTACGCAGCGGCTTACGTGGTTTTGGGACAAAAGCCGAGCGCCTCTGTCGACGCATCGGCCCGAACCTCGCGCCCGGCCAGTCGCTGGCTGCCGCTGTAGAACCCAGGCATTGCGTGTTAGAGCGCGCAGTGCCGCTGCCGCGCTCCGGAGACGGACCTAGCGGGCGCAGCCATCATATAGTCTTCGGCAAGCGTGGCGTCCCGTAGGGAGTTCGAACCCCTGTTACCGCCGTGAGAGGGCGGTGTCCTGGGCCTCTAGACGAACGGGACGGGGCCTGACCCGCTAATAGGGATTCGTGCCGTGCCGCGCAACCCTTGGGGTCAAGGGACGAGAGTGATGCGGCCGCGTACCTCCCCGGTGTGAGGGTCGATCAGCACTACTCGGTCGGGGCCGCCACCCTGCATGCTCACGGCCAACACATCGCCGGTCGCCGCCAGGCCGGTGATCCGGCTGCCGGGCGGTTCATGCAGCATTGCACCTATGCTGACCACCGATGGCACGTGTCCGGAGGCGGCTTGCGTGGGCGCGGGTAGCGTCGCTCGCTTGACCATGGCCCCGATCAGCACCGCCGTGCCGACCAGGATCAGCACGCCCATCGCCACTGTAGCCGCCTTCAGCGCGCGCATCCAAGCTCCCTTCCGCCGCCGGCCCCGGCGCGCTATCCCACGCCGATGCCAGGCGAGGCTTCCGAAACGCTCTGCGTTATCGCAGGGCCGGACGATGGCGGCGAGCGCGTCGACCGGTTCCTCGCGACGCGCATCGGCACGCTCTCGCGCAGCCGCATCAAGGGGCTGATCGAGGCCGGGCAGGTATGGCGTGACGGGGCGGCGCTCGACGGGCCGGCCGAGCCGGTCCGCCTTGGCGCCACTTATATCCTGCAACTGCTCAAGCCGCGTCCCGCCAGGCTCGAACCCCAATCGATCCCACTGACGATCCTGTTCGAGGACGATGATGTCCTGGTGATCGATAAGCCGGCCGGCCTGGTCGTGCATCCCGCGCCAGGCAACGAGGATCGCACGCTGGTCAACGCCGTGCTCGCCCATTGCGGCGAGCGCCTCGCCGGCATCGGCGGCGAGCGCCGGCCGGGCATCGTGCATCGGCTCGACAAGGATACATCAGGCGTGATGGTGGTGGCGAAAACCGAGCCGGCAATGGCGGCGCTGTCGGCCGCGTTCGCGCGGCGCGATCTGGAGCGGGCCTATCTCGCCCTGTGCTGGGGTCTGCCCGCGCCGGCGCCCCAAAGCAGTGGCTGGGCCGAGATCGCGGGCGCGATCGGGCGGGATCCGCGCGATCGCAAACGCATGGCGCTGCGTCCCGAGGGCAGCGGCAGGCCGGCGCTGACCCGCTACCGAATCCGGCAAACCTTCCATGCCGCGACCGCCCTGCTGGAGTGTCGGCTCGCCAGCGGCCGCACGCACCAGATCCGCGTCCACTTGGCGAGCCGCGGCCACCCCATCGTCGGCGACAGGCTGTATCTGCGTCGCGTTCCCGCGGCTGCCCGTGCCCTGCCCGCGCCCTTGTGCGCGGCTTTGCTGGAGTTCCCGCGTCAGGCCCTGCACGCTGCCCGGCTCGGGTTCGCTCACCCGCGGACCCGGGAGCCCCTGGCGTTCGAGACCGCGCCGCCCGCCGACATGCAGGCGTTGCTAGACACTCTCGCTGCGCCGCGGGGGAAGTGACAAATAAGACAGCATTGTTGACAGGACCAGCGCGGTCCTATATAAATCGGCTCGTTCGATGCGGGTGGGGCAGGCCCGCTCGGGCGCGCCGTCCGGAGCCACGCCGCTGATAGATGGGGCCGACACCGGGACGTCACATCCCTGCCAGCAGCATGGACTGTGTTGCAGTCCACGGCGTTACCGGCCTACGCCATGATCGGGTAGGATACCCCTCCGCCGCTCGACGAAAGGAGCCTATGTTGGCCTCTGCCGTCCTCAATATCGCTCCCGAAGGCAACCTGTCGCGGTACCTTCAGGAAATCCGCAAGTTCCCCATGCTGACGCCGGACGAGGAACTCGACCTCGCTCGCCGCTGGCGTGATAACCAGGATATGGAAGCCGCGCACAAGCTCGTCACATCACATCTGCGCCTCGTGGCGAAGATCGCGATGGGCTACCGGGGCTACGGCCTTCCGGTGGGCGAGCTCATCAGCGAGGGCAATGTCGGGATGATGCAGGCGGTGAAGCGGTTCGACCCGGACCGCGGCTTCCGTCTCGCCACCTACGCGATGTGGTGGATCCGCGCCGCCATCCAGGAATACATCCTGCATTCGTGGTCGCTGGTGAAGATGGGCACCACGGCGGCGCAGAAGAAACTGTTCTTCAACCTGCGCCGGCTGAAGGGCCAGATGCAGGCGATCGAGGACGGCGACCTGCAGCCCGAGCAGGTGGCCAAGATCGCCCGCATGCTCGACGTGCCGGAGCAGGACGTGGTCAGCATGAACCGGCGCTTGGCCGCGCCGGACCACAGCCTGAACGCCCCGGTCCGCTCCGACAGCGAGGGCGAGTGGCAGGATTGGCTGGTAGACGAGACGGAAAGCCAGGAGAGCGCGATCGCCGATCGCGAGGAGCTGACCGGGCGCAAGGCCCTGCTCTCCTCGGCACTGAAGACGCTGAACGAGCGCGAGCGCCACATCCTGATCGAGCGCCGCCTGAAGGACAATCCGACCACGCTCGAGGAGCTGTCGCAGCAGTACGGGATCTCGCGCGAACGCGTGCGTCAGATCGAGGTGCGCGCCTTCGAGAAGCTTCAAAAGGCCATGAAGGCGCAGATCGCCGAGCGGCGAATCAGCTCCGCCGCGGCGGGCGCGGCGCGACAGGCCTCAGAGTTGGGAGTCGGCTGACTCCGCCCATCCCCACTGCGCGAGCAGGCGGGTCCGCTCGGCCCTGAGCCGGGCGGCCCGCGCCGCACTGGCCGTCTCCAGCGCCGCGCGGGCGGCGAGCGGGGCCAGCTCCGCCAGCAGCCATCCGCCGGCCGCGGCGCACCAAGCGGCTGCCAGAACATGCACGTCGGTCGCCAGGCTCAGCGTGGCATCGAGACCCAAGCCGCCGGACCATGCCGAGCGGATTGGGCTGACCGAAGCCGCGGCGGTGCAGAGCGCGACTCCGCGCGCGCTCGGGCGGCCCGGGGCGCGGTCCCTCGCGAACGCCACCGCCACCGGCCAGAACAGTGCTGCCAGCAGCACGGTTAGAAAGGGCGCGAAGGCCAGAATACCGCCGCAAGCCAGACCTTGCGCCCAGATCAGCGAGCCGGCGCGGCCAGCGGCCTTGGTCCGCGGGCGCGTGCTCATCCGAACAGCGTTACTGCGATCGAGAGCGCGAGCGCGGCTAGCGCGAGTCCCGCCGCCGCCTCCTGCCCAAGGCCGCGCGCCGCGGCCGCGCGAGCCTCACCGCCCGCCTCGATCCTGGCCAGTTCGGCATCAATGCGGACCAGCTCGGCGGCTGCCACCCGCCCTTCCTGTTGGTCCGCGGCGCGTCCGACCGGGTCCACCGCCAACGCCAGAATGGGCGCGAGTTCCCCTGCCTCGGCGAGTGTCGTCAGGCGCGAGGCAAGCTCGCGGCGCCTGACGGAGCTTTGCCAGCCTGCGAGCAGCAGGTCGGGCGACGCTATCAGCCAACGCGCCAGCGCCGGAGACGGCGCGCCGCGCGGTTGCAAGGTCGCGAACAGTTCCAATTGCGCCAGCGCGGCTTGGGTGCTCATCGGTCCGCCATCGCCAAGGGCCAGCGCCGCCAGTTCGGCCTGCGTCTGGTGCTCCGACCGGGCCGCGATGAACGCGGCGATGTCGGCGTCCATGGGCCGCGCGCCCGGGTCGCCGCGGCTTGCCCGCTCATCCAACACTGGTATCAGGTCGGGGAGATGGACGACGACGCGCCCGCCCAGCAGCGTGCTCCCGCACGGAAGCAGCGGGTTGAGCGCATAGGCGAGCCGGCGCGCTCCGCCGCTGGCACTCCCGCGGGAACCGCCCCTGGCGCGCAGGATGGCCCGGCGCTGGCGCGTCTCGGCGCTCGCCCGTGCGATGTCGCCCCGGCCGCGGGCCGCGGTCCAATGGACCGGGATCTCGGCATTGACGATCTCCACCAGCGCCTCGGTCGCCCCGCCATCCTGCCTATCGGCGGCGACGAGCGCCGGGCCGAGCCCGTCAGGCCATAGCGCGAGCCCCCGCCAGCAGAGCGGAGCCAGCGGATCGAGCACGGCGACGGCACGCATGACGAGCAGCGCATCGGCGCGCGGCTCGGCTTCGCCCACCGGACGGACACGCACCGCCTCATCGACCTTCGCCGCCAGCGCTGCGTCTCCCAGGTCGCGGCGCAGCCATCCGTCGACGGCCCCGGCCCGCAGCGCCGCCACACCCGGCTCGGGATGCGCGGCGATGGCATGGGCGAGAGCGCGGGCGTCCCACGGGCTCCACGCGCCGATCCGCGCCGGGGATTGGGCGCGCTTGGACGGGCGCGTGGCGAGCCGGCGCGCTCGCGCTGCGCCGGGGTCGAGCAGCAGGCTTGGCGTCGGGCGATGCTCGGGGTCCTCGGCCAGCATTCCGCGTGCGAGGTCCGTGATCGCCGAGGGCAGGCGCGTCTCGCCCGCCACCGCGGCGAAGCTGCCGAGTTCGAGCTTGCGGCGGATAATCCTGGCTGAATCGATTCCCGCGAGCGGGGTCAGGCCAAGCGCCAGCACCACCATCAGCACGCCGAGTGCGTACACGTCGTCGGCGATGGCGCCCTCGCCCCGTCCGCAGGGCAGGCACATGGCGGAATAGGGCGGCTCGAACAATGCGGGCTGCAAGGCGGCGGGCGGCGCGGCCCAGCCCTGGCCCAGCACGACCGGCTGGCCAGGCGCGGACTGGAACACATTGTCCGGGCGGATCGCGCGATGAGTGATGCCTCGGGCGGCGAGCCGCGCCAGGGTCTGCGTCGCCGGGCGCAGCAGGCACTCGAGCAGTTCCGACTCGCTCCAGGCTCGCCACGCCGCGCCAACGGCGGGGCCGGGCGGAGCCGGGCAGATGACGTAATACGCCTCCTCGCCTGCACCGCCCGCCGGGCCAGCCCCATGTGCCAGCGGGCCGAGCATGCCGTCCGTCATGCCGGCGGCCGCCCGCAGCGCCTGTGCCCGCGCTGGCATGGCGCGCGCGACCTGGACCGCCATCACCCCGGACAGGCCCTGGCGGTCGGCGACGGCAAAGGCGGGCAATCCGCCGCCCGCGCCGGAGAGCGGGCGCGTTGGATCGACGGCATATTTGCCGCCGATCAGGCGGTGATCGGCCTCGGGCAGGGCGGCAGCCATGGGCCGCATTGTCGTCCGGGATGGTTAGGAAATCGGAAAGGATCGCGCGGGCGGCTCAGCGCCGATACGGCGCGGGCAACAACACCCGCGCCGGCACCTTCACCAGCTCATCGCCGTCGCGCAGGATCACCGACGCCTCGGGGCAGTGATCGAGGATCAGCTCGCGGCAGGCGCCGCATGGGGAGACGACCGCCATCTCGCGGTCCGTCTCCTCGGGCTTGGGATGGCGCACCGCGACGAATGTCTCCGCCGTGCCGTCGCCCTCGAGCAGCGCGCGGCCCAGCGCGATCGGCTCGGCGCAGACCGACAGGCGCCCGACGGTTGCGCCGAGATGGATGCCGGTCCAGACCCGCCCGTCACGCGAGCGCACCGCCGCCGCCACCGTATGCCAGAACAGCCGGTAATGCCGCTCCAGCACCGCGATGGCGGCAGCGATCAGGGCGTGGTCGTCGGGGTCGAGCGGCAGCGCCTCGGGAAGGCGGAACCTACTCAGCCGCCTCGGCCTCCTCGCCATCCTCGTTCGCCGCCAGCATGGAGTTGGCCACCACGCCCGACTGATCGCGCACCTTGCGCTCGATCGCCTCGGCAACGTCCTTGCGGTCGCGCAGGAACTGCTTGGCGTTCTCCCGCCCCTGCCCGATCCGCTGGCTGTCGTGGCTGAACCAGGCGCCGGATTTCTCCACCACGCCCGCCTTCACGCCGAGATCGATCAGCTCGCCCACCTTGCTGATTCCCTCGCCGTACATGATGTCGAACTCCACCTGGCGGAACGGCGGGGCGAGCTTGTTCTTCACCACCTTCACACGCGTCTGATTGCCCACCACCTCGTCGCGGTCCTTGATCTGCCCGATGCGGCGGATCTCCAGGCGGATGGAGGCATAGAACTTCAGCGCGTTGCCGCCCGTCGTCGTCTCCGGGTTGCCGAACATCACGCCGATCTTCATGCGGATCTGGTTGAGGAAGATCAGCATGGTGTTGCTGCGCGAGACGCTGCCCGTGATCTTGCGGAGCGCCTGGCTCATCAGCCGCGCGTGCAGCCCCATGTGGCTGTCGCCCATCTCGCCTTCCAGCTCGGCGCGGGGCACCAGGGCGGCGACGCTGTCCACCACCAGCACGTCCACCGCGCCGGACCGGACCAGCGTGTCCGCGATCTCCAGCGCCTGCTCGCCGGCATCGGGCTGGCTGATCAGCAGATTGTCCACATCGACGCCCAGCTTGCGCGAATAGATCGGGTCCAGCGCGTGCTCGGCATCGACGAAGGCGCAAGTGCCGCCGCGCTTCTGCGCCTCGGCGATGGCGTGCAGCGCGAGCGTGGTCTTGCCCGAGCTTTCCGGCCCGTAGATCTCGACGATCCGCCCGCGCGGCAATCCGCCGATGCCCAGCGCGAGATCAAGGCCGAGCGAACCCGAGGGGATGACCTCGATCGCCTCGTCCCCGCCGCGCGCGCCCATGCGCATGATCGAGCCCTTGCCGAACGCCCGCTCGATCTGCGCCATTGCCGCGTCGAGCGCCTTGCCCTTTTCCATTTTGATAGCCCTTCCTACGCACCCGCGAGTTTACGCGTGTCGTGCCGCCTCTGCATCGGATGATTGCACTGTGTCGAACGCTGATCGCAAGCGAACATACAGTGAACCCGCCCGCCGGAATACGCCATTAATCATCTGTTCGCAAATTGTTCCTGCCAGCCTCGGCCGCAAGGCCCAGCAGCTCGGCGGCCTTGTAGGGCTTGGTCAGATACAGCGCGTCGAGCCCGGTCGGCAATGAGCCGGCATTGTAGCCGGAGACCAGAATGGCCGGCAGGCGGGGCCGCTCGCGGCGCAGCTCGCCTAGCAGCGCCGGGCCGTCCATCCCCGGCAGCGCGACATCGGCCACCAGCAGATCGGGAGCGTCCTCGCCGCCGGCGAGGAGCGCCAGCGCCGCCTCCGCCGAGTCCGCCTCCATCACACGCCAGCCGTGGTTGCCCAACGCCCGTGCGGCGAACCGGCGCAATGCCGGCTCGTCCTCGACCAGCAGTACGCTGCCGGTGGCCGTCGCCAACAGTGGGAGATGCAGCCGGACAGTGGTGCCGCGGCCCTGCGCGCTCGCGATGGTCACGACCCCTCCCATGCGTTGCAGGGACGACCGCACCGAATCAAGGCCGAGACCGCTGCCGCGCTCTGAGCCCTTGGTGGTGAAGAAAGGCTCGAACACGCGCGCGAGCAGATCCGGCGCGATCCCCGCGCCGTTATCGCTGGCCTGGATGACCGCCCAATCCCCCGGCGGCACCAGGTCGGGAATCCCCGGCCAGGCACGGTCGAGGTGAACTTTGTCGAGGCGCAGCGACAGCACCCCGCCGGGGCCGGTCGCGTCGCGCGCGTTCAGGGTGAGATCGAGCAGCGCCCGGCGCAGCGCGTCGGCATCGGCGCGCGCCGTCAATGGCTGCCCCGCCGTCGCAAGCTCCAGGCTTCGGTCCGGGCCAAGCACGAGCCGCAACTCCGCCGCGTATCCGGCCAGCAGCGGCCCCAGTGTGATCGGCGCGGTTCCCATCTCCGTGTCCGGCCGCCCCCTGCCAAGGAGACGCCGCACCAAGCCGGTTCCCTCCTCGGCGCGCCGGCGGATCTCCTGCAGTTCGGCACGCACCGCCGCCGCGGTCCGCGGCATGGCAAGCGCCGCCTCGGCACGCGCGATGATCGCCGCGAGCAGGTTGTTGAGATCGTGCGCGGCGCGCAGGCGCGGGTCCGATGCCTGGCTCATGCGGCCCGCCCGCGCAGGCGCCAGACAAAGGCGATGATCTCGGCCACCGCCTTGTAGTGCTCCGACGGCACCTCCGCGTCCAGTTCCAGCCGATGCAGGGCGCGTGCCAGCGGCGGGTTCGGGACCAGCGGAACAGCGTGCGCGCGGGCGACTTCCCTGATCCGCTCGGCCATGGAGTCAACCCCCTTCGCGACAACCCGAGGTGCCGCGTTCTGGGTGCGATCATAGGCCAAGGCGACGGCGTAATGGGTCGGGTTGGTGACGACGACCGTCGCCTTCGGCACCGCCGCCAGCATGCGCCTTCGTGCCCGCTGCAGTCGCAGCCGCCGCAACCGCGCCTTCACGCGCGGGTCGCCATCGGTTTCCTTGTGCTCCTCGCGGATGTCCTCGCGACTCATGCGCAGACGCTGGGTATGCCGGAAACGCACCCAGGCGAGGTCGAGCACCGCGATGCCGGCCTGCGCGGCAAGGACCGAGACCAGCAGATGGACGACCGCCCCGGCCAGCCGCGTCGGCAGCGCGGCCAGATCCTGGAACGGTGCTTGGGCGAGATCCGGCATTTCGGCGGCGAGCACGCGCCACACCGCGGCCCCGACGACCAGCAGCTTCACCAGCGACCGCCCGGCCTCGATCAGGCTCTCGGGGCCGAGCAGCCGGCGTAGCCCGGCGGCCGGGCTGATCCGGGCCAAGCTGGGGCGGAGCGAGGCCGGGCTGAGCAGAAACCCGGTCTGGCCCAGCACGGTCCCCACCCCGGCAACCAGCACGAGCGCGAGCAGCGGTGCGACGGCGCGCAGACCGGCCAGCGCCGCCACGCGTACGGCGGCAGCGGGGGAGGCTTCGCCCGCCGCCGCGTGCCCGATCAGGGCGCGGAACGTGACCAGCAGATCCCGTCCGGCCGCCGGCGCCTGCCAGGCGAGGCCGAGCGTCGCGGCGCCGAGCACGGCCCAGAGCACGAGCTCGCGCGAAACGGCAACCTGCCCGGCCTCCCGCGCCCGCTGCAGCCGGCGCTGGGTCGGGGCTTCCGTCCGCCCGTCCTGGGTGTCCGACGCCTCGGCCATGCCGGTTCAGGGAAAGCCCGGGAGCGCGCCAAACCCGGCGCGCACCGCATCCTGCCAGGCGACGAGAATTGCCGCCGACAGCGCCGCCAGGATCGCGAGGCCGCCAAGGATCTGCGCGGGCATCGCCAGGAAATACACCTGCACGCGCGGCGCCACGCGCGCCAGGATGCCGGCCGCGACGTTCCAGACGATGCTCGCCAGCAGCGCCGGCGCGCACAGGCGCAGCGCCAGGCCGAAGCCCGAGGCCACGGCGCGCGCCACCGCCTCCGCCACCGCCCCCGACGGCAGCACCGCGCCGGGGGCGAACAGGCCGTAGCTCTGCGCCAGCGCCGTCACCGGCAAGGCGTACAGCCCCGAGGTGAGCACGATCGCCGGAGCCGCCAGCCCGAACAGGCGGGCGAGCGCGCTCGATTGCGGGCCTAGCTCCGGGTCCGGCTGCAGAACGCTCGACAAGCCGAGCAACGTTGCCAGGATCTGGCCGGCCATCGGCAGCGCCAGCACCAGCACGCGGGCCAGGAAGCCGAGCCATAGCCCGACCAACAGCTCGGCGAGGACCATCCCCGCCGCCACGGCGGGCGCCGCCGGGACGGCCGGCACCAGCGGCGCCACGCCAGGGGTCAACAGCACTGCGAGCGCGCCGGCGACCCCGGCCCGCACCATCGGCGGCACGCCGGTCTCGGCCAGACCTGGCAGCAGCATGACGAGCCCGCCCGCCCGGGCGAGAACCAGCACGAAGGCGAAAGCCAGGTCGGGCAGTCCGGCGGTCAGCGCGGCATCCGCGGCGGTCACGAGCCGCCGATCGCGATGATCCGGTCCATCAGCCGGTGCGTGTAGCCCGACAGCGTGGCGAACATGAACGGCGCGGTCAGGGCCAGCATCATGGCGAGCGCGACCGCCTTCGGCACGAAGGCGAGCGTTGCCTCCTGGATTTGCGTGACCGCCTGCAGCAAGGAGACCAGCACGCCAATGACCAGCCCCGTCGCCAGCGGCGGCCCGGCGAGCCGCAGCGCCACGAGCAGCGCGTCGCGCAGCACGGCGGCGACGTCCGCCTCGTTCATATCGGCATCTGCATGATTTGCTGGTAGGCCTGCACCACGCGGTCGCGGATCGCGGTCGCCGACTGCAAGGTGAGCTCGGCCCGCGAGAGCGCGGTCACTACGTCGGTGATGTTGCCGGTGCCGGCGATCGCGTCGGCGGCCTGTTGGTCGGCGGCATGGCCCTGCGCCACGGCATCGCCCACCACCCGCTGCAGCGCCGCGCCGAAGCTCTCCCCTCCGCCGCCGCCGGCCCCGCTCTCGGTGCGCTGGTAGGCGTCGGCCGCCGCGCGCGGCGTGACGGTGATGGTAGTGACGCCGCCAGCCCCGGCCGGACTCATCGCAGCATGCCGATCGTGCGCGTGAGCATTCCGCGCGTGGTCTGCATTACCGATAGGTTCGCCTGATACGACCGCTCGGCTTCACGCATATCGGCCAGCTCGACCAGGGCGTTCACGTTGGGCAGCTTGACGTAGCCCTGCGCGTCGGCGGCCGGGTTGGCGGGATCGTAGCGCAGCGGGAAGGCGGCGCGATCCTTCTCGATCGCGCGCACGCCGACGACTTCGACGCCAAGTGCGCGGTCCATCTTGTCGGCGAAGCTGACCGTCTTGCGCTGGTACGGGTCCGCGCCCGGCGTTGATCCGGTACTGTCCTGGTTGGCCAGGTTCTGCGCGATCGTTGTGAGCCGCGCGGTCTGCGCCTGCATGCCGGACGCGGAGATCGCCAGCGACTTCTCGAGTTCCATGCTCGCCTCCGTCAGCCGGCCGCGCCGCCCTGGCCAAGCGCCGTGCGGAACAGGCCGAGATAGGTGTGATAGATCGTGGTCACGAGCGACTGCGTCGTGTCGGTGTCGGCGATCTTGGTCAGTTCCTGGTCGAGCGAGACGGCGTTGCCATCCGGCTCGCGCCCGCTGGGCCGGACGGTTTTCGCGCCGAGGATACCGGCATCGCTCGTGCCCGCCAGGTGGCCCGGATCGGTGCGGGTCAGGTCGAAGCTTGCCTGATCCGCCATCGTAGCCGCGAAGGGCGCCACGTCGCGCGGTTGCCAGCCGGGCGTGTTGGCGTTGGCGACGTTCTGCGCCAGCACCGCCTGGCGTTGGTCGGCCCAGGCCAGCCGGCGCTCCGCGAGATCGAACAATGGGATGCGGGTCGGGTCCATGAAGCGGAGGGTGCGCTCATACGGGTGAATGCCGGGTTAAGATGGAGCGCGGCTCCGGGCGACAACGCTTCGTTAACCCTTCCGCGCTAGTTGGCAGGACATGAGCGAAGCCCCGTTCGCCCCGTTCCGGGTGAAAAGCAAGGGACTGGCGGAGACGCCGGCCTTCCCCGACACGCCGTTCGAGCGCGTGCGCGCCGGCGCCGCCTCCCTGCGCCGCACCACGGCCTTGGCCCGCGCGCTGGCCGAGGCCGGGCGCCCGATCGACCTCGCCGGCCTCGACGGGCAGGTGGGTCTTGTCTGCGCCCGAGCCCTCGACCTGCCCCCCGACGAAGGCCGCGCCATGCGGGGCGACCTGCAAGCGCTGCTGGCGGAAGTTGACGCGCTGGCCAACTCGCTGCGCCTGACGCTCGGCCCCGGCTAGACTTCAGTCGCCACGGAAGCCCGGCAAAACGCCGCGCCATGCCGCAGTCCGCCATCGCCCCCATGCTGACCGCCATCGTCGCGCTGGCGGTGGTCCTGGCGCTGATCTGGGTTGCCGGCCGGCTCGCGCGTGCCTCGGGCCTGGGATTGCGCCGCGCCGTCGGACGCGCCGGCCGAACGCTGGGCATCGAGGAGACGCTGGCGCTCGACCCGCGTCGGCGGCTGCTGCTCGTCCGCTGCGAGGAGCGCCGGGTCCTGCTGCTCACCGGCGGCAGCACCGACCTGGTGGTAGGCTGGCTGCCGATTAGCCCGCGGGATGGGACCACGCCATGACCCGACGGCATTCCGTGCTGCTCGCGACGCTCGGCGGGCTATTGGTGCTGGCGCCTGCCGTCGCGGCGGCCCAGTCGCTCAGTCTCGACCTCGGCGCCGCCGGACAGGCCGGCGCGACTAGCCGTCTGGTGCAGATGACCGCGCTGATCGCGGTGCTGTCGCTGGCGCCAAGCCTGCTGGTGATGGTCACCGCCTTCACCCGCATCGTCATCGTGCTGTCGCTGCTGCGCAGCGCCCTCAGTACGCAGGGCACCCCGCCCAACATGGTGCTGATCGGGCTGGCGCTGTTCCTGACGTACTTCGTCATGCAGCCGGTGCTCGACCAGGCCTGGACGGCGGGGCTGCTGCCGATGAGCCAGGGGAGCGTGCCGGAGATGGAGGGACTGCGCCTCGCCGCCGCGCCGTTCCACCACTTCATGACCGGGAACGTCCGCAGCGCCGATCTCAAGCTGTTCCTCGACGTAGCCAAGCTGCCGATGCCGGCCGAGGCGGATCAGACGCCGTGGCGCGCCCTGGTGCCCGCGTTCATGGTGGGCGAATTGCGCCGCGCCTTCGAGATCGGCTTCCTGCTGTTCCTGCCGTTCCTGGTCATCGACATGGTGGTGGCCAGCGTGCTGATGAGCCTCGGCATGATGATGCTGCCGCCGAGCGCGGTGTCGCTGCCGTTCAAGCTGATCTTCTTCGTGCTGATCGACGGTTGGCGACTGGTGGCGGGCAGCCTGGTGCAGAGCTTCCGGTAGCTCGGTCCGTCGAAGCCCGCCATGATCGTGATTGATGAGAACGAACGGCGGGATCAATGCCGCTGCGCGCGTGTTCGATCCGGCGACAGGGTCGGCGGCCGACCCATCCGCGGGAGCCTCATGATGGAAGAGACGTTCCTATCTCCGGAGGAAGCCTTCGATGCGATGCGTCGATTCCTGCAAGCCTACTATGACCGTGGCGACCAATCCGGCGGTCTTGCCTGCGTATTGAGCGATCTTCAGCTGGTGTCTGCCGACGGCCTCTCCGCCGATCCGGCCGCATGGGAAATTGGCTGACCGCAGTCACGGCTGCGAAGGCTGGCCGACAGGACGGCATCACCTCTTCGGCAAGCACTCAGCGACATACGGCGGCAGGTTGAAGCTGCCGGCGTGGATCTCGGGCGTCCAGTATCGGGTCGTGCCCAGGATGCCGGTCGCCTGCGCGCGACGATGCAGCTCCTCGGGGGGCACGCGCGTGAGTTCGGGATCTTTTGCCGCCCAGCCCAGCGTCATGAAGCCGCCCACGTAGGTCGGAACGGCGGCGACATACGCGGTGACGTGCGGGAAGAAGCGCGCACGGCGTGCGCTCGTCTCGCGCAGCTCGTCGGCCTGCATGAACGGCACACCGCACTGGTTCACCACCACGCCGCGCGCGGTCAGGATGCGCGCGCAGTGCGCGTAGAAACTGTCGGTGAACAGCACCTCGCCGACGCCGATCGGGTCGGTGGAGTCCACGATGATGACGTCGAATGCCGCATCGGGCGCTTGCGTCACGTACTCGATTCCGTCGCCGACGATCACCTCGGCGCGCGGATCGTCCCACGCGTCGCCTCCTATCGCCGGCATCAGCTCTTTGGCGAGCCGGATCACCTCGCCGTCGATCTCCGCCATCACCGCGCGGCGCACCGCCCGGTGCTGCAGCACGCGGCGCAGCACCCCGCCGTCGCCGGCGCCGATGATGAGCACGGTCTCCGCCCGCCCATGCGCCAGCAGCGGCACATGGGCGAGCATCTCCTGATAGACGAACTCGTCAGCCTCCGTGATCTGCACGACGCCGTCGAGCAGCATGGCCCGGCCGTGCGAGATGGTCTCGACGATGGCGATGTCCTGGAACGCGCTCCGCACATGCGCCAGCTCGCGCGTCGCCCGGAATCGCTGGCCCCAATCCGGGTACAGCTGCTCGTTGACCCAGAACGCGTCCGGCATCAGACGATGCGGCCGCGCCGCTGCTCGCCGAGCTGCACCGAGGCGGGACGGAACGCGGCCTTCAGCAGCGGCAGCGACCGATACGGGTCGCAGGCGCCGCACATGAAGATGTCGACCGCGGCGAAGTCGCGCTCCGGCCAAGTGTGGATGGAGATGTGGCTTTCGGCCAGCACGACCACGCCGGACACGCCGCCATTCGGCGCGAAATGGTGGAAATGGCTGTGCAGGATCGTCGCGCCGGCGGCCAGGGCGGCCTCCCGCAACGCGCTGTCGATATGCTCCGGGTCGGCGAGGTTCTGCGCTCCCCAGAGGTCGATCAGCAGATGCGTGCCGGCGAACTTCTCCCCGTCCTTTTCGACGAAGTAATCCTTCTGTACCTCGATGTGCGAACCCTCGCCGTGCATCTGGGCGCCGCCCAAGTCCTGGTTCTCGCTCGGATCGTCCGAGACCATCCCCAGTTGGATGAGTGCCTCCATGGCATCCCCCTTCCTACCAGCAGACGGCCTGTTGGGCGGGGACCGCCCCCTTGGGCCAAGGCCGCGGAAGATGGTGAACCGAGCCTGCCCGCGCAAGTGGTTTTTGCAGCGCAGCAGAGATGCGGCCGATACCCGCGCCTCAGCGCGCTTGTGGTGCGGGAGCCGCGGCGCGCAGGTCGGCCGCGACGGTTCCGGCCAGCGCGGTCTCCTTGGCCGCACGGGCGAGATCGGCGACTTGGCGCACCGGCTCGGCCAGCAGCAGGCGAAGCGTGTCCGCGCTTGGCCCGTTATCGAGCCGCCCCGCGATCCGCGTGCGTAAGGCCGCCAGCGTCGCCTGATCGCCGGCGCGCGAAGCGGCGGCCGCGAGGCGCAGCAAGGTCCGCCGCGCCGCCTCGTCAAGCGGTCCCTGGGCGGGCACGGTCTTGTCGGCGAGCGCCGCGAGTGCCGCGACGGTCCCAGGAAAGTCGCCCGCGCGCTCCAGGATATCGGCCCGGGCGCGATCGGCCTCTTGCGTGCCGAGCGCCGCGAGCTCGGCCGCCGCCTGCGCCGGATTGCCCAATCGGGCCGTTGCCTGGGCCGACAGCAGCGCCCGCCGCTCCCCGAGTGGAGGCGGAAGATCAAGTGCCTGCGAGTCCGAAAGCGCGGCGAGGGCGCCGGAGGCGTCGCCCGCGGCGAGACGCAGGGCGGCCAGCCTCGCCCCGGTCGCTCCTCGCGCGGCGTCGGGGGGCGCCGCGCGCATCAGCCGCTCCAGCAGCGGCGCCGCCGCATCGGGGAGATCCAGCGCGAGCAGGCGATCGGCGAGCTGTCCCTGCAGATCAGGGCCGGTCGCCGCCTTGCCCAGCAGGTCGGCGTTCTCCTCGAGCAGCGCCACGAAGTCGAGCGGCGGCATCGAGCGTGTTGCGTCGTCGCGCAGCAGGCGCGCGACCGCCTCGCCCATGCGCGCGCGTAGCGCCGGGGCCGCATCGGGAAAGCGCGCGGCGGTCTCGCGCAGCAAGGCAAGGGCCGGCCGCCACGCCCCGGATTGCAGGCGCAGCTCGGCCAGTCGCTCGCGCCGCGCCCGTTCGTAGCCATCCCCGCGCCAAGCCGCGTCCAATCGCTCCAGCTGCTCGGCGCCCTCGGCGGGGGTGATCTGTTTCCGCGCCAGACGGAGATCGATCGCGCGCATCGCCGCGCGCAACCGGGCCAGACGGTCCGGGCCGGCGGCAAGCGCGTCGTAGCGCGCGAGCGCATCCGAAGCCCTCCCCTCGGCCTGCGCGGTCATCGCCCGCGCCAGCGCGAGACGTGGATCGCCCGGCCGGGCGGCCAGGAACGACGCGGTGACCTTGGCCTGTCCCGCGCCCGCCATCGTCTCCAAGGCGAGAGCCAGAACCGAGTCGCGCACGGCCTCTGGGTAGGTGAGCAGCAAGGGCGCAGTTGCCGCCAGGATGTCGGCGATCTCGGGCGTGGGCGCGGTCATCGCCGTCCGCAGCGCCCGCCACAGAGCGACTTCGTCGGTGCCGGACAGCCTCGGGTCGAGCAGCCCGCCTGCCTCTTCCGGCCGATGGGCCAGGACCGCCGCCATCCCCTGCAGCCCCACCACCTCCGGGTCTTCGGCCAGGTGCGGGTCATCCGCGGCGGCGGCGCGGAGGGCGCCCGCCGCCTCCCGATCCAGGCCGAGCGCGAGCATGGTGCGCGCGGCCGCGACTCGCAGGGGCCCGCGCGCCAGGGGCGGCGCATCGGCCGCCGTCGCGAGCTGCGCATCGAGCCGGCGCCGCAGCGCCTCCGCCGGCATCGCCGGCAGCTCGAAGCGCCGGGTCAGCGCGGCGGCGCGGATGAGAAGGCCGTCCGGCAGTGGTTCAGACGCGAGCGCGAGCGGCCCGCCCACGCCTTCCAGGCGAAATCCCTCTTTGACCAAGTCCAGCTGAAGCCGATCGGATAGCGGCTCCACCGCGACGCCCTGGAGGGTGCGGAGCAGCGCGAACTCCGGCGCCTGGCGCGGAGTCAGCTCCGCCTGCCCGCCCTCGAGCTGGGTACCGACCAGAAGCGTTCCCCCGCCGACCGGATCGCTCAGGGCAACCACCCGCCCCGGCCGCGCAGCCGCCAGCAGCAGCGTGCCACCGGTTTCGGTTACCGCCATCGGACGCGGCGCTTCCTGGCCTGGTCCAACCGCCAGCCGCCAGCCACCCGGCTCGCGCGTCAGAGACACCGCCTCGGCGGACGAGGCGCGCAGCCGCAGCAGGGTGGCCGTCGGCAGCACGGCGACGCTGGCCGATGAGAAGACGGGATCATCGCGTAGCGCCGCCATGTCGAGCGGCTTCGGCGAATCGAACACCACCAGGATCGCATCGCCGCGCGCTAGCGCGGCCGCACCCACGCCGGGGTCGAACGGCAGCACGATGGCAGAGCTGCCCTGACCGGCGGCCGGCGATGATGCATGCCGGACGGCCACGGCAAGGGTTCCAGCCGACGCCGGTACGACCGGCGGCATGATCGCCGGCACTGGAGCGGCCACTGGAGCGGCCACTGGAGCGGCCACTGGGGCGGCCACTGGGGCGGCCACTGGGGCGGAAGGTGCCTCGGCCACCGGGGATGGCGGCGGTGGGGACGCCGGGATGGGGGAAGCAGCCACCGGAACCGGTGCGGTCGGCGCAGCGGCTCGTGGCCTCTCCAGATGCGAAGCCTCGCTCGCCGTCATCGGCGCCCGCGCCGGTGGCGGCACTGTCGGAACCGGTGACGACACGGGCGGCGCGGCCGCCGCCGGTGATGACGCCGCGCTCCGTGGCGCATCGTGCACCTCGATCACCAGCCGCTGGCGCGTGCGCCTGGTCCGCGCGCGCGCACCCGGAGCCAGCCGTACCGTCGCCGCGCCGTCGCTGTCCTCGTCCACCGCGAGCACGTCGCGAGGCAGCGTTGCCGCGGAGCGCACATGCGCGGGCGCGTCGAACCGAACCACGATCACGTCGCCCTCGGTCGCCTCGTGCCAGCGCAGTCCGGGCGGGAAGTCGAACACCAGCCGTCCAGTGCCTCGGTGCTGGGTGGAATGCACCGTGACGGTCGCCGGCTCCGACGCTCCAGCGCCCGTGCACACCCCCGCCGCACCCGCCGCCGCGGCGAGCAGGAGAGCGCGGAGGCGCATCAGTCGAAGCTCGCCAGGAGCTGGTCGATGTCGGATTGGTCCATCGCGGCGGCAGGAAGCTGCGGGCCGTTCAGCAGCGCGGCCTCACCGGTCGGCGCCGCCACGTTCCGGGAAGGCGACGGCTCCCGCTCACCGAAGGTTTCGACGATTTGCGCGACCTTCAGCTCGATCGCCTTCAGGGCGGTGACGACCTTTGTAATGCGCTGGCCGGTGATGTCCTGGAAGCTGCACGCCTCGTAGATGCGGGTCGTGGCGTCCTGCAACCGTGCAGCCCCGGCGCCGTCCAGATCCGACGCCACTGCGTCCAGCGTTTCGCAGCTTTCGAGGATGGCATTGGTCGCGCTCGCGGTGTGCGCGACGATCGCGTCGAGCTCGTCGGTGGCGAACGGGATATCGCAGACCGTGATGTCATCGACCCCGAGGGCCGCGATCTCCGCCTTGGCGTTGGCGATAGTCCGGCCCAGCTCCTCGACCTCGGCGAGCAGGTCGCGCTCGGTTTCGCCCATTTCGCCCTGCAAGGCAGCAAGCACGGCGCGCACGAGATCGGCCACCCATTCGGGTTCCGCGGCGGGGTAGCGGCCGCGGATCGCACCGAGCTCCCGGGCCAGCGTCTCCGCCGCGGTGCCGGCAAACGGGTCACCCATTCCCGAGCACCTTCTCGATCTTCTCGCGCAGGGTCTCGGCGTTGAACGGCTTGACGATGTAGTTCGACACCCCGGCCTTCTTGGCGGCGATGACGTTCTCGACCTTGCTTTCGGCGGTGATCATGATGAACGGCATCGCCTTCAGTCGGGCATCGGCGCGCACCTCCTGCAGGAGCTGCAATCCGGTCATCGGCTGCATGTTCCAGTCGCTGATGACCAGGCCGAAATTGCCGGTGCGCAGCTTGCCGAGCGCCTCGGCGCCGTCGGTCGCCTCCTCGACGTTGTTGAAGTCGATCTGCTTCAGCAGGTTGCGGATAATGCGAAGCATCGTCTTGTAGTCATCGACAATCAGCACATTCATCGACTTATCGATCGGCATCCGGGCTTCCTTCCTGTTTGGCCTCGGGGGCCTCGGCATCGCGGCGCTGGCGCATCGCGGCCAGTTCCGTCGTGGTCTCGCGCGCCTTGTCCGGTCGCATGGCTGCGAGAATCGCCGCCGCCTTCGCCTCCTTCATCCGGTCCACCAGCTTGACCAGCACCGGCATCTCCATGTCATCGAAGATCCGCGCGGCCTCGCGGGGCTTCATCTTCTCGTAGACCGTGACCAGGCCCTGCCAATCCCTGTCCTCGCGCTGGCGGCGCTCGGCATCGAGCTGCTCGAGGCGCGTCTGCAGCGACTTCAGCTCGCCCACGCGCTGATCAAGCTTCTGACCGGCGGCAGCGAGCACCGATGCCTGCGTGCGCATCGCCGCCTCGCGCGCGTCCAGCTCGTCGTGGCGCTTACGCAGGTCCAGCAGGACGCGCCGCTCGGCCTCGGACGGCATCGGCGCGGGAGCCGCAGGGAGCGCGGCAGCCGCCACCCCGTCCGGCTTCTTCTCAGCCGCCGCGACAGGCGGCGCTACCGGGGTCGGCGCGGGTTGCGAGGATGTCGCCGGCATCGCCGGCGCGGCGGCGAGCACGAGGCCGGTGCATTTCACCCCCAGAAGCGCCGTCATCGCGGTGATAGTAAGCGGCAGCAGCCGGGGCGCCCGGAGCCTGGTGCCTGGAAGCGTGATGCCGGCGAGCCTCATCGGGCCAGCCTCAGCGCCTTGAGGAGATCCCGCTCCGCTTGGCTGCGCAGCCTAGGTTCGCCCACCGCCGGCTCGGGCTCGCGCGACGGCTCCTGTAGGCGCGGACGCGCCGTGCGCACGAGCTGCTCCAGGCGGTCCGCGACGCGCTCGCCGCGCTCGACCAGGAACGCCAAGTCGCCCTGCACCGCCCGTCCCGCCTCTATCTGCCGCGCGACCTGCCGCCCGGCGCCATCAGCGGCGCTGCGCAACTGGTCGATGCCGATCTCCGCCTGCCGGAAGCTGGCGTTGAAACCGGCAACGAGCTCGTCCAGCGCCGCGCGGTCCTGCTTCAGCACCCCCAATGCCCGCTCCAGGCGCAGCGCGTGGAACAGGGTGGCCGCGAGCAGGCCGATCAGCGCCAGTTCCAGCAGCAACTGCCAGCCACTCATCGCTACCGATCCTGCGCCGGCGGGCGCGGCGCGTCGCGTTCGATGCGGACCGCGACCCGGTTCTTGCGCCGCCCCACCTTCGCCTCGAACAGCGGAACCGCCCCGCAGCGTAGCTGCACGGGTGCGCCGGGCGCGGTGTTCAGCGTCATGCGGCTGCCCGGCTGCAGCGCCATCACGTCGGACAGGCGCATCACCTGCTCGTCCAGCACCACGTCCAGCTCAACGTCGGTGTTCCACAGCTCCTCGGCGAGATGCGTCTCCCAGATGGAGTCGCGGCCGAACTTCTCGCCCATGAATTGCTGCAACAGCAGCTCGCGGACCGGCTCCAGCGTGGCGTACGGCAGCAACAGCTCAAGCCGGCCCCCGCGGTCCTCCATATCGATGCGCAGCCGGACCAGGACGGCGGCGTTTGACAAGCGCGAGATGGTGGCGAAGCGCGGATTGACCTCCAGCCGCTCGTAGCGAAAGGTGACCGGGCACAACGGGTCGAAGCTCGCCGACAGATCCGCCAGCACGACATGGATCAGGCGCTCGACGAGCGTACGCTCGATCGTGGTGTACGGGCGGCCCTCGATGCGCATGGCCGCCGTGCCGCGGCGGCCGCCGAGCAGCACATCCACGATCGAGTAGATCATGGCGCTGTCCACGACCATCAGCCCGTAATTGTCCCACTCCTCGGCCTTGAACACCGCCAGCATCGCCGGCAGCGGGATCGAGTTCAGGTAGTCGCCGAAGCGCAGGCTCAGGATGTTGTCGATGCTGACCTCGACATTGTCGCTGGTGAAATTGCGCAGGCTGGTGGACATGATGCGCACCAGGCGGTCGAACACGATCTCCAGCATCGGCAGCCGCTCGTACGAGACGAGGCCCGAGCTGATGATCTTCTGCATCCCGGTCCGGCTGTCGCCGCCGCCGGGCGCATCGTCGAAGCCGAGCAGACTGTCGATCTCGGCCTGATTCAGGACCCGAGCCGGGACGCTCGTGGGCTCTCCTTCCTCGGCACCCCAGGCCGCGGCAAGCTCCTCTTCGCTCTGCTGTCCGCTCATTGCACCAGCATTTCCACGAACAGTACGTCGGCGACATGGGCCGGCGCGGCGGCGACATCGGCGCGCGCAATCAGTTCCTCGCGCAGCCGATAGGTGCCCATCGACCCACGCAGATCCTCGGCGCGCATGTCGCGGAGATAGGTCTGGAACAGGTCTTGCAAGCGCGGCATCGCGCTACGGATCACGCGCTCGTCCTCCGTGCTGCGCACCTCCACCCGCGCGCGCAGCTTGACGTAGCGCGGCCGGCGCGGATCGCTGTCCAGGTTGGCCACCATCTCGGGCAGATCGACATAGATCGGCGCGGCTGACGCCTCGGTCTTGGCCGCCGCTTGCTTCGGCTCGGGCCTACCCAGCATGCCGCTGAACCACAGCCCCGCGCCCGAGACGGCGAGCACGGCCGGCAGAATCATCAAGATCAGCTTGCGCCGATTGCCGGCCTTCGCGGGGCCGCTCTCGGATGGCGTAGTGCCGTTCGCGTCCGCCTGCTTCGCGGCGGCTGGATCGGCCTTCGCCGCTGGCTTTGTCTTTTTCGACATTCCTCGCGCATCCGCCCGCGTGCGCCGCGGCGGACGCAAACTGCCACCCGAAAGTTAACGAAGGCTTTCCGCGTCCCGCTCCGACCCGGCACGCCGCGCCCGCCTCGGCAGAACCTGCCGGGCCCATCCTCGAAAACGGATAATGTACCCAGGGCGCAGCCTTTGGCACGGCGCTTGCGCCGACATTGGCCGGAAGCCGAACAGGAACCGCCGATGGACCTCGCCAGCACCGTCGCCCTCTCGCGCATGGACGCCGACCTGCGCGCGATGGACGTGACGGCCGACAACATCGCCAACGCATCGACGCCCGGCTACAAGGCCGAGAGCGTGCTGTTCACCGAATGGCTGAGCCGCCAAGCCGGAGTCGACGCGCCACGTGGCGGCAAAACCGTCGCGTTCGCGCAGGATCGCGCCACCTGGCGCGACACCACGGCTGGGGCGCTGCGCCACACCGCCAATCCGCTCGACCTTGGTCTTAGTGCCGACGGCTATTTCACCGTCAACACGCCGCGTGGGCCGCGCCTCACGCGCGACGGGCGGTTCGGCCTGCTCCCCAACGGCGCCATCGCCGACGCCGCCGGCGACCCGCTGCTCGATGTCAGCGGCCAGCCGATCCGCCTCTCGCCGGCCGACACCACCCTCACCGTGGCGGGGGACGGCACCATTTCGAGCGAGAATGGCCGGCTCGGCCGCATCGGCGTGGTCCAGCCGGACGATCCGCGCAAGCTGACGGCCGAAGGCGGCACCTTGATGCGCGCCGACACCCCGACCGCGCAGGCCGCGCAACCCCGCCTCGTGCAGGGTGCCGTCGAGGACTCCAATGTGCAGCCGGTGACGCAGATCACGCGGATGCTCGATGGATACAGGCGCTTTCAGTACCTTGGCGAGTTCCTCCAGGCCGAGTCGGACCGGCAGCGCGGCGCGATCGACAAGCTGCTGCCCGCGCAGCAGGGAGGCTGAGGCCGATGCGCTCGCTCGATATCGCCAGCACCGGGATGCAGGCGCAGCAGACCAGCGTCGAGGTCATCTCGAACAACATCGCCAACATGACGACCACCGGGTTCAAGCGCCAGCGGCCGGAGTTCCAGGACCTGATCTATCAGAACCTGCGCCGCGTCGGATCGAACAGCTCCGATTCCGGCAGCATCGTCCCCTCCGGCGCGCAGGTCGGGCTGGGCGTGAAGACCGCCGCCATCTACCGGATCAACGAGCAGGGCAACCTGCAGCAGACCTCGAACGTGCTGGACCTCGCGATCCAGGGGAACGGCTACTTCCAGGTGACGCTGCCGTCCGGCGAGACCGCGTACACGCGCGATGGCACGCTCGGCCTCGCACCGGACGGCACCATGGTCAGCGCCGACGGCTACGTGGTGGCGCCGGGCATCCAGATCCCGAGCAACGCGACCAACGTGACGATCAACACCTCGGGCCAGGTGCAGGCGACCATCGCCGGGCAGACCGCGCCGCAAACGGTAGGGCAGCTCCAGCTCGCGACCTTCGCCAACCCGGCCGGTCTTGATTCACAGGGCGACAACCTGTTCCTCCAGACATCGGCCTCCGGCGCCCCGGTCACCGGCAACCCGTCCACGACCGGGTTCGGCTCGGTCATGCAGGGCTTCGTGGAGACCTCCAACGTGAACGTGGTCAGCGAGATCACCAACCTCATCACCGCCCAGCGCGCCTACGAGATGAACAGCCGCGTCATCACGACGAGCGACGACATGCTGAACACGCTGACCAACCTGCGCTGAGGCCATCGCGATGCGTTCCTTGCTGACACTGGCGGCTCTCGCGGCCGCCGCCACCGCTTCGACGGAGGCGGCCACGCTGAAGCCGATGACCACGCTGCATGCGCCGCTGGTGCGGCTATCCGATCTGTTCGATGGCGCCGGCCGCAATGCCGACCGCGTGCTGGGTCCGGGCCCGTCCCCCGGCAGCCGCATCGTGATCGAGGCTCGACAGCTCGCCGCCATCGCCCGCTCCTTCGGGGTCGATTGGCGCCCGGCCTTCGCGGCCGAGCGCGCCGTGCTGGACCGCCCCGGCCGCCCGCTCGCGCGCGCGGAAGCAATGGGCGCGCTGTCCGCGGCGCTCGTTTCCGCCGGGGCACCCGCCGACGCCGAAATCGAGATCGCCGCCTTCGACCCGCCGATGGTCCCGGCCGACGGCGCCGTTGCGCCGATCGTGACCCAGCTCGACTACGACGGCGCTACCGGGCGGTTCACGGCCCAGCTCAGTCTCGCCGGCGACGGGGTGGACGCGACCGCCTGGCGGGTGACCGGGAGCGCGCAGCCGATGCTGGAGGTGGCGGTCGCGGCGTCCCGCCTTCTGCCGGGCACTGTCCTGAGCGCAGCGGATCTGCGCATGGCGCGAATGCCGGCCGCCCGCGTGCCGACGGGCGCGGTGCTGCGGATCGAGAATGCCGTGGGCAAGCAGCTCCGCATCCAGGCCGCTCCGGGCACGCCCCTGCCCTTGTCGGATCTGGTCGTGCCGACGCTGGTGCATCGCGACGCGCGGGTGCTGATGCTGGCCGAGGGGCCCGGCCTCGCGCTCTCCGCCGGGGGCCGCGCCCTAGAGAATGGCGCCGCCGGCGAGCATATCCGCGTGCTCAATCCGACCTCGCGCGCGGTGCTCGATGCCGTGGTGATCGGCGAAGGCCGCGTCCGTGTCGATCCCGAAGCCCCCCCTTTGACGCCGGCCGGGGGTGAACCCCGCTCCGGCGCGGAGTACGCACGATGACTCGCATGGCCCTCCCGCGTGGCGCAGTCCCTGGTACCGTCTCCCTGGCGCTGCTTCTGACGCTCGCCGGCTGCAACAGCCTGCAACGCCTCTCGGAGGTGGGGCGCCCGCCCGCGCTGGCCCCGACCGAGGACCCGACGCGCACGCCGGGATGGCGCCCGGTCACCATGCCCATGCCGGCGCCGCAGCCCGCTCCGGCCGAGGGCGAATCGCTCTGGCGCCCCGGCTCGCGCGCGTTCTTCAAGGATCAGCGGGCGGCGCGCGTCGGCGACCTGGTGACGGTGCTGGTCAGCATGGACGACCAGGCGACGCTGAAGAACGCCACCACCGCGACCCGCAACAGCGCCGAGGCCGCCGGCATGCCGAACCTGTTCGGGCTGGAAACCCTGCTCAGCCACGTGCCGATGGACCCGAGCAAGCTGCTGTCGATGAGCAGCAGCAACAGCAATATCGGCGCCGGGCAGGTCCAGCGCAGCGAATCGGTCACGCTGCGCCTTGCCGGCGTGGTGACGCAGGTCCTGCCGAACGGCAATCTTGTCGTCATGGCGCACCAGCAGTTCCGCGCCGACAATGAGCTGCGCGACCTGAAGGTGAGCGGCGTCATCCGGCCCGAGGACATCGCCAGCGACAACACGGTGCGCAGCGACCGCATGGCGGAGGCGCGCATCGCCTATGGCGGACGGGGCGAGCTCACCGATGTGCAGGGGCCGCGCTGGGGCCAGCAGGCGCTGGATGTGGTACTGCCGTTCTGACCACGTCCTATCCCCGAACCGATCGCTGACCAGGTGGCGTCGTGCGCGACCTCCCCTCAGCTCGTCAGCAGCGAGTGGTGGCTGACCAGGTCGGTGAGGCCGTAATTGACGCCGTTCAGCGTGGCGATCGCCGTGCCCGCGCCGCTGCCCGTGGCCGCGACGGAGAGCGTCGTGTTGCCGCCGCTGTCGGTCACCTTGAGGTAGTTGCCGAGCGTCGCCGCCTTGCCGTTCCAGCTCGTGCCGGCCAGCGCCGAACGCAGGTCGAGCACGTCGGCGTTGGTCTCGCTGAACCCGGTGATCGCGTCGAACCCCTGGCTGGCCTTGGGCAGCACGAAGGTGTCGTGCCCGCTGCCGCCGGTGATCGTGTTGGTGCCGCCGCCGGCGTTCACCGTGCTGCCCGAGCCGCCCAGCGTGATGGTGTCGTTGCCCGCCCCGGTGGTGATGAACGCCATGCCCTGCGTGCCGCTGATCATGTCGGTGCCGGTGCCGAGCACGATCACGTCGTGCTGGCCGCCGATCTGCACGGTGTCGTTGCCGTCGCCCAGCTTCACCGCCGTGTAGCCGCCGGGCGCGCCGGTGACCGTGGTGTTGCCGGTGCCGCCGGTCACCGCGTTGAAGCCGCCGCCCAGGGTGACGGTGGCGTTGCCGTTGCCGAGCACCACCGCCGCGACGCCGCTGCCGGCGTTGATGACGTCGTTGCCGCCCTCGCCGAAGATCGCGTTGGCGGTGCCGTAGGCGATGATGTTGTCGGCCCCCGGCGTGCCCTTGATCACCCCGTGCCCGCCCGCCGGGCCGTTGATGGTCGGGGTCTGCACGGTGTCGATCACGCTTGTCGTGCTGTCGGTCGCGGTGGCGAACGCGTTGGTGTCGCTGATGGTGAACCCGGTGGTGATCGTCTGGCCCGGCGGCACCGTGCCCGTGTTGGGCGTGAACACGAGCGCGCGCAGATCGGCCTGTACCGTGTCGCGCTGCCGAGACCGTGTAGCTGCCGCTGCCCGACGCGCTGCCGTCCGCCGAGGCGTTCGGGTCGGTGAGCGTGCCGTTCGCCCCGTTGAAGCTCACCGCCACCGTCTCGGTCTGGCCCGCGGTGGGGTCGGTGATCGTCACCGTCGAGAACGGGTCAACAGGGCGTCGTGCCGGTCGTGGCCTGGCCCGCCACGGTGCCGCCGATCACCGGGGCGAGATTGGTGATCACCACCTCGCCGTTGCCGCTGTTCTCGCCGGGCACGAGAACCCGGTTGGTGCCGGCATCCAACGAACCGCCGCCGCCGCCGCCGAAGGTGTTGTCGAAGAGGCCCCCTCCGCCGCCGCCGCTGTAACCGCCGCCGCCGGCGGCATCGCCACCGCCGCCGCCGCCGAAGCCGCCGTTGACACCGGCGAATCCGATGCCCCCTCCCCCGGTGAGGGTCGGAAACGCCTGGCCGCCCGAGTAGCCATTGCCACTAATGCCAGCGCCTTTGAAGCCGCCGCCGCCGGCGCCGGCCTCGCCGCTGGGCTGGCCGCCGTAGCCGCCGCTGCCGCCGCTACCGCCGCCGGCGGTGCCGACGGCGCCGGCGGGACCGGTCTGTCCACCGCCGCCGGCGTCGCCACTCCCACCGCCACCACCACCCCCAGCGATCACCAGCGGCGCATTGCCCGGACCGACCACGAAGCTGCCGCCGCCGCCAGCGCCGGCGGCGCCGGCGTAATTGCCGGCGCCCCCGACGCCGCCGACGGCGATCTGCAGCGTCTCGGCCGCCGTGAGCGTGAGATCGCCGCCGATCTCCGCTCCCAAGCCGCCTGCGCCTCCACCTTGCGCGCCGTAGGCGACGATGTCGTAAACGCCGGTCGCTGGTGCCGTGAAGGTGACGATCTTGCCGGTGTAGCCGTAAGTGGGCATTGCCTGCTCCCCCGTGCTGGTCGGGGCACATCAAAGCGCACCGCGGCGGCGGTGCATAGCCCGATTTCGGGGTGGCCGGTTTATGCCGGAAGGATCGTACCCGGGTTGTAGGATTCCGTACCCGTCGTGGCAGTTTAAGAATGACCACCCATTGCAGGCCGCCATGATCGCGTTCGATCCATCGCTGCTCGACCCGTTCAAGACGGTCGAGGTGCGCGTCGAGGATCTCGACGGCGGGGGAGGATACACGCGCACCGTCAGCGCCTTGCAGCGAACCAACCTGTATCGGCTGCGCGACCGCCACGCGGTTCCCACCCGACGCGATGTCCTGAGCACGCATGCCACCATCGAAGGCCGCGAGGGCGGCCTGTGGCCCGGCTACACCGTTGACCACTTTGGCACCGACGTCGAAATCCTGAGCATCGGCCAACCGTGCTATTGCCTGATCGCGGCGCTCTCCGGCGCCATGGAGGCGGCCGGACCCGACGGCAAGGCCGAGGTGCATGGAACCAGGGGCATGATCCTGCGCGGCTTGCCGGGCACGCGGGTCATGACCAGCGACGCAAGCACGGGGCTGGCGGTTTGGATGGATGCCACGCGGCTGGAGCGCACGTTGCAGGCGCGGCTTGGCGAACCGCCGCGCGAGAGGCTCGCGTTCGCGCCCGGCCTCGACTGGAGCGGCGCCCGGGCCCGGGTGGTGTGGCGCATGATCCTGCGTCTGCTGGAGGAGCTGCGTGACCCCGACGGCCTGCTCAGCGAACCGGTCGCGCGCGAGACCTTCACCGACCTGTTCCTGCAAACGGTCCTGACCCGGCTGCCCCACAACCACACGGCGCGACTGGAGCGCCCGACCGGCAGGGCGATCCCCCGTCATCTACGACGGGCGGAGGCGTTCATGCACGCCTCCGCCGATCAGCCGATCAGCATGAGCGATGCCGCCGCCGCCGCCGGCTGCGGCACGGCGACGTTGTATGCCGCGTTCCGTCAGTTCCGCGACACCACGCCGCTCGCCGCTCTGCACGGCATGCGGCTACGGCGCGTGCGCGAGGCGTTGCAGGCGGCCGACGATGAGGTCTCGACCCGCAGCATCGCGCGGCGCTTCGGCTTCACCAACCCGTCCCGCTTCATCGCGGCTTATGGCAAACAATTCGGCGAGCATCCGAACGAGACACGGCGGCGGGACTGAGCGCGCTTCAACGCCTTTGATTCCCTCCGTTGCGTCAGATCGTCAGCGCGTGGTCGTTGATGAGCGTGCTGAGCGTGGTATTGGCGCCCACCCCGTTCAGAATGGCGAGCGTGGACGCCGAGCCGCCGGGAATGCTCGGGTTGAACGACAGTGTGGCGTTGCTGCCGGAGTTGGTCACCGTGACGTAGTTTCCGAGCTTGCTGAAGTCGCCGCCGAGGTTGATCTGCGACTCCGCGAGCACCTGCGTGAGATCGAGCACGTCGCCATTGGTCAGGTTGAACCCGCTGATCTGATCGGTGCCGCCCTGCTGCAGCACGAACGTATCGGGGGCGCCGTTGGCGGTGATCGTGTTGGTGCCCGGGCCGCCATGGATCGCGCTGCCGGCGCCATTGGTCGTGATGGCGTCGTTGCCGGCGCCGCTGAACAGGAGTTGGTTCGCCCCGTTGGCGGTGAGCTTGTCGTTGCCGGCGAGGCCGATCAGCCGCTGATTGGCGCCGTTGGCGGCCAGGTTCGTACCCGCCTGCGTGGGCTCGCTCGGCCCGGTGATGTTCACGTCCACGGTGCCGGTGACCGTCCCGCCATGGCCGTCCGCGACGGTGTAGATGAAGCTGTCGATGGGCTTGGCCGAATTGTAGCCGCTCGCCGTGTAAGTCAGCAGTTGATCGGCCGGATCGGAGTAGAGGAACCCCATCGTGTTCGACTGGCCGATGGCGCTGATGGTGAGACTGGCTTTGCCGCCGGCGTCGACGTCGTTCGCGTTGGCGAGGATCTGGGCGTAGAGGCCCTGCAAGGTCTGCCCCTCGGCCACGCTGTAGGACAGCGTGGGCTTGATCAGGGTCGGCGGGGTGTCGGTGGCCGTGGCCACCACGCTGGTCGTGGTGTCGGTCGCGGTCCGGCCGGCCGAGTTGGCGTCGGTGACGGTGAACCCGGTGGTGACCGTCTGACCGGGTGCCACCTCGTGCGCGGTCGGCGTGAACACGAGCGCGTCGAGGTCCGCGCTAACCGCCGCGGCCGTGCCGTTCACCGTATAGACGCCGTTGCTGAGGGTGCCGTGGTCGGTGGCCGCGTTCGGGTCCGACAGCGTGCCGTTGGCGGTGCTGGAGGGCGTGACCGTCACCGTCTCGGTCGGGCTGCCGCTGTTGAGATCGGCGATGCCGACGTGGGCGAAGGGCGCGATCGGCGCCTGGTCCGTGGTCTGCTGGTTGGCCTGCGTGCCGCTGATGGTGGAGGCGACGGCGGGGGCGCTGTCGATCACGCTGGTCGTGGCGTCGGTCGCGGTCAGGCCGGCCGAGTTCTGATCGCTGATGGTGAAGCCGGTGGTGACCGTCTGGCCGGGCGCGATCGCGGCCGGGGTGAAGGTGAGCGCGTCCAGCGCCGCCGTGACCGCGCCCGCGCTGCCCGACACGGTGTAGACGCCGTTACTGACTGTGCCGCCGGCCGTATCGGACAGCGTGCCGTTGGCGGTGTTGCTCGGCGTGACCGTCACCGTCTCGGCCGGGTTGCCGGCGTTGAGATCAACGATGGCGGCGTGGGCGAAGGCCGGAACCGGCGCGGTGCCGGTGGTCGTCTGCCCGGCCTGCGTGCCGCTGATGGTGGAGGCGACGGCGGGGGCGCTGTCGATCACGCTGGTCGTGGCGTCGGTCGCGGTCAGGCCGGCCGAGTTCTGATCGCTGATGGTGAAGCCGGTGGTGACCGTCTGGCCGGGCGCGATCGCGGCCGGGGTGAAGGTGAGCGCGTCCAGCGCCGCCGTGACCGCGCCCGCGCTGCCCGACACGGTGTAGACGCCGTTACTGACTGTGCCGCCGGCCGTATCGGACAGCGTGCCGTTGGCGGTGTTGCTCGGCGTGACCGTCACCGTCTCGGCCGGGCCGCCGCTGTTGAGATCGGCGATGCCGACGTGGGCGAAGGGCGCGATCGGCGCGGTGCCGGTGGTCGTCTGCCCGGCCTGCGTGCCGCTGATGGTGGAGGCGACGGCGGGGGCGCTGTCGATCACGCTGGTCGTGGCGTCGGTCGCGGTCAGGCCGGCCGAGTTCTGGTCGCTGATGGTGAAGCCGGTGGTGACCGTCTGGCCGGGCGCGATCGCGGCCGGGGTGAAGGTGAGCGCGTCCAGCGCCGCCGTGACCGCGCCCGCGCTGCCCGACACGGTGTAGACGCCGTTACTGACTGTGCCGCCGGCCGTATCGGACAGCGTGCCGTTGGCGGTGTTGCTCGGCGTGACCGTCACCGTCTCGGTCGGGTTGCCGGCGTTGAGATCAACGATGGCGGCGTGGGCGAAGGCCGGAACCGGCGCGGTGCCGATGGTCGTTTGCCCGGACTGCGTGCCGCTGATGGTGGACGGTGTGGGCAGCGCGAAAAGCGCCGTGATCACCACCGAGCCGTCGCCGCTGTTCTCGCCGGCCCTGAGCACCTGGTTGGTGCCGCGGTCGAGGGAGCCGCCGCCGCCGCCCTCGCCAAAGATTTCGCGGGCCCCGCTGCCGCCCCCGCCCCCGCTGTAGCCGCCGCCGCCGCCGCCGCCGTTGTTGCCGCTGCCGGCTCCGCCGCCGAAGCCGCCGTCAAAGTTGCCGCCGGCGGCGGGGCTGCCGCCGGCGCCGATGCCGCCGGCCAGACCGTTCGTGAAGGAAGCGCCGCCATAGCCACCGTAGGAGGAGTTGCCGCCATTGCCAAGGAGCCCGCCACCGCCACCGCCGCCACCGAAGCTGCTGCTGCCGCCGCCGACGGAGCCTCCTGTTCCATTG